>NZ_JAHLDV010000059.1 GCF_018861865.1 Clostridium frigoris
ATATGTATCTTTGAATCCAATAAAAGAAGAAGAACTTCTTATTATAGAAGAGTCATCGTCATAAAAATGTTAGAAATAGAAATTGCGACAACTATGTTGACAAACTCCGATACCATGTAATCTCATGAAAACTTCATTAAGAAATTCGTTTAATACTTCCTTATTATTCTTAATTTCAGAGCAAAGTTTGAGCATTCCTAATTCGGGATTGAAACTATCATTATTATTTCTATACCCCCTGTTAAAGCTGTATGGATCAAAATAATATCCATATTCTGCAATTAACGAGGACACTCCACTACAACTTAAAACTTGTTCCAAAAAACCGTTACCATTTCTATTTGCAGCTTTCCTAACTTCTAAATCAAGATAACTACATAACTGGGCAAGACTTTTATCTTCCCTGTTGTCTAATACTAATCCCATAATGATCCTCCTTACTTGATTACTCTTAATTATTTGGTACAAAAATACCATTTGTTTTCTGTAAACCTTTTATGATTTTACAATACTGGATGCCTCTAAATTAATTATAAATCCATACCATTAAGTATATCTTTAAGCTTCTTTAAGTCCTCTACAGACAACGTCACACCCTTACCCATCTTCTTATGTTCTAAATCCCAATCTCTAATATCATACTTGGCCTCTTTACCGTTCCAACTAATAAGGTTAAGTTCTTTAGTCCACCCTTTTGCTGACTCTGCTATAGTTCCTAATTCTTTTTGTATTTCAAACTTAATATCTGCCATAATTATGACCTCCCTACTTTTTATTGATATTCATATAAGCAAAAACTAAAACCAATTCCTTCTTATACAATTTATAAGTAATCGTTTGATTCCTCTGCAACCCTATCAGTGTAAGATTTATCTTTACTACTTGGTGCATAAATCACTTCGTTAGAACACATAAGCTTTGTTTGTTCCATTACAATATCGACTGCCCTCATTGTCTTATCTGGTGGATAGCCATATTTTTTAAGTAGCCTTTTTATAGTCATCTTCATCTTAGCTTGAACACTTTCACGAATTGACCAATCAACACTAATACTGTTTTTTATAGACACAGTTAGATCTCTAGCTATTTGTTTTAGTATATCCTCGCCCATAATTTCTTTTGCAGATTCATTGTCAGATAGAGCATCATAAAATGCTAATTCATCAGGAGTAAGACCTGTAGATTCACCACGCTTTTCTGCCTCTGTGATTTTCTTAGCAAGTTCTATGAGTTCCATGATAACTTGGGTAGTTTCGATTGATCTATTTTGATATTTTATAATAGCAGCTTCTAGTAATTCTGAGAATTTCTTAGATTGCACTAGGTTGCGTCTAGAAAAAGATTTAATACTACCTTTTAGCAATCTATTTAGTAGTTCTACAGCTAGATTTTTCTGCTTCATTCCTTTAACTTCTTCCAGGAACTCATCAGAAAGAATGGCTATGTTAGGTTTGTTAAGTCCCACTGATGCTAAAATATCTACCACTTCATTTGAAGATATTGATCTAGAGATCAATTGATTTAATTCATTATCAAGCTGGGATGTTGTCTTTTTCTTGTTGTCATCGCTAATCATCTTGATTAAGCTTGCTTTGACTGCCTTATGAAATCCAATCTCTATATTTAATCTCTCTGCAATGTCTGTTGTTGCACATAGAGAATATGCTCTTGCAAGCTCTGTTACCAGTTTAATATAATCATTCTTCCTATCTTCTCTAAGTCCAATAATATAATCCATAGTTTCTACGATTGCTTTCATTTTTTCACTTGATTTACCAGTAAAGAATTTGCTATAGTCATGACCATGAAGTAATTCTTTTATGAGATCATGCTTTTCAAGAAGTACCATAGATGCAACTTCTGTATCAACACCTGTAGTCTCTTTATCGCTTTCTGTATATTGTGAAAGTGCTTCTTTTAAGTTCTCAGCAATCCCTATATAATCAACAACAAGCCCACCTTGCTTTTCCTTAAATACTCGATTTACTCTAGCTATAGCTTGCATTAAATTATGACCTCTCATTGGTTTATCAATATACATTGTGTGCATACTAGGTACATCAAACCCTGTAAGCCACATATCACGTACGATTACCAATTGTAACTCGTCTTTTTTATCTTTCATACGTTTAGCAAGTGTCTCACGATTTGCCTTTGTACCAATAAAAGGTTGCCACTCTACAGGATCAGAGGAGCTACCTGTCATTACTACTTTTATTTTACCAGCCATTAATTCATCACTGTGCCAATCTGGACGAAGTGCTACAATTTCTTTATATAAATCAATAGCAATTCTTCTACTCATGGCAACGATCATGGCTTTACCACCTTCAAATTCTTGAGCCTGCTCCCGCTTTTCAAAATGATCAACAATATCTTTTGCTATTAACTTAACTCTTTGACTTGATCCAACAATAGCTTCAAGTCTTGCCCACTTACTTTTTAATTTTTCCTTTTGACCTACCTCTTGATACTCTGTGATTTCATCATACTCAGTATCAACTATAGGTTTCATTTCCTCAGGGAGTTCAAGTTTTGCAATTCTACTTTCATAGAAGATTTTAACCGTTGTACCATCAACTACAGCTCTGGCCATATCATAAACATCGATATAATCTCCAAATACTGCACGAGTATTTTTATCGGTAAGTTCAACTGGTGTACCCGTAAATCCAATATAAGAAGCATTTGGAAGACTATCACGCATATACTTCGCATAACCATATTTTACATCAGCACCGTCATCACTTTTAACAATATCAGCACCAAATCCATATTGACTACGGTGTGCTTCATCAGCCATTACAATAATATTTTTACGATCTGTAAGTACAGGTGCGGCGTCGCCTTTATCATCTGGTGAAAATTTTTGGATAGTAGTAAATATAATGCCTCCGCTGGTGCGGTTATTAAGTAAATCCCTTAGATTCGTTCTATCTGTAGCTTGCACTGGCGTAGTTCTAAGTATATCTTTCGACTTTAAGAATGTACCAAACAGCTGATCATCAAGATCATTTCTATCTGTAATAACCACAATTGTTGGATTTCCAAGTTCTGAACTAATAACAAGTTTTGCCACATAAAAAACCATCGTCAAACTCTTTCCGCTACCTTGGGTATGCCATACAACACCTATTCTTCTGTCTCCACTTTGCATAGTAGCACGTTCTGTACTTTCAACAGCCTTGTTTACCGCATGGTACTGATGATAGCCTGCAAGTATTTTAAATGTATCCTTACCATCACTTTGGAATAATACAAATTGTTTAATAATATCAAGGAAACGGTTGCGCTCAAACATACCCTTAATTAGTACTTCAAGCTGTGGAATAGACACTGGGGCAACATCATCACCCTCAATAGTCCGCCATGCCATAAACCTATCTTCCTCTGAAGTTAATGTACCAGCTCTTGCATTAATTCCATCACTGGTTACCATAAATGAGTTGTAGGTAAATAATGAAGGTATAGTTATCTTATAAGTTTGAAGCTGATTATACGCATCTGTTATATCTACATTTTCGTCACTAGCACTTTTAAGCTCTATAACTACTAGTGGAATTCCATTTATAAACACTATTGCATCTGGCCTTTTTTCCTTACCATGTTCCACTATTGTAAACTGATTTGCTACCATAAATTCATTATTTAATGGCTTTTCAAAATCAAACACATAGATCTTTTCCGTTTTATAACTAGCATCTTTTTGCTTCACTTGAACATCTATACCATCAGTTACCATCTTCTGAAACGCTTTATTATTCATTAGTAAGCTTGGGCTTTGTGGTATTGAAATCTGACGAAAAGCTTCTTCAATAGCCCCACTTGACATTTTAGGATTTATTCTTGAAAGAGCATCTCTTAACCTATCAGATAATATAACATCACTGTAATCTTCACGCTCAGCATACTCACCCACTGGAGCAATATCTGGTGCAAATACTACCTCATATCCTAGTTCCTCAAACCACTCAAGTGTAGCTTCCTCTAAGTGAGACTCACAAAAATTATTATTAGCCATTCAATTCCACCCCCTCTATTGGAACTCTTATTTCACCACTTATTAACTTTGGCAGTATTGTATCACGAATAGTTGATAGTTTATCTGATTGACTTCCGTTATTGTATATAGATTTTATTAATGTACTAAATACCTCTTCATACTCTCCCATAATTTTATCTGTAGGTATAACTATTTGATACTTATTAAACAAATTATTTGTATCTAAATTCTTTATTCCGGTTGTGCCATTCTCATATTGAAAAAACAAATCAATTTTGTATAAATATTGAAGCATTGAATATACAAAAGTCGAATAACTATTTTTTTTAAGAGACAATGCTCTACAAAAATTAGTACAGATCAAAGGTTTATCATATATAGCTACTAATTCTTCTGTTATTAATGCGGTACGCCCAGTTGATTGAGTTGGACTCCCCCCAGATATTTCTATAATAATTTGTCCCCCCGACAACTGCTTCTTTTCTAAATTCTTTTTTAAAATGAATCTTGTCGCAGGCTTCCCTTTATTACCTGAAGCTATTTTGGGAATATCTGCACCTCTTATACACGTAACCTCTTCAACAAACTTACCTTTAGATATTTCCTTACCCCAGTCACCGCCTAAAGTATCATAAATAAGTTCCCCCAACGTACCCGTTCTCCACCCATTAGGTATACTTCCTAACTCGCTTTCCTCAAACTCACCATCTTTAAATGGCTCAAAATCCACGAACCAGCTCTTAAAAATAGTCTGTGCCATTTCTTCAATGATTTTGTTGATACGAGTGTTTATTTCTATTTTATTATCAAAACAAGATAATGTATCTGCTATAGATTTTTGTTCTGGAAGGGATGGAATGAATATTTCAATATTTTCTAACGCATCCTGTTGTACCCTCTGTCTACCTGATGAGCCAACCATTGATTGAATAGCAATATTTCTAAATATAGGACTTATTGATAAATAATAAATATAGTCCTTGTCTGTAATTCCTTCCTTTTCTCTTAAAACTATAAATTCAGTAGATCCAAAACCTACCTCATTTTCATCTAATATTGTAACTTGAGATGTTTTTCCGTTCTCAAGACAAGGTGTAATACGAGATAATAAGGTATCACCATTTCGAAATTTTGTTCCACCCTTAAATATAGACATTTCATACTTATCTATAAACTTAGTGAAAGGTTTTAATTTCTCCATTGATATTTTTTTAGCTATTTGATTTTTAGAGATACTTTCACGCGGATTAAAAATCACTACATTCCCTAATCTAACCTTTTCCCAATTACTCATTTTCTTCACTCCCATCCTCTATATCAACGTTTTCTATCGAAAATGCCACTTCATCCATAACATTAACCGAAACTAACATTTCATAAGTGTCCTTTATTTGAGTCGCTCCTTTAACATCAAAAGTCACTTCTGCACTTAAATTAACTTGCATTTCAGGATTAGGTTCGTTTATTTTTTCTTTTTCACTAATATTATCAATATCAAGAATTTCAATGCTACTAAAACTAATATATTTATTTAAAGCTTTAAAATCATCTGAGTATTTCAAAAATTGACCTTTAAAGTCTGCAGACTGTAACCAATCTTTCATATCTTGATCTTCATCAAACATCTCTGGGATATATGTATACTCATCAATATTTTTAGCTATATTTTCTATTTCTTTCATTAATATATTTTCTTCATCTTTACGGAATATTTTAATTTCTGAGTTATCAAATAGTTCTGCATACTCTCTCTTCAAATCATCGTTAAATATTTTATCATTAGTATAATATAAAATGCAAATGTCCTTATCTTGAGATTTAAACTCTAATATACTTTCCCAAAGCAAAGCATCTTTAAATCCTTTATCTGATTTGGTATCTTTTCCTTCAAAAGGCGGTCTTTTCTTAAATGCCCTATCAATTATACTGCTAAAGCGGTTTGATGTTGGCAAATCAAAATCTACTATTTCGACTAACTTTTTATCAAGTTCTATCCTATATTTTACTATTTCTTCTTCTAAATAAGTTTCATAATTGAAGTCATCATTTTCACTATTAACCATGAAAGAAGGAAATATAAATCTTTCTATTTTATCTTTTACTTCTTTTAATTTTTTATGATATGCACTTATTTTTTGTTGTTTCATTTCTTTCCAAACAACAATAGGAATTGCAACTTTAATATGCTCATAAACGTCTAGTTCTTCAATTTTATCAATAATATTGGTAAGCGTTGAGTTGAAATAAAATCTACTAAAATCTGCTTTTTTATCATATTGCTCATAAAGAATGTTAGAATCAAATACTATTAAATATTTACTAGAACTCATACCCAATCGCCCCCAGCCTATCTTTGATCTCCTCTTCTAATTTATGAGATTTAGAAAACAGCTCTGAAATATTACCAGCTAACCTTGTCATCTTTTCATCAAATGGTTCACCATCGTTTTATATTTTTTCAATTCCAACATATCGTCCAGGAGTCAATATATACTCGTGACCTCTAACTTCCTCAATGTTTGTTGATTTACAAAAACCTTTAACATCTTTATATTCCTTTTCATCTCTCCAATTATGATATGTATCATATATATGTTTAATTTCCACATCAGATAATTCTCTATGCTTACGCGTAAGCATAGTACCCATTTTTCTAGCATCAACAAATAGAATCTTTTCCTTACGATTTTCTCTTTTCTTAGAGATAAACCATAAACAAACTGGAATCGCCACATTATAAAATAAGTTTGCTGGCATGGTCACAATACAATCCACAAGTCCCGCTTCTATAATATTTTTTCTAATTTCAGCTTCTGCATTTGTTGAGGTACTCATGGATCCATTAGCAAGTACAAAACCAGCAATACCTCTAGGTGATAACTTGCTTATCATATGTTCTATCCAAGCATAGTTAGCATTATTTTGTGGCGGAATGCCATATTTCCAACGTACGTCATCTTGTATTAATGTATAGTCACTAACATTAAATGGTGGGTTAGCCAGGATATAATCTGCTCTAAGGTTCTTATGAAGATCATTACCAAAGGTATCCGCATCTCTCTCTCCTAAGTTTCCATCAAGCCCACGAATAGCAAGGTTCATTTTACAAAGTCTCCATGTAGTAGCCGTATATTCTTGACCGAATATATGGATGTCGTCGTTACCTCCTTTGTGCTCCTCTACAAATTTTCCAGATTGTACAAACATACCACCTGAACCACAGCAAGGATCATATACTCTACCTTTGAATGGCTCAATCATTCCTACAAGAAGCTTTACAATTGATGGTGGCGTATAGAACTCGCCCTCAGAACTTCCAAACTGACCTAAGAAATATTCATATACACGTCCTAATACATCTTGAGCTCTTGACTCTTTGCTTCCTAAATTAAATGAGAATAAATCTATAAGCTCCCCAAGCTTTGTTTTATCAATTTCTGGTCTTGCATAATTTTTAGGTAATACTCCTTTCAAAGAGGCATTTTCTCTTTCTATATCTATCATAGAATCATCTATGATCTGTCCTATTGTTATTAGCTTTGCACTTTTTTTAATAAATTCCCATCTAGCGCTTGGAGGTACAAAGAATATACTCTTTTCTGTATAAGCATCTCTATCTTCTTCAAATCCATCTCCATCTACTACTAGCTCTGCATGTTTTTCTTCAAAAGCATCAGAGATATACTTTAAAAAAATAAGACCTAATATAACATGCTTATACTCACTACTTTCTATATTCCCTCTTAGCTTGTCCGCCATTTCCCATAGTTTATTTTCAAACTCTAAACTTACTCCCATTATTTTCTTCCTCCATCTTTCTCTAATTTCTTCTGTACTTTTTTCATGTCATCTAAAAAATCCATTTCAATTGCCGAAAGGTCATCTTTTGTCTTTTCTTTATATTTTTCAAATTCTAGCATAGCTTTTGTTGTTGCTTCTAAGTGGCTAACTTTTCCTGAGTTTTCTAAAAGCTCGCTACCACTTAGTTTGATAAAGTCATCAAGTTTTTTTATCCAATCATTCATATACATTGGAATATGTCTAATTGCTTGAAGTTCTGCAAATTCTAAATAAGCAGTAACTATTCTATTTAAAATCTTAATCTCATCTTCATATAAATAATTTTTAGCAACAGTTACATCTCTTTTCTTTATTGTTTTGCCCTCAAATGTTGTCATACCCATAAATGGACTTTCTGCATTTGCACGTTCCATTAACACTTCTGCAGCAGTATGTCCATGTGCCGCATAGTGCATTTTGTTTTGCACCGTTTGGAAAAACAATATTGAATTTTTACCCTTTGCTGTATAATCAAGACTGGTTCCGTAAATATCTAAAATTTGTCTATAAAAAACTTTTTCACTAGAACGAATATCACGAATGCGCTCTAGTAATTCATGCCAATAACTGCCTCCACCAGCCTTTTTTAAAAGGTCATCATTCATAGCAAAACCCTTTTTAAGATATTCTTTTAATACAGAATTTGCCCATATTCTAAATTGAGTGCCACGCAATGATCTCACCCTATATCCAACAGATATTATCACATCAAGGTTATACTGTTTAGTTCTATATGCTTTGCCATCCAATGCAGTTGTCAAGCATTCCTTGACAACTGCATTTTCATCAACTTCACCATCTTTAAAACAATTGTTAATATGTAAACTTATATTTTGCTTCGTGGTCTGAAAAAGCTCCGCCATCTGACTCTGACTTAACCAAACAGTTTCATCTTCCATTTTCAAATCAATTTTTGTAGTACCATCTTCTGTTTGATATATAATAATTTGATTATCACTAGAACTCATACCCATATCCTCCAATTCTTGTTTCGTTTCATATTAGTTGTTTATAAATATTATTTTTGATGCTAACCCATCTGTTTTCAGCTTCACTAATGTTAGTTTTATAAATACACTTCTCTTCATTGTAGCTTTTTATCATTTCCTTTTGCTTTTGTAATTTTACTATAGGTAATTCCATCTCCATGATATCAGAATGGTTTATATTCATTATAGTTGTCCCTCTTTGAAAACTTTTAATGATAGCTATTCCAATGGGACTTTCAAAGAATATTTTGATATATTCGCCGAGTACTTCTTCCTTTGGTCTAATTACAATTACATTTGCTGAAGCAATAATAAGTTTATCTTGTGCTTTAAACACAGCCGATTTAATAGCTGTACCTCTACAAGAAAGCAAAACATCATTATTTATCAGCTCATATCTCTTAATTTTACGTTCTTCTTGTTCTTCGATAGTATCCATATTTAAATAGTTGATCTCACCATCTTCAATATTTGAAATATTTACAACTGAGATGTTCCCAATTGTAGTATCCTTTTTTAGTATAGATTTACCTCTAAAGACTTCTGCAACGTCCTTAAGTTTTACCTTTTCCAAATTAGAGTTTTTAAACTTCTGTATATTTTCATCATCATCAGAAAGTAAAAGCTCTACTCGCCAATCCTCATGAGATAAAAACTCTTTAGTTTTTATTTGTTTCTTGTATTCTACAAGAAAAGTCTCTTTTCCTAGCTTCAATGTACCTATTTCAATTTTATCTTGTGGAACTTTTGTAATAGTAAATAAATAAGTTTTAATAGCTGTTGTTGGTTTAAAAGTCCCTTCAGGCAATATAAAGATACTTTTCACATTATAGTTATTAGTTATAAAAGATCTAAGCTTTTTATAATCCATACCAGCAAAAGTTATCTTAGCAGGAACAATGATATCTAAAGTACCATTTTCCTCTAAATGCTCAAGCATATTTTCCATAGCTATACCATCACTATCTCTTGTAATAAACTTACGTCCAATATTTTCAGGTTTACACCCAAAGGTAGGTAGTGAGTATATATAGTCGAATTTTTCGCTAATCAAACAATCGCTATATATGGTTTCAAATACTATTTTGATATTTCGATAATCACCAAAGGCCAACTTTAACAGTAAATACATTTGTTTTGACTGAGTAGTTAACGTACATTGTGATCTTTCAAAATCTTTTATAAATTGCTTTAACCCAGATAAATGTTTCTCAGCCTCGGTTATGAGCATTTTTTTAGGACTAACCTTTTGTACTCTACCTCTAATGTAGGTTGTTAGATAGCTTTGTGAAATTATCGTACCCATTCTATCATTCTTATATATATAAAGGGTAAAATCTATCAGGTCAATTTCTTTTAATGATTCATATATATCTACAAAGTCATCTCTATCAGCTGGGAAGAACCCTAGTTCATCTTCTGTTGTCTTTTTCATAAGTTGGAACAACTTTTCTTTACCAATTTCAATATTGCTATTTAACTGCAATTCTTTATGTGTTAATTTGACTCTTAGCATTTCATTTAATAGTTGTTCTCTTGTAACTATTTGTATTTGATATAACTTGTTTAAAGCTAAATCTATATTTATATTCAAGGTATCCCTCCTTCCAATATTTTTCATCATTATAGTACATATTGTAATGTTAAATATTTAGTATGTCAATACTAAATAAAATAATAATTGGAACCAATTTTAATTTCAAGCCCCACCCCTCTTGAGTATAAAATTGTGTTTGTATAAGCAATTATCTTCTCACAGCTTTCCTAAAGTATTTATTTGCATAGTACTACACTTATCCGATGATTCATGTTTTAGTGCCACTGATAGCAAACTAAGGCTATTGTTTTGCTAAAAAAACAATCGGATTCTATCATCGATATTCCTTCGCTATGCCTACTTATACTACATAATTTACTTGCGTAGACCAATACTTTCTGCCTGTCAAACGTTTTTACTGCTCAGTCGGATGATAACATTCAAATTTGATATCAATAACTAATCAATTAATTTGTAAATTAATATCATGTCGGAATTGACAACTTAATATTATTATCATATCTTATAAAAAATATTCATCTCATGTATAAAATAACAGACACTTGCACATAATCTAGCTATTAAAATAATTATACGAGATGGAGGAATGAACTATAAAGAAAATTAAAAATACCTACCAAAAAAAGTTCTTAACACACTTACCTGTACGACTTGGTGTAGGAGCGAATAGTTCTAAGTTAGTAACATATTGGACATCTACCGTTGGAATGGATTTATCTATATTATTTAATGGTAACAATTATACACTTCATGTTAATAGTTATAATTCTAAAGCTGGATCCTTAAATATAACCTTCCTAGATATCAATAAAACTTATGAACTATATATAAGTTCAGTAAGAGATCTTAGATTTAGTAATATTTTAAAAACTAAAAGAACAGTTGATCAATTTTATTATAAATATAATGTTGATGATGTTATTACTAGTAGCAATAGAAACTTAAAAATACTAGAGAAAGTACTTATTTCTAATACTACCACTACAAATACTAAGGCTTATAGATATTTATGCCTCAATTGTTCTAACATAGATACCATTACTGCTAAAGCCCTAAATAGAGGTAGTGATTGTTTAGTGTGTAGTCACAAAAAAACTGTTACCGGAATTAATGATATAAATACAACTCATCTTCATCTTACAACTTACTTTTGTGATAATACTGTACCCTTTATATTTAGCTGGTCAACTCGTAAAAAATTTGATGTGAAATGTCCTGATTGTGGTTATATAAAACGTATGAGGGCTAGAACTATTAATGAATCAGGTTTTGCTTGTCCAATATGTGGAGATGGGAAATCCTGGCCGTCTAAATTCGTGATGTCCGTGTTAGCTCAATTAAATTTAAAATATACACTTGAATACTACCCAATATGGATTCAATCCATAAAAAAATTTGTAGTATATTATGATTTTTATATTCCTAAATTTAATTGTATAATTGAGGTTAACGGTCCACAGCATACTATAAAAGATTTTTGTAAGAGATTATCTACTAAATCATCACGTAGACGTACTCTGGAAGAAGAAATAGCTAATGATGCTCTAAAAAAAGAATTAGCGACCAACAATGGGATAGAAAACTATATTGTTATAGATGCACAAAGATCAGAACTAGATTGGATAAAAAATAGTATCTTAAATAGTGAATTACCCGATTTAATATCTCTTGAAAATATCGATTGGAAGAAGTGTTCTGCTTTCGCTAATAGTACTTTAGTAATTAGTGCTTGTAAACTTTGGATGCATGACTTAGGAATACTTAAAATTTGCGAGAAACTACACTTATCACGCAAAACTATTCGCATATATCTTAAAAGTGGAGCTAAGTTGGGTTGGTGTAACTATGACTCTAAAAATGCTATGAAAGAATCTAAACTTAGAACTCCTAGGACTTTTTTAAATAAAGCTGTAGTATGTCTAGAAACTGGAGAAATATTTCCTTCTATAAAAGATGCGAGTGCTGCTACTGGAGCTAACTCTATTAATATTGGACAATGCTGCAAAAACAAAAGAAAATCTTCTGGCAACTTCCACTGGATGTATGAAGATAGCTTCAAAACCTATACTACTGACGATATTAAATTAATACTCCAATCCGAACCATTCATAATAAACTTAGATACGTTAGAGGTATTCAACTCAATCAAAGATGCTCAATTACATTATAACTCTAAAGGTAATATAACTCTTTGTTGCCAAGGAAAATATTCTACTGCCTGCGGTTATAGGTGGATGTATTATAATAAATATAAAAATCAAACTTAATTAGAATTAAATTGTAAAACTTCCCAATATGATTAATTTATAGAGAAAAGCATTTAATGCTTGAGTGTTTTTCTCTGTAAATTAGATGTCAATTCCGACTTACCTAGTTGCCACACTTCCTAAATTGTGTTTATAGTGTAAAAAATATATATAACAATAAAAACCACATATAATTTCTCTGAGTATCAGGTTATATATATTAAAGTTCATTCTTTAGTTTCAAGCCCCACCCCTCCTGATATATACTCGTATTGTAGAAGTAACTACTTCCTCTAAGCCTATCTAAAACATTTGTTTATCTGTAACTATAAATCCCCATACATTAGCTTTAAGACTTACCAATGCTAACCTGACGCTATTGTTATATATAAAACAGGCCTTATACCTAATACCTTTCGTCTCCCTTCGGAACATCCACTAATTCTAAAGTATATGTAGAGTTTTTTCTTATATTTAATTGCTTTAAAGACCTGAACTATTTCTTTCTTATGCAATAGCGTTTCTTTTACTTCATTGTCCATACATAGAAACGACACTTATATAACTAATATATAGGCTGTAATTAACCTTAGTAATAAAAAAACAAAAGCATCCTTAACAGGATAATGGTGAATTGTTCTTTTTCATGAGTTCTACAGAAAGACTATACGTATATCAAAGCTAATCCCTAACGGGATGTAGGTGGGATGGAATAATGCCAACTTATCAGCAAAGTTGGCATTTGCTTAAATATAGCAAGTCATTGGTGTTTCTAGCGTTCAGGGCTATTCAATTAATAATAGGTATCCCTTTTATAAATATAATGCCAACTAACAATGATATTTGAATACAACTTAACTAAATACGGAGGTGGTCCAAATTAATATCATTCTGAATACAAGAGGCATACCAAAGCCAATGGAAGTTGAGCCAATTAAAAAACTAAAGGACATTGAGAAGATTGAGCAATATCTTAAAGGCAAGGATAATAAAAGAAAACATGCTATTTGTTATTAGTATCAATGTCGGTCTTAGAGCTGGTGATCTTTTAAAACTCAAAGTAAAGGATGTACTAATAAATCGAGATATGGTTGGTTCGATCCTTATCAAGGAACAGAAGACTGGCAAGGGTAGAGAACTTACCCTTAATAGAGGTGCAAAGGATGCAATCAAGTATTACCTTTCAAGCATTACTGAATATATTCCAGAGGACTACTTGTTTAGAAGTAAAAAGGGTGGAGGACGCTTAACTGTTCAAGCAACCCATAAGATTATAAAGGGGGCACTTAGAGAACTAAATGTTAAAGTAACTATGGCACTCATAGCCTTAGGAAGACATGGGCTTATCATATATATGAATAATGCTAAGGATAACCCTCTGATTCTACCAACAATACAAAAGATGTTAAACCATAGTAATCAAGCAATAACACTAAAATATATTGGAATAACTAAGGAAGTTATAACTGATATATACAATAGTATAAACCTTTAATTGAGGTTTATTTCTTTAATTGATGGGTACAGAGTGTACTCTTAGAAGTACACTTACCCAGTGTCTAGTGACTTTTAAAAGTTAGTCCTCATAGTATACAATCTTTAAAAGGTCGTCTGAAATTAACAATTATTCAATGCTTTGTTTTACTAACTCTCTAGTGTTTTATTATTTTGCCTTGTTAGATAAAGTTATATTTTCTTAATAATTTCCTTAAATTCCGGATACATTAATTCTAAAAATGAAGTATTTAAAGCATTAAGTAATTGATCCGTAAACATTTCTACTGATTGTAAATGATGTAATTTGACTTTTAATGTTTGTCCTTCTTTAAAGTCAAAACTCATACAATATGGTTTTTGACAAAACTCTTCAAGTTCTTTAGGAACTACTTCAACACCATGAATTAAGCAGTTTCGCAGAATACTTATACCTTTTATCGTTTCAGCCCAAGTTTGTATAGTTGTATGTGTATATTTTGATGGTTCTTTTATTCTTGAATGATTGCAATAAGATAAAAATATTTTATCAATTCCATCATAAAGCTTTTTCCTATGCCACTTTTCTATTCTTTCTTTCCAAGCATCATTCCATAAAATTCTCTCTGCTTCTCCCTCCTCTCTTTGATTATAAATTCTTCTTAACTTTTTAAATTCAGAACCCTCCATTAATATGTTAGGATGATAGTCCAAATAAATCGAATAAAGATTAAATACGAATTCCTCTATACAACCGTATAAATCAATCATACCCCATTCAGCAATAATATCTACGGTATCCTTATGTGCCTTTGAAGCAGTAATCCCATCCCAAACCACAATATTTGCTTGTTCAACACAATATTTACCAGCTCTTAAAGTGCTAACAGTAAATTTATTTTTAGAATTCCATGTAGGATCAGCATATTTATCTGAAGCAACACACAATCCATTAATACATAGTGCCCACCTAATATATGTACTACGAAAGACAGATCTCCATTCACCTATTTTCTCACAACTTCTTTCAATCCATTTATCTTCATCTTTTTTTGCTAGAAATACAAAATTATCGATGTGATCAGGTATCATCATTTCTGTATTTTTGAATTTCAGATGCGGTATAAAATTAATACTATTTCTTGTCCCCACAATTTCACCCCCTGAATATATTTTATCAACCTTAGTCATAGTCTTCAATTTGGGCTTGGTCTTGTAAATATTATACCATATTTTTCCGTATTATTTGATATTCCTATATAGTCATCGGCCCTAATATAATTTATAAGTCACATTTTACTATTAGAATATAAACCAATTCTAGATAGTTTTCTATTGCATTACTTTTATACTAATAAACTCTAACTCATTTTAATATAGTAACTATGCACTTACACAAACTCTACAAATGCCTTATACGTATTACAAAAAACCAAATAAATTCTCTCAGTACCAGGTTATATATATTAAGTAACATCCTTTAGTTTAATTCCCCACCCCCCTTGCGAGAATAGCTTTAGACAAGTGAGATATGATTTGATCCTGTATTTCTTTAAATAGCTTACGCCTTGTCTTAAACACTCTATTATCAATGATTTATAAATAGTGGCACTGTTTGCTATAATATACGAATACAGTTTGTTCCCACAATATCACTGTTTATAGTCCTTCGGTACATCTATGATGCTGCTACATGTATAGCTATTATCCCTATAATGCATAAAATTGTACAACCCTCATCTATCTGCTTTATATTCCTTGTGATGTCACAACCTCCTATTAAAAGACCCTATACAGAACATCAATAGTGTATATAACTATTTCTGTAAATTTTTGTTGTTAGTTCCATTATAACAAGTGACCTTAGCAGGTCATTAGTGAATAAATATCTCCTACAAGAACAGATTTAATGTCTTTTAATAAAATTTAAGCTAAAGTATCTACCTAACTCAAGGTTTTAAATAATGACCTTAACAGGTCAATGGGGGGATTGTTCTTTTCAAGGCTCTTTTATTAGCATCATTACTATCAAGACTTACGCTATTAGATCTATTGATAGTCTCTTTTCCAGTTGTCCTAATCATGACATTAAACTGCTTAATTATAAGGAGGTTACACAATGATAAATTCAGTAATATCAACTATCAAATTGGACTCAACAGGATGCAATGCTGTTACCACGAGGAACACTAATAATGACTACAAGGCAGCGTATAATAGGATGTTTCTTACTAAAATATCAAGTTCAAGTTTCTTACTGCTATACACGCTATTTTTACTAAACAAAAGCTCTGAACCTTTATACGGTGCGGAAATGCTAACTGAGATACGAAGAGGTGTTAGTTATGATATATGGGGGCCTTCACACGGTACTTACTATCCACTTTTAGAGAGGATGGTTAACGCAGGCTATATACAAAATGCTATCAGTACTCTGTCAAGGAAGTTCTATACTATTACTGAATTAGGTACCGAAGAATTAAAACTAAAACTAGATGAGTTTAAACCTATGCTGATTGAATCCTCTAAGTTTTTTTCTAATGTATTAAGTGAAATGTATAATGAGTAATACTATAAAACTACTATAACTGCATCTAATGTTTAAGATGCCATAGCTGGCATCTTTTATTGTATTTGGATTCTTACACTCACATAGAATAGATGGCTTGTACTAATTAATATTTTCACTACCAAGTATGGTCTAATAGACCAAGTAAGAAACGATTTTAAACAAACTAATTTATATACAAAAGCATTTAGAGTATGTTGCTTAAATGTTTTTCTATGTAAATTACATGTCGGATTTGACAGCTATCCCTAGACCTCTATACCTAAGTAGAGATCCAAACCTTACATGAATATAATAGTTGCTCCTGGTACATAAGAATTAAAATTATAATCTATATAGATATCTTTTTCTATAGATGGCCTATATGTGTATTGCCACTCCCCTTTAACTAGTTTAAATAATATAAATATGAACTGGGACACATCATTGTCCTCTGTTATTGGTATATTGGAATCATAAACAAATATCTTGATTTCTTCATCGCCTATCAATTCATACTTATATGCTAAAACACAATGTGCTATGTTCTTATCATGCCCACCCATACATACAATAACTAACTTATTACTATCAATCTTACTTAGAATCAATTTATTCAAGTCCATTGTTTTACACATGTTTGATTTGAAAATTCTTATTTTGCTTAGTAGATACCTATTATGATACCTTATAGCAGATCCATTATCACTATATGTCTTTGGCATAACCTGATCACTTCTATACATTGATAGATAACCATTTAATCTTCTCTGATAGTAAGTTAACGCCTTTAGTATCTCAAAAACATTTTGGCTTACCTCATACTTAATTTTATTCTTTGTTTTAACTACTTTAATTGTAAAGTCATTTAATTCCGAATCCATCAAGAACGAAACATCATATATCTCCTTGAACCTCTTTCTAAGAATTTTAATAAGAGAGTTTTGGAAGAGCTCTCTTGTTACATAGCAATACCCTAGACAGTTTCCTCCATCATTTGGATCTATGGTTATGTTATCGAATGGGAGCGTATTCTTAACTACATTAAAGCCTTGAACCAACTTTACGTCACCATTCTTTACCTTAGCTTGCAGGTATGCATTACACATAATTTCATCTAACTCCTTATCATAATCTAGGGATACATTACACCTGTTAGAAACATATATTATTATACATAGTTCTAACAACACAAATACCACCATGCCTAGAGTTATACCTATGACTACATCATTCATATTAATTGTTGTCACACCTCCTTTCTATCCATTCCAATTATACCCTAGGTGAGATCTTTTATAATATAAAGTTTTGTAGATGTATTTGTTTACTCATTAATAACATACTAAATCACACTATCATTGCTTCTTCCCTTCAATGACCGTCCTAAAGCTGTCGTATAAAAGATAAACCTTATTTCACAACTCTCTTACCTAGAGCCTGCGGTTATTTTTATTAGTAAATAGGCTCCCTTACTCCCTTCACTAGCTTTAACACTTTCTTGTGGTGTTTGGTGATTATATTGTTACTATCTTAATCCTATATCTTCAACACCTATTGATACTAAGCCATTCCACTATATCTCCTAAGACACTCTAGCATCCAAATATATATACCAATAAACCACTTAAGTTGTAACCAACAATCATGTCATCGAACCATATCTACAATCTTCACCAGAATTCTATCACCCACATCCATCATCTCACAAAATTAAATGATAAACCTAGTAGTTATCTTCTTAACCCATTTAACGTCAGTCTTGGATTTTTAATATAGATCGCAATTTATAACAGCAACAACCTTATTATTAGTTGTTGCGGATGTATTATATATTATTACTCTCTTCAACAAACATCTTTCCAGTCTAGGAGGTGTCTTTATTTATTGTCCCATTATGCGATTAAAGGCACGTTTTGATCACAAGGCTCTATATAGAGGGTTGCGCTCAAATCATGCCAATATTTGTTTAAATTATTAGTTTTTCTACTCTCCAAGCTTTACGGAATCTCTTTTTCTTACCGTTAATTATACTAGTTGTTGAGAACTCTATTATACGAAATGGTAATCTTAGCTCTTCTAATGCTCCATTTAAATTACTTAATCTCTTTAGTAGTTTACGGTTAGCTTTAGAATGAATATTATTTATTAACCCTACTCTATCTTTAACTTGAAAATATGGAATCCCCACCACCGAGTCTAAATAATTACTTAAATTATCTTTTTTCGTAAATTCCTCCAACACATCATATTCAAATATGCCATCCTCATGAAATCCAAACTTAT
Source organism: Clostridium frigoris (assembly GCF_018861865.1). Lineage (GTDB taxonomy): Bacteria > Bacillota > Clostridia > Clostridiales > Clostridiaceae > Clostridium_AD > Clostridium_AD frigoris. The sequence goes on from NZ_JAHLDV010000059.1 coordinate 18,944, forward strand.
CAGCTAAGTATCTACAGTAACCATAATCACCAAATGCTAACATTTTGTCAATATCATGAATGTCTAATCTACATTTAAGATACATTAATTCATTTATCTTGTGAGTGCTCTTATCATCTTCATCAACAGTATCTGCGTAGACTATGTTATTGTAGTCACTCTGCCTTGGGAACTTGGCTATATACTCTTTAACATTGTGGGACATTAAGAAGTCCGCTTTCTTAATATTAAGCTTTAACTGGCTCTTCATTCCCCCTAAATATTGGTTGTTTAAACCCTTTACATATAGATGTATCTTACCGTCATTAGGCTGTAGCCTTTTTCTTCCTATACATTGGATTAGGACCCCTACGTCCCTTACATCACAAACTACTGTTTTAACTTTTGTATCCTTTATGTTTACTCCAGCATCCATACATGTTGTTGTTATTAATACTGTTTCATCAAACTTTTCATTCTTCAACATATCTTTGATCTTATCTGTATAAACATACTTATAATAGTTTTTGTTACTTTTGCTACAATTAAATAGTGCATATTTCTTATATTGGAGGTATAAGTCATATGCTGCCTTTGCTGACTCTATGAAGAGTATTATTTTCTCATGTTTCTTTAAAGTGTTCTCTATTACTTTATTTAATGAGTCATTACCGTAGTAGAAACTTAGCTTTTCTATATAGTCAAAGTTTATTGGTAGGCTATAATCAATAGTTATTTTCCTTTTATTATTGTTAATGTATCTCTTCATATAATCTCCTGTGGCACTCATGAATACTCTTATAGCTGACCTCTGCGATAGTATCCTCTCCAACGATATATCTGTCGTTTTATTATATGAAGCGTCCCCTAAAAAGTAATGGAATTCATCACAGACAATATAATCATATACTGAGAAATCAAACCCTTCATTATGCACGCTTTCTAATGACTGATATGTCCTTATGTCTATTATATCGTTCTTCTTATCAGTTATGATTTCATCCTTGAATCGGAGTTTGTCAACATAGTTGTCGCAATTTCTATTTCTAACATTTTTATGACGATGACTCTTCTATAATAAGAAGTTCTTCTTCTTTTATTGGATTCAAAGATACATAT
>NZ_JAHLDV010000060.1 GCF_018861865.1 Clostridium frigoris
GCCCACATAAATACAAAAATTCAATATATACCAAGAAGGTTTCTTTTTGAAATAATGAGATTTTAAGAATGAGTGAGATATCGAGAGTAATTTATAATATAGAGAGGAAGGAAGGTTTTTTTATGTTATTAATTGAGAGTGAAAATATAAAGAAATATTAGGGAGACAGACTCACACTGGATATTGAAAAATCATGTGAGAAAGTTAAGTGGTACTAGTTGTAGTAAGGAGGTATTCAAAATTTATGAGCAAAAATTTGAACTTAAATAAAGTAATAAACTTAGAGAAATGGGTTGGGTTACAAGAACTTCTTGCAATATCTACCAAGCTCGCAATGATAACTGTTGACTATAAAGGTAATCCAGTCACTAAGCATAGTGGTTGCAATAGATTCTGCAAATCAGTAAGATCAAATCCGGAACTTGAAAAATATTGTCAAAAATGCGATTCTAGAGGTGGATTAGAAGCAGTTCGTTTAAATAGTGCATATATATATTTGTGTCATTTTAATATAGTAGAAATAGCTATTCCAATAATAATTGATGGTAAATATATTGGAGCAATTATGGCAGGTCAAGTAAAGATATCAGATCCTAATGCTTTAGATATATTAGAACAAATAGTAATAATTGCCAAAAAATCTAAGGCGAAAAATGTTTTAGAGGATTTTAAGGAGTATTATGAAGAACTGCCTGTTTTATCTTATGAGGAAGTAAAGAAAACTGCAAATATGTTGTTTTCTTTATGTAACTATGTAGTAGAAGAGGCTCTAGATAAAAAGTTGATTCTAGAAATGTATAAAAAAACTATAAAAAAAGAGTTCGAAATAGATCCAGATACATTAGTAGGTTACACAATGAAAAATATGGAACATGTAAAAAAAGAAATTTCTAATGCTCTAATAAATGCTTATATTGGAGAAAAGATTTATAGTAATGGTGTTGAGATTACAGTAAGTAATACTTTAAAACCAGCAATAGACTACATTTATAAAAATAAAAGCGAAAATATTACAATACAAAAAATGGCTAATGTTTGCCATATTAGCGAAAGTTACTTTAGTAGGTTATTTACAAAAGAAATAGGCGAAAATTTTTCTAACTTTTCATCAAGATTAAAGGTTGAATGGGCCAAAAGTATATTAGAAGAAAAAAATATGAGTATTAATGAAATTAGTGATGAACTTGGTTTTAGTGAAACAGGATATTTTATAAAAGTATTTAAAAAGTATGAAGGTTTAACACCAGCTGTTTATAGAAAATATTTTAAGGAGAATTAGCTGTATGGAGATAAATTATTCCTTTTTCAAATAACTTCTTTGATTTACTGAAAGCATAAAATTACTATTTTATAAATTGATATCAAAAAATTACGGTTTAGAATCGTAATTTTTCGACATGTTATTACAATGAATAATCATGTAAACGATGTTAAAATGAAATTAAGTCGAAAGTAAAAGATTACACAAGCGAGGAGAAAAAAATATGAGAAAAGCATTTATTTGTCCAACTAAATATGTACAAGGTGAAGATGAATTATTGAATTTAGGATATTTTGTAAAGGGTTTTTCAGGATCAGCTCTATTAATTGCTAATAAAGATGATGTGGAACGTGTTAAAGATAAATTAGACATAACTGCTAAAAAATTTGAAATCACTTTTGTAGAAAGTGATTTTATAGGTGAATGTACAAGGGGAGAGGTTGCAAGATTACAAGAGGTTGCTAAAAGTAATAAGTGTGCTTGCATAATCGGTCTTGGTGGTGGTAAAGCAATTGACACGGCTAAATGTGTTGCAGAGGGAGAAGCATTAATTATTGTTCCAACTATAGCGGCTACAGATGCACCAACAAGTCACTCTGCGGTACTTTATACTTCAGAAGGAGCATTTGATGATTATGCTTACTTTAAGCAAAGCCCAAGTGTAGTTCTTATTGATGTATCAGTTATAGCAAAAGCGCCAACTCGTTTCTTGGTTTCGGGAATGGGCGATGCATTATCAACATATTTTGAAGCAAGAGCAACTTCAAAATCATATTCTAATGTTAATGCAGGATTACCTTGTGGTTTTAGAGAAGGTTTATGTGGTCCAGCAAAGGGAACTAATACAGCATTAGCACTTGCTAAGGCATGTTATGAAACTCTTATGAGGGATGGAGTAAAAGCAAAGGCAGCTTCAGATTGTAATTTAGTAACACAAGCATTGGAAAATATTATTGAAGCAAACATTCTTTTATCAGGAATTGGTTTTGAAAGTGCAGGACTTGCTGGAGCTCATGCTATTCATGATGGATTAACTATTTTACCAGGAACTCATAAATACTTCCATGGTGAAAAAGTTGCATTTGGTACAATTGTTCAGCTAGTACTGGAAAATTCACCTACAGAAGAAATAAATGAAGTATTAGATTTTTGTTTAGAAATTGGGCTGCCAGTTTGTTTATCAGATATAGGAGTAGATAGTATTACAAACGAAGAGCTTATGGCAGTGGCTGAAAAGGCATGTATTCCAGAAGAATCAATTCATTCTATGCCATTTCCAATAAATGTAAAAGCGGTAGCTGCATCAATTATAACTGCAGATAAAATAGGTAGAGATTATAAACAGAGGAGAGATAACTAATGAAAAAATTAATTAATAGTCCAGAAACTATAGTAATGGAAATGTGCAATGGTATAGTTTTGGCACATCCAGAATTGGAGTTTATTAGAAAATATAAAATAATAAAGAAAAAAGTTATTAATAAAAACAAAGTAAGTCTAATAAGTGGCGGCGGAAGTGGACATGAACCAGCTCATGCTGGATTTATAGGCAAAGGAATGCTAGATGCTGCAGTATGCGGCGATATATTTGCTTCGCCATCTCAAATTCAAGTATATCAAGCAATTAGAGCTACTGCTAGTGATAAAGGAACATTATTAATTATCAAAAATTATAGTGGAGATATGATGAACTTTAAGAATGCAGCTGATTTAGCAATTGAAGAGGGGATTAAAGTTGATTATGTTAAAGTAGACGATGATATTGCAGTTAAAGATAGCTTATATACTGTAGGTCGTCGTGGGGTTGCTGGAACTGTACTCGTACATAAAATAGCAGGTGCTGCAGCGGAACTTGGATTATCACTAAAAGAAGTTAAGTCAATTGCGCAAAAGGCTATTGCGAATGTTAGAAGTTTAGGATTTGCATTTACATCATGCACTGTACCAGCTAAAGGAACTCCAACTTTTGAAATAGCAGAAGACGAAATGGAATTTGGTGTTGGAATTCATGGGGAACCAGGAATTAAGAGAGAGAAAATGGTTACAGCAGATGAATTAGCAGAAAAAACTGTGGATTCTATTTTAAAAGATATGAAAATAGATGGTGATAACAATGAAGAAGTTGCATTATTAATAAATGGCTTTGGAGGCACACCACTACAAGAATTATATTTATTTAACAATTCAGTTGTTGGTAAATTAGCAAAAAGAAATGTTAAAATAAACAGAATTTTTGTAGGAAACTACATGACAAGTATAGATATGCAAGGTGCCTCTGTATCAATTATGAAATTAGATGATCAGCTTAAAGTGCTATTATCAAAAGAAAGTGATACTCCAGCATTTAAGGTAACAGGTCCTGTAGACCAAGTTGAATATGTAAGTATAGATACTTGTAGTGATGAAAAAAGAGCAGTATCATTTAAAATAGAGACAGATGAAAGCTTCGCAAAGCTTAAAAATGAAAAAGTAAGTTTTAATAATATGATTTATATTATTGATAAAATGTGTGAAGTTATTATTGAAAATGAAGTTCCATTTTGCGAATTAGATTCTCATGCCGGAGATGGTGATTTTGGTATGAGTATAGCAAAAGGATTTAAACAATTAAAGAGAGAATGGAAAGATATTCTTTCAGAAAAACATATCAATATTGGAGAGTTTTTAAATGCATGTTCTTTGGTAATAATGGAACATTGCGGTGGAGCATCAGGCCCAATATGGGGATCAGCATTTAGAGCAGCAGGTAAACATATTGAAGCAAAGACTGAATTAACAGTTTTAGATTTTGCAGAAATGATGAACGCCGCGGCGATAGGAATTCAAGTTATAGGAGAACGTTCTTTTGGAAGAGGAGCTGTAGTTGGAGATAAGACTTTAATAGATGCATTAGTTCCATGTGCCGATTCTTTGATAAAAAGCGCAAAAGAAAACATAGCTTTCAAAGAAGCATTTGCAAGAGGAGCTAAAGCAGCAGTTAAAGGAGCTAAAAAAACTGAAAAAATTGTAGCACGTATGGGTCGTGCGGGAGCAGTTGGAGAGAGAAGTTTAGGCCACCCGGATGCAGGTGCAACAGGACTTGCTATAATATTTACTGAAATTTCTAATGCTATAAAATAATAATTTGTATTTTTAGTAGATAAGAAAGACTTGTGAGTCAATCACGAGCCTTTCTTATTTTTATTTGCGGTATAATAAGTATTTTTGTAGATATAGCATTTATGTTATAATTAATAGAACAACCATATAGGAGGGTTTATAATGAAGTATGAGGTTATAATAGTTAATGCAGATGAAACTTTATTTGACTTTGAAAAATGCTAGACAGCCTAACATCTGAAAGGTGAAATTAACATAGAAAGGATCGAGTTAATTATGGAGAATAACAAACAGGATTTAATGAAGTTAATTCAAATTAAATTACCACATATGAGTAAAGGTCAAAAGATAATTGCTAAATACATACTTGAGCACTATGATAAAGCAGCGTTTATGACAGCTAATAAATTAGGTGCTGCAATAGGTGTAAGTGAATCAACTGTTGTAAGATTTGCCGTCGTGTTAGGATTTAATGGTTATCCAAAACTACAAAAATCTCTTCAGGAATTAATTAAAAGTAAATTAACTTTAGTACAAAAAATGGAATTATCTAATGATTCCATCACTCAAGAGAATGTACTAAAGAGTGTATTAAAAGCTGACATTGAGAATATTAAAAGTACTTTAGAAAAAATAAATCACCAAACTTTTGAAGATATAGTTAATTCATTATTCAAAGCTAGAAAAATATATATAATTGGATTAAGACAATCGGCTGCATTGTCTGGATTTTTAGCTTTTTATTTAAATCTTATTTTAGATAATGTTAAGTTAGTTGAATATGGTGTTAGTGATATATTTGAGCAGATGCTTAATATTGATAATAAAGACATATTGATTGCGATAGGTTTTCCTAGGTATACTGTCAGAACAATTGAAGCCATATCATTCGCAAAAGGTAAAAATGCCAATATTGTAGTAATTACAGATAGTTTATTATCTCCATTAGCAGAGAAGGCTGACTATACGCTAATAGCAGAAAATAATATAACTTCTTTTGTTGATTCACTTGTAACCCCACTTAGTATAATAAATGCGTTAATAATAGCTGTGGGCTTAAGAGAGAAAGAAAAAATTTCTAGTACATTTTCTACTTTGGAAAACATATGGAAAGAATATAAGGTTTATGTTTAAAGCAATTAATTATAAGGCATGTATTATATAATTGAATAAATATTTTCAATTACATAAGGTTTATATTGAACCAAAAGGGAAAAGCCACCTGCACTCCAGGATGACTTTTCCCTTTTTTAAACATGTTGTTTTTGTATTATTATGGATGGTAATTTAGAATGTACGCTTTAAAATTAAAATACTATTAATAAACTCAAATTTTTATTGTAATTTATTTTTTTGTGTGTTATGATATTTTTACAAACAAGTAAACGATAATAATTATTATTTAATATTTATTGTTTAATAAAAAATAAATTTAAACTAATAAAAGTTAAAAATTATTTGTTAAAGAGTGTTGAAACAAGAGTACATTATTGAACATATATTTTCAAGAGACAGGAAGTTATAGTATTTTAATATTTATAAAAAGATATAAAATGGAGGGATAATAAATGTCAATTTATGATTTTAAAGCAATTACAATCGATGGTGAAAAAGTTTCTTTGGAGCAGTACAAGGGAAAAGTAGTAGTTATAGTTAATACGGCAAGTAAGTGCGGATTTACGCCACAGTATGAAGGGTTGGAGAAACTACACGAACAATATAATGATAGGGGACTAGTAATACTCGGATTTCCAAGCAATCAATTTGCAGCTCAGGAACCAGGCGAAAACTCTGAAATAAAGGATTTCTGTTTAATTAATTATGGAGTGAGGTTCACTATGTTCCAGAAGAGCGATGTACGTGGGGAAAATACTAATCCAATTTTTAAATATCTTACAGAAAAAGCAACTTTCAAAGGATTTAATTTGAACCTATCTAATGAGAAAAAACTTAATGACATGCTCCAGAAAGACTTTCCTCAATTTTTAGAAGGAAATTCAATAAAATGGAATTTCACAAAATTCATTATTGATAGGGAAGGCAACATAGCTTACAGATATGAACCAACTACTGAACCGGAATCTATGTCTTCAGATATTGAAAAATTATTAGGAACATCAAAAGAAAATGATACAATTAATAATGATATTTATATTGGCGAAAATGATGAAGAAGTATTAAATTGTGAAGGAAGTCCATGCAACTTTGTATATGATAATAACAATGATTAGTTAGTAGGGGTAAATAATATCAAGGTTTAATAAATAAAAATTTGGAGGTTAATTAGGAAATATTTAAATCCTGGAGATAAACCGGAAGCTTTATTTATTCTAGATGAGAAAGTTATAAGTGTACGCGAATATTGTAATCTTCATGGATTATGGAAAGCATAAAATATTGCATTAGGAGGATAAAAATTGAAAAATTTAAAGGGAACAAAAACTGCTGAAAATCTTTTAAAATCATTTGCAGGAGAATCTCAAGCAAGAAATAGATACACCTATTATGCATCAGTAGCTAAAAAAGAAGGTTATGTGCAGATTCAAAACATATTTACTGAAACAGCAGGTAATGAAAAAGAACATGCAGAAAGGTTTTTTAAATTTTTAGCAAATAGTGAATTAAATGGTGAGGCAGTTGTAATTAAGGATGCAGGGTATCCTATTTTCTTAGGAGATACAAAAGGAAATTTATTAGCAGCCGCCGCAGGAGAGAATGAAGAGTGGACAACTTTATATCCTCATTTTGCAGATATTGCAGAAGAAGAAGGTTTTTCTGACATTGCAAATGTATATAGAAAGATTTCTGAAGTTGAGAAAAGACATGAGAGTAGATACAGAAAACTAGCTAAAAATGTTGAGGACGGTACTGTATTTATAAAAAGTGAAAATACTTTATGGAAATGTAATAATTGTGGCTTTATATTTGATGGTAAGTCTGCACCAAAAGTTTGCCCGGCATGTGATCATCCAAAAGCATATTTTGAGTTATTTACAGAAAACTATTAAAAAATAGATGTGTAAGATTATAAAAGTTAAGGTATAAAAATAATTTTAAAGAAATGTCTAGAGAAGTAAATTTACTTCTTTATTCATTTCTTTATTTTTTGTTGAAAGATATATGAAAATTCAATAATGTGTTTTCTGAATTTTGAAATATAATAAGCTCACGCTTTATTTATATAATTTAAATCATACATCATAAAATAGCCCGAATTTTTTAATACTATATCGTTTGGTTGTACATTTAATAAGTTAAATGAGATATAATGTGTATAAAAGTAAGTGTATATTAAAGATAATGTTGTTATACCTCTTATAAACAAAAATGTAAGAACTGTTTAATATAAATGTTGAAAAAATAGTTTATAAAATTCTAATATCAATTGTAGTGAAACTTATATAAGAGGGGGTATTTAAAATAATGGATGAAAAAAAAGGTAGTGCCATTGCATTGTTACCATTAGGTGTATTTATGGTTCTATTTCTTGGCGTTTCAATTATAATGAAGGACTTTTATAAAATGCCTGTAGTTGTAGCTTTAATAATTGCATCTACTATAGCTATACTTCAAAATAAAAAAATACCTATACAATTAAAAGTTGAAAGATTTTGTAGAGGTGGTGGTGACTCTAGTATCATACTTATGTGTTTGATTTTTATTTTAGCAGGTGCTTTTGCTGAAGTCAGCAAATCTATGGGAGCTGTCGATTCTACTGTAAATTTAGGACTAGCTATTTTCCCACCTAACTTTATAGTAGCTGGTATATTTATAATTGGTTCTTTTATATCCATGTCACTTGGAACTTCCGTTGGAACAATAGTAACTTTAGGACCTATTGCAGTTGAGATTGCACAAAAAACAGGTTTACCTATGGGGATTTTAATTGCTGCTGTAGTCAGTGGTGCTATGTTTGGTGATGGATTATCTATGATATCGAATTCTACTGTAGCTGCTACTAAAACTCAAGATTGTGAAATGGTAGATAAATTCAAAGCGAATTTTAAGATAGTACTTCCTGCAGCTATTGTAACATTACTTATATATGCATTTTTAACTGGTGGTATGCAAATCAATCATTCAGGAAGTTATAACTACCAACTTGTTAAAATATTACCTTACATAGCTGTACTAGTAGTAGCTTTAACAGGATTTAACGTAGTATTAGTATTAGTTGGAGGTATCATATTAGCAACTATAATAGGTCTTATTTACGGTTCCTTTAATATATTTATGGTACTTAAGCTTTGTGCAAAAGGCATTGCAGGTATGGAGGACATATGTATAATATCCATACTAATTGGTGGTATAGGTGAATTAATAAAATTCAACGGTGGTATAGATTTTTTATTAAATACAATACAAAAGAGAATTCACTCTGAGAAAGAGGCTGAATTTGGCATTGGTATATTAGTTAGTGTAGTAGATTTATGTACTGCTAATAACACTGTTTCTATAATTATAGTTGGTTCACTAGCTAAGGACTTATCTGAAAAATATGGTGTAGATAAGAGAAAAGCTGCTAGCCTTTTAGACACTTTTGCTTGCTTTGTACAAGGATGTATACCGTATGGTGCCCAACTCTTGGTTGCCTCTAGTCTTGCAGCAATTTCACCATTTTTAATAATGAAATACCTTTGTTATCCATATCTTTTAGGCATTTCATCAGTATTTGCTATAATACTTGGTATACCTAAATTTAAAACTCCAGCTAAAGGTGCATTAAAGCTAGAAGACTAATACTCTCCTCCTATGTGAGTATTAGTAAGTATATCTCATATAATACGTACTAAAAGCAAAAGATATATGTAACTTTAAATATTAATTATCTTTTTTATTTTCTAATTTATTTAAAATAATATCTATCTTTTCCTCCATTTCTTTATTTCTATTAATATACTTTGTAAATACTTGTATTGATTTATATATCCCCATTATAATTGCTATTAATATAGCAAAGTTAATAATTGTAAAAACAATTGTAGTAAGGTTAATACTCATCTAAATCCTCCTTTTTATATTAAATTATAAAATGTTAATTTAATTATACCATAATTACCATATATTAATTATAATTGTAATTTTTAAAAATGAGTAATAGCACCCACAGGAAAGTAACTCAATTGAGTATTGTGTTACTTTCATATTATCAAAATAATTTTGTAGGTAATGTAGATAAAAAGTGAACTTTATAAATAAGTACATAAATTTTACAATTTAATTTTAAAATAATTGTGTTTATATACTGTATAATTAAACAAGGACACAACGGTGAAAAATAAATATCAGGGGGACTTTATGGTTAAAAAGAAAGTTGTATTAATTAAAATAGGGGGAATAATACTCGTTGTTATAATAGCCGCATTTATTTATTTCTTGAGTATAAGAAGTGAGTTTACAAAATATCTGGATACAAAATATCCTAAACTGTCATTCAAAGTAGGTCTTACAAAAAATAATATTTTATATGGTAACTATTATTCAGATGTGATTTGTTTAAATGATGGAACATATTTTGTTATTTCTAAAGATAAGGAAAACATCTCCGAGGATTATATTCAATACAAAAGTGTAATGCAATATAACTCAAAGATTAAAAGTGCATTTAAAGGTAGAGCTATTCAGAAACACATAAAAAGTGTAACGGGAAGCGGTGCAATACCATTTAAAGAGAATGTTTCATACATACAAATAAATATAGACCTGATTAATGGCGTAGACCAGATTTCGGACGCAAAAGATGTGCTGAAAATTTTAAAAGAGAAAAATATAGTTACAAATAGTGTGATATTCTCATATGAAAAAGATAGGAGTTACTATGAATTATGGTTACCTTCAAATGGTTATAATTTAACAAGAAAACAAATTGAATCCAAAATTATAAAAATAAGATAGTATATTATAAACATTGTAAATAATACTGGTTATATTCTTCTTTAGAAAGAGATCCTAATGATCCAGATTCTAGCAATACTGACTGCTCTAAAATATTAACATGGTATAAATAGGATGGTGCAAGTGGTTTAACTACAGTAGAAAGAAAAGTAAAACACGTTATTTTATATTATTTTTGATATTTTCTGAATACTTTATGGAAAAACTACTCTTTATTGAAAATTAAATTGATGTTAGTGACTCATAATTAATTATTGTAATAGAATGAGCATCATATTCTATTAACCCATCCATTCTCATCTTATTTAATTCACGAGAAAGAGAAGGCCTTTGAATTCCAAATTTTTCAGCAAGTTCTTTTTTTGTGAGTTCCAATTTTACTATGAGGTTGTTTTGAGAAAAACTCTCATACAATAAAAAATCAATTAAGCATTGTCGTATAGTTTTCATAGATAATGTTTTAATTTTATCTGTTAATATTAAAGTTTTGTCTGAGAGTGATTCGAGCAAATTATTTAAAAACTTAATATTGATTTGACAAAATTTCAAAACTAAATCTTTTTTTAAATGAAGGATGATGACATCACCTTTTGAAAGAACTGTCATGGGATAAAAATTTTTATGGGAAAAAAGTAGATTTCCGCCTATTACATCACCCATAGTAAAATCACTAATAGTTAGTACATTGCCATTAGAATCAAATTTTTGAACTAATACAGTTCCTTTTAAAATTATATCAAAACGAGTGCATTTTTCATTTTGAAAATATATCACAGAATCCTTTTTATAGTTTTTAATTTCATATAAGTCTTTAGTAAATAAATGTTCTATATCTTTAAAAGAAAGTTCTTTAAATAAATCAATTTTTTTAAGTAAAGGTATATAGTTTAACATATATTAATTAGCTCCTTTTTAAAAAATTAGTAACCATGGTAACTGATTTATACTTTAGGTTAAATTATAATATAAGTATAGATATTTTGAAAGGGGAAATCGCAATATATGGATATGTTTACTATGGCACTTTGGGTTATTACTGGAACCTGGTTTATTTGGTCAATGATTAAAGATAAAAAAAAGACATTAAACTCTATTAAGATGTCAAGTGGAATGATGAAAAACATGATAGGTGAGATAGTTGGGATACTATTTCTTATTGGTTTAATATTAACTTTTATTCCGCCTGATACAATAAAGCAATATATGGGTCAGTCCAATATTTTTATATCCACAATTATTTCAGCTTTTGTAGGAAGTATAACTTTAATACCTGCTTTCGTTGCGTTTCCACTGGTAGGTTCTCTTGTAAATGCAGGTGCTAACATAGTTCCAGTGGTTGCATTTTTAACAACATTAACTATGGTAGGAATAGTTACTTTCCCACTTGAAAAAAGAAAATTTGGTATGAAGTTTACTATAGTAAGAAATTCTTTAAGCTTTGTATTTGCTATTATAATTGCACTATTAATGGGGGTATTAATATGAACTCAATTAGAGACAATATAAAAAATAATATGCTTTTAACTTTAGTGTTCATAAGTTACATAGCGCTGTTAATTTTAATGCCAAACAAGGCTGCTCAGTCTTTTAATAACAGTTTATATTATGTGAAAGAAATGCTTATAATTATGCCAGTTATATTGCTTCTAACTTCTCTTATTGAAGCATGGATTCCGAAAAAAACAATAGAAAATGCATTAGGTGAAGGTTCAGGATTTAAGGGATCTATATTGTCTTTCTTACTTGGAAGCTTTTCAGCAGGGCCTATATATGCAGCGTTTCCAGTTTGTAAAATGCTTTTAAAAAAAGGAACAAGTGTCTCAAATATTGTAATTATGCTTAGTACCTGGGCAGTTATTAAAATACCAATGCTTGCTAATGAATCAAAATTTTTAGGACCAAAATTTATGGCGATAAGATGGGCTTTAACTACTATCGCGATTTTTCTTATGGCTTATATTACATCGATAATAGTAAGAAAAGAGGATATCCCCATGGATGATATGACTAATAATAAAGAGGGGACTATACTAAATGTAAATGAAAATTACTGTATTGGTTGTGGAATATGCACAAAAATATCACCAGATAATTTTATTCTTATAAATAAAAAAGCAAAGCTTGTTAAGAAAACACTTAAATCAGACGAAACTGAAAATATAAAAGATGCGATACAGAGGTGTCCAGCTAAAGCTATTCAATACAAAGAATAAAATAATAAAAGCTTAGAATTATGAAAATAATTCTAAGCTTTTCATTTATGTACTCCTACTTTTTATCCATTTAGTTCCTTAGCGTGAGGTTTGCCTGCAATGTTGGCGCTACCCCATGAGGAAATATGTTCATCATCCTGTCGAGTTAATCCTTTAATATTAAAGCCGAATAAGATTTTAATAACCCAAGCAAAAATTAGTATTACAACTATCGGAATAACACAAGAGGTTATAATAAGAACAGCAATTGTATATAAGAATGTACTAAGTGTATCTTCTCCCTTTTTAGTTATTTCAGATATGCCATTTCCTATTTTAGAAGTGAAATTGGATAAATAATCGCCAGTCTTTTCAATCCAGTTTTTGTCTTCTTTGGAAAGTTCATTTTTCTTTTCGTCTATATATTCTTTGTTTTGTTTTGCAGTTTCAACCGTTTGTTCTATTGAGGCTTGGTAAGACGAATACATTAAGTCACTTACTTGTATGCTTGCCGGAATTGCCATAAATAGAATGATTCCAAATATAGTTAGTTTTATTGCAAGATCTTTTAATACAACTTTATTTTTGTATAAATAACAAGCACCTAAAATACAAGCAAAAGGGATAATAAAAGTAAATGACACATAACCAACTACTCCAATTAGCATCTTTTCTAATAAAATTGCACACAGTACAACAATGAAATAAGAACTTAATTCTGCAATCTGATTAGCAATTGGCGTTGCAGCATCTCCGGGTATTAACGATAAAGCTGTTGAGGATGCTGCCGCTGATGCTGCGAGTTTCATAACTATAACCTTTTTATCGTCCAATGACTTTATGTTTGATGAATTAAAACTTGGAGCTGTTACTATTTTTATACAACGAAAATTGACAATAATGCTATTGCGAGTAATGTTATCAGTATCATAGTTCGTTTAGAAAACTTTGTTTTAATTTCTTTAATCATACGTTACCTCTCCTTTGTAAATTCCACATTAATAATATATATTCCGAACTTTACATTATATAAATAATCTCCAGTTTACACTTTGAATAGGTTTGGATAAAACTATCACCTTAAGTATATTAGCTGTAATTTCCACAAATATATCTATAATCATTCTAATTTATAGATGTATTGGTCTGAGAGTACGAATACGACGTAGATGTTTAGTTAATTATACTATAATTACCATGGATTGCATATTAGGAATTTAGGAATCAAAAAATAAAAGGGTATGAAGCATATTCAAGGATAAACTTTAGAATATATAAAAAAATAAAGTATCTCAAAATGATTAAAAAACATTTTGAGATACTCCAAAAATCTTACTATTTTCTAACCTCTTTATGCCATATAAAAAGCAAAATGAAGGTGTAAGAATATTGAGCAACAAATTGTATTATTTCTGGTTTTGAGTACCAACCAATTAAAATGTAAAGAGGAAGTCCTATTATACCTTCTTTATGGTAGAAGATAGTTTTTGAAAGGTCGAATGCCTTAATTAATAGTGGACTTGAACTTGAAATAATATTTAAAGAATGGAACGCAGATAAGCCTTCATGGATGCCATAACCTAGTAAAAATCCAGCTTGTATAATTAAATATACTAAAGTTACATTAAATAATATCTTTAAATTTATCTTTACTAAAGAGAAATAAATTAATATGCAAAAAATTAATGCTGTAGCAACACCTAAAAATATTGATAATAAAAGATATTTGCCAGCAAAAACAAATACTGCAATTTCAGTACCTTCACGAACAACCATAAAAAAGGTAATACTAAAAATGCCTATAGCTGAAAGATTAGTTTTAACTTGA
Source organism: Clostridium frigoris (assembly GCF_018861865.1). GTDB lineage: Bacteria > Bacillota > Clostridia > Clostridiales > Clostridiaceae > Clostridium_AD > Clostridium_AD frigoris. Next base: position 14,276 of record NZ_JAHLDV010000060.1, read on the forward strand.
GTTTGAACTTCAGTAACCATGTTTCTTCCATGTTTTATCATCCAATAGATAAAAGTAGTTATCAATATTAGTGCTAAAATACTTGATGAACTTTCCCATAACTTAGTTAATTCATCTGTTTTACCAATAGATTTTGATATGAATAATAAAATTCCTCCGATTCCTACTGAAGCTAAAATCCCTATTAAAGCTCCTGAAAATGCATTTTTCATAAAAGTAATATTGCCACTCTTTTTTAAATATTGAAGTATAATTACAACGATTAAGAAAGCTTCAAGGCCCTCTCTAAAACCCATAATTAGTCCTGGTAAAAAATTTGCCATAAATATAACATTCCTTTCATCTACTTGACATTGATTATTATTATCAAATCAATTATAAAATATAGTTATATTTTTGTCAATGGGTGTTTTTGCCTATACACGCGAAAAGGTGGAATAGGTTAATAGCATCAAAGTGAATGTACCTAAACTGGTATTGTATTACTTTCAGTATATCAATATAACTTAAATATAGTAAACTCAATATCTAATTTATATAGGGAGTTTATTTATGGCGAAATAGAAAAATAAAACTAACTAAGGGGATATTACTTTGACGTTTGGTTCTGAGAAATTGCATATCTTAATTTAGTTTTTTATTAAGGTTAAAAAAACATAAAAGCAATTCCTATTATTGATGTAATCCATAGTATATATTCGCTTATAATTACTGTTTTTAACTTTAATTTCTTATTAAATATGGAAAGTAGTATTAATAAGATAAATACTGCTATTAATATATATATCGCTATAGGTATCATTGACATATCTAATTCCTTCTTTCTAAATATATATAGTAGTATGCCCATACAATATATTAAGATGTTATATTGTATACACTTTAACTGGTTTATTTTTGTAATATTATCAATTTAAATCGTGTTTTAAGGGTGAAACTACTTTTAAGTACAAAAAAGTAATTTTATGACATGATATTTATAAAGAATAGATATTTATGGTACAATTAATTTGTAATTAGCTCTAATTTATTAATATCAATAAGGATTTATATTATATAATGTCAAATTGGTTAGACTTGATGTTTGTAGTTTTTGCTTTTATAGAAGGTATAAATGCACAGCAAAATCCCTTTACTAATATCAATGTGATTATTTCATGGACAATCATTACCTTGGTAGTTATTTCAATAAGATATATTCACTTTAAGCAAGTGAAATAGTGAATAGTCAAAAGCAAGAGATCTTTACTTGCTAAGTAAGTCCTATCATAGAAAAATGCCACCGCACATTCACCATGTACGGTGGCATTCCACTTTTATGTCCTTATCATCAAGATAGTGAAAATTTACTTTATTTCCAAATGGATTATTCAAAGAATCAATAAAAGATTAAATATCTTTTTTTTACTATACTATCTATATAACTAAAGAAATAATTTATTAATTATTTAAAACTAAATCTAAAATTATTATAAAATATACAAATACAAAGATACAAAAAAATATTAAATTTGTTTTAAGCTATATATGGGTTATTAAGCATTTGGTTAAATTTAACTAAATACTTATAGCCTTGAATATATCTAATTATATGATATATTGTGGACCACGAATGTAATATAGTTAATCATAATAACTGTCCAAAGCTTCCTTGAATACTTTATATTAATATTTTTTAATAAATAAGGAACTCTTAAAGCAAAAAAACTGTTGATCCATAAGTAAATTGTATTCTATTGGATCATAGATTGCAAAATATATTGCACAGTCAGATGACTTTTGTAATCACCTCGATGGTGTAGATTTATCTTATTGAAATACATTAAAATTTTTAAGGAATAAGCAATAGACCAAATGTGAAATTAACACAATTACACTTGTGTTACTTTCGCTAATCCAATCCATTTTACAAATTTGAGTTTATTTTATTATAAATTCAAAAATTGAAAACACCAAAGTAAGTATCGCAGCCAATAAATAACTTTTAGAAACCTCTTTATTTTTCTTCCAATACTGAATGGCTTGAATTAACATTGACACACCCAACAATGGAATAATTACATCTATTTCAACTTTCCAAAAACCTAAAATCTGCATACATACAAATATTATTATGCTTATAGAACAAATATTGCTAAGTACAGACAGCACTTTTTCATCTGTTTGTTTTTTCCTCCATTGTTTTTTTCTCCAGATACCATTGCTAAGTACAGACAACGCTTTTTCATCTGTTTGTTTTTTACTCCAGATACCTCTCACTTTTCCCATTGTACCTCCCCCAATACGATTAATTATTATTTTCCTTGTAAATCAGTTTATTTGTTATCACGTTACTCACGCTCTAAACTCCATACTATCATACTAATTATTTAGTCCTAATTTAAGAACATTGTAAACTATTTAATAGTTTGTTCCTCTTTATGACAAATTAGGATAGAGACTATAAAAAATGTTGAACTAAATACTAAGATTGCAATCCAATCAATATTTTTAATTGAAACCCCTCTAATAAATGATATAGATAAATAAAAGATAATCATAGTAAGAGTGCTAATAAATATTCTTTTAAATGATTTTTTTGTTGGTACTCTCATTTGAACTCTCTCCTTTTTAGAAAATTTGTACTACTGAATATCATATAATTGTCTCAATACTGTAGATTTATGATTAATGAATCTTATCTTACAAGTTGCAATTACCTTATTGACTTAAATATAACATATATTCCATATAAAAGACTTGAAGTTTTAAATAATAAAAACCATAAATATTTTTATAATTATGACAAGTTATATTGTAAATTTGACAATATAACTTGTCACAAGGTCTAAATAGTGATATATTATATTTTAGCATTGTTGTTTCTCTTTAACCTTTAATGAGCTTTGTTTTTACAACAATTAAGGAAGTGTGACTTTATGAAGGAAGAATTAATATTAAAAAACAAACTTAAAATAGCTAGAGCAGAGAATAATCTATCCCAAGGAGATTTAGCTGAAATGGTTGGTGTTTCCAGACAAACAATTAGTTCAATAGAAACAGGGCAATTTAATCCGACTGCAAAATTAGCATTAATATTTTGCATTGCATTAGATAAAAAATTCGAAGATTTATTTTACTTTGAGTAAACTAATGAGCAATAGTAAAGGAAGGTAATTTAATCATGAATAAAGAAGAAATTTTAGAAAAAAGCAAACGTGAAAATTTATGGGAAGATGAAAGAACTAAGCAAGTTACAATTAAATCAGAAAACTATGCAGCATCAATAGGAACTATTATATTAGCATTAGTTACATTATGGAAAGTGTTTCATAAAATGCCGCACAATGATTTAATGGCAATTATTGGGATTCAAATTGCAATTGCTTCTATTTATAAGTATAAAAATAAAACAGAAAACAAGCTATATTTAGTCATAGGCATTATGATGTTGTTTGCTTCTATTATATTTTTATTAGATTTCTTTATTAATGGAGTTGGATAGTCGATGGATAAAATTAATAGATGATTTTCTAGTATTCATCACCCTAAAAATATGTAATAGCCTCAATGTAAAAGTAACTCAATTGGTATTGTGTTACCTTTGCTTTATATAATAAAATAATTCCCCCCAAATCTAAAAATTTATCCCCTTCCTCCATATATATAAGTTATAACGCTAAAGGAGGAATTACCAATGGACAAAACCAAAATAATAAAAAGTCTCGTCCCAGGAGCTTTACTATCCTATGAAAAATACAACATCCTACCATCATTAACCATAGCTCAAGCCATCCTAGAAACAGGCTGGATGCAATATGTTAAGGGGAATAACATCTTTGGTATCAAATGGACAGAAGGCTCTGGATATGAAGTTCAAGAATTTAATACTCATGAATTTATAAATGGAGTAAACACTCCCATGGTATGCAGGTTTAGAAAGTATAACACGCTGAATGACAGCCTGCTCGACCATGGAAAGCTTTTAAGTTTTACTAGGTACAAGTCTGTAACAACATCTAAAAATTATAAGCAAGCCTGCCAAAACGTTTATAAATCCGGTTACTGTACTGATAATGAGTACCCCCAAAAACTAATAGCCATAATTGAGCAAAATAAGCTTTATGTTTACGACTGCGCTCCTAAATCTGAAACCACTAAAAGCACAACCAACGAGGATATTAAATATCTACAAAAGTGCTTAAATCTTATGAAAATAAGAGATGTAAATAATAAAGTTTTAGTTGTAGACGGAGCCAATGGACCCTTAATCATAGGTGTTATTAAAAAGCTTCAGAAAATACTTAATCTTTCTATTGATGGCATATGTGGACCTGAAGTATTATCTGCAGTAAAAAATATTATGGGAAAGCCCCTATGTAGCACTAATTCTGCGGGATGCATTGCAGCCATAAGATATATTCAATGGAGAACTGGTGGCGCTATTGATGGTGTTTATGGAAATGAAACTGTAAGACTTGTTAAGGAATATCAAAAAACTAATAAATTAGTGATTGATGGAATTGCTGGCAACGGTACTTGGCAAAGGTTACTCTCTTGAACTTTATAATAATATATATAAATGCGTATTGTAATAATTAATGTATTATACACTTGAAATAATTATTTACAAGCTTATTTTATGTAACATAAATGTTAAATCATCTCCTGGGTCGCTGAAATATTAACAACTTTGGAAGCAGATTTAGACTGCCACCAAAGTAATTTTTCTAGGCTAGACAATTGCCACTTATAGAAGATGGCAGACTTGAAGCTTCCAAAATGTTGTTAAAAGTAGTTAAGATTAAATCTTAACTACTTTTTTAGTGTGCCCGGCATGGGCGTTTACTCGTCGGTGAAAGTCCGATACGGGGGCCGATAGTGCTAACCGTTAGCTTAAGACAAGGGTGTCCACCGTGAGGTGGAATC
>NZ_JAHLDV010000061.1 GCF_018861865.1 Clostridium frigoris
ACTGATAATTATAAATTAGGGATAAAAGTTGCAACTGTTATACCCTGTATTTTATCAGCAGGTGCTCTTTTTTTCAAAGTTCATTTTAATTCATAACAGGAATGCTCCTTTATATTGACTAAATAATTTGCATATAAGTGCAATTATCTATGCAAATTATCATCCTGATATTATACCTTTCCCAGTGGATGCAACTATTGCAACCATTATAAAAAACATTACACTTACTGATATCATACAAGACATTAAAAGAAGAATAGAATCCCCTACTGAATTTATACAATCTACTGTGCGATTGTCACTTATTGGTTCAATTAACGCAGCTGCTGCCTTATATAAAAAAGCCATAATCAAAAGCTTTATAATAGGGAGTATCACTATTACTATAAGTACAATTAACCCAAGCCCACTTATTGCACTTTTTAAAAGAAGTGAGTATCCAGCTACTGTAGAAATTGCATCAGATAAACATTTTCCAACTACAGGTACAAATGTATCCACCGCAAATTTTGCTGTTTTTATAGTAACTTGATCTAAAGTTTTTGCTGCAATGCTACGTATAGTAATTACCGCAATAAACACTGTCATAACTATCCCCTGTATCCAAATCGCCATTTGTTTTAAAAGTTTGGTTAAACTTTTTATTTTATAATCACTAGATATACTGGAAACAAACTGTAAAACGAAACTCATAAATATTACAGGAATGATAATATCTACATATATCCTAGAACTTACGGTCGCAAAACCCATAATTACAGGATCAAGAAGAGTTGCTTCTGCAAATCCTCCAACGGTTGCGAGTAGCATCATTAAAACCGGAATAAGAGCTGCCATAAAATTTGACATACTAACAATAGTATTTTTAGCAAGCTCTGCTACTACATAAAAACTTTTAGTTATCATTACAATCATTACACCATAACAGGCAAAGTAAGCAATATTAGATAAACTATCTCGGCTAAACGCGCTTTGAAGATTACTTAGCATCGCGCAAATGATAGCAATAATCATAAGACTCCCAATTAATTCCATACATGCGATAATCTCTTTAAACGTGTATTTAATAATGAAACTCGATGTTTTATTAAAACTTAACCCGTTATCACCAGTTTTTATAAATTGTTCTACAAAAGTTTTTGGCTGCATATCGTTAAATATTTCATATTGAGATTTAACATTAGAAATATAATCATATAAGTTATTTATTTCAGTTTGCTGTTTTTCCCCTATTTTACCTACTTCAGTAGCTTGTACACTAATAGGCAAACAAAATAAAAATAATAAAATCAGTAAAATCTTTTTCATATTAAGTCTCTTCGTATTCCGTTTCTTTATTTTACATTTTTTCATACTACACCTCTACATTATTTTCAAAATAGATTGCATTACTGCCATTAAAATTGGTATTGCCAAAACTAATATGAATATTTTTCCAGCAAATTCAACTTTACCTGCTATGTTACTCTGACCAGCGTCCCTACAGATTTCGCTACAAAAGGATGCCAAATACGCAATGCCAAGTATTTTAAAAACTGTATTTAAATAGACAACATCAATATTGGCCTTATTTGCCAATGTTTGTAAAAACCCCAAAATTATTGTAAGTTTGCTTACCATATATAAAAATATTAATATTCCTGCTGCTATACTAACTTGAATAGCTAAATCATCTCTTCTGCCCTTAAATATAAGCACAATAAATAATGCCACGAAAGCGAATGCAACAACTTTGATTATTTCCATAACATCCTCCCCGATTGCTTCTACCAGTAAATAAAAGTTTATAGTTTTTATCAATTCATCCTAGAACTGAAACAAAGTTTTTACAGAAGTAAACAATTTGTTTACTAAATTTATCACCATCATAAGAATTATTATTACTCCAGCTAAATTTGCAACTACCGCGATGTCATCCTTTCCTCCACTTTTTAAAATTTTATCTATAATAATGATTAGAATACCCGTTGCCCCTATTTTAAACAGTAAACTAACATCTAACACCTAAAAACCTCCTCCCTATATTAATGCTATTACAATAAATGCTCCAAAAGAAAACCCTAAATATCTATACATTTTTATATTCTTATTCATATATTCTTCAGATATTATAATTTGTTTCTTTAAATTTGCTATAGTAAGTGCGAACATACTATTCTGGCCTTTAATATCAGATTCCCCAAGTGTTTTTGATAAATCCAAAATGACATTTATATCATCATAATTTATATACAATTTTTCTTTTGTTAAGTTTATTGCGCTGTTCATAGCCGCGTAAACGTTCTCGTATTCGTTGTTAGTTAACAATTCACTTGTTTTATTAAATAGTTCATTTATTGGTTCTTTGCTTTTTTCTGCTATACTTTTAAACGCATCTGGCAAAAGAGCATGTACATAGGTAATCTCATTTTGAAGTTGATAAACAGCTCTTTGAATTTCTTTTAGTTGAAAAACTCTATATTTTAACCTTTCACTGTATATAAATCCAGCCATAGTTGATGCAACTATGATCACAACACACCCAATTATTTTAATCATATTACGGCCTCCATACATCGACTCCTTTATTGAAATCATAAATACGTTCTATTGTTCCAATTCCTTTTTTATTACTAAGCACTATCCCCCTCGTAAATACGTAATTATCAACAATATCCTTGAAAACTAATCTTTTATACAAATCTTCAATTCCAAAACCATGAATAGTTGTAATTAAACTAATTCCAGAATTTAATGCCATTAAAATACTTTCCATATCATTTTTAGTACCAATTTCATCACAAACTATAACATCAGGTGACATACTTCTAATCGCCATCATAATTCCTTGGCTTTTAGGACAATTATCCAGTACATCAGTTCTCACTCCAACATCCATTTGTGTTATTCCTTTAAACGAACCAGCTATCTCAGAACGTTCATCGATTATAGAGACATTTTTTCCTCTAAAACTCATATCTTTATATCCTTGTGATATCTGCCTCGAAATATCTCTTATTAAAGTTGTTTTACCACATTTGGGAGGCGATATAATTATTGTATTATATACTGAATTATTATTAATAATATACGGCATAACTTTGTCCGCACATCCAATAATTTCTTTACATGCCCTTATATTTATAGACGAAATGTCTTTAATAGTCTTAATGCTATTATTTTCAATAACACAAATTCCACATAATCCCACTCTGTGTCCGCCTTTTATAGTTATATACCCTTGCCGTATCTCATCTTCAAAGGCATATATGGAGTAATTGCTTATCCTCTGCATTATGTATTTTAAATCCTCTGGAGTCGCAATATATTCCCAGACTTTCTCTTTACTGCCAATATGGATAAACAAAGGCTTGTTCACTTTTACTCTAATTTCTTCAAGTTGTTGCAAATTATCAACTTTTTCAAGAATATTTCTGATATTTTTAGGTAGTATTTCAAATAAATCTTTTGTAACTAACATTTTCTCATCCTCCCATATATAATTAGTATTTCATAGCCTTACATAATATTACACATAAATTAAATCATCTCCTGGGTCGCTGAAATATTAACAACTTTGGAAGCATATTTAGACTACCACCAAAGCAATTTTACTAGGCTAGACAACTGCCACTTATAGAAGATGGCTGACTTGAAGCTTCCAAAATGTTGTTAAAACATATTATGTAAATTCGGATTCATTTCCATAATATATGTACTAGTTCACAAAAAAAGAACAAAAAAAAGAACCGATATCACATATCGGTTCTTTTTAAATACAGATTTAAACTCTTAACATGTAATCGCCATTTCTAGTATCTATTCTTATAGTTTCACCTTCATTGACGAACATTGGCACTTGAACGATTGCTCCTGTTTCTACAGTAGCTGGTTTTGTTACACTAGAAGATGTATTACCCTTAACACCTGGTTCAGTACTAGTTATAAGTAATTCTACAAAGTTTGGAGCTTCTACTGAGAAAGCCTCATCCTTATAAAATTTTATTATAGCAAACATATTTTCTTTCAAGTATTTTATTGCCTCTTCAACTTTTTCATAATTTAGTGGTATCTGTTCAAAAGTTTCTTGATCCATAAAGTAGTATAGTCCATCAGCTGCATATAAATATTGCATTTCTTTTCTTTCTATAACTGCCTCTTGTAATTTTGTAGTAGGATTAAATGTTTTTTCTGTAACTCCTGAATTTATAACATTTCTTAACTTGGTTCTAACAAATGCAGCTCCCTTACCCGGTTTTACATGTAAAAAATCTATAACTGTGTAAACTTGTCCACCTTCATCAAATGTTGTTCCTTTTCTTATATCTCCTGCTGAAATCATTAAGTATCCCTCCAAAATTTATAAATAATTCAATTAACCCATTTATATTATAACCTTATTAGGTAAATTAATACCAATCATTACGTTTGCACTCCACTAAATATAAACAATACAGTGGAACAATGTTATTTTATCAAAACTTAAGGATATTTGCAAATATAAATATATATTATTTGAATAATTTTATGTCTTTTTTATAAGTATACCATTTAAAGTCTATATATTTTAATAAAATAATTAATTAAAGTATCCGCTCCCTAAAATTGGAGCGAATACTTTAATAAATTACTTGTTTTTTTTAAAGTTAATACCTATATTGGTAATCTTAGTATCTTTGTTAATAATAATTTTGTTTATATTCAATAAATTTTTGCTTTTATTTAACTTAACTAACGAACTATATAATAAATTTAAATCACCTTTATAATTGATTTCAACACTACATTTTTCTTCTTCCACCATATTAAAGGATTCTACTGTAAAATCTTTGTTTTTATTTAAGCATTCTAAAATATCACTATATCCAAATTTCTCAATATTTTTCTTTTTATTTACGATAACGCTATTGATTACTTTATTATCTTTGTATTTTATAAATTTATTTTTAACAACAATAAATTCAAAAGATAAAATAAGCATTATCATCACAAGTATCCCTAACATCCATTTAATTTGTCTATTTTTATACATCTTATACCTCAAATTTAATATTAAAGATAAATTTACCTTTATCTTTAATATTTGGGGTTAATTTTTTTATGGTATATTTATTTTCTATGCAGCTTATTACTTTTATGTATTCTTCATAATTTTTAGCTTCTATATTCATTTCAAAGTTATTATCAGTTATTGTAATATCCTTGTAATTCAACCCATTTTCTTTGAAAAATTCATTTATTTTATTATATTTTTCAATAATAACATCATGTTTTGTTGTCACAATACCAATGTTCTTTTGTGGACTAATAAATTTAGCATCTATATTACCTGTCTTGTTTATCATATTTAATATAACTCCTAGCAAAATAATATCAACAATGAAAACTACCGCAACCACCATTTTTATTCTGATCATTTTTGTTTTATTCTTTTTATCAATATACCAATTAGGAATAAATGTATTTTTAATAATAATTATCTACCCCTTTAATATTACATATTTTATTAATTCTTCTTTCTTTAAATCATCAAGTACTTGGTGAGGCAATTCTAAATATTTGAATTCTTTAATATCTCCCTCAATATCTAATTGTGATACATTTGAATAATATATTTTTTCACAGGATTTTGCATAATCATTATACAGTTCTAAAAATTCATTCATTGATTTTGAAAATTTTGATAGAGTTACTTCCTTCACACTTACACTATTATTAGCTACAATCTCATTATTATTGCATATTAAATAATATAAATTACAGTTATAATAAAATACCATTATATAATTTTTTACATTGATTTTGCTTGTATAATAACTTTTAAAACAAAATTGTATTAAGTTTACTTTTTTTAATGTAACATTATTGTTAAAACTATTTTTTAATATATCTAAGTTATTTCCTTTCAAACAAAAAACTAATATATCCATATCAATTTTGTTCTCTTTAATTAACTTATAGGTAAATGAGATATGATCTATATCCTTATAATAATATCTTAATTCATTTTTAATCATATCGTTAATTAAATATTTTCTTACTGTTGGTAATGTTATAAGTCTTATATATACTATTTCACCTTCAACTAAAACATATAAATTTTTGTTTTTTATACCAATTTGAAACTCTTTTATATTTGGGGCATCCTTATAATATGTATTTTGATTAGTAATATTGTATAGCTTCTTAAAAATTGAATGTTTAGAAAATTCCACGCTTGAAATTTTTTGCTGTGAAACTTCTAAAAACATATTTTTTCTAAATTTCATTTTTTCCTCCCTTATTAATTATGATATTCAGTCCTTATAAATATCAGCCTAAACTTTTTACCACTATCCTCTAAATTATAATAATCATGTCTTTTTTCATTTTCTACATTAAGCGTTATAAAGATGAATTCATTTGTTAAGCGAGTATGACTGACATTAGCACTACCATACTTTACAATACTACTTAAAGAATCGAACAAAAACTTATTTATTTCCTCATTCCTTATTTGTACTTTATTTGTATTTATGTACTTATAAAATAAAGTCATTAAGTACTCTTTATCTCTTTGATAATTATCATCTTTTAACACATATTTTTTATTACTTGTTAAATACTTAACCTCTGACAATCGGACATTAAATATATACATCATAATAGTTAAACAAATAATTCCTACCAAAATTGTATAAATTAATATAAAGCCTTTTTTAATTTGCATTTTCTATAACCAAACACCTCTCAATAATTTGGCCATTGTACCAAATTATTTTAATATAAATATTTTTCCCAGATTTTACAACAAAAAAGTCTTTAACGTCATCTATTATTGCACTTTCAGCTTTAATAGCTTCACCTCCATAAATAATATAAAGATTAGTATTAACAAGTTTTATATCTTTTTTACTAATTTCTTTAGAATTAATTTTACCAATTTTTTTATAATAATCTATTTTAATAATATTTTTCTCAATTTTCACTTGCGTAACATTCTGATTAACTTCTTTTTCTATAATGAATATGGCATCATTTAAATAATTAAATCCCTTGTTTTGTGAAACACTGCTTTTGTAAATTTTTACATAAGAGATAAGCATGCCATCTATTACTCCAAGCATTAAAAACATCAAAGCCATAACGATTGTTATTTCTATAAGTGTAAACCCCTTTTTAATCATTCACGACAACCTTTATAGAAGTTGCATTGGATCTCTTCTATATCGTTCGTTTTTCCAGAATGCATCAAAAGATTTAATTTATAAACGTTTAATTCATCTTTTAACAAGCTAAGCTCTATATATTGATTATTAGTAGAAATATTATTAGAAAACACCTGCCTAACATCAGTTTTAATTTTTTCAAAATTCATGTCTTCTTTATTCACATAAAGTCTTTTACTTGTTTTTAACTGTTCTAATTCTTCAATTGACATTGAGTATATAATATTGTTTTTTATAACTTCCATTATAATCACATCATTATTTATATTTTTAATGTCATTTTTCATATTAAGAGAAGCTTTATCAAAGGAAACAATACAAATGAAAATAATAGAGAATACTGAAATACTGCATAACACCTCTACTAACGTAAATCCTTTTTTACTTAACTGAAACATAATTTGAACCAACTTTCATTTTTATTTCAATGAATTTTGAAGCAACTCTTATTGTAATTTTATATTCGTTTAAATTATTGTCTTTTAGGTATATTGAACCTGAAGTATCACTATACCCATCTTTTTCAATTAAAAACCCTTTGTTTTCGTTATTCCATATAACTCGCTCCATAGTTATTTTATTTGATAATATTTGTTTACTTACCATATTAGTATCCCTAACTAACTTTATTTCATTTCTTTGTACATCAAACTTTATAACACCACTACAAGAATTTTCTCTACAATACATTTTAGAATTATTAATAAAACTTACTATAACATTGCAAGAATAATCTGCATCCACTTTGTTTTTCATTGTATTGTAATATCTTACAGACACAACGCTTGCGCCACCAATTATACCCATAATAGATAATACTAAAATCATCTCAATTAATGTAAATCCTCTTCGCACAAATTTACTTTTAAAATTTCCTTCTAGATTTCTACATTTAAATATCATTACACCTTACCTGCAGAATCCATAACATTTAGCATAGGAAGCATAACTGCTAATATAATTACTCCAATCATAATTCCTAAAAATATTATTAAAATTGGTTCAATCAGGACTGTCGCCCTGTCTACATTTTCCTCCGCATCCTCATAAAAGATGTCTGCAGCAGTTAAAAACATTTCATCTAAAGTACCAGTTTCTTCACCAATTTTTATCATAGCAACAAAAAATTGCGGAAATAGATTCATTGCATTTATTGAGCTTGATAAATCTTCTCCTTTTTCTATACCATTAAAAACTATTTTAAGTTTTAATTTAAAATACCTATCCTCTATAACATCATTGATTATTTCAAATGCTCTAATTAAACCAACTCCACTACTTAGCAGTATATTAAGTCCTCTAGAAAACCTTGTGTATATAAGTTTTCTATACACTGGCCCTAATATTGGGCACATAAACTTAATTTTACCAATAATAATTTTCCCTCTTTCAGTTTTACCATATTCTAATAAAATGAAAACTAAAATTGAAATTGTAAGTAAAATCCATAATAAATTGTGACGAAGAAAACTACTTGTTCCTAGAACCATCTTTGTTATTAGTGGGATCTCTGCATCAAGAGAATTGAGATTTGTAATAAACACAGGAATTACCTTTATCATCAAAAACATGGATATTATCATTAATGTTACGAATACCGTAAATGGGTAAATCATAGAATTTGTAAATTTTTTCAACAACTTATGTTCTTTTTCATAGTACTTAGATAATTCTTCTAATATTATATCAAGTCTACCGCTCTCTTCCCCTAAATAAATCATATTCACCATAAAATCAGGGTATACATTTATAATCTTCTTCATACTTGAATAGAGTGAATTACCCTTTTGTACATTTTTACTAATATCAATTAAACTCATTTTTATGGACTTATGAATCATTTGCTCATAAAGTAAATTAAGAATATCACATATTGGTATTCCGGCTTTAATACATAAGGAAAATTGTTTGCAAAATATAGCTATTGTTTTCAAACTAGGTTTACTCGAAATCTCACCTATTTTTTTTATACTTCTAATCTTCATTAAATATATTTTTTCTTCACGTAAGCCCAATGCTAATTCCTCAATACTATCACTTTGTGCAATTCCCTTTATTAAAACTCCATTTGATGTTTTAGCCACATATTTATATTTCATGTTATGTTTTCACCTATTACCCATCATCTTTAATTTATTTTAATGATATCTTATTTGAAATTATAGCTGTAAGTAGCACTTACAAATTCCTCTATTGATGTTGTACCATTAATTACTAAAGTTTTACAACTATCCCTTAGTGAACTCGACTTATTTTCATTACAATATTTCCAAAGCTCATCACTTATCCCACTTTTCACTATAATTGATCTATGATTACTATCTAGTTCTAATAATTCATATATTACAGTTCTCCCCTTATATCCAGTTTCATAACATTTATTGCATCCTACTGCACTATATGTTTTCTCACCTCTCTTAAATCCTAAATATTCAAATTCCTCATTTTTAACTTTATATTCCACCTTACAGTAAGGACATAGCTTTCTCACTAGCCTCTGTGCTAATACTACAACTAATGAATCCGCAACTAAATATGATGGGATACCCATATCAATTAATCTTGATATGGTCGCCGTCGCGCCATTGGTATGAAGTGTAGAAAGAACTAGGTGTCCAGTTATCGAAGCCCTTACAGCTATTTTTGCTGTCTCCTCATCTCTTATCTCTCCGATCATTATTAAGTCAGGATCCTGCCTTAAAATGCTTCTAAGCCCTATTGAAAAAGTTAGGCCTGCTTTATTGTTTACGTTTACTTGATTAATTCCAGGCATATTATATTCTATTGGATCCTCTATTGTAATTATATTTTTAGTTTTGCTATTAATTTCATTTAGTAATGCATATAGTGTTGTTGATTTTCCACTTCCTGTAGGTCCTGCGACTATTATCATTCCATGAGAAAGTTTTAATACACTTTTTAAAATAAGTACCTTCTCCTTGCTAAAACCTAATGAGTCCAAATTAATAAATCTTTCTACTTTATATAAAACCCTTATAACTAACTTCTCACCATACATTGTAGGCAATGAAGATACCCTAAAATCGTAATCTGTACCATCTATATTTTCTGTCATCTTACCATCTAATGGAATCAATTTTGTAGCTATATCCATATTGGCCATTATTTTTAATCTTGTACATAATGATTTATACACATTTTTCGGAATTTTATTTATTTCATTTAAGATGCCATCTACTCTCATACGAATTAAAGCAAAATCCTTAAATGGCTCTAGATGAATGTCACTAGCCTGAGCATTTATAGCTCGCTTTAGCAAAGAATCCGTTATTCTTATAACTGGAGCATTCTGAGCACCCAATGTAGATTTCTTCTCTTCATTATTTTGTTTGGTTTCTAAAATATATTCGTTTTTCATCTCTTCAACTGCAACATCTACAACTTGTTTTACATAACAGTTTTCAATAGCCTCTTCGATATGACTAGTCAAATCAAAAAATACTTTAATCTTTTTATTTGTTATAAATTTTAGTTCATCAATAACTGTTATTTCAAATGGATTTGAAAAGGCAACATATACCTCATTGTCATTGTCATAAAACGGTATTAAGCTGTACCTAGTAGCGACCTCCTTTGAAATTAAATTAAAGACTTCATCATTTATACATGTAGATTCTAAATCAATATAAGGTATACCAAAATTAATCTCTATTACCGAAATAACTTCCTTTAATTCTATTTTTGTGTCATGCATAATAATTTGCTCTTCACTACACCTCTTTAAGAGTGAATCTTCCTTTACTTCTTTATATTTCTTTATGGTAATAATGTTTTTATCTAATAATATTTGGAGCAAATTTTTTTTCATGATATTTTACCTCTCCTGACACGTAAAATTTACAAAGGATATCCTGTTTGTAATCATTGTCAATTTTGGAGTTTTTATTCACTTTCATAAAAATAATTTCCATAAAAAAACAACTGCGCTATTATTACATAGACAGTTGCATTTAATTCAGCTTATTAAAAATTCACCTTTGAAAGCAATTTCTGCGGGTCCTTCCATTAGAACCTCCCCTTCAACAATTTCTATATTAAGTATTCCACCTGGTACTTGCACTTTGACCCTGCCCTCTGTATACCCGAGTCTATTGGCTGCTGCCACTGCTGCGCAACTACCAGTACCACATGCAAGAGTAGGTCCTGCACCCCTTTCCCAAGTCTTAACTTTTATCATATTCTTGTCCACAACTTCACAAAAGTTTACATTTGTTTTTTGAGGAAATAAACAGTTATGCTCTATAAATTTCCCCTCGCAAACTTCATAATCATCAAGTTTTCCGAAAACAATGGTATGTGGAACTCCCATAAGTAACGATGTAATATAATACTCCTTATTATTAGTTTCTAACTTCTTATTTATTATTTCAACAGATGATAAAGCTGGAATACTTATAGGATTAAAATTATATTTTCCCATATTTATAGTAACACCTTTAAAAACTCCATCGTAAGCACATATACTTGCGATCTTTACTCCATCACCAGTCTCAATTTTTATGTTTTCACCTAATACATATTTTTTTTCATAGATATATTTAGCAAAACACCTAATACCATTTCCACACATAGAAGCGTATGAACCATCAGCATTCATAATTATCATCTGGATATCTGCTATACTACTTTTTCTAACCACTAAAATCCCATCAGCACCTATTCCATAATGTCTATCACAAAGCTTTTTAGCAAGTATCCCTAGATCATTATATTTTCCCTCTAAATCTTCAATAACAATAAAATCATTTCCTGTTCCCTGCATTTTAGTAAAATTTAAAATTTCCATACAAATCCTCCTTTTTACGTCAGTATATCATGACTTTTCAATAATTTTCTTTAATGGTATACTATTATTAGTAGTTTATTTCATATTCCGCTTATAAATAAAAATCTAAGGGTTTAATGTTTTTAAACGTTAGGCGTGATATGAAATTTATTGATATAATCTTATATTCTAATTACAGTATATAATATATTATATTATTTACAAAGCATAAATGAAATTTATAATGATAAAACAAACTGAAAGGATGATATATATGGCATTAGATGGTATTTTTTTATCTAGCCTCATTGAGGAAATAAAGGATATAATCATAGATTGTAGAGTTGAAAAGGTAAACCAACCAGAGAAAGATGAAATTATATTAAGTTTCAAAAAAAATAGAAAAGTATATAAATTGCTAATAAGTTCAGGAGCTAATTATCCTAGAATCCACTTTACAGACTTTAACCTAGAAAACCCAAAACAGGCTCCCATATTTTGTATGGTTCTAAGAAAATATTTAAATACAGCCACTGTTTTAGATGTTAGACAATTAAATTCGGATAGGTTACTAATTATTGACTTTAAAAGCAGTGATGAGTTGGGCTTTGATAGTATTTACTCATTAGTAATTGAAATAATGGGTAGGCATAGCAATATAAGCCTTGTTCGTACGCGAGATAATATTATTATGGATAGCATTAAACATGTTGGAGCAGATGTCAACAGTTTCCGTGTTTTATATACTGGTGTTGAATATATCTACCCACCAGCCTCTACAAAATTAGATGCTTTTAATTTTGAATATGATGAATTCTATAAGTATATAACTACAAAAGACATACAATTCACTGAGAAATTTTTTACTGGTACTTTCACAGGGGTAAGCTCAAATCTTTCCTCAGAACTTGTGTATCGGTACCTCGCTAAAAATACTGATTTCAACTTAGAAAGTGCTAAAAACATATATAATTTTACAACAGACTTTTTTAAAAACATGCATGAAAACATATTTTTAGCAAGCTATGCTAAGAACGGTGTTCTAAAAGATTTTCATTCCAGTGAGCTTACCTCACTAAAAGATAACGAGATAGAAAAATTCGATTCACCTTCTAAACTTATCGAGACTTTTTACTTTCGTAAAGACAAACACGATAGATTAAACGCTAAAAGTTCTAATCTTCAAAAAATAGTTAATACCAACATTAGTCGTTGTGACAAGAAAATGAGAATACTTAACGCAACTTTAAAAGACTGCTCCACTAAAGGTACTTATAAATTGCATGGCGAACTCCTAACTGCAAATATATACTCTCTAAAAAAAGGTGACAAGTTTGCAAATCTTTTAAATTATTACAGTGACAATGGTGAATATATTAAAATTAAACTTGATGAACATAAAACTCCCTCACAAAACGTCCAATACTATTACAAAAAATACAATAAATTTAAAGTTGGCGAGGAAATGGCTTTAGTTCAAATGAAGCTTACACAAAATGAGTTAAAATATCTTCATTCCGTACTTACTAACATATTAAATGTAGATAACTATAGTGGAATAGAAGATATTAAAAATGAACTAGTAGAAACTGAATATATTAAAATAAAAAAGCGCGGTAAAAATAAAAAAGTAAAACCAACAAAGCCTAGACACTTCATGTCAAGTGATGGCATCGATATCTATGTTGGTAGGAATAATATTCAAAATGATCTTTTAACTTTAAAGTTTGCCAATAAAAATGATATGTGGCTACATACAAAAGATATACCTGGTTCTCATGTTATTATTAAACACATTGGTGATGTCCCAGAAAATACGTTACTTGAAGCCGGAAACTTATCAGCTTTTTATAGTAAGTCCCAGAATTCTTCTACTGTGCCAGTTGATTATACTCAAGTAAGAAATGTAAAGAAACCTTCAGGAGCAAAACCTGGAATGGTTATTTACACGACAAACAAGACTATATACGTAACTCCTGTTGAAAGTACTTTAGAAAGAATAGAATAAGAAAAAGTATACATTGAAACCCATATCAAATGATATGGGTTTCCTTGTGTTTATATATAATAACAACGCGACATAACAAATAAAAACATTAATTACATTAAACCCATATTTAAATGCAACTTTACAAAATCACCTCTACGTTGGTTCATCTACATGTTTTAATTAATTTTTTATATTATTTATAACCTCTTCCACTGCAAAAGGTTTTGCTAATACTAATACATTTTGAACATCTATAACTAATAGTGCTATATTTTCCATTTCTCTATTTCCCCCTATAAATTAAATTTATCAATGCAAAATATATAATTATCTTTCGGATTCATTCGCCAAAATATAAATAAAAAAAGATAAAACAAAGGATATATTATACATACATCATTTGTTTTATCTTTATTGAGAAATTCTTAAGCATCGAGATAACACTTCCTTATCTCTTGACCTACCCGAAGGGATATGCATACAAGTATGACCTTTCTCCAAAGTGACTTGCAATAAGATACGAAAAAACATTGGAATTTCATTTAGAAATTCTTCTTTTGCTAATATAAAATTCTCGTGAGCCTTCCAGGAAGGAAGGCTAGCGAACTTACAGGACAACCAGTGTGAGCGCCAGAGAATTTTATGTTCGCAAAAGATTAGAATTTATTAATTAAATTTCACGTTTCGAGTTCATATTGCAAGTCACGTAGGAGAATTTTATTACTGATGCCCTTTTAGTCTTCCTTCTTTTTCCTAGGTATTTCTTTTATATATTGGTAATAGTAACATAACAATCTTCCATTATATAATTTTCTGTTCTTATCTGATTTCTTTCCAAAATCCTTTTGAAAATCACGATTTGCTGTTATAACGAAGCAAGACCACTCATTTAAGCTTGAATACATTGCTCCAAGATCAACATGAAGTTTTTTTACTTCCTGAGCTTCGCCTAATCTTTCTCCATATGGTGGATTAGTTATTATAACTCCATATTTTTGCCTAGAGGTAAATTCTTGCATAGGTATCTTTTGAAATTTTATAAATTCCTTAACTCCTGCTTTTTCAGCATTCTGAGTTGCTGTCCTAAGTAATGAGCCATCTATATCTGAAGCTAGTATTTCAACCGCGTTAGGATTTATAGTTCGTTTTGCGCCTTCACGAACTTGCTCCCAAATATCCTTATCCATACTTGGCCAAGTCTCAGATACAAATTGTCTATTTACTCCTGGCGCCATGTTTTTGGCGATAAGTGCTGCTTCTATTGCAATGGTTCCTGAACCACAAAGCGGATCAGCAAGTACTCTTGTACTATCCCATTTACTTATTAAAACAAGGGCAGCAGCTAAGGTCTCCTTAAGTGGTGCCTCACCAGCATATTCTCTATACCCTCTCTTGTGTAAGCCTACCCCTGAAGTATCTATTGATAAAGTTACAACATCTCTTAAAACTGCAACCTCAATCTTATAGACCGGTCCTTCTTCTGTAAACCATTCTTTAGCATATTTTTTCTTCATAGATTCTACTACTGCTTTTTTTACTATACTCTGACAATCTGGAACACTGTGTAATTGTGATTTTACGGATTTACCTACAATATGCATGTTGCCGTCTTCTGGTATTAAATTACCCCACTCAACGGCTTTTGTACCTTGAAATAATTCTTCGAAAGATAATGCGTTAAATTCAGCCATTTTTATAAAAAGTCTTTCTGCAGTTCTTAACCAAATATTGCATATAGCAATATCCATTTCATCTCCTTCAAACATGACTCTTCCATTTTCAACTATTAAATTCTCGTACCCTAGTGCTTTTAGTTCTTTAGCTGTAACTGCTTCTAACCCGAAGGTTGTTGTGGCTATTAAAGTATATGTCATATATTATCTCTCCCATTTCTTCTTTTCCTTAGATTTATTTAAATAAATAGTATGTTAACTTTTTATTTGTTTGAATGCACCTTTTAACTTGTATCACTCATATTATAATATCTCTATTTACTACTATTGTCTATAATTTTAAAATTACTCGTCCTTTTGAAAAACAAAAGTGCCAGAACTAGTCTGACACTACATATTATAATTTTTTTAATTAAGTACTCCTTAATTATCTCCTGACTTGCTTGTTTGAGGTAAAACTAAATTTAATATTATACCAACCAAAGTTGCAAGTGCAAGCCCTGCAATTTCCATTTGTACACCTGCAAAGTGGAATTTAATGCCACCTCCACCTATTCCTAAAACTATTATCACTGAAGCTATAATAAGGTTTCTCTTTTTACTAAAATCAACTTTGTCCTCAACAAAAATTCTAAAACCAGAGGATGCAATTATTCCAAATAACAATACACTTACTCCACCAATTACAGGTAATGGAATATTGCCTATAACTACTGAAACAGGTCCTATAAATGATAATACAATTGCAATGATTGCAGCTCCACCAATTACCCAAACACTATAAACTTTTGTGATTGCCATAACTCCTATATTCTCACCGTATGTCGTGTTAGGTGGTCCTCCAACAAAACCAGCAAATATTGTAGCAATACCATCTCCAAGTATTGATCTATGAAGTCCTGGATCTTTTGTAAAATCGCGACCGCAAACATTACCTGTAACATACACATGTCCAATATGTTCTGCAAGTGTTACAAAAGCTATTGGAGCCATAAGCATAATAGCATTTATGTTAAATGTCGGCAAAACAAAACTTGGCAATTTAAATAATTTTGCAGATGATATTTCTTTTAAAACCTCCTGAGGAATTACTCCAAATAGTATAGACAGTATATAACCAGCTACCATTGCAATTAAAATAGGTACTACTCCGAAAAATCCCTTAAAATACATAGTACCCACTATTGCAATACCTAAAGTTGCCATTGATATAAATATCCATGTAGATCTAGCTACGCCGTCAAGCCCAGGATCTGTAAATGTAGAATTTAACCCTGACCAATTAATTGCAACACTTGCTAAACTAAGCCCTATTACAATTACAACAGAACCCACTACAACTGGTGGTAGCATTCTATCTAACCATTTTATCCCTATAAATTTAATAATTAATGCTACAATTATATATACAAGTCCTGCAGCAATAATTCCAGAAAGCATTGAACTTTGTCCATACGCCTTTGTAGCAACGCCCATAGGCCCTATAAAAGCAAATGAAGAACCTACATATGCAGGAAGCCTAGCTTTTGTACATAATATATATAGCAGCGTTCCCACACCACTACAAAATAGTGCAATCGAGGGACTAAGACCTGTAAGCATTGGTACAAGTATTGTTGCCCCCACCATAGCAAATAAGTGCTGGAAACTTAATGGGAGAGTCTTTAAAACAGGTAACTTTTCATCGACATCTATAAAATTTTTCATTAGTTAGGTCCTCCTTTTAGTCTCGCTAGACTATATTAAAAGATCAGTCATCACCTGTGGTGCTAGTCATCTTTCTTAAAGCTGGTCATCTTTTGTAAATCTACAGTTCGTATATACTTACCGAATCCTTTTCATCAGTTTCTAAAAGCTGGACAGAAATCATTTCTTTACTGGAAGTAGGTATATTTTTACCTACATAATCTGCCCTTATAGGTAGCTCCCTGTGACCTCTATCTACTAGCACAGCTAATTGTATCATTTGTGGTCTACCTTTATCTATTATGGCATCTATTGCAGCTCTAGCAGTCCGTCCAGTATAAAGTACATCATCTACTAAAATTATTTTTTTACCTCTTACATCTATGCCCAAATTCACATTATTTAATACTGGCTGATCATCCAAGGCGGTAAGATCATCCCTATATAAGGTAATGTCAACAGAACTTACTGGAACTTTAACTCCCTCAAATTGTTCTATTAAAAAAGCAATTCTTTGTGCAATTGGTACTCCACGTCTTTTTATTCCCACTAATATAATGTTTTCTGTACCCTTATTTTTTTCAGTAATTTCATGTGCAACTCTTGTTAATGTTCTATTTATAGCTTTTTCATCTAATAACACTGACTTAAATTCCATATATTTCACCTCCTGCCAAATATGTTTTTTAATTAATTCAATAATCGAGTAGGAGCTAAATAATTAGTTTATTTAGCGACCTCTCACACCACCGTGCGTACCGTTCGGTACACGGCGGTTCAATAGAAATTAATGTTTTAATAAATATGTT
>NZ_JAHLDV010000062.1 GCF_018861865.1 Clostridium frigoris
CAGATTCCACCTCACGGTGGACACCCTTGTCTTAAGCTAACGGTTAGCACTATCGGCCCCCGTATCGGACTTTCACCGACGAGTAAACGCCCATGCCGGGCACACTAAAAAGGTGCAAATCTAAAAAAATTTGCACTTAAGTATAAGCTAATTAATTGTTAACCGTCCCCACTTATGCGTTCATCGCTATAAACAAAATCATTGTTAAAATCTCAACCAATTCATTATTAGCTCCTAAACTATCACCTGTGAGTCCTGTTATTTTGCTCTCGCAGAATTTATTAAATAAGAAACTTAAGAATAATCCTGGGATTATTAATATTACACTTTTTAGGGTTCCTATTAACAACGTCCCAAATATAATAGTTATTATCCCTGCAATTACTAGTCTTTTCACATCAATATTACCAATAAATATGTTACCCGAACCTTTCTCTTTAGCATTTTTACCTATAAACGATATAAAGACCACCGTAAATCTGGCAATTATTGGGGCCAAAATTAATATAAAGGGTAAATCACTTTGTATGATTGTTGTAACCGCCGCATAACGCGCTAACATGTCAAATACTATGGCGATGGTCGCATAAGTACCTACTGAGCTATCTTTCATAACTTCTATAATTTTGTATTTATCACCTTTTAATGAAAAGAAACCATCACATGTATCTCCAAGTCCATCAACATGCAATCCTCCAGTAATAATTATTGGTATAATAACTACAAATACTGCTGTAATGTTTACTGGTAGCACTTTTATTAACAGATAATAAATTATCCATTGAACTACCCCTATAAATAATCCCACTATAGGGAAAAATATAGATCCTCTCTTGAAGTTTTCTTTTTCACAGTTTAAACTTTTATTTATAGGTATTCTCGTAAAAAACTGAAAAAACAGTAAAAAATCATTTAAATATTCTCTCATTTCATTGCTTGCAACGAACTACCATTGCAAGATTCACCTCTTTCCTAGATAATAATATTCATTTTAACTTTAAAGGTAACCCACAAGAAACTAGATATACCTCATCACTTTGGCTTGCTATGTATTGATTTACGTACCCAGCTATATCCCTAAATACTCTACTAAGCTTACTTTCTGGTACAAGCCCAGAACCTACTTCATTAGTTACCATAACTAAATTTTTATCGGATACCCTAGCCTTTAATATTAACTTTTCAAACTGAGTTTTTATCTCATCTAATAATAAATCTATTTTTCCCATAGATATATTATCAAAATCTATTTTCTCCTTAAACATTAAATTAGTTGTCATAATTGTAACGCAATCAAGCAATATATTGTTTATATCATATTTCTCTATAGCCTTATCTAAATCAAAAAAGCCCTCATAGGTTGTCCATCTTGAATTTCTCGAATCTATATGTTTTTTTATTCGATTATCCATTTCATCATCTGTAACTATAGCTGTTGCTATATATAAAACATCATCAGTATTTTTGAAGATTTTTTCTGCAAACCCACTTTTTCCACTTCGACTTCCACCAGTCACTAAAATTATTTTGCTCATCTAGATTCACCTCCTATATATGCATAATAGCATCAATATATAAATTACCATATTCATATTTAATAATGCTTATGTCACCATTTTTACACCCAAATTTCCAAAATAAATCTATATTCCCATCCATAATATAACAATATATAGCTCTTATGACCCCAGAATGAGCACATATTAAAATATTCTCAAAATCTAATTTTTTAACATTATCCATAAAGCTCTTAACCCGCATGCATAACTCAATATAACTCTCACCCTTAGGAGGTACAAATTCTTTCCAATTATCCGTCCAACATAAACATTCCTTAGGATAAAGCATCTTAAGTTCTTCGTAAGTTTTACCTTCAAAGTCTCCAAAATTAGTCTCATTTATTCTGCTATCTTGTATAATTTCCATTTCCTTTAACCCTAAAGCTAATTTTGCCATTTCCAAAGTTCTTATTTTATCACTAACATATACTCTATCTAATTTTATATCACTAAAGAAATCTTTTGCCTTATTTCCTTGAGCTATACCTATTTCATTTAGACTTATATCCAAATTACCATAATAAGAGCCTTTCCTATTTTCCTGCGTTTGCCCATGCCTTAACAAATATATATTCATAATTTATCACGCCCCAGTCTGACCTAAGATATTTCTACGGTATTCTCTCTTATATCAATATACTTTTTGCTATCAAGCTTCGCATCCTCGAACGTTCCCATATTATCCATCGTGTACAGAGCTGCTTCAATAATATTAAACGCTAGAGGACAACCTGAACCTTCTCCAAGTCTCATGTTCAAATTAAGCATAGGGTTTAATCCAATTTCTTTCATTATAAAGGCTGCTCCTTGTTCCGCAGATAAGTGGGATGCAAAAATATACCCCATAACTAGTGGATTTAATTTATAAGCACAAAGTGCAGCCGCTGATGCAATAAACCCATCTATAACAATAGGCACCCTATTTTTAGCCGCAGCTAGAAAACAACCACATAATCCTGCAATATCAAATCCACCAACTTTTGAGATAACATCTATAACATCATTTTTATCTGGATTATTTACTTCAATAGATTTTTTAATAACCCTTTTTTTATTGATGAATTGCTCCTCCGTTATTCCCGACCCCTTACCTACTGACTCTTCGACTTCAAGTCCAGAGAAAACACTTAAGATTGCTGCGCTTGTGGCAGTATTCCCTACCCCCATTTCGCCAGTTCCTAATAAATCATAACCGCCTCGAACTAAATCATCGACTGTTTTAATTCCAACCTCTATAGCCTTAATTGTCTGCTCCCTAGTCATTGCAGGACCCTTCATCATATTCATAGTACCATATGCTATTTTTTTATTTATAACTTTAGGATTGTTTAAATCAGCATCAATGCCTACATCTACTACAGTAATATCACTTCCAGAAAATTTTGCGAGCACATATACGCCTGTTATCTTTTTAGTGAAATTATTAGTGACTGTAGCTGTTACACTTTTAGGACAATTAGATACATCTTCTTCCACAACACCATTATCACTACACATTATTACAACATTCTTTTTATTAATTTTATTATGTATATTTCCAGTAATTCCTGCCATCTTAGCTATAATATTTTCTAATTCACCAAGACTTCCTATAGGTTTTGATAAACTATCAAGTCTATCCCAAGCCTTTTTCATCGCTTCCTTATTTAGCGGTTCTATACATTGTAATGTTTCTTTTAGAAGTCCCATTTGTTTATCCCCCTGCTCATCTAAGTTATTACACTAATAGTATTCCAAAGGAAAAACTTTTTCAAGGAAAATTACTAATTAAAATCAACAAGATTCATTAGTTGTTAACCGTCCCTCGCTTTAACCATTCCAAACAACATTCATTAGTTGTTAACCGTCCCCCACTCTAACCACCCAAACAACACTCATTAATTGTTAACCGTCCCCCACTTAACCACCCAAACAACATTCATTAGTTGTTAACCGTCCCCCACTTATTCCTCATTTAAACTAAAAAAACAGGCACACCTAAATGTCCCTGCTCCTTCTTTGTATTATTTTTAATTAGTATATATCATTATCATCTATAATTGGTAAACTTTCTAAGTTGTTTGCTTTATTTTGATCAGGTAGACTTCTTAAGAATTCTTCACCTTTTTTAGAAGTTGAGACAGAAACTCCACTTATATTCCCTTGCTTAGCAAGTGAGACAGCTTGTTCTTTCGAAATCATTTCTCCATTTTCAAGTTCATATGCAGTTATTTCTCCTTTATTGTCTTTCGCCACTTTGCTAATTACATGAGTTAAGCCTTCGCTTTTATTCATAATAACACTACCTTTCCTACTATATTAAATGCATAACAAAATGCATTTTTATTGATAGATACTAAAGCAATATTGCTATTCTATAAAAATAAAGTATCTTCATATACAGTTTTACCAATTATATAAATTTTATGATATGTATTATTTAAATTATTTGGCAATAATATGGAGAGAGTTATTGCAAGTTATTCGCATTTAGGTGTATACTATTTGTTGCTACTATTATTTTATGCATATAATTATTGCATAATTGTATGATTAATTTTGTGATAATTAATAAGGAGGAAATCAATGATTAACATAAATAATTTATGTTTTACATATACAAATTCAAAGCCATACATACTAGACAACGTCAATCTTAAAATCGAAAAGGGCAGTTATATTTCAATTTTAGGTGAAAACGGTAGTGCTAAAAGTACTTTGCTTAAATTGATATTAAATTTATTAAAACCTACTAGTGGTCAAATTATTATAAATACATCAAGAATAGCATACGTTGCACAAAAAGTTGAAAATTTTAATGGGCAGTTTCCTATAACCGTTTATGAAATGCTAAATTGTCATAGGAAAATATTAAAACTTAAAGATAAAAATCTAATTTCAAAAAGTCTTAAAGCTGTAGGCATGGAGGACCATATCCATAATCTTATTGGAAATCTCTCTGGAGGCCAGCAACAAAAGATTTTTATAGCTAGAAGTTTAATCGGAGACCCTGAACTACTGATTTTAGATGAACCTTCTACTGGAATAGATATTCAAAGTATGGAAGATATATATGGAATTATTAAGGGGTTAAATGATAACCTAGGTATTACAGTTGTCTCTGTAGAACATAATTTAAAAGCTGCATTAGATAACTCAACAGATATTTTCGAAATGAGTAACCGAAGTGGAATACTTTATACTATCAATGATTATAAATATAAAATAACCCAGGAAAGGGGCTAACTTTACTTTATGTTTGAATATGGTTTTATGCAAAACGCTTTAATTGCCTCAGTTTTAATTTCTATATTATTCCCAATTGTAGGTGTTTTTCTTGTACTAAAAAGATATTCCATGATGGGAGATACAATGGCACATGCTTCCTTAGCTGGTGTTGCTATTGGCCTGGTTTTTGGTTTTAATCCTATACTTGGTGCTTTTGCTTTTACAGCCCTATGTGGCTTATCTATTGAATTTTTAAGAGATTATTATAAAAAATATGCAGAATTAATTCTAGCAATTATACTTACCTTTAGTGTAGGTATAGCAATAACCTTAATAAGTACAGGTAAAGCAGGTGCTAATGTTAATTCTTATTTATTCGGAAGCCTATTAACTGTTACACAAGATGATTTGTACATAATGCTTGTACTTAGTATTATTTCTATAATAACAATATTTTCATTATATAATCAATTATTATATATTACTTTCGATGAGGAAGGCGCTAAGATTTCAGGTGCAAAAGTTAAGGTAATTAATTACATCTTTGCTCTACTCGTGGGTGCTACTATTTCAGTATCTCTAAGAATACTTGGAATACTTGTTATGTCATCTATGATAGCCCTACCGGTAGCAACGGCATTACAGTTAAACAAAGGTTTTAAGAAAACTCTAATTTACTCTATAATGTTCGGCTTTATTGACATAATTTTAGGGCTTTTTATATCTTACTATGTAAATTGTGCCCCTGGTGGAAGTATTGCTTTAACTTCTGTTTTTGTTTTAATAATTATAATCAGTAGCAAAAAAATATTATCAAAGGCTTAGATATAACTTTAAATGCTATAATATTACAATAACATAAATTGGATTTATATTGGAGGAATTTATTATGATGCAAGCCATAAAACTAAGAAAGTCCATAAGAAAATATAAAGATGTTGATGTATCCCCTGAACATTTACAAAATATTAAAACTATTATAAATGGGGCTAAGCATTTATTTAACAATATACCAATGGAAGTATTACTAATTGAAGATGGTAGTAAAATTACAGATACATTTAAAGGGCTTATTTCTAAATATACCAAAGTAAAAGCCCCTCATTACTTGGCTTTTACTTCTGAAATTCAGGAAGGCCATTTAGAGAACATAGGCTTCATTGGTGAGGAAATAGTTCTTATGCTTACAGAGCTTGGAATTGGAACTTGTTGGTTAGGTAGTGCAATTAAACAAGACTTATTTAAAACAATATTCACCGTTAAAGAAAACCAAAATTATATAATTTTAATTGCTTTTGGATATCCACTTGAACCATTAAAGCCAGTTACAACTAGGAAAAGATTTGATAAAAGCAAAATAATTACTGGTGCTTTAGATACTCAATATGAAACTATAGTACAATCAATTATTGATGCTCCTTCAGCAATTAACTCTCAGCCTTGGAAATTGGCAATTAATAATAATAAATTTGACCTATTTCTAGAAAACAAAAATATTTTAACTAAAAAAATTCTTAAAGACACAAATCACATTGATATTGGTATAGGTCTTAGCCATTTATATAATTCAGCAATTGAACTTGGCTACAAAATTGAATTAAAAAAAGCTTCCCATAAAGATATGGGAAATTCTGAGTATATTATAAGCGCTATCTTAAATAAAAACTAAAACAAAAACTATGAGAGCAATTTATGCTATTCATAGTTTTTTTTAATAATTATATAATTATATAATTATTTTAAACCTTTTATTCTAAACGCATCTTCTCATCATATTTTTTACGCCCCATTAGCCTAAAAATAATATCATCTTTTCTATATCCTATATCATTTTGATTAGCCATAATATCAGCTTTTCTAAGGCCTTTACCATTTAATTTATACTCCGTAAAGAGTCTTTTTATCATTCCCTTGTTTATTTTAAGCAAGAATTCTAATTCTTCAATTGAATAATTCTCTTTTATTAAAGTATTTTCAAGTTTTCTCTGCATATCAAGTTTATATTCTAAATCTAATCGCCTATTCTTGTGCGGACCGTTTTCTCCCCTATGATGCAATGTACAAAGGTATCTAAAGTTAAGTGGGAATTCAATGCCACCTTGGCTTTTATAAACTATATGATGTTTATCCGCTGGTTTTCCACAGACTTCACACTTTAACAATATACTCACCCCTTAAATCATCTCTTGTAGAGCTGCAATCATCTCCTGCAGAGCTGCATTAGCGACTCCAAAAGGATATTTAGAAACACACTGAAGTTTTATTTTTGATAGGGTAGTTGCTCTCACTTATAGAAACGGGAGACTTTCCTTCTAAAATGTCTTTAGATACTAAAAGACAAAACAATTATTAGTTGTTTTGCCTCATAATATTCACTAAAATTTATATTTTTAAGATAAGAAACTTTTACTAGAATTTATAGTTTTTAAGTTTGTCTCCTAATATATCTCCTAGAGTTAATCCACTTTCTTCTTCTTGCTTATAATCTGAATAATCTTCATTTCCTCTTGCTGCCTCTTTAATGCTTAGGCTTATTCTTCTATCTTTTTCGTTTATTTCTCCGATTTTAACTTTTACAACTTCTCCAACTTTTAATACGTCAGAAACCTTTGCAATACGTTCTTCTGATATTTCTGATAAATGAACTAGTCCTTCAACTCCTGATTCAAGTTGTACAAAAGCACCGAAATCCATTAATTTAACAACAGTTCCTTCAACTATAGCACCTGACTTGTAGTTGCTTGTTATGTTGTTCCATGGGTTTCCTTGTTCACTCTTAAGTCCTAGAGATATTCTACCTTTTTCTTTATCAAAATCTAAAACTGTAACTTCTACTTCTTGTCCAACAGATACTACTTCTGATGGTTCTGCAACTCTTTTCCATGATAATTGAGAAACGTGAATAAGACCATCAATGCCACCTAAATCTACAAATGCACCGAATTTAGCAAGTCTTGTTACAGTACCTTTTCTCTTCTCACCTTTTTTAAGTTCATTCCAAATTTGATCTCTTTTAACTGCATTTTCTTCTTTTTCTATTACTCTTCTAGATAAAACAATATTCTTATTTTCTTTATCAAGCTCTATTATTTTAACTACTAAAGTTTTACCTTTAAAGTCTGCTAAGTTTTCTATATATGCATCTGACATTTGTGATGCTGGTATAAATGCTCTAACTCCCTCTATATAAGCTGTAGCTCCACCTTTTACTATGTCACTAACTGTTACTTCTAAAGTTTTGTTTGCATCTAATATTTCTTGGAATTCATCCCAAATTTTAAGACCATCTGCTCTTTTCTTAGATAAAAGCACATTTCCTTCTCCGTTATTAACTTTAATTATATATACAGAGATTTTATCTCCAACTTTTACAACATCTGTTGGGTTTAATTCTTTATCATTTGATATTTCTTCTTTTGTTATAACACCATCAGTCATATAACCAATGTTTACTAGAACTTCTTCTTCACTTACAGAAAGTACAGTTCCAAGTACAACGTCTCCACTATTAATAACCATAGCTTCTGCAGTATTATCCATAGCATCTTTCATTGTAACTTCTTCCTTAATTTCTGGTGTAATATCTTGAATTTCGTCTTTATTATCTGTTGTCATATAAATACACTCCTCTAATTTCATAATTGTTGTTTAATCTATTCTTAAATTATTTATAGTCTACTATTATATATTCTATAAATATTTATTGAAATCTTTCTTATTTTAAAAATCGACTTAATTAAACAGTGTTTTTTAAAAACACCTTCTCTATTATATCACACTTCACCTATACATAATGTCATACCGTCTAATTTCATTTTATTTATAATAATATGTGCCCCACTAAGTTCCACGCAAGGCTCGCAAACAGCGCGAGCTCCAATAGTTTTCTCCACAAAATCACTACCGGAGAATTTATGTTGTACTTTCTTTATGTCATCAATTGTAAATATTTTAAACTGACACTTAAAATAATCTACTAATGACTTAATTGCTAGTTCATCTTTTTTAACATTAACTGTTGCTATAGAGTTTATAGCTCTAATATCTATATTGTACTGCTTAAGCATCTTTATTATTGTCTGTTTCATTTTATCCTGCGAAAAGTTTTTTCTACATCCTATTCCAAGTACGATATTTTTTCTTATTAATTTAAGAATTGGTACATTATGTGCCTCTAACTTATCATTAATACTATCATTACTAGAAATATACACTACTCCAGAAATATTTTCTAAACTACTACTATATCCGGTAGGTGTTTGTATTATTCGTTTTTCATCTAGAAATCCAACTTTTTTCCCTTCTACTAAAAGCGCAGATATATCTTTCGCTTTTTTCAAATCGTCAATAATAAGTCCATAATCTTTTGCTATCAAATCTGGGGCATAAATGCCTAAATTATCTGTTGCTGTAGTTATTATAGGCTTTGCATCTAAAAGTTTACTAACCTCAAGTGCAAGTTCGTTTGCGCCTCCTAAATGACCACTTAAAAGACTTATAACATAATTACAAGAATTATCTATAACTAATACTGCCGGGTCCAGATCCTTACTTTTTATGTATGGTGCTATTGATCTAACTGCAATACCTGTAGAACTTATAAATATTATACCTCTATAGTTCTCCATTATTTTTTTACTAACTAAAGCAAAATCAAAATTGCTATGTTTTTTCTTTGAATATAAATCAATATTAAGACTTGTTGCTAGAATTTCCGCTATTCGATCTCCCTTTTGGGTAAACGTAACAACTGCATATTTCATTTTGTCACCATTCCTATTATACATCATACTATATTTACGCACAAATTACAAAACAATTGCTAAAATAAATGAATAAATCAAGAAAACAAGCGAGGACGGTTAACATCTAAACATCAATTAGTTGTTAACCGTCCCTCAACTTTTAATTACCTAAACATTAATTAGTTGTTAACCGTCCCCAACTTGCGTTGCTTGTCCAACCTTAAAGACCCCCTTAAATGGGGATCACCTTTCCTCTCTAAAATAAGGAACCGAGAGTCCAGCAGGTGGTGAATTTTTACTAGATTTCTTCATGGATACTATCACTAAGATAATTATTGTAACTACATAAGGTAACAAATCAATAAGATATTGTGATATCTCAAAACCCGGTAACCCCTGAAGTCTAAATCCTAATATATCAAGTCCCCCGAAAAGATATGCTCCAATTATTGCTTTTTGAGGTTTCCATGTTGCAAAAATTACAAGTGCCACCGCTATCCATCCTCTACCTGCTGTTACATTTTCCTGCCAAGCTGGTACATAAACAAGGGATAAGTATGCTCCACCTAAACCGCAAAGAGCTCCACCGATTAATGTATTAGCATATTTATAAGCAGTAACATTTATACTAGCTGCATCTGCTGCTGCTGGATTTTCACCAACTGCCATTGTGTTTAGTCCCTTAGTCGTTTTATATAAATATACGAATAAAAGGATAGTCATAATATATCCAAAATATACAAATACATCATGGTTAAAAAATATATCCCCTATAAAAGGTATATCTCCGAGTATTGGGATTTTTCTAATTACAAAGAAATTTTTAATTGCATTTGGTGTTACTTGACCTATTAAACTTTTACCTACCATACTTGAGAAACCTGTTCCAAATATCGTTAGGGTAAGGCCACATACAACTTGATTCGCCCTAAGAGATATGGTTAAAAAAGCGTATATAAGTGCTCCGAAACCACCCGCAATTGCTGCAGCAATCATTGCTATAATTGGATTACCTGTGCTTAGCCCAGCCATAAATCCAATAACAGACCCCATAAGCATCATACCTTCTACCCCTAAATTAAGGTTACCTACTTTTTCAGTTAATAATTCTCCAAGGGTTGCGAAAAGTAAAGGCGTCCCAGCTACAACTGCAGCAGATAAAAATGTTGTTATACTATTCATTTCTATTTACCCCCTTTAATTTTTCTTGAGATTTAAAATATATTTTATACTTAGTAAAGAATTCACTACCTAATACAAAGAATAAAATAATTGCTTGTATTAATTGCGCGGCAGCTTCTGGTATTCCAAAAGCTGTTTGAATAAATGATGCACCTTGAACAAGCGCTGCAAACAATATAGATACTATTACTATAATAGGTGCAGAAAGTGCTGATAGCCAAGCTATTATTATAGCTGTAAATCCTACTCCACCTGAAACATCTGCAGACAGTGTTCCACTAACAGCTGATACTTGAATTACACCTGCAATTCCACATAAGGCACCACTTAAAAATATTGCTATAAACATAGTTTTTCTAATTTTTATACCTGCATATATAGCTGTTTTTTCACTTTCTCCAAGAACCGAAATTTCATAACCTTTCTTAGTATATTTAATAAAAATATACACTAAAATGGCTAGTATAATTGCTATTATCCATCCTGCATTTATACCAAAAACATCTGGAAGTGTTGCATTTTCAGAGAAAGTAGGGATTTTGGGAAAACCCATTGCATTCTTATCCCTCCAAGGTCCATATTGAAGATAAGTTACAAATTTTATTGCAACATAATTTAACATTAAAGTTACTATAGTCTCATTAGTATTCCATTTTCCTTTAAGAAGCGCAGCAATTAAGGCCCATAATCCCCCACCGAGTATTCCTGCGCAAAACATTATTAAAAGCAGTTGAAACTTAGGCATATCAGAAAAATTCAGAGCAAAATAAGTAGCAGCAAATGCTCCCATAAGTATTTGTCCTTCTCCTCCAATATTCCAAAATTGCATTCTAAATGCTACAGCTATTCCAAGAGAACTTATAATAAGTGGTATAGCCTTAATTAGTGTTTGCTTTATGCTATAAGTTGAACCAAAACTTCCCTGAACGATCGCTGCATATACATCTATTGGATTAAGTTTAATGATTATCAAAAACATAGCGAGTACTACTAATGATAAAAGTATCGCAATACACCTAATTTTAAAATTATCTGTCTTGCTGATTTTAGACCTTTTAACAATCTGAATCATCTATATCGCCTCCATATCGTCAGTATTTCCAACCATCATCATACCGATCTTTTCTCTTGAAGACTCTTTTGCATCCACAATTCCAGTAATTTTACCATCACAAATTACCATAATCCTATCACATAATTGAATTAATACGTCGAGGTCCTCTCCTATGAATAAAACTGCAGTCCCTTTTTTCTTTTCCTCACTTATCAAATCGTATATCGTATAACATGTATTGATATCAAGCCCACGAACGGCATATGCCATAATAAGTATTTTAGGATGCATGCTTAACTCTCTTCCAACTAATATCTTTTGAATATTACCACCTGACAAATATTTTATAGGATGATAAATATCTGGCGTTTTAATTTCAAATTTTTTCACCATTTCTTTTGCTTTTTCAATTACTGGCTTTCTATCTATAAATATTCCTTTTTGATTGTGATAATCCTTAAGTAAAAGATTATCAACCATACCCATAGATGCAACAAGTCCCATTCCTAATCTATCTTCTGGTATAAAACTCATACTTATACCTTTATTAATAATATCTCTTGGAGATTTCCCTACAAGGTCTTCTCCCTCGAGTACTATACTTCCACTTGATATCTTTTCAATACCTGCAATAGCTTCACATAATTCTCTTTGTCCACTACCCGCAATTCCAGCAATACCGAGAATTTCTCCTTTTCTAAGGCTGAAACTAATATTTTTAACAATCTCTGCTTTTTCAGCATTTACAACTATTAAATCAGATACCTCAAGCATTACCGCGCCAACCTCTTTATCTACCTTTTTTATAGATAAATCTGCTTTGCGTCCCATCATTAGTTCTGTCAATTCTTTAGGACTCGTATCTTCTTTCTTAAGTGTTTTTATAGCCTCACCTTTTCTTAATACCGTAATCTTGTCACAAATCTCCATTACTTCATTCATTTTATGACTTATGAATATAATTGCTTTGCCTTTTTCTTTCATACTTCTCATTATTTTAAATAATTTTTCAGTCTCACTTTGCGTAAACACAGTAGTAGGTTCATCTAATACTAAAATATCAGCACCCCTGTAAAGCACTTTTAGTATTTCAAGATTTTGCCTCTCACCTACTGGCATCTGCGAAACATATTTGTTTAAATCCATTTCCAAATGAAACTTTTCACATATATCATTAATCTTTTTAAGTTCCACCTTATTATTAAAAAACAGCCCACGTGTTTGACCAAGTAATATATTTTGCTTAGCTGTCATTTCCTCAACTAATTTAAAATGTTGATAAATCATTCCTACACCAGCTTTAATTGCGTCTTTAGGACTATTAAAGTTAGTATTCTTTCCATGAATAAAAATAGAACCGCTATCAGGTGTATAAACTCCTGATAACATGTTCATAAGGGTACTTTTACCTGCCCCATTTTCACCTAGTAGTGCATGGATTTCTCCGCCATGCAAAGTTAAATTCATATTATTATTAGCTATTACTTTCCCGAAGGTTTTACTAATATTTTCTATAGATACATAAGGGATTTTGTCCATATTTACCTCCTACTTTCTAGCGTATTTGTTGGAGCATATTCCTCACAAATCATCTCCTGTGGAGCTGCATTAACGACTTCAGAAGGAGCTTTAAAAGTAAATTTTATATTATTCTTATTTTACTATTTTTCCTTCTACACCTTTAACAAACCAATTAAATGATAATAGCTCTTTATCCGTCATAACTTTACCTTTAGGGACCTTAACGGCTCCACTTTGATCTGTTATTGGTCCAACAAATATTTTGTTTTTTCCTGATAGAATATCAGCTTTCGCCTTTTCTACAGCTACTGCTGCTCCTACTGGTGCATTTTTTGTAAGTGGTGCAAGACTAACTACTCCAGATTCTAGACCTTCCCAATAACTTCCTGATTTCCAAGTCCCAGCTTGAATAGCTTTTACTTGTTCAACATAATAAGGCGTCCAATTCCAAACTGGCGCTGTCATATATGATTTTGGAACTTTAGTACTCATGTCTGTATTATATCCAATAGCAAATATTCCTGCTTCTTCTGCTGCTTGAAGTGGGCCTGCAGTATCTTGATGTTGCGTTATAACGTCAACGCCTTCTGCAATTAGTGCTTTTCCTGCTTCTTTTTCTTTAGCTGGATCATACCAAGTATTAGTCCATTTTACTTTTATTACAGCTTTTGGATTAACTGATTGTACCCCTAAAGTAAATGCATTAATTCCTCTTACTACTTCTGGTATTGAATATGCAGCTACATATCCTATTTTATTAGTTTTAGTCTTCATTCCAGCAACTATACCCGAAAGATATCTTGCTTGATATATACGACCAAAGAATGTAGACATATTTGTAGCTGTTGTGTAACCTGATGCATGAAGATACTTAACGCCTGGATGTTTTTTAGCTGATGCTGCCATTCCATCCATAAATCCGAAACTTGTTCCTACAATAACATTAGCTCCTTGATTAATCATTTCCTCACATGTTTGCTCTACATCTGCTAAATTCTCTTTTACTGATTCCTTGAATATGGTCTTTACACCTAACTGTTTTTCAAGACCTTTTCTTCCCATATCATGAGAATAAGTATAACCTCCATCGCCTACAGGTCCTACATATATAAATCCTACTTTCACTTCTTTTTCTTTGGTAGTTTTTGTATTAGTTTTTGAACTACCACATCCTACAAGTGCTAAAGATGTAAGTAACGTAAACGCTAGTAATAAACTTCCTAGTTTTTTCTTCATTATTAATGCCCCCTATAATTCTTTAGTTTAAAATAATTGTTATTTAAAAACTTTTTATTATTTAAAAACTACCTTGTTATCTTTTAAAGATTTTATTATTGCGAGCGACTCTACTTTAACGCCCTCGTCTTCTATGTGTTTCCTGCCATTTTGGAATGCTTTTTCTATTACAATTCCCACTCCAACAATGCTAGCCTCCGCTTGACGTACAATTTTTATAAGACCAAGAGCCGCATTTCCATTTGCTAAAAAGTCATCAATTATTAGAATTTTGTCTTCTTTGTTTACATATTTTTTACTAGTTCTCACTTTATAATTCTTATTTTTGGTAAAAGAAAACACATCAGCCTCATATGCATTATTATCCATTGTTGTGGAATCATGTTTTTTTGCAAACACTACAGGAACGTTATTAAAGTATTGTGCCACAATACATGCTATTCCTATACCTGATGCTTCAACTGTTAATATTTTTGTAATTTCATCCTCTGCAAATCTTTCTTTAAATTCTTGTCCTATTTCCTTTAAAAGGTTTATATCAATTTGATGATTGAGGAAACTATCAACCTTTAAAATCTCATTGCCTACAACGTTTCCCTCACTTAATATCTTATTCTTTAACGCTTCCATACATTTTCTCCTTCGTTAATAAATTTTTTATCGTTTTATATTATGTAAAATAATAACCCCCTAGATAACGAGTTAATACGTTAACTAAGGGGTTTATAATAAAATGTTCAATAAAAATAATTCATACTAAAATTATTATTACTTTATTTATCAAAACACCCATAGTCAAGTCTTTTAAGGTTACTTGGTAGAAACGCTTAGACCATATTTCTAAGCTTATATGAGTTTGCGAATATAATTTTTCTTTTTCATTTCATCGTTCGTGTTTATACTTGTTATTACAATATTACAACATTTATTTTATTAAATCAATATCTATTTTTAAAATTCATATGGTTCAACTTTTTTCTCTATAACTACAGGAAAGTCATCTGAACCCTCAAGTACTGTATTCTCATGCATAATTATATTTCTATCAACAATTACATTAGTTAACTTGCACCCCTTTTTTATTTCACAATTTTCAAAAATTATACAATTATTAATTTCTGCTTCCTCATGCACGGTCACTCTTCTTGAAATTATGCTGTTTTCTATTTTCCCCTTCAGAATACATCCATTTGAAATTAAAGCATTATTAACTTTTGCTCCATTAAAATATTTAGTAGGTGCCTCATATTTACTTTTTGTATAAATTAACCCATTGTTAAAAAATAATTCCTTATTTACCTCAGCGTTTAACATATCCATACTAGCATTATAATAATTTCTCAAAGAATCTATACACTTAATATATCCTTTAAACTCAAATGCATTTACGTTGAATTTCAAAACATGTTCATAGATAATCGATTTTATTGAATTATGATATCCTATTTCCATACCCTTTTTTACAATATCTACAAGAGTGCTCTTTTTCATTATAAACATTTCCATTGATATATTTATTTTATCTGATGCCCCTATGTTTTTCCCAACACTTAAAATTTTATTTTCTTCATTAATATATAATGTACTGCAACTTAAATAATCCTTCTTCCCACTATTTGTTTTTTTATATATTATGGTTATGTCACTACCAGACTCTTCATGATAAGTTGCCGCTTCCTTATAGTCCATATTACATAACATGTTTGAAGAGGATATTATTACATATTCTTGTTTTGATTTATAAATATATTCCATATTATCATTTAATACATCTATATCTCTTAACTCTGATCTTTCTGATGTAAGATCGAATACATATAGTCCATTTATTTTTCTATCTAAATCCCAAGGTTTCCCTGACCCTAGATGTTCAACTAGTGACCTAGATTTTGTATTCGTAAAAATACCTATATTATGAATACCGGAATTGACCATATTCGAAAGCACAAAATCAATAATTCTGTATCTTCCCCCTACAGGTATAGCTGCTATTGGTCTTGCTTTTGTAAGACTTTTTATATTATCTTCTCTCTCATTTAGCATTAGTATTCCCATGTAATTTTTGAGCATTTCATCACCTAGTTTAGTTTATATTTTAGTTAATATCTTTGAATTAGCTTTAATTTCAGCCCCTTCTTCTATTACAATAATATCATTTCCATTTCCAATACATGAATCACGTCTTATTGTAGCATTGCTTCCTATAATAGCTTTATCTATAACCACGTTTTTCCCAATTTTAGTATTTGGGAGAATAACTGAATTGGTGATTTTAGTGTTTTTTCCTACATGTACTCCTTGAAAAAGTACACAATTATTTATTTCTCCGAATACTGTACAACCCTCATTTAGCAAAACATTGTTAATCTTTGCTTTTGGCCCAATATAGTGCGGTGGCAACATGGGGTTAACAGTATATATTTTCCAATTATCATCATGTATATCAAGTTCATTACTGTCAGATATCAAATCCATATTAGCGGACCAAAAACTTTCAATAGTACCAACATCTCTCCAATATCCTTTGAATGGGAATGCGTATAACTTTTGATCATCCTGAAGCATTTTTGGTATTATATTTTTTCCAAAATCATTGCTAGACTTTTTATCAAGATTATCCTCTTTTAAAAGTTTTTTAAGAACAGACCAGTTAAAAATATAAACTCCCATAGAAGCCAAATTACTTTTAGGATTTTCAGGTTTTTCTTCAAATTCAAATATTCTGTAATCTTTCTTTGTATTCATTATTCCAAACCTGCTACACTCATCATCTGTCACCTCTATTACTGCAATAGTAACGTCGCTGTCTTTTTCTTTATGATAATCTAACATTTTTTCATAGTTCATTTTATAAATATGGTCTCCTGATAAAATAAGGACATATTCCGGATCAAAATCATCAATATAATTTATATTTTGAAATATAGCATCTGCTGTACCATTGTACCAATTTCCACCATTTTCACTTTGATAAGGGGGAAGGAGACTTACTCCACCATTTCTCCTGTCTAAATCCCATGGAGAACCTATACCTATATGTGCATTTAAAGCCAAAGGTTGATATTGAGTAAGAACCCCTACTGTGTCTATACCTGAATTAGAACAATTACTTAAAGAAAAGTCTATAATTCTATACTTTCCTCCAAATGGGACTGCAGGCTTTGCTATCATTTTAGTTAATTGTTTTAATCTTGATCCTTGACCCCCTGCCAGTATCATTGCTATCATTTCTTTTTTCATAATAGTTTTCTCCTTTCCACATTTTTTTAATTGGATGTCATAAAAAACATATTAAATCAAAATAACT
The DNA here is from genome assembly GCF_018861865.1 of Clostridium frigoris. Taxonomy (GTDB): domain Bacteria; phylum Bacillota; class Clostridia; order Clostridiales; family Clostridiaceae; genus Clostridium_AD; species Clostridium_AD frigoris. Next base: position 17,812 of record NZ_JAHLDV010000062.1, read on the forward strand.
TTTTATAAAAAAATTGTCAAATTTTATTTCATTTTATCAAAATAATAGATTAATAAATACAATTTGTCAAGATAGATTATAAAATAAAATACTATACTAGATAATTATCTAGTATAGTATTTTCATTAAATAATCTCCTTGGTTGTAAAGATAGTGTTAACACTATCTTTGTTTTATTTATTTAAAACCCTGCTATTGCAAGGATTGTAGCTGTTTTTAGCACAAAAAACAATGACCCCCTCTATTTGGTATAATTGT
>NZ_JAHLDV010000063.1 GCF_018861865.1 Clostridium frigoris
CTTATATTATTTGTTGGATTAATAATACCAATAATATTATTCCCTGTAGCTGCTGTTTTACGTACATTTAAATACCATACTTTTGTACTGCCTACCCCTGTTTTGGTTGTAATAGCTAATTTAATTGATGCCACCCTAGTAGCTTGTACTATTTTTACATATGAGCTATACACATATCCAGTTTTTCCTTTATAGGTTACTTTATAAAAATCACCACTTTTCCCCAAAGTACTTATCTTCGTATTGATGGGTATAAAAGCTAAAATTGAGGATGAAAGTGATGGTTTCTGTCTCAAGTTTAATGAACTTGCATTTATTACACCACTATCAGCAAATACACTATGAGAACTTGCTAGAGTCAATAAAATTGTTACTAAAGCTAATCTTTTTTTCATTATTTGCCTCCAAAATTCATTTTAAATATATGTTATATTTTATAGTCCATATAAATTAATTCATTAATAAAAAGCAAAATATATATATTAAACAGTATAAATCATTAATACACTTTAGTATCAAATTACTACTCCCATCATTAAAATGCACATAACAGTTTTTATAAAATAAATGTTTGTGCATACCTATATTCATTTTGCTATTACTTTCTATATCGTCAAATTATCCAATAACTTTATATGTATGCATAACTTCCAAGTTGCTCTTTATTTTTTAACTCTTCCCCAGCTTCGTTTGTACTTATCCTCAAAAATAGACACTACTGAAATATATTTCAGTAGTGTCTATTTTTGAAACTTTCACCAAATTATCAACTTTCTATTTTTTATAGTTCAAATTTTTATAGTTACTATTTATGAGGTCTTTAATTTCTTCTATAAAATAACTTAATTAGATCCATTTGCTTATTTTCCACTAGCAACTTTTCCTTTTAAATACAACTAAAATACAACTAAGTTACTTCTTAAATCAATAATACTCAATTCACTTTCAATATTTTTTCATCTGTGAATATTGGATCTACAAATTCTAAACTGTCTATAGGTAGCTTCCCCCCACTTTTCTTTAAAAGCTCAAAAACATCATATTTTTCTAAACCATATTTTGCTAGTATTTCTTTTACATCTTTTCTTCTCTTATCCGGTAGCCTACTTGAAAAGGCAGGAAACATATCATAACTTTCATAAACTTCATTTATATTTGCAAATGCTATTAATGGTTTAAACCCATTCTTAATTGCATTATCTAGCTCTTTAGTTCTATATTTGAATTCATACTTACCATTTTTCGATAACTCTCCAATTATATATCTGTTTTTTGTCTTATAGTCTTTCCAAATTAAATAAAGATATTCTCTATTATTAATTCCACTCATTCTTCTGCCTCCTCTTCTCCATAATATATATCTATGATCTCTTTTCTTCTCCGTACTAAAAAAGTGTATAATAATTCCTTAATCATGGGGTTAATTATTGTATCATCATATCCATCTATAACATCTTTAATTTTAGTATTACTTAAATTATCTCTTATCTTTTCTACTATTGAAATTGTTCCATCATAATAATTGTTTTTAATATGCTCAACTAACTCAAAATGACCTATTCTATTAGGTTTTGACCATCTTATCATAGATTTTGATTTACTGAAAATTAATGATTTAAATCTAGTCTTATCTCTTAAAAAATTTGGAACATTTTTGGGATTAATAAGACAACATAATGATGATCCATTATCATATAATGGGGATATTCTTATTTCTCCATTTATTTTATTTCTTACTATACCCCAATTGCTGTGATGTCTATCACTATTACCTATTAATGCATCAAAGATTGGAATAATTAAAAAATCATTTTCTAAACCTGTTTCCTTAATTGATTGGAGTATCATCTTTATGGAATATGGTTCTTCTGTTATATAATCAATAAATTTATCTTGATTATATCCTTTATATATATTAGTAATATATTGAATCCCTTCTACTAGTTCTTCGTCTTCCTTTAATATCATATAACTCATAGACCCTACTCTGCCTCTAAATATTCCTATATCAACTTTGGCACACTCTATACCTAAAACTTCAGCTAATTGATACGCAACTTTTTCGGCCCAATATTCTCCAGTCGGCCTTCCTATGTCCACACCCTTAGGAAACTTAAATATCCCCTTTTGCTTTGTTTCAGCATTAATAAGCCATTTTTTCTCACTGGCTCCACTTCCAAAAGGAGAATCTTCATCAATCTCCCAATGATCAAAATTAATAAGTATACCCATGTTATCCACCTCTTAATTCTTATATCTACTCTATATTGTACCTTAAATTCCGACTTAATCCCATATTAATTATATTATTAATTAATTTGTGTTGGTTAATGATTGAAGATTAATAATATACATTTTCATTTGCGAATCATGTCTTCAGAAATACATATTTTTTGTATAAAATGCCCTTAAAAATTCAAGTGGTTAACTGTATTTTTTATAACCTTTACCACCCCCGTTTTAAGATTGTCCTACCTTAGAACATCCCCTCCAAATCTCAATTATCCTCCCCACTACCTCCCTCGACTTCCTCTCAAACTCTCCCCTACTAAAATCATACACTTTCCCATTGCACTAAACCCTCATTTCCTCATCTTTAATTAATATCTTAATTCTACTATCCTTATTTATACTTTCCCCAATTTCAGTTTTAGTAAGTGAACTTACTCTCCTGAGCTCTTTCCACAATCTATACTCTTCTTTAAATTTTATACAAAGCTCAGTAACTATTTGCGCATTATGAAGTAAATACTCAGTAGTGTAAATAATTCTTACCACCTAATATCTTTTTACTTCAATTTTTCTATAAAGCTTATCCCACTTATCAATTTTAAAAACATGATACTCTTCCTCCTACTCACTTGGTATATCCTTTAAAGAATTTCTCTTCACAACTTTTATATCTATTACCTTACCGTAATAAGTTATACCAGCCTCACCTGAAAACTTTCTCTTTGACTCTACTAGTGCTACAAACTTAATATTATGCCCTGCTAAATTTATGTTGCTACATCATCCTTTATATTTCTTGTTTCCATTGATGATAAAATATCACTAAAATAATACTCCACTCTACCTAAATTCATTTCATCAAGACATAAAAAATAAGGTTTATCTATGTTCTTCATGGCCTCATAAGTGGCATCAATAATAATGTCTGGTACATATTTATTCTCAATGTTTCTGTAACCTAATAGATCTGTTACATCTGACCAGTCTGGTCTCACAGGAACTACTCTAAATCTTTGATTATCACGATTGGCACCAACTGCTTGTGCAAATAATTCTACTATTTTAATTTATATATGTTTAAGGGATTTCTAATATAGAAATCCCTTTTATATTATTCTATGTTTTTATTCTTTAATAAAATCTTAGTTTCATACTCATTTTAGCAATTGTTGCCAAGGGGCAGATACCCTACATAGTTTAGATGTGAAGCATACAAACTATGTTGCTAATTTTATTTCTATTTTTAAATATTTCTTTATTTATCTTTGTAGCTATGAATGAAGGAGTATTTTCCGTTATGCTTTGATTTACTATATTAAAAAAACTTGGTAAATTTAATCTGGATATGTTATAAGGGATGTGTCTTATTAGGCTCATCCCTTCTCATGTTAAATATTACCTGTATCTTTATAAGTAAACTACTGCCAATAAAATCAGATGATTATTAACAATTAATAGCATCATTATTTATTTTTTAATTATCTTTATATAACAATTGTTTCTTTTTAGCATCAAAGTCTTCCTGTGTTATAACACCCATATGCAATAATTTTTTAAACTTAAGCAGCTCATCAGCGACACTAAATGTTTCATTCTTTTGTGTCGTATTATCTTCCTTTTCAGCTGCTGTTTCTTCAAATACAACATCTACAGAACCAAACATACTTTTTATATCTTTATCAAACTCTTCTTCAGTATAATTAATTGATTCTGCTAAAGTATCTTTTAAACGTCTCCCCATTGGTTTCATAGATGCATATGTAAGACCTCCAGATATTATACCCCCTAATACTGGTACAATTTTCGAAACACCTTTAGCAAAAGTTTGCTTAGTTATCTTAACTCCAATAATACCCGCACTTTTCTTAATAATTGGATAATAAATAGTTTTAGTTAGCGCTTTTTGTGGTAACTTTTTCAGCATCTGTTTAGATATACCGGATGAAAGTATCTTAACTGCAGAAGCTGATCCACCCACTCCAAACATAACTCCTAGAAACAAAGTGAGTTCTCCTCTAACTTTTTCACTATCAATTTCTCCGTTCACCCATATATCTTTATACCCATGTATATAAGCTAACTCTTGAGCCAATCGTATTGTTACTCCAAGAAATTGTAAAGTATCAGCAGGTATTGAAGCTGCCATAGCTAGTCCACCTGGTAATCCTGCTAGAAAGGATGCACTAGTACTTTGAAGTGTTCGTTTCCCAATTAATGCTGATGAAATTTTATCTAATGTATCAGGACTTACTCCTATTTTAACAGGACCCTTTTCAAGTATCTCTAAAATATCTATTTCATTAGTATTTGCATATTCATCAAACGTTTTTAATAAAAATTCTCTACGATTAACCTTAACACCCGGTATTTTTAATGCATTAACTAATGCCACCTCAAATGAAGTACCTGCATCTCTCGTATTATTACTCATAATGTATATCCCCCTATAACTATTTTTCACAGCATGTTATATTATGCCTTTTATAAATACTTTCCTGTTTCTTGCTTTTCAAAAATAAAAATATATCTCAGGCTTAATATATTACATATCGTCCACATATTAAAATACTTTAGTTTTATGACCCTTTTATATTACCCTTTCCCCATCTTATGATTCCAAGCATTCCCAAGGGTCAGGTACCTTACAGAGTTTGGAAGAGAAGCGAACAATCTCTGTTGCTACTCATAAACACCCTCAAGGGTCGTAAACAAATTGTAAACACAGTTTGTTTTGCTAACGTGTGTATCACACTTTTATCAATATTAAGTATAAATTTTATATTAATTCTATATAAATCACCTCCTTTATACATCTAAAAGCATAAATTTATAAAAATAAGCTCCTTTCAGCGCAACGCACTAAAAAGAACTTATCCAAAACAAAATATAAAAAACGTTATTCATTAAAAAGATATTACACCTAAAGTAGCTAAAATATTTGTTATAACTAGTAATAACGGTAAAGACATTGCAGTTCTAACAAGAAATACTTTAGTTACATCCCAAAAACTTAAACCAATCTTACTTTTAACTAAAATCATTCCAGTTTCAGACATAAATACTAACTGGGTAAATGCTAATACACCAATAAAAAATCTTGAGGCTTCAGACACCGATGTACTTATGAATAAAGCTGGTAAATACATATCTGCAAATCCAGCAACCGATGCGGGTGCCATGACTTTTGCTACTTCACTACTGTACCCTATCCACTTATATAAATATACAAGTGGTGCACTAATGATACTAAAAAACTGAGTATATTCTGCAACTATCAAAGAAAATGTTCCAACCGCCATAATAATAGGTAAGAAACCAACATATATGTTAACAATATTTTTTAACGACTGAATCGTTACCTCGTAAATTTTGGCATCTCCTGCCTGCTTTATTGCAGATTCATATGAATACTGAAAAACTGTTTTGTCTTTTGGAATCTCAATTATACTAGGAGTTACCCCTTCATAATAAGTTGGTGGAAATTTTTTAAGTGGCATTCTCGATGTAATAAAAGCCAATATAATAGTTACTAATGCAATAGATCCATAAAATATTGGGAAAATATGCCCAAAACCTAATTCTTCAGCTACTGCTGACGCAAATGCTATACCTACAATAGAAAAACTAGTAGCAATTATATAAGCTTCACGTCTATTATAGTATCCTCTTTGATATTGGGTATCCGTTACCACAATACCAATTGTACCATCACCAACAAAGGATGCGATTGCATCAATAGTTGAATAGCCTGGTAATCTAAACAACTTCTTAACTATAGGACCTAATAAAATACCTACAAATTCGACAATGCCAAAATGAGTTAATAGTGGAAGAGCAATAATACCTACAAAAAATGTTATATAAAGTGTGGTTAAAAGACCAGTACTTCCTGCCATAAGCCCACCAGTATTGCCATCTAAAATTATACCAGCAAACTTATAGTTCTGAAACCAATTATTAACCACCATAAGGTATAAAAATGATCCAACTACCCTTAATACAACATTTAAAGGTGATGCTTTGAATACAGAATTAACATACTTGTTTTTTGAAGAATAAAAGGTAAAAAGCACAGTTGCAATTAACACAACCCATGCACAAATAACAGTAAAACCAATAAATGAATGGAGCATATTGACTGTAACAAAATTTACTATGTGGGATATAGCAATTTTACTTTCTCCATTAATCTTAAAAGGGATTAGAAAAAAAATAAATCCAAAAATAGATAAAAATATAAACTTTAACTTATTTATCATACTTACAAACCTCCATTTTGTCTTAACTAAGACACACATTTTCTAGAATAACATATGACCAAAAGTGTTGCAATAGGTTTTTGCATATTATAAATATATTTTGCATATATATTCGATTTAATATATATAATAAACAGATATTGTCTGATTCACTACTAATATTTAAAAGATGCCAGTCACCTTTTAAATATTGGAAATCCGTTTATATTATTCATCAATCCATCTAGGTCACGATTTTCATATAAATCAATTATTATCTAACTAATTTGTGCACAGCCCCTAAGTTTAAATCCACAATGCCTCAGATTACTAAATAAATCTCTGAATTAAACTTTAATTAATATTGCTGTATATAATTTCTTGTTTTTATGCTCTTATCTTGAGATTTGTCTTATTGGGAATACCAATTCCTTTATCCTATATTTCAAACCACTGATACTTGTATATTTATACTTAACATTCTGTAAAATAATAAGTATTATTTTACTTCCCTTAATCAACAATAATTATAATCTACTCTTGCTTATACATTAACAACACTAAAGATTTTTTATAATATAATTAGGACAAAATAAAATACTTGTTGTTAGAGTATAGATGGTTAATCAATCAAATGAATATCAACACTTTATATGAAGTAAATATTGCTAATGTATTTAAGGGAATAAGAAATATAAGATATAAAATTCAGGAACTTATTGATGCTAGGTAGAATTTAGTAAATCGATTTGTTTTAATTTTAAAAGAAAAATGAATAGATTTTAACGAAGATAAGATTAGAATTGTTTATAGTCCATCAAAGGGTTTTCCTTCAATACAAGATTTTGCAGTTAACAAGTTGTTTGTCGGCGAGAGTAAAGAAAATAACCATGATTTAGATATAGTCTTTATGTTGAACGAGTATAATGCATAAACATTTATCTGATATATATGTATAAAAGAGTTTAAACATACACATAATAGGATATACTGATAATATGGAAAATAAATACAGAAAAACTAAAACAACAGTTTCTTTAATTAATTATCATTTTATATTTTGCCCAAGATATAGGAGAAAAATATTTTTAATACCTAAGGTCGAAGATAGATTTAAGTGTTTGGTCAAAGATGTATGTAAGGAGATAGAAATTGAAATTATTGCAATGGAATGTGATAAGGATCATACCCATATGTTTTTAAATTGTCTTCCAAAATTGGGACCTTCGGATATTATGCAAAAAATAAAAGGTGCAACAAGTGAAGTTTTGAGAGCAGAATTTCAAGAATTAAGTAAAATGCCTAGTCTATGGACAAGAAGTTATTTTGTATCAACGGCTAGGAATGTAAGTAGTGAAACAGTAAAAAAATATGTAGATAATCAAAAAACAAGATATTAAGAAGGGGGTGAATGCTGTGTCAAATTATATTTTAACACTAAAATTAAACACAGAAAAATATCAAGAAGACATGTTAAATAAAAGATTAGAAATAAGTAGAAGCATTTATAATAGTTGTTTAGGCGAATTGTTTAAAAGATATAATCATATGAGAGAATCGAAAGAATATAAGAAAGTAATAAATATGGTTAAATCATCTCCTGCGGAGCTGCATATTAAAATGTATACAGAAATATTTTAAAGATAATGTGGATAGTTTCACTGCGCAAAAGATAGCTAGTAGGTGTTTTAGTGCTTTTCAAAAATTAATGCTTCATCAATCAAATAGAGTTTATTTTAAAAAGTATGGTGAAATGAATAGTGTTGAGGGAAAATCAAATAAAACTGGGATTAGGGTTATAGATAACAAATTAATATGGAATGGATTACATATAAATGTGATTGTAAATAAAAATGATGAGTATGCACAAGTGTCATTGTTGAATAAAATTAAATATTGTAGAGTGGTAAGAAAATTAATTCGAGGTAAATATAAATATTATGTTCAATTAATACTAGAAGGAATTCCACCAATTAAGTATAATAAAGAAACTGGTGAGGTTAGATATAAAATAGGTAAAAAAGAAATTATCTGAAAGATGGAATGATTTTGGAGGATTTAAAATACAGAGAGATTTGTATTCAAGTTTTTTAATAATGAATGTAAAAGATAATTTAGAGGAAATAGACAAAGAATTATGTTTTAAGCAGTTCGATAATTTTAGAAGACTTCATGATAAAGAAATATTAAAAATACAGAGTAGAGACATTAATTTGATAAGCAGTATGGGTATTTAGAGGCAAATAAAAGGTTTTGATATGAGCCTTAGACTATCGTTAATTCATTCATTAGAGTGATTGGTAGTAAAAGTTTTAGAGAAATTAATGAGTTCTTATATGTGTAATTTATTAGATTCTTAATAGATGAGAGTATTTGAGAAGTTAACATATCTAAGAACCCCACTCCTTTAGGTGTGGGAGTATCAGAGTTCGGACAACTAAAATCCGAGAAGCTAGTAATCCCTATCTACTTCCTTTAAAAATGATGTTTTTAGCTTGTTGTTTATTGCTTTCTTCATGGTTTGTTCACATCCCCCGGCACACTGAGCGAAAAGTCCTTTTTATAGAAAGTTATGAATAGAAAATATGAAGATTATGATCTGAATTTTCTATATTTTTATACGTTTATTTAAAAAATATATTTTCATAAATAATTGCATTAAGTTTAAGAAATATTAAATAAAAAAGAAGCCCCTTAGGCCACCTTTAATTTCATTTTCTCAATAATTCGTTCCATTAACCCTTTAAACCCCATTATTGATATAACTCTTTTAAGATTATATGCAAAAATGGCAATACTAACCTCGCCTATTACCATTCTGAATTTTCTGAAGTCTGATATAGCTCTTTGTTTTGGTTGCAATCCTTTTAGTAACCAGATAACTTCTCTATTAATTATTATTTGTTTTTGTAGTTTTCTTGAAGATCTTATTCCGTTATAATATCCATAAATATAAAGTTTAAGCATATCTTGTGGGCTGTATTTTGGTCTACCTGTTTCACCGTTCTTTGCTGTCAAAAAACCAAGTGAATATAAGTCAGGGCTATCTACTAATTTGTCCATAACTCTAACTTCATTATCATCCTGTACATATTCTTCAATGGATTCAATAAGAATTTGCTCTCTTTGTTTTCCAAATACATAGTTCATTTTAACCCACACTCCATTCTCTTATCATAGTTATATTATACCATAAATGGATATAAGTTGATAGTTTCGCTCAGTCTGCCGGGGGATTTTTTGAAGGCGCTTGCGACTGAAATTGATAAATTCATTATTATAGGTTAGTTCCCAATTCTTGATTGTATTTTTATAAGCAACAAATCTCCCTACTATTTTTCCCTAACCACAGTTGCCCTAGTCGCTGAAGTTAAATTAAAAATATTTTAAAATTATCTACTACTAACTTTAGAATAAATTTCAATTCCATCCCTATCAATTTGTTTTTTTATATTCTCATTTAATGAATTTAGAAAAACAATATCACAAGAATATATTCCTATTACATCATTAATTTCCTCTACAATAGTTCCTTTGCTTTTACCTATATAACTTACACATACGTCTATATCTGAATTTATATTTTCTGTTCCTTTTGCTCTTGACCCAAATATTATTACTTTATCTATATTGTTATTACTCAGGAAATAATTAATCAAGCCTTTATATACTTTTTTATCTATTCCATACATATCACATTACCACTTTTGAAAGGTTACTTAATAGATCTTCTATGGCACCTGTATAATCACTTATTATCTTATTTTTAATTTCTTCATAATCTTGCTCATCATAAATATGAGATGTAGAAGTTCTTAATAATAAAATATCGTTCCAAATTGCTATATCATTAATTAATCCTTCCTTAAACGCTTGTTTATAACACCCTATTGGATTATTTATCTCTAAACCAGATGATTTAAATATCTTAGAAAGTAACTTCCAAGTTAAGTCTTCTAGTGTTTCATACTTTTTAATAATTGAATCTCTATACACTTCCATCGTTATATCATCTGGGTTTTTTATATTACTAAAATTATCTATGATATTCTTTAATACATTGCCGTGGCAAAATATCTTTTATATTTTCTTCATAATAATCTTAGAAAACTCGCTAATATCACTTAAATGTTTTTCTATAATCTCTTTCACAATTTTCAAATTAATAGCTTGGTAGTTATTCACTGCTATGTTTCTAAATCCAACCATAGCTTTTAACTTATTCATTAAGTTACTGTTAATCATGCCATTACTACACAAAACCTCAAAAGCATCTCTACTATTCTGTGGTATACCTAACTTTTTTTCAGAAACTATGTGCATTGCTAAATCTATACACGCTTCACATACTCTTTGAATATTTAATATTATAGAATCTTGTTTTGTATAATCCTTTAGATTCTCAGTATTATTATCATATACTTCATTAATTCTTATTAAGCATCTTTCAATAATTTCGACCTTATTATATATCACATCATTGCCCATATATATTTCCTCTCTTCTTTATATTCTCTAATATAACTGCTCGTTCTTCATTTAATAAAGCATATTCTTTAAATGTATACATTTCAAAATACATTCTTCTAGTATCATTATTACAAAAAATTGTCTTTCCTGTCCCGACTACTTGAGCTTTAAATACCGTAGATGACTTTTTTAAGTCTACAAGATCAATTTCTCTACTAAGTAAACTCGCTAATTCTTGTGCATTCATAAATATTTCGTATTCACTAAAATCTTCATCACTTAAAAATGCAATATCAATATCACTATTTGAGCGTGAAGTCCCTTTTGCATATGATCCAAATATATATATAAGAAATGGTTTTATTTTTTTAATTAAAAATTCTTTTAAAATATCAATGTCTTTATCCTTTAGTTCCAAAACTTTCACATCCTTTATAATAATTATATTTATTATAATAATATTATACCAAATTTTTAATGAATATACTATGATGTGGATGTTACTCTAATCGTGGACCAAAACTCTTTCTAATCAATCCATGATTTATACCTCCACTATTTTAATCTAGATATGTTTTAAGGGATTACTAATATATAGAAACCCCTTTTAACTTATTCTATGTTTGTATCCTTTTAAAAATATTTTAGTACATTTGTATTTCCTGTTACTACAGAACCTTGTGCTATAAGCTTTCCATTTTTATATCTCTTACCGTTAAGTTAATGAGCATTATATCCTTATATAAATTCAGTGTTTTCATCTACATAATTAAAATAACTGAATAACCTTAGATCCACAACATTTTTTATATTTTTTACCGCTTCCACAAATACAAAGATCATTTCTTCCTATCTTAGGAGTAGAAGTATTATTATCTTCTGAATTTAATTCATTAAAAGTATATCCTTTTAGTCTCCAAAGTCTAGTGTTATTTATAAAACTATTTATTTCTACTAAAAATTTTTGAAGATCATTTTCAATTACCTCTCCCACTGCACCTATGATGTTCTCTATTACCTCTGCTTTTTCATTTTCTTGAATATCATCATATAAATTAAGTATAATCATTTCAATTTGTGCATCTTCTATTTCCCAATTATTCTCTAAATACTTTTTTAATTTCATGGTTATTTTATTTTCAATTAAATATTCCTCATTAGCGGCTTCAAGTAGCTCAGCTTTTTTTATAATGCAGAAATCCCTATCGCTTGAAATATTCTCTCTTGTATTAATAATATGCATAATATCTTCTAGCGGAACCATTATACTACTAGCTATATTCCCTTGTAGCATATACCCACCATAATAATCTTCACCACTTACAATTACTGCGTAAATATCAATTTCATCTAAAGAATAGTCAATATAATTATTAAGCATCTTTATAAAATCACTCTTAAATAGTACGCCATAGTTATAGATCATTCCCCAAAACAACTTTATTAGCTCTGTGTTTTTAACTAATGTTTTTCTATACTCTTCATTATCTATGGATTTTATAGCATTTATTGTTTCATTTGGCATGATTAAATATATACCATCTTCTCTCATCGCTGCAAATACAAATCCACATTCTAAAAAATATTCTGGTTTTGATGTGAACTTATCATCTTCAAAGGATATATATCCCTGGTTTTCCACTATCCTTTTCAAAAAATCATATCTTTCACTATCAATTAAATATAGTGTCTTTGTTATTTTCTCTTCATATACCTCTAAAAGTCTTTCTATTAATTGGCCTTTATTAAACTTAGATACCTTCGCAATATTTAGAATAGATGTTGTTTTTAATAATTCGTCTTTTGTATCACATTCTAATAATTCTCTTAAATCATGAGTAAACTTTCCTCTTTTCACTCTATTTAATAATTTTTTTGCTTTATTTTCAATTTCTAAATTCACATCATTCATTGCAATATCCAAAAGAGAATCAAAGTCTCCTTCATAATCATCTATTTTCAATTCATCATTCTCTATAATTGGGACTATATTCTTTCTCCCTTTTGTTTTAGTTTTCTTAACCTTAAATTTATTTCCTGGCAAGTACTGCTTTTCTGTATCTCTGTCTCCTACATATCCACAAACTCCATCTCTAGGAGAATTGGTATATTCAAGTTCATCTACCATACCAGCGTCTTCACCTACACAATCCTCACAAAAATACTTTTCTTCTTCATAATCAAAATACTTTGCCTTTTGATTACAATTTGCACAAAAATTTTGTATTTCATCATTTCTAGATAATATCTCTATTTGACTATAATTCTCCCCTACCACATACTCCTCTATAACTTCAAGTTTTAATGAAGTAGTAGACCCAAAATCATAGTCATATTTAAATTTATCACCTACAGAAATCACCTGTCTTAATTTAAAATCCATTGTTTCAGTTTCAGAAAAAAGTTCAAATTCATCGTCTACGCAGGAGTCATAGTTTATGTCATCAATGATAAAACTACTTAAGTGTCCACAACATTCTAACCAAATATTCCTTAAAAAACTATCCAGATTCTTTAAAGTTAAATCTATATTTATAGCTATATACAAACTATACTCTTTTGATCCATACTGTGGAAGTATAGACAAAATATATTGACTCTTAGTTTTTTTAGAACTCGCGATAGACTCTTCTATCTTTTCTTTCCTAACTTTACAGCCTTTAACATGTTTTTTAACAGTTCTTTCTGATAATTTCTCGTTGCAATAATAACATTTACCTTTCAAATCGTATCTTCTCCATTTCCTTTTCTTAAATTTAATAATATTATGTCTATTATAGGATTATACACTAAAAGCTTTATATTATAAAATGTTGCAAAGTTTCTTTAATCCCCTTAACAATATGTTTGACTCTATTTTAATATTTCATACTTACTACTCCACATTTATATACTATAAACCTTATTCATTTCCCTTATACTATCTATAATTTCTTCTCTGAACTCTACTGGTTCTATAACCTCTGCATCTGCACCAAAGCCCATAATCCATAGCTTTATTCCATATGTACCATTACAAACAAACTCATAAATAAAATAGTCTTCATTCTCTTCAATTAGACTTTCCTCAAGTAAACTCTTTTCAGTTACTACTTTATAGCAGCGTTTATCAAATTTAACCTTTACTCTTGTTTCATCTCCACCATACATACACCAGGTCTTTTTGAACCTTATCGTAAATATACTTAATATAACTTATTAAACTCTTATTATAAGTTACCATCAAAATTTTATCATCCTTATCAAAACAATAATTTTCTAATAAAAATGGTATTCTATTCACCGCAACAGTGGTTTTTCCTAAGCCTGCAACTCCCCTAATTAAGGAATGTCCAGCAGGTTTACTTTGAACTAGTTTTCTCTGTTCTACATTAAGCTGCATAATTCTCCCCCCTAATTCGAATAAGCTCAGCCCTTCTATTTTGCTCTAAAGGACTATACATAACTTCCTTTAACCACTTTTCACCTTTCCTTATAAATCTTGAGAAATTGCCCTGACTATCTATTTCAATATTCCCCTGAATGCTCTTACACTTTATAATGTAACAAAATTGATGAGTAATCATTAAGAAATCTATATTTGCAATACTATCTCCCTGTCCTAATCTAATATTATGTAATCCATAAAAAGGCACTGGTGAATTTTTAAGTTCAAAATGCACTTTGTTAAAACCTTCTTGAACATACTTTTGAAGATTAAGTTCATTATCTATTTTATTTTTTACAGCCTGATCAGCTGAATTATTTAAAAGCTCCTTAAGATTAAGTATATTCTTACTTTCCTTGTTAAATTCCTTTATAAAAATTGGTGTACTTATTGTTTTCATAAGTTTGCTTTCAAAGCTGGCACCAAGTATACTTTTCTTTATTACATCAAAAATGCCCATAATATCCCCCATCTTTTCATTAATTGCTTAATTATAACATATTATATTTAATTCCTCCATTGGAGAATATTATTGGTAGTTTACTCTATTTATAACATAATTTTTGACTACACAGTATAGCTGTCATTAATTATATTTGTACGACGAAAATACTACTAAAATATATAAGATATATATTTTAGTAGTCAATTTACTTCAACTTATCGAAATTTGAGAAGTTGAAATTTCATCTAATTCACCATTAGCAAAATTTTTTTTTAATCCACATAAATTTAACTTATCATTCAAAATCAAATCTAAATAACTTATCTTTTTCTGAGAGTATGATAGAACTTTTATCTTTCACAAATTCAATTATTTCGTTATAATTACCTAATTGATATTTATTTATTGAAATTATAGCCTGCTTTTTAGTTTCCTGAGCTATTTTCTCAACTTCAGTTAACATACCAGACACTTGACGTGGGTCAATTCCATTATAACAAGATGAGTCCTGCACAAAAAAATCAATATATGAGTTACATTTAAACAATAAATAATCAATTAAGTTTTTCTTTATTTCACTTACCCCTTCTCCTGTATCACCTTTTAGAGTAAGTTCAATTAAAACTGGACGACTAGTTTGATGTTTTTTCCTTATTTTGATATCAAAATAAGAATTGACATCATCGTCATATATAGCTTTTGTTATCCCATATATAAAATCCCTATAACCTTTAATAACTTCACTATAATCTTTCTGTATATGACTAGCAAGATCAAAATTTGTTGTTAATTTTTTATCTTCAGTAGTAATATTGTCCTCAACATTCTTTATTTGAGATAATTTACCTTCTTTATACTTTAATTCTTGTAATTCATTATTATAATTCTCGTATAAAGCAATTGATTCCTGATAAACTTGATTTAAGGATATAATCTTTCCAATTCTATCTATTTCCAATGAAAGCTTTTGTATTTGAACTTCCATCTTTTTCATATCTTTTTCAATACTTACTTTTTTATTACTTAAAAATTCTTTTCTTTCTTTAAAAACCTTTTGATGAAAAATCTCTACATCTTCAATCTTTTTCTTAATTAAAGTAGGTACTTCAATTTTAGTTTTGTTATAAATTGCAAGTATATGTTCACTTGAAATATCAACCTTATTTGAATTTTCTATAAACTCTATTAAGCGACTACATTCTAATTTAGCTTTTTCAAATTCACTCTTAGTTTTTTTCAATTTAGAACTTTTAGAAGCATATTCTTCAACAATATTTACTTGTAGATCAGAAATTTCAATACCCTTTATTTTGCTTGAAATTTTCCCCATTTGACTATTTAAACGATCCACTTCTTTATCAACAAAGTAAATCTCTTCATCAATTTGTTTCAGATCAAAATCGCCATAAAATTTTACTAAATCTACTTTATTATTCTTGTACTTCTTTACTGCATCTTGTGAGGAATATATTGATTCAATACTTTCAAGTAAATTATTTAGTCCTAAAAGAAAAAGGAAATCAACAACATCATATTTACTAGCATTAGTATTGTAACTAATTATATTTGACTTTTTATTTATAATAAATTGTTTTCCTATTATACTTCTTTTGATATTAAAAAAGTTCTTATAATCTGTTAAAGAGTATGGTGCATCATTTATCATTATTTCATTTGATTTACCAAGTATTCTAATAACTTTATACTCAATATCTTTATATTTCACAGTTGCTTCTAAAGTATAACCATGAATTCTACTTTTAATAATTTTAGGATCCTCATTTGATCCATATATATAATCAATGCATTTAATTAATAGTGTTTTTCCCAAGCTATTTATAGTTGCACCTAAATTTTTAGGTTCCTGTATATCTCCATAAATAAATGAAACTCCAAATTCTTCAAAATTAATATCTCTAATTACTTGATTTGAAGGATTTTTAATTACTAACTTTAAGATTTTCATTTAAGATTTCCCCCTTATCCGTGTAGAGATTTCACGGAAACTCCCTAGTTCCTGTGATTACTCATTTTTAGTATCATTAATTTTTATTGATTCCCCCATTTTTTTTGCATAAAACACTTGACAAGTCTGTAGA
>NZ_JAHLDV010000064.1 GCF_018861865.1 Clostridium frigoris
GTTTGCTATGCCTATTTTTATTACTAACTGCTCTCTTAACACAAAAATTATAGTTCGATATTACTTCATACAAATTCAAGTTTTACATATTAGTTTCCGTGACTACTCAATCATTCTATTTTTTTACAGCTACTTATAATATGTTATTAGAATGCTTCGCGTTATATATCTTAATTCATATTTATGATTACAAAGGTGTTTATATGCATATCAATTTTAACATTAATAATCTTATTATTTTTTTATTTAGTTCTTATCAGCTCTTTAGTTTTTGCAATAAAAGAATAGTACCTTTTTAAATTACATGTTTTGTGTTATAATAATCTTGTAGAGGTGATTCAATATCAATATCAATATCAATACGAAAACAATAAAAACAATACCCACTAAAAAATTAACTACTAAAGTTAACTCTAAAGAAGATTCAATCTCCAATGATAATTTAATTTATGATTCTTTTGAAGAGTATCTTAATAACTATAATGCTAATTAATATCCTGGATGTAAGCTTTTGCTTGCATCCTTTTATTTTCTTTTAAATTAAATATATACTTACTAAAGTATAAACAAATAAAGAATATCTATTAAAGATACTCTTTATCTATACATTTTATTTTAAATTATATTAATATATTTAATCTCTTTTAATATTATGCGATTTCTTCACTCTTTAATATTCCCTATTTCATTTGCCTTTTTATCTAACTGTTTAGCAGTGTCAATAGCTAAACTTTCTATATAATCATTTATATTAGTGTTTTCAATATATGGTAATATATAATGTTCTCTTGAACTGAGACCACTTGACTCTACTAGCAAATCAAACTCATATGATATTATCATATTACTAGGTTCTATTGAACCTACTTGTACAATTGGTTCTTTATTTACCATTTGATTATCTACTTCAAAGTTCATATTATCACCCCTTATAACATTATATCATAATTTATTTATGCTTATTCTTACTTTATAGATAAATATGTTATCTTTTTATTATAAATATATAAAGGACATTTTTATATCAATTAATTAATATAAAAATGTCCTTTATATATTTAGCTAACCCTATTTTGTAATCTTAACTTATCAGCAACCATTGCTATGAACTCACTATTAGTTGGTTTACCTTTAGCGTTATGTACGGTATAACCAAATATCTTGTTTATAGTTTCAACTTGGCCACGTCCCCACGCTACTTCTATAGCATGTCTTATTGCTCTCTCAACCCTACTAGCAGTTGTATTGAACTTTTTAGCAATGGACGGATATAATTCCTTTGTTACTGCAGATAAGAGTTCAATATCATTTACTACCATAGTAATTGCTTCTCTTAAATACATATACCCTTTAATATGGGCTGGAACTCCAATTTCATGTATTATATTTGTTATTTCAGCTTCTAAATCCATAGGTTCGTTACGGTTCGTTTTTCTAGCTTCGGTTGTATCAATAAAAGAAATTGATTTTTTACTGCTATCACTAGAAATTGTATTATTAAACATCTGCCTTATTCGTTTTGTCAAAACTTCCATATCAAATGGTTTTACTACATAATAATCTGCTCCAAGTGCTATAGCCCTTTGGGTTATTTTATCTTGGCCCACTGCAGATAAAACTATTATTTTAGGTATTGGATTAAGCTCCATACTGCCCAATCTCTCAAGTACCCCAAGACCATCTAAATGTGGCATTATTATATCTAATACTACTAAATCAGGTTTTCTCTCTTTTATTAACTTAAGAGCCTCTATTCCATCTTTTGCAATGCCTGTAACCATAATATCCCTTTGGCTTAACAAATAATCATTTAAAATATTGCAAAACTCTTTATTATCATCTGCAATAAGCACACTAATTCTTGGTTCTTCCATATCTAACTCCCCTTTATAAATAAATTCCCATATCTTAACAAATATTAATTCGACAAAAGAGTTACAATTCCTTCTTATATTAAAAAATATTACAAATAAATGATAATATATCATATATTTGTAATATATAGGATAACCTATGTTATCTTATATCTCATTATATCTATTTTACCTCTTTTTTTTAGATAATGCTAGTTATTTTGATAAAATGCCTGCATCTTTCAACATCCATTCAATGTATATGCCATATCCAACATCAGGTTTATTAATTAAAACATGAGTCACCGCTCCAACAATTTTATTGTTTTGAATTATAGGACTGCCACTCATCCCTTGGACTATCCCTCCTGTTTTCTCTAAAAGTCTAGGATCAGTAATTTTAATTATCATACTTTTTGAACCCGCTGTGTTTTGTGGTAATAATTTTTGAATTTGTATTTTGAATAATTGCGGCTGATTACCATTGATAGTAGTTAATATTTGTGCTTCTCCTTCTTTTATCTCATTTCTAAGACCTACTTTCATAGGTTTGTTAAATTTATTGTTTATGAGACTTTGAGTTCCATTACCAAATATACCACATTCTGTATTGTTAATTAATTGACCTTTTATTTTGTTTTCATCTATGAAAAGACCTCTTAACTCTCCAGGAGTTCCCCTTGTACCTTTTTTAATAGAAACTATATTAGATGATATTATTACACCATCATTAACGCTTAATATTGTTCCAGTATCAGAATCTGTAATTGGATGACCTAAAGCCGCAAACTTGTTAGTTTTACTATCATATAACGTTAATGTACCAACACCTGCGGTAGAATCTCGTACCCACAACCCAATTTTCTGTTTACCATCTGATGAATCAATAATAGGTTTAACATTTATATCAAAAGTTTTCGGCTCATTTCTACGTTGTATTTTAAGTGTAAGTTCTAAATTTTTTTCTTTATTTACAAATTTAGTTATATCTTCAGCATGATTTATAACAATATTATTTATTCTTATTATACTATCTCCTATTTCTACACCCGCATTTGCAGCAGGGCTCTGCATTTTACCACTAATACCATCAATATCAGATAAAGCTACTACTAAAACGCCCTTGGTATTTAGTTTAACACCAATTGGTTGCCCTCCTGGATAAACCATTATATTCTGATTATCCTTTAAAATAGTAGATTTTGCTTTTAATAAATCATCCATATCAATTTTTGAACTTTTATCTTTTTCAATTATATAATGATCTGAAAAAACATTGTTTGTATTTACTTTTTCATTTATTATGTTGTTAGAATATGCGGTTGATATTGGTTTGTAAAATGTAGAAGCAACTATACTTCGGCTTTTAAAACAAACACCTAAAGCAATTATTAGTATTGATGTGATAAGTAAACAAAATATATTCAATCTTTTTTTCATAAGCTTTACCTCCTTTTTTCTTGTAATTATAAATTTAAGTTACCCTCCCAATCTCCATATTATGCTATAATATTAATTCAAAAATAGTCAAAGACATATATTCAAAACTAAATTTTGATAAATTTTAAAAATTCTTCTGTATTTCAATTATTTTATAAATAATACAACATTAAACTGTTTCATTTAATTTCATTACAATATTTCTATATTTAAAATTTTATAAAATATTAATAGTTCAATAAAATAATAAAGCTTTTAATTCTTATAGCTTTAAAGCAAAAAAAATAAGGCCATATTAATATGACTTTATTTTCCCCTTTAAAGTAAATTTTATTACTATATTCTTATAAAAACTAGAACTATTTTTTCTTTCGATTATTAGCCAAATTTATCATTTCTTTAGAATTTTCGAGTGTTAACTTAGTAACCTCTGTACCACCTATCATTCTAGCTATTTCTTGTTGTTTATCTTTATCATTCATTCGTATAATATTAGTATATGTTTTATCATTTATAACATTTTTAGAAATCAAATAATTTATATCTGCCATACTAGCTATTTGTGGTAAATGCGTAACGCAAAAAATTTGATGGTTCAACGATATTAGATACATTTTTTCTGCAACACATTGTGCGATTCTTCCACTAATTCCAGTATCTATTTCGTCAAATATAACAGTTGGTATTTCATCTTTATCAACGAATACAGTTTTGAGTGCAAGCATAATACGTGATAATTCTCCACCAGACACTATTTCTTCTAATGGGTTTAATGGTTCCCCAGGATTGGTAGCTATACAAAATTGAACTTTATCACAACCATTTTTATAAAATTCATCTGTAAGTTTCACTTCTATAAAAAACTTACTTTTTTCAAGTCCAATATAATTTAGTTCAGTTTTTATTTTATCTTGTAGATCTTTTGCTGTCTCACATCTAATTTCATGAATTTCATCTGCTATAATTTTCATTTCGCCCTCAAGCGCTATTTTTTCTTTTTTAAGAGAAGTAATTATTTCAGTACTATTAGTTAATTCTTCATACTCAATTTCAATTTTATCTCTATATCCATAAATTTCTTCTATAGTAGATCCATACTTCTTCTTACAATTGTTTATTTGACTTATTCTACCATTCATATATTCCAATTCTTTTTCATCATAATAAATTGTTTCTTTTAAGTCTCTAAGTTCCGTAATATTTTCTTCTATATTAAAATAACTTTCTTCAATAGAATCTGTAATTAATTTTATTTTATCCATATGTTTTTCAATAGTTCTAAGTTCTTTTATCGCCATAGCTAAGTTATACAATACTGAGGTATTTTCCTCATCACTAGTATATAATAATTGATAGCTTCCTGATAAATGTTTCTCCAAGTTTTCTGAATTACTAACTATTGCATATTTCTCTAAAAGTTCATCATCCTCGCCGATTTTAATATTAGCATTTTTAATCTCTTCTAACTGGTAATTTAAAAAATCAATTCTTTTATCTCTTTCTCCTTCATTACCTTCAAGTTTAAGAATTCTATTTTTTATGCTAATCATTTTTGTATATTTATCATTATATTCAATTATAGCAGCCCTGAGTCTATCATTACCAAAAGAATCTACATAATATATATGATTAACTTTATCTAATAAGTTATGATTATCATGTTGACCATGGATATCTAGTAGATTCTTACTAATGTATTTAACTTTCGAAAGTAGCAATGATTTACCATTAACTTTAGCAATACTTTTCCCAGATTGAAAAGTTTCACGACTTATGAAGACTGTGTCCTCATAATCAATGTCCATCTCCTCTAAAACATTTTTATTGTTTTGAGTATCGATGGTAAAAATGGCCTCTACATAAGTTTTATTTTCCCCTGTTCTAATTAAGCTCTTATTAAATTTACCACCTAATACATAATTTATAGCATCAATTAAAATTGATTTTCCTGCTCCTGTTTCACCTGAAAGAACATTAAAGCCTCTTTCAAAATTAATGCTTAATTTTTCAATTAGGGCAAAATTCATAATATTTAATTGTAGGAGCATACTAATTCCTCCTATTCACTTATCATTTTTTTAACTTTTTGAATTATCTCTTTCGCATCTTCTTCTTTTCTAACTAAAATAAAAACAGTGTTATCCCCAGCTACCGTTCCTACAATACCATTAAATTTCAAAGAGTCTAAGGCTTCAGCTGCTGCAGCGCCAGCTCCTGATATGGTCTTAAGCACTATAAATTTATCTACATGATCAACATACAAAACGGTTTGAGAAAAAATATTAACCAATTTATTTGATAAAAAACTATCCCCCGGAGAACTAGTCGAATATATATGAGTTCCATATGCATTCATAACCTTAATTAATTTTAATTCTTTTATATCTCTAGAAACAGTTGCTTGCGTAATATCAAACCCACTATTTTTTAATTCCTGTGCTAACTGTTCTTGAGTCTCAACCTCTTTAGACTGGATGATCTCAATTATTTTTGCATGCCGTGATATCTTCATCTTTTTCTCCCTCACAATCTGTTGTTCTAGAAATTATTTTTTTTCTCAAAATACCAAAATAATTGTAATCATTAAATTTAACTAATCTACATTTTTGTTCTGAAACACTTACTAGTATGTTCTCATAACTATTTAGTTTTATTGCTCTTTGACCATCTAATGTTAAAAATATACTTTCATGTTCGCATTTTATATTTACAGATATTTCACTTTTACTATCAAGCACTATAGTTCTCATAGATAACGATAATGGACAAATAGGTGTTACCTCTATAACATCTAGGTTAGGATATATTATAGGCCCACCTGCTGATAAGGAATATGCTGTAGATCCTGTTGGGGTAGCTATTATAAGTCCATCACCTGTAAAATCGATATAAAACTTATTATCTATATGAAGTTCATATTTAACAACTCTCGCAAGTGTTCCCTTTGATACAACTATATCATTTAATGCAGTATATTTCTCAAGTTCATGTCTATTTGGCAAAGTGCAATTAAGCATCATTCTATCTTCTACATAATAATCATCTTTAATAACTCTTTTCATAGCAGTTTCAAATTCTAGTAATTCTACACTGGACAGGAATCCTAAATTCCCTATGTTCACTCCTAATATTGGAATATTGGAGTTATTTAAATTTCGAGATGTTCTTAAGATAGTACCATCTCCACCTAAAGCTACGATAATATCCAAATAGTTATATTTAACATTTTCAAGACCAATGGAATCTTTAAACACAACTATATTAATATCATCAATATATTGGCTAATAATATTTTTTACATATTTACCGATTTTGCCATCCTTATCTTTAGTAGTATTTATATTAATGCCAATGTTTTTCATATTTCCTCCTTGCCACTTTCTTTAACACAAATAAACTATTTATCATTCACCTTTGATGTTATTTAAATTTTTATGAGCCTCAGTAACTAATGAATCTACGTTATCTACAACATAATCAATATAGTTATTTTTTGATTTAGTAAAATAAACTAAATATTCAATATTTCCGTTAGGCCCTTTTATTGATGAATAATCAACATTAATAACCTTTACATTAAGACTTTTAAGTAGATTTAACACTCCAACTATTGCGTCGATATGGTCACTAGGTTTTTTAACCACACCCTTTTTATTTACTACCCCTATACCCACTTCAAATTGCGGCTTTAATAATGCCACAACACTGCCATCATTTTTTAATAGATTTAATAAATTAGGAATAACTTTTTCAAGAGATATAAATGATACATCGATACTTGCAAAATCTGCAAGTTCGCAAATACTGTCCTCATTTAAATATCTAATATTAGTTTTTTCCATAGAAATCACTCGAGAATCAAGTCTCAATTTACAATCTAACTGATTTGTTCCAACATCTATAGAGTATACCCTACATGCTCCATGTTGAAGCATGCAGTCTGTAAATCCTCCTGTAGATGCGCCTATATCTAAACAGACTTTATCCTTAAGCTCAATTTTAAACACATCTATAGCCTTTTGAAGTTTAAGCCCCCCCCTACTAACATAAGGGATGTCTTTACCAATAAACTCGATACTAGATGTAACATCAATTTTTTTTCCACATTTAGTAGTTCTAATACCATCTACAAATATATTTCCAGCAATGATATTTTCTTTTGCTCTTTCTCTTGAAAACAAAATACCCTTTTTTACCACCATAACATCTAATCTTTGTCCATTTGCTTCCATAAAAAAACTCCTTAAACTCATTAAATTATATCGTTAAAGTAACTTTAAAATACTATCAAAAATTCCATCCACATCTAATTTATACAATTTATAAAGTATATCAACGGATCCGTGAGTAATAAATTCATCATTAAATCCTAAATTAATTACCTTCGTAACCTTGTTCAATGAATTCACATATTCTAATACCAAAGAACCTAATCCACCATGAACTACATTATCCTCAATAGTCACTAAAGAATATTTTTTATCTACAAGATCCGATATTAACATTTTATCAATAGGCTTAATAAAGCATGCATTGACTACAGTAGCTTCTATTCCCATATTCAATAATTTTTCTCTAACTAAAACTGCATTTTGAACCATTTTACCAGTAGCTATAAATGCTATTTTACCACCTTCAAACAGTGTTTCCCATTTTCCCCTCTTAAAATTATCAATAGGAGACATTATAACATTAGGGTTATCGCCACCTCTAGGATATCTTATAGCAATTGGGTAATCTTGTTTAACTGCAAACGTAAGTATTGACTTAAGTTCTCCTATACATTTAGGAGCCATAATTGTCATATTGGGAATATGAGATAAATATGATAAATCAAATATTCCTTGATGTGTTTCACCATCCTGTCCAACTATACCTGCCCTATCAATTGCAAAAATAACAGGTAGTTTTTGAATACAAACATCGTGTAAAATTTGGTCATACGCTCGTTGTAAAAAGGTAGAATAAACTGCAAAAATAGGTTTAAGTCCTTGTGACGCCATCCCTGCAGCCATAGTAACTGCATGTTGCTCCGCAATACCTACATCGAAAAATCTGCTACTAAACTCTTTAGAAAACGGTTCTAGACCTGTACCCTCAGGCATTGCAGCAGTTATCGCTACTATATTTTTATTTTCCTTTGCTAGAGTCACAATCTGCTCTCCAAACGCTTCAGAATAACTTTCCTTGTGACTACTACATAATTCTCCATTTGATGGATTAAATGGACCCACACCATGAAATTTATTCGGCTGCTCTTCAGCAAATTTATATCCCTTGCCTTTTTTAGTGATAACATGAATAATCACAGGTCCATCTATTTGTTTTGCTAGTTTTAAAACTTTGCTTACTTTTTTAATATCATGCCCATCTATAGGACCTAAATAAGTTATACCCATATTTTCAAATAACATTCCTGGAACTACTACCTGTTTAATTCCGTTTTTTATCTTTTGAATTGAACTAACCATTCCATCACCTACGCTAGGTATCTTTCTAAGCGTAGAATTTATTTCTTTTTTTATTCTATTATAAGTTGGGTCAATCCTAAATTGACTTAGATATCTTGACATGCCTCCCACATTTTTAGAAATAGACATTTGATTATCATTTAACACAATAATCATTTTAGTTTTTCTAAATCCTATATCGTTTAATGCCTCGAAAGACATACCACCAGTAAGAGCCCCATCGCCTATTACTGAAATAACATTATAGTTTCTCTTTTGTAAATCTCGAGCCCTTGCAATGCCAACCCCTGCAGAAATAGAAGTACTACTATGACCAGCTTCAAAAATATCATATTTACTTTCTTCTCTTTTGGGAAAGCCACTCAATCCACCATAATTTCTAAGTTTATCAAATTTATCTTTTCTTCCCGTAAGAATTTTATGTACATATGATTGGTGTCCTACATCCCATATTAATTTATCTTTATCCAAATCAAAAACATTATATAAGCTTAATGTTAATTCCACTACGCCCAAATTAGAAGCTAGATGTCCTCCCGTTTTTGACACTTTTTCAATTAAAAATTGTCGAATTTCCTTTGCAAAGTCATTCAGCTCTTGTATAGTCATTTTCTTTATTTCATTTATATTATTATAATCATCTAATATTTTACTCATATATCTATCCTCTTTTATAAAATATATTATTTCATCCACATTTATGAAAATATTATATCATATAATATTATTTAATTCAAAAGCTATTTCGACTATAAAACCCACTTAATGACATTTAAAAGATACTTATTAAAAACAATACAATTTTAAAATAGTTGTTTTATTTTTAATATTCCCTCCTTAATAAAGATTCCGTAATTTCTTCTAAACACTTAGTATTTACCGTAATTTGGTTTAATATTTCAAAACATTCCTGAGTTAAATCATTACACTTTTGCTTACATTTCTCTAGACCATACATTGTTATAAAAGTAGTTTTATTATTAGATTCATCACCTTTTGTATTCTTCCCTAAAATAGCAACATCACCAATCACATCTAATATGTCATCTTTTATTTGAAATGCTAACCCTAATTTATCTCCATACTCCTTTAAATAACATAAATCATCTTCATCAGCATTTCCAAGAATTGCACCACATACTACTGCAGCTTTAATCAATTGTCCAGTTTTATTTTTATGCATATACAATAATTTTTCCTCTGATATTACGATTCCCTCGCTTAAGATGTCACAAATTTGACCAGCTATCATCCCCTCTGCTCCAGATGCTTTTGCTATAATATTACTTGCTTTAATTGTATTTAAACTTCCATCTAAACATTGATCTAGCATTATTATCATTGCCTCATTTAATAATCCATCTCCTGCGAGGACTGCAACTGCTTCTCCATAAATTTTATGATTTGTAGGTTTTCCACGGCGCAAATCATCATTATCCATGCAAGGTAAATCATCATGTATAAGCGAATATGTATGAATCATTTCAAGTGCTGCAGCAAAGGGTAATATTTCTCTATAGTCTTTCTTATACATGCCATAGGTAAGAATCATTAAAATTGGCCTAACCCTTTTTCCTCCAACTTTTAAACTATATTTCATTGCCTCGAAGTTTTTATTTTCATCTTCAGGTTTAGCTTTAAAATAATTATCTATCCATTTTTCTACTGACTCTTTAAGCAATTCTATATTCATTTTATCCCTTCTTTCTATTATAATTATTAAGACCCCTTAGTGTACTTAATTCTTAGTCTCTTCCACAACAGGCATAAAATCTTTTTCGCCCTCATCAGTTAATATTTTTATTTTGCCTTCTGTATCATTGAGAATTTTATACAAATCGTTGCATATCTTGATGCCTTCCTCATAATTTACCATTGTTCCTTCAAGTGTTACTTCATTTCCATCCATCACTTCTACAATTTTTTCAAGCCTTTCCATCATGCTTTCATAAGATTCTTTTTTCTTTGCCATTATAACTCCTCCAAATTGCTTATATTAAATCTAGCCGTGCCGTCCTTTAATGTAATCTTTACCTCTTTAATATTTTTTAAAATACTAATTTCACTAATAACCTCATTTTCATTATTCTGAATTACTGAATACCCCCTGTTTAGAACATTTAAAGGGTTATGTGCATGCATTAGTGCATTTAGCTTTGAAAGTTTCTGCTTTTCCATTGAGATTTTCGCATTAAATTTATAATTTAAATTTGCTCTTAAATTATCTATATGAGTATATTGATTAACTATAAAATTCAAAGGATTATTTACTTTCAATGTTTTACTTAGTAAATTAATTTTATTATATTCTTTAGTAAACTTAAATTCCGCGCATCTTAGCAAAAGTCCTCTAAGTGATTTAATTTCATTATTTAAATCTTTTAAATTTCTCACAGCTATTTCTGCAGCCGCCGATGGAGTTGGAGCTCTATGGTCACAAACGAAATCTGCTATAGTAAAATCCGTTTCATGACCAATACCTGTAATTATCGGGATCTTAGAATTATATATTGCATAAGCTAAATTTTCTTCATTAAAAGCCCATAATTCCTCGATTGAGCCTCCTCCTCTTGCAATAATAATTAAATCAACATTTTTTGAGCTATTAAAATATTTTATACCTTCTTCAACTTCCGCACTAGCACTTACGCCTTGAACAAGAGCTGGATATATTAACATGTTAACATTAGAGTTACGCCTTGTTGCAACGTTAATGATATCTTTAACCGCAGCCCCAGTTGGTGATGTAATTATTCCTATTTTCTTTGGAAATAAAGGTATATTCCTTTTGTGATCATCTTGAAATAATCCTAGTTTTGCTAGTTTTTCCTTTAGATTTTGAAAAGCTAAAAATAATTGACCTTCTCCATCTGTCTCCATAGAGTCACAATAAACTTGATATGCACCACCCTTTTCATAAACTGAAACCCGTCCTCTAATTATAACATTCATACCATCCCTAGGTGTAATGGCAAGTTTCTGAGCCTGTGATTTAAACATTACACAATTTACTTTTCCAAATTCATCTTTTAATGAGAAGTATATGTGTCCACTACTATGTAATTTAACATTA
This sequence comes from Clostridium frigoris, assembly GCF_018861865.1. GTDB lineage: Bacteria > Bacillota > Clostridia > Clostridiales > Clostridiaceae > Clostridium_AD > Clostridium_AD frigoris. Next base: position 11,838 of record NZ_JAHLDV010000064.1, read on the forward strand.
GATAATTCCCCTTTAACATTAGCATTATTTAATATAAAATCACTATCTATTACTTTTTTAATATACCCATTAAGAGCAGTTACTGTTATTACTTTAATAAACATTATCCCTCCACGAAGCGCAAGCATTTTTTATAAGCATAGTTGTAGTCATTAGTCCTGTTCCACCTGGAACTGGAGTAACAAAACTTGCATGATTAATAACATCGTTAAAATTTACATCTCCAGTAATTTTATTATTTACCATTGTAGTTCCAACATCTATAACTATTGCTCCCTCTTTAATAAATTCACTTGTCACAAACCCTGGTTTACCAATAGCTGCAACTATTATATCTGCGGTTTTGCAAATTTCTTTTAGATTCGTTGTTTTTGAATGACATATAGTTACTGTTGCATCTTCATTTAGTAACAATTGAGCTGCTGGTTTTCCAACAATATTGCTTCTACCAATAACAACCGCATGTTTACCTTTTATGTGGCATCCAGTATTTTTAATCATTTCAATAACCCCCAATGCAGTACAAGGAATAAAGCTTTTATCTCCCTTATAAAATCTACCCATATTTACATCTGTTAATCCATCAATATCCTTTTTATATGAAATTTTAGAAGTAATTTCTTTCTCATTCAAATTTTTAGGTAAAGGTAATTGAACTATTATTCCATCTACGCTTGTATCTTCATTAAATTTCACTATAATATCTATGATATCCTTTTGACTTATATCTTTATCTAATTGAGTACAAGCGTAAGAAATCCCTAATTTATCGCACAGGTTGTTCTGACTTTTTACATATGATAAAGAACCTCCATCAGATCCTACCAATATAGTTTTAATTGATGGTGCTCTAAATCCTCTATTAACTCCATCCTTTATGATAGTTCTAATCTCATCTCTGTAGGTTTCAACTATTATCTTCCCATTAACTTTAATGCCCATATCATTCTCTCCTTTTATACATTTTAAAATATTAACTATTACCAGAATATTTTAACATAATTCTAATTGTTTTTACAAAAATAAAAAAACTAATCATGTATGATAACATACTGACTAGTTATTTTATTAATAAATTATTATGTTTTAAATCATCTTAGCGAGTATTCCATTTATAAATGCTGGAGAACTATCCTCGCCATATTTCTTCGCTAGTTCTATTCCCTCATTTACAGAAACCCTATTAGGTATTTCTTCCTCATATAATATTTCATATGTACTTATTCTTAATATAGCTAAATTCATTTTTGATAACCTAACTAACTTCCATTTAATCAAATATTTTTCAATGTTTTTATCAATATCTTTACCATTTTCATGAATACCAGCTAACACCTTCGTGATATATGACATATCAAGGTCCTTTAAATCAACATCTGTGTTTTCTTTAAAGTTTTCAATTATGTCCTCATATTTTTCTTTGTTTATTGACATTTCAAAAAGTAATTTCATTGCTGTTTCTCTAGACTTTCTTCTATTCATTAGTAATCCTCCTAATTTTCCCATACTATATTATACTTTATCATAAGAATAACAAACATATAAATAAACACCCTCCGATTAGAGAGGGTGTCTATTACTATGCTTCTATTTCCTCAAGCTTTTCTGTTTTAGGTAATACAACATTTTGAACATACACATTTACTGCTGATACTTCAAGTCCCGTCATAAGCTCTACAGACTTTTTAACATTTATTTGTGCTTTTTCGGTTACTTCTGGAATTTTAATACCGTATTCAACTACAACGTGTAAATCAATTATTGCACTACTTTCTCCAACATTGACTTTAACGCCTTTAGATAAATTTTTCTTTCCACTTAATATTTGGGTTATTCCACCAACAAGACTAGCACTCATTCCAACAATCCCCTGTATTTCAGCAACAGCGAGTCCCGCTATGACACTAACTACATCTTCAGATATCTTAACAACACCCATTTCAGTTTCATTTAAAATTTTATCTTCCATAGTAGTACCCCCTTATTTAACTTAGGTAAAACATGATAATGCTACATTTATTATAGCAGATATATATTTTTTTTACAAATATTATTGTTTAATCTTAACTTCAATTTTTTCTAATTTAGTTTTACTCATTACAATATCTTTAATGCTTCGAAGCTGCTGCTCTGTAAGTTGTTTTTTATCAGTTTTAATAACTACTTGTACTTTGTCATTCACTATACTACACATTGATTCTTCAAACCCTTGAGCTTTTAATGCTAGTTCGATGTCTGATTCGTTCTGAGCTGCCATCGATATGTTTAAGTATTGCTTAGCTGCAGTTGCCTTTTGATCTTTTGGAGTATTAGTATCATCAATTAAAAGTTTAATAGTTTGAAGCGTTTTGTCATTATCTTGATTTCTTGCTAATTTTGCTTCTACAAAATAAGTTGAATCAGTTGAAGCAGTTTTAGTTTCTTTTAAAGATATTGCACTTTGCTCTTTACTAAAATCGCTTTCATTTACATACAATGGACCATTCACCTTTGTTGCAAGATACCCTGCAAATACAATAAGTACTACCAACGTAACAATTATACCGGACTGTTTTTTATTCATAATATTCCCCCCCATCTGCCTTTCTAAGAAATTATATGCTACTTATTCATAGGATATACATTAACTTTGCTCTCTGGTAAATTAAATAAATTAATCACTGCCTGCCTAATCCTAAGTTCTGTAATTTTTACACCTGATCCTTCTGCTACTACACACACGCCAGTAATAATTGGCTTTATTTTTTTTACAATTAACGGAGCCGTTGCATTTCCATCATTGGACATAACCACAGTGCTCCCATTATTAGCCTGAGTTATGTTTCTTGTTCCGCCTGTTGTATCATCTTCTTTTGTAACGCTGTTAGAGTCATTAACGTTTACCGCAGGAACACTTTCCTCACCACTCTCAGAGTAGATCATCACTTGTACCTTTCCAACCCCTTGAATCCCTTCGAGGGTTAATTTAAGTTCATTTTCTAGCTGTGATTCATAATCATTTACTGCAGCTACGTTACTTGCCTTTACGTCCGCATTCTTTTGTGCTTCTGTGTCAGTTGTTGTTGCTACAGTTGACGTTGCTTTTGATGACTTAAAGGAACTACTTGCTAATACTATTACAACTGCCACTAGAATCATTAATACTATATTTCCTAATATCTTATCAGATTTTTTGCTTTTATCTTTTTTGTTATCATCATTAGTCATATTAATTTTCGATTTAATAAACTCAGTAATTTTACTAAGCAAATTATCATGGTTCATAAAAATCCCCCTCTTTTCTTATATATAGTATAAAAACTATATATAATACATCAATTCATAATCATATGTTTTATGAATTTACTTTATAAACAGTAATAACATCATTGGATATCTTTAATTTACTACTTAAAAGCTTCTTTATCTGATTACCTTGTGTGTTTGTTAAAATGTTCTTATTAGAAGCATCCACACTTTGTGTATCAATTTTTATATTTTTAATATTTTGAACTCCACTATCAACAACTTCAATTTCCACCTTATTTATATTAAATGCCCCATTCTTATTATCATAAACAACATCTACATCAGCATTGTACTTATTTTCTGGATAAGTCTCCTCTAAATTTGTAATACACTCTTTCTGCAAATTTATTTTAAAATTTTCTGTTGTATTTACTATATTTATATCTTTATACTTATTAATATCTGCTGCCTGATTACTTCCCTCCATATAACTTGTTGCTTTACTAGAATAAGAATTCAAATCAAAATCCTTATCAAAAAGTTTGATAATAGGGTTTATTATTACAACAATCAGCATTAATCCTAGTACAAATTTCGCATATTTTTTCATACTATTGTCTGGCAAAATCATCTCTACTGCAGTAATAAAAAATATAGCAACAGTAATATTAGTTACCCAGACTTTTAATAGATCAATCAAATTATCACCACCTTCCTCTCTTTATTATAAATTACTCTTGATATCTCACTCATTCTTAAAATCTCATCATTTCAAAAAGAAACTTTCTTGTTATATATTGAATTATTGTATTTATATGGGCA
>NZ_JAHLDV010000065.1 GCF_018861865.1 Clostridium frigoris
AATGTTGGACATAAAAATACTCCTCCTTACAATCTTTGATAATTACTTATCTCAATTATTGCCAAGAAAGAGTACATTTTATTCTGTTTACACAAAATTATTTACAGGCCCTGACAATACTTAATGTGTTAATACTATTAGCTACTGACAATATGCTTCAACATCAAAACGGTCTGCATTCATTACCTTATTCCATGCAGCTACAAAATCTTGTATGAACTTTTCCTCATTGCCGTTAGATGCATACACCTCAGCAACTGCACGAAGTTGTGAATTTGATCCAAATATAAGATCAACGCTTGTTGCTATCCACTTCCTAATCCCCGTTTCTCTATCAAAACCCATGAATTTTTCCTTGTATTTAGGTAACGCCTTCCACTGTGTGTTAATATCAAGAAGGTTTACAAAGAAATCATTTGTAAGACATTCTTCCCTCTTTGTAAACACCCCCTCCTTTGATTGTTTATAATTAGTGTTTAACACACGCATACCACCAATTAATACTGTCATTTCTGGAATAGTTAGTGTTAATAATTGTGCTCTATCAATTAACATTTCTTCTGATGTTACTGCATATTTATCTTTTACATAGTTTCTAAATCCATCTGCCTTAGGTTCAAGAACACTAAATGCATTTATATCTGTTTCCTCTTGGGTTGCATCGGTTCGTCCTTGCGTAAAAGGAACAGTAATGTTGTACCCTGCATTTTTTGCAGCTTGTTCAATACCAACACATCCACCTAATACAATAATATCAGCTAAGGAAACCTTCTTCCCCTTTGAATGTGACCTATTAAAACTCATTTGAATTTTTTCTAGGATATTTAAAACCTTGATAAGCTTTTCTGGCTCATTAATTTGCCATTCTATTTGTGGCTTTAGACGTATTCTTGCCCCATTTGCCCCTCCACGCTTATCTGAACCACGAAATGTTGATGCAGATTTCCAAGCTGTTGTAACAAGTTCTGATATTGACAAGCTTGAATCTAAAATCTTTATCTTAATCTCTAAAATATTCTTTTTATTAATCAATTTATAGTTAACTTTTGGCACTGGGTCTTGCCAAATAAAGATTTCTGTTGGAACTTCTGGTCCGAGATACCTTGATATTGGTCCCATATCTCTATGGGTTAATTTAAACCAAGCCTTGGTAAAATCCTCGGCAAATTTTTCTGGATTTTCTAGATAATCCTTTGCTATTGGCTCGTAAATAGGATCATAAATGAGTGCTAAATCTGCGGTGGTCATCATAGGTCTATGCTTTATTAATGGATCATAGGCATCAACTACCATATCATCTTCAGCTACATCTTTAGCTAACCATTGGTATGCTCCTGCAGGACTTTTAACTAATTCCCACTCATGTTTAAATAATGTTTTTAAGTAACCCATTGTCCACTTTGTAGGTTCTGCTTTCCATGCACCTTCAATTCCACTACTTATGGTATCTGGGCCCTTACCAGTTTTATAGCTGTTTTGCCACCCTAGCCCCTGCTGCTCAATCGGTGCAGCTTCTGGCTCTGGACCAACATATGAAGGTGATGCAGCACCATGACATTTACCAAAAGTATGTCCACCTGCTATAAGAGCAACAGTTTCCTCATCATTCATTGCCATACGAGAGAATGTTTCCCTTATATCATATGCTGATGCTTTAGGGTCAGGTTTTCCATTTGGTCCCTCTGGGTTTACATAAATTAAGCCCATTTGTACAGCAGCAAGAGGATTTTCAAGTTCTTTATCATCTTTATTACGCTCATCTCCAAGCCATTCTTTTTCACTACCCCAGTAAATATCCTCCTGTGGTTCCCAAACATCCACTCTGCCACCACCAAACCCAATTGTCTTGAGTCCCATAGATTCAAATGCACAATTACCTGTAAGTATCATAAGGTCAGCCCAAGATATTTTATTTCCATATTTCTTTTTAATTGGCCAAAGTAAACGACGTGCTTTATCTAAATTTATATTATCTGGCCAGCTATTAAGTGGTGGAAAACGTTGCAATCCTTGTCCTCCACCTCCTCTACCATCACCAACTCTATAAGTTCCAGCACTATGCCAAGCCATACGAATAAAGAATGGTCCATAGTGACCATAATCAGCAGGCCACCACTGCTTAGAATCTGTCATTAACTTATATAAATCATTCTTTAGTTCATAATAATCTAATTTTTTAAATTCCTGCGCATAGTTAAATCCCTTAGACATAGGATTGCTTAGTTCTGAGTTTTGACGAAGAACATTAAGCTTAAGCTGCTTTGGCCACCAATACTCATTAGTTGTTCCTCCACCTGCTACTGCTTTGCTTGTTCTTCCTGTCACTGGACATTTCCCTTCTAACATAATACTATCCTCCTTACCCTTCTTCTTTATCTACCTGCACACCTACCTAATTTATATATACATAAAGGTAATGTAGTCTTTCTCACATAAATAATATTACTGTAAATTATATAAATATATAACTAGCATTATGAGTGAATTGATAAATAATATTGGGTAAGTTATATAGTAGATTTTGATCCAAGAAATTTTCCTAATTCTAAATTTGTTGATAAACCCTTAGATTGAATTGATCCTTATGGTGTAGTAGAAATCTATACTACCTTTCTTTTAACCTCTTCTTTATTGTTCATTCTTGATTTAAGTATCTTGTAAATTACTCCAAGCATTATAAACCATACAGGTGTTACAAATAATGCTACACGAGTTTCCTTAGTAAGCGCCAATACAACTATAATGAAAGCAATAAATGCTAGAATTATGTAGTTAGCAACTGGGTAAAATGGCATTCTAAATTTGCTCTTAGCAGCAAGTTTAGGATTGGTTTTACGATATATTAGGTGGCAGACAACTATAATTGCCCAAATGAAGATAAAGCAGAATGTGGATATACTTGTAATGAGTAGGAATACTCCTTCTGGCATAATATAATTCAAAATAACTGATATCAATATAACAGTTGCAGAGAACATTAAAGCATTAGAAGGTACTTGATTAGAAGTTAATTTTTTCATTGACTCAGGTGCATTATTTTCTTTAGCGAGTGAGTAAACCATACGGCTTGTACTAAAAATACCACTGTTACAAGCAGATGCAGCTGATGTTAGTACAACAAAATTTATAATACTTGCTGCTGCTGGGATTCCCACTGCAGAAAACACCTGTACAAATGGGCTTTTATCTGGATTAATTGAATTCCATGGGTATATACTCATAATAACAATAAGTGCTCCAATATAGAAAATAATAATTCTAATTGGAATATTGTTAATAGCACTTGGAATAACATGTTCTGGATTTTCAGTTTCACCAGCTATTAAACCAACTAATTCGATTCCAGTAAAAGCAAATACAACCATTTGAAATGAAAGAATAAAGCCACTTACCCCATTTGGAAACCAACCGCCATGATTCCAAAGATTTTTAAAGCTAGACACACCAGCATCTGTAGAAAATCCTTTAATGATCATAAATGTACAAATTATAATTAATGATAAAATTGCAACAATTTTAATTAAGGCAAACCAGAATTCCATTTCTCCGAATAACTTTACTGTGGTAAGATTCATAATTAGTAAAATTACAAGTGCTATAAGGCTCGGAACCCATTGAGCTATATTTGGAAACCAGTATTGTACATAAAGTCCAGTAGCAGTTAAATCAGCCATAGCAAGTGAAATCCAGCAGAACCAGTAGGTCCATCCAGTAATAAAGGCTGCTCCATTACCTAGATAATCCTGTACAAAATCTACAAATGAATGATAATTTAAATTAGAAAGCAATAATTCCCCAAGTGCGCGCATAATAAGAAAACAAATTGTACCTGTTATCGTATATGCAAATAAAATAGATGGGCCTGCCAAGTGAACGGACCTGCCTGAACCAAGGAATAATCCAGTACCAATTGCACCTCCAATTGCAAGTAATTGAACATGACGATTTTTTAGTCCTCGTGATAAATTTTCATTTTCTGACATATATATTCCTCCATCTCAGTTAAAAGGCGTGTACTTAAAAGTGCCTTTTCCTATATAAGTATTTTGTGATTGGAGATACAACTGGGAATAGATAAGATCTAAATGAAGTAATTGATAATGGATTACTTTTGTAAGATATGTTACCTGTCCCCTGTCCTTTTACCTGAAAGTTTCGCCTTTGCGGCTTTCTCCTTCGGTGCTCATTATGAGTCTCTCCAAGGGTTCATCCAATAGCGGTCATCTCTAATTAAATAGGTACCTGAAAGATTTACTTCTTCGGTGAATGGCCATAGCCATAACTCTCCCGCTAACTTCATCTGAACTATTAAATTTTATTGTTTCATATTAATATATATTTAATAAAGTTGCAATGATTTTTACATTTTCAATGTAAAAAAAGTTTATTTAGTCACAATTATTTAAAATATGGCTTTCTCTATATAAATAAGCGTATACTAAAGTTCAATTTTCATAAAGCCTACTGTGAATGGTAAATGTTTATACTTTCTTGTACCAGTATGTATAAATCCTAAACTACTGTACCAATTTCTTAATTTTGTACTTTCTTCAATTAATCCAATAGTCATTTTATTACTTCCCATTTCTCTTACTTTATTCATTGCAAAAACAATCATTTCTCTACCATAACCTTTATGACGATATTCTACCAATACAGCAAGATTATTCAGTTCAAAACTCCCATTATCATTCTTGCTAAGCGAAAAATAACCTACAATGATACCATTATTTAGGTAAGCAAACATTGATCGACCTCCATCATACTGCCTATATAATTTTTCAGTCTTAATAAAACTTGCATTTCCTTGACAATTCTCGTTTGTGAGACTAAATTCTTGTGCTACTGTTCCAAAACTTTTTTTTATTACTTGCACACATACGTTAATTTCATCTCTTTCTATCTGCCTTATCATTTTTATCACTTCCATACTCATATTTTATTATTCTTTGATTTTATTAAGAGCCGCCTTAATTATTTCCGCATGATCAAATGCAAGATCCATCTTAATGACATTGACCCCTTTGGAGTTATTTTCAATTTTTTATATTGAATGCAATTCTACTAATAGCAATAAATAAAAAAAATGTGCCTGCACCAATGAAAAAAATAATACTAAAATAATTAATTGTATCTGAAATTTGAATTATTCTATTTAAACATCTCATTGCAGAAACACCAAACAAAAATAAAATGCCATAAAATTCTGGTATCATTTTTGAAGTTTGATTAGTTTTAATTGCAATTACATAGATTTTAAGACAAAATAATGCAATAATTATTACAAATATATTAGAAAATATACCTTCGTCTCCTGATCTTATAATAAATAGCATTAAGCAATTTAACAAAACAGTTAAAACAGTAATTAAATATACAAAAAAGGTTTTTTTATCTTTCATCTTTTATAAACCTCCTTGTTCAATATTTGAGAATTTTTTATGTCCCTTTAAAAAGGTGAGCTAGGGAAATCACTAATTCGATAACCTCTGACATATAGCCTGTACAATCTGATTATACTAATTGTAATTAAGAAATACAACCTGGAGAATAATTTAAATCACACAATATAATAAGATGATTTTATCATGGAAAGTACTTCTTACTTTATACTCAAGATCATATTAGGTAAAATAAGTGCATATACAAAAGCTTCAAAATGTTACAACAGGAATCAACTTATATTAGGATGTCTGCATTATATTCTCACCATTTAAACAAATAAAAGATGTACTGTGTTGAACATTTTTTACATCGCTAAATAAACAAGATAGATAGCCTCCTTTGTAAATTAATATAATTCTTCTTAGTAATGAAACTTAATAAAAAAAAGAACCGATATTTAAAAAATCGGTTCCCTTAAATTACATTTCTATTATCCTACTTTTACAACAGTTACTGTTGTGTTTATGAATCCCATAACTTGTGAGCTTGTACTTATTAAAGTTAAGGATGAGTTTCTAGTAGTTACTGGAACAAGAACTGCCTTAGCTAAATTTGATTTTTGGTTTTCCACAGGCTGTGGTGTTAACACTTGAACTCTAGTTTCTGAACCGTTTAATAGCGTTTGATTGAGTTTTAATTGAATTATCGCCTCATTGGTTCCATATGGCAGTGTGGTCCATACTGCAGATGTGCTATAAGTTACTAAATATAAGCCTGGTACACTAAAAATCAAACTATTTCCTTTTAGTTGTATACTCCTGACTTTTTTTGTTCCATCAACTATTGAACCTAAATATATTGGACTATTTGAAAATATATTCTGTAGACCTGGATATGAGGTTTCTATTGTAGCTAGTGATTTATCAGGTCTATCGTTGCAGTGATTAGCACAATCTAAAGATCCATAAGAACTGGTATTACTCATTTATTTCAACACCCCTTAAATTTAAAAGATTTATTAAACACTATAAAATATGCCACATTACTAATATTGGTTACATATTTTTATATTTTTTTTGTGTACAAAATTTTATTAATTAATAAAAATCTAATAAGAGGAAACTGAAGCTACAGCTACTTCATCCACACAGCAAGTATAAATAACCTCTAGGCCATTTTTTATGCATACATTTTTGTCTTGACAGAAGGGGTAACTACCTTAACCATAAGATTTTTATCCTCTCTTATATAATCTATTAAGTAAGATATAGTGTTTCCTCCACCTAGACCTATTGTTGTGTTAGTCTTTATATATTTCAGAGCTTCTTTAGTACAGTTTTTTTTAAAATCATCATTTATCAATATCATATCTTCCTTGTTTTATAGTTTATGAAATATAGTATTATCTCTTTGTAAATACTGTTGGACATGGTGGATTTGAATAACATCCGTGAAATATAATTTCACGATAATTTTATTGACAAAATCAAATCATCATACTATAGTGAGTATAGAAATAACAGCCTATTATTTTACTCAATATTGCAAAGGAGATAAGTATGGATAAAAAAAAACAGTACTAGACGTGATTTTTTCTGGATACGACAACTTTTTTGAAGCAGAAAAGAAAATTGCAAATTATATTATGAACAACCAAGAAAAAGTTATAGAAATGACTATTGCAGAGTTATCGGCAGCAAGTGGTGCCAGCGAAGCAAGTGTTTCTAGATTTTGCAAAAAATGCAATATGAAAGGTTTTCATCATTTAAAAATAAGTCTTGCAAAAGAGATTGTTGAATCAAAAGAAGGTGCTATTCCAGTATCCAATGACATTGACGAACATAATATTAGCCAGTCTTTGCAAAATATCTTGGCTAACAAGATTGAGGAACTTAGACAGACAATTTCTATGATAAATGAGAAAGAATTCAAAGAAATATTAGACTTACTTAGAAATGCAAAATCCGTTCAATTCGTAGCAGTTGGTAATACTATCCCGGTTGCTCTAGATGGAACTTTTAAGTTTAACCAAATTGGGATTTTGGCAGTATCAAATACTATCTGGGAAACTCAATTAGCATATACTTATAATTTAACAAAAGATGATATTGTAATTGTAATATCTAATTCAGGAGCCTCTAAACGGCTAATGACCATAATTGATGTAGCTAATGAAAAGGGGGCAACTATCATCGCTATTACTAATAATGATTTGTCACCAATGGCAAAGGCTAGTGACTATCATATTACAACAGCAACAAGAGAGAAGTTATTTATGGATGAATATTGCTTTTCTAGAGTATCTGCTTCTATGGTCATTGAAATCTTGTATTTATTCTTAACTGTTGGTAAAGATCACGTATATAAAAACATCAGTAGATTCGAACTGTCTACTGCTGATGATAAATTATAGAAAGAAGGAATTAAAATGAAAAAATATAATTGGGCTATTTTAGGAACAGGTAATATCGGTAGAGAAATGGCAACTGCATTAAATGAAGTAAATGGCGAGATTTATGCAGTATTCAACCCTACCCTTAAAAAATCAAAAGCATTTGCAGATGAATTCCATGTAACAAATATCTATAATGACTATGACGAGATGATTAAAAATCCAGAAATTGATATCGTATATATTGCAACACCACATAATTTACATTATGAATACATATTAAAATCAATAAAAAATGGGAAACATGTTTTTTGCGAAAAAGCGATTACGGTAAATGCAAAACAGTTAGATGAGGTGGTTGCTATTGCTAAAGAGAAAAACTTAGTTATCGTAGAAGGCATGACCATATTTCATATGCCCTTGTATAAAAAGTTAAGAGAAATTGTAAAATCAGGAGCTATTGGTAAAGTAAAAATGGTGCAGGTTAACTTCGGAAGCTGTAAAGAGTATGATGTAACCAATCGTTTTTTTAGTAAGGATTTAGCAGGTGGAGCATTATTAGATATTGGTGTTTACGCAACCTCCTTTGCAAGATACTTCATGGAGAGCAAACCCAATGTAATTCTTACTACAGCGAAATATTTTGAAACTGGAGTAGATGAACAATCCGGTATAATTATGAAGAATGAAGATGATCAAATGGCAGTTATGGCTTTAACTATGAGAGCTAAACAACCAAAACGTGGAGTAGTTGCAGGTGAATTAGGATATATCGAAGTAAACAATTATCCAAGGGCTGATAAAGCTACTATTTTTTACTCAGAAGATGGTAGAACAGAAGAACTTAATTTAGGTGAAACAGCAAAAGCTCTGAACTATGAAGTAAAAGATATGCAAGAATATATCACAAATAATACCAGTGATAATCAACTTACGCTAACTGTTGACGTTACTCATTTATTAAGTGAAATAAGGAATCAATGGGGCCTCGTATATCCTTTTGAATAAATTCTATCCATTTGAGGCAAGTAAATAATTTTGTGTAAATATTACAAAGTAAGAGAATACACAAAATAATTTACTCCCTCACCTTATTATTATTTGTATATTATAAATCACTCATTTTTTTCTGATACTCTTGGTACAAAACCATTTTCTTTCCAATATTCCTTCATATGATGCATTTTTTCTTTAATTTTATCATCTTTATTTAGTACAAGATTATAAAATTCTTCCTGACTATTGATTTGTTCCTTACCTCTTCTGTCAATTCTTGTATAGATTCCATCTTTATTTAAAATTCTTGCTTTTATTGTATCTGATAAAGATATATATAAAATTTCTTTTATTCTATCTCTTGCCTGTTGATCTTCAATTGGAAATAGAAGTTCTACTCTTCGGTCTAAGTTTCTAGTCATCCAATCTGCACTTGATAAATAAATTCCTTCCTGTCCATCGTTATAAAAATAGAAAATACGACTATGTTCTAAAAATCTACCAACAATGCTTCTCACAGAAATATTTTCACTTACACCTGGTATTCCAGGCTTGAGGCAACAAATACCACGTACTATTAAATCTATTTTCACTCCTGAAGTTGAAGCCTCAAATAAAGCTTTAATAATCTCAATATCAACTAATGAGTTAACTTTTATAATAATTCTAGCCTTCTTACCTTTCCTCGCGTTTTCAGTTTCCTCGATTATCATTTGTAAAAATCTATCTCTTAACTGCAATGGAGCAAGACTAAATTTATATAAAGCTGTTGGTTTAGAATTACCAGACAGCATATTAAATAGGGCAGATGCATCTGCTCCAAAATAAGGATTCGATGTAAATAGGCCAATATCCGTATAAAGCTTTGCAGTTACATCGTTGTAGTTTCCAGTCCCCATATGAACATAACGTTTAATTCCATCTTCTTCACGCCTTACTATAAGCAATATTTTACAATGAGTTTTGAGTCCAACAAGGCCATAAATTACATGACATCCCGATTGTTCTAATTGCTTTGCCCAAACTATGTTATTACTTTCATCAAATCTTGCCTTAAGTTCAACCAGTACAGTAACCTGTTTACCCATCTCTGCAGCCCTTACTAAGGCTTCTATAATAGGTGAATTCCCACTTACACGATATAGTGTATGTTTTATAGCAAGTACGTCAGGGTCTTCAGCCGCTTGCTTTACTAGTTCAACAATCGGGTCAAATGATTCATATGGATGGTGTAACAGAATATCTTTCTCTGCAATTGCCTCAAATATATTGTTATATTTTAAAAACTGTTTTGAAGACTGCGGTTTTATAGGTTTATATTCTAGTTTCTCGTAACCATTAATTCTTCCAATTTTCATTAAAAAAGTTAAATCTATTTGTCCGTTTATTATATACTCCTGTTCTTTAGAGATTTCAAGCTCCATCTCAAGAATTTCAAGCAATTTATTATTCATACCTTTCTCTATTTCAAGACGCACAGCTTTTCCCCATCTTCGTTGTTTCAAAGATTCTTCAATTGCTTCAAGCAGATCTTCCGCACCTTCTTCATCTAGTGCCAGATCTGCATTTCTGGTAATACGATAACAACTTGCATCTAAAATTTCATGTCCATTAAAAAGAGACTCTAAATTCATCTTTATAATATCTTCTAAAAATATAAAAGATAATCCACTTTCATCTGGAATTTTTACAAATCTATCAAAAACAGAAGGTGCCTTTATTGTTGCAAAGATGTTTTCACCCTTATTATTTTTAAGAAGAATTGCAATATTCAAACTTTTATTTGATATTAATGGGAAAGGACTGCTTTGATTAACAACCATAGGTGTTAGTACCGGGAATATATTTTTCGAATAATAATTTTCAACATACTTAAGCTGCTGTTTAGTTAAATCGTTAATTTTTAAAAATTTAATTTTTTCTTTTTCGAGGCCTTTTTTTAAGGAACGATTATAACAATTAGATTGACTAGAAACAAGTTTATGTACTAATATTCCTATTTGCTTCATTTGCTGTGTTGGCGTAAGTCCCGATGGTTCTTTTTTATCAAATTCAGCTGTAATTTGATCCGATAGTGAACCAACTCTAACCATAAAAAATTCATCTAAATTTGAACTTACAATAGCTGCAAATTTTAACCTTTCAAACAATGGATTTGTTGTATCCTGTGCCTCTTCAAGAACACGTTCATTAAACTGAATCCAACTTAATTCGCGACTTATAAAATACTTAGGTAATGAATAATCAGTCATTTTTTATCCCCCCTTTATATTATTGGTTTAACACCAATTACCTCTTCAAAAAAATCTACATACTTTGAAAAATTCCAGTCCTCTAAAATAATATCTCCTTCAGATTTTAAGTTAAAAAACATATTATCCCTTATTCCTAGTAGCTTGATTTCTTTTATTTTTTGCATATGTGATATATCTAAAGCTTCTGATAGTTTTAATATTGCAGCTAATGTAGATACTACCATTTTATCCGCATCACTTAAAGCTCTATAATTCACATGAGATTTTTTAGGAATTTCTTCTGAGTGGTACCTTGCTGAACTTGCAATAATCTCAATAGCAATATCTGAAAAACCAATAATACTTTGAGCACGTATTATATTATAAGAATGGAAATTATGATTATTTGCACTTATAAAACCACCCACATCATGCAGTATTGATGCAACCTGAAGATAAAGTCGTTCTTTATCCCCTAGCTTATGTAATCCTTTTGTGTGATCAAAAATCTCAAGAGAAATTTTTTCAACAAAAGTCGCATGCTCTTTATCAATTTGATATTTTTCTCCTATATACCAAACAGAACTTATGATGTCATGTATTAGTTCTTCTCTTCGTGGAATATTTAGTATTTCATCAGATAAATCATATAAAATTCCTTGCCTTAGTGATAATTTAGGTATTTGAATTCCCTCAGCCTTGGTCATTTTAAGAAAGCAATAAAAAATAAGTATTGATGGTAGCAAAAGTTCTGCTGTCTTATTAGAAAGTCCAAAGGTAGTTTTAATTTGAAAATTATCCATGTTACTAATTTCTTGTGTAAGTGATAATAATGATTCCTTTTTAATATAATAATCTTTCTTATTAGCTCCACTCTTTTTCCTTATAATTCCACAGATTGTATTTAACTCTCCCCCCAATCCTAAAAAATGATTGATTTCGAACTTTTTTATTTGAGGTTCAAGTACATATATTTTACTTTGTATATACTGCTGCATAGTCTGTGAAAATTCAATTGTCTTTGTTTCTAAATCTGATAGAGCCTCTCTTATCTTTAAAGATCCAATTTTAACATGTTCTGTAAACCTTAATCTACCATCTTCATATATTGATGTCTCAACTGCGCCAGAAGTAATATTAACAATTAGATATTGTTCTGATTTTTTAATATCTATTGAGTTTACATGATTTCTAACTGCCTTTAACATATAAAATTGTTCTTCTGCTACGTTTATTGATTCAACATTTAACCCTGTTCTAAGTCGTATTTGTTCTAAGACGTATTGTTTGTTTTCAGCTTCTCTCATACCACTAGTGGCTACGGCTTTGTAAAACTTGATTTTATAATCCTTCATAAGTCTAACAAACCCCATTAAATCATCACAAGTCTCATGAATTGTCTTAACGGAAATTCTAGCTTTAGAAAATGTATCTTTTCCTATTTTTGTAGGCTTTACTAACTCTTCTAAAATTGTGATTTTCCCCTTTGTACTTATTTCTCCAATTGTCATTTTTAGATAGTTAGCACCTAGATCAATAGCCGCAATTATCTTCCACGCCTGTGCTATACTCATAAGTAATCTCCTTTGTATAAAAAAATCATATATATTAATACTACTATAATGCATGTTATTACACAATAATGTATATTATATTTAACGAAACTTTAACCTAACCTTAACCATAAAAAAACATTTATTTATAAGTGTAATATTTATTAACACTTGCAAATATTATAACTATTAATTATTATAGACATAAGTTATATAAAAAAGTCAATTTTAAAAGGGAATGATAAGAATGAAAAAAATAGCCATCATTGATATAGGATCAAATTCTATACGTTTAGTAATTGTTCAAATAAATAAAGATAATTCCTTTAGAATAGTAGATGAAATTAAAAAAAGTGTTCGCCTTGGCAAAGATATGACTGCAAAAGGAGAATTAAATCCCTATAGGATTGATAGTGCTATTTCTACTTTAGCATTCTTTAAACGTTTGTGTTTTATTCAGGATATAAATGAGATTTTAGCTGTTGCGACAGAAGCTGTCCGCAAAGCCACTAATCAATTAGAATTTTTAAACCGTGTTAAATCAGAACTTTCTATTGATATTCGTGTTTTAACTGGTATTGAAGAAGCTTATTATGATTATTTTGGAGCTATCAACAGTATGGATTTTTCTGATGCGTTAATAATGGATATTGGTGGAAGTAGTTCAGAATTAATTTTAGTTAAAAATCGAAAACTAAAAGCTTCCATTAGTTTACCTTTTGGTGCCATAAATCTTACAGAAAAATTTTCACTTCAAAAATCTATGGATGATAAAAGTGAAGCTACCATCAAGGACTTTCTTACTTCCCTATATAAAGATATTCCTTGGTTAAAAGAAGTTAAAAATATGCCCCTAATCGGAATTGGCGGTACTATAAGAAATATTGGTAAACTCCATCAAAAAAAGACTAATTATCCTATAGACAATCTTCATAATTATATAATTCCAACAAATGAAGTGATTGCTATTTACAATCAAGTTAAAGTTAAAGATTCTTATCAAAGAAAAAAGCTTAAGGGGCTTTCAAAAGAAAGAGCCGATATTTTTGTTGGTGCTACTGCAGCTTTAGTTACGTTAGTTAATTATCTTGATCTGAAAGAGCTCCATGTTAGTGGAAGTGGTCTTCGAGATGGTGTTTTATATGAATATATCTTTAATAGTGAAATACCTTTAACTGATGTCCTTGATTTTTCTCTTAATAACAACTTACTTAATTATAAAATTGAAATTGAACATCCAAGCCATGTATGGATGTTAACTAAAACACTGTATAATGATCTTAAATCGATTATTAATATACCAATAAACCCTGATAAAATTTTAAAAACTGCAGCAATGCTCCATGATATAGGAATTCTGATAAGTTATTTTGATCATCATAAACATTCTTCATATATGATTGCAAACTCTAAAATTAATGGACTTACGCATAAAGAACAACTAATGGCATCATATATAGCAGCACTTCACAGGAAAAATGAATTTAAGATAGACTTAAAATTATACCAGAATTTAATAACTAAACAAGATTTAGATATAATAGATAAGTTAAGCATACTATTACGAATTAGTGAAAGTCTAGATAGTTGCTTAAATGGGAATATACAATTTATTAGTTGCAGTATTGAATTAGATACTGTAACAATAACCGTTGACGCAAAAGTAGATCCATTACTAGAAATAAGTGCAGCACTACAATGCTGCTCATCATTTGAAAAAACATATAATAAAAAATTAATAATAAAATAATATAATATAAGCATGTTCTCCACAATCTTTACATATACTTAATATGGTTTAAGAAGCCCCTAATAAGTATATTGTAAAGGAGGATGACATGCATAATATAACAGATTATCTAAATGATATTAAAATTTTTAGAGTTTTAGATAAGTATAATGTATCTGATATAATCTCGCATGAAAAAAAAGTTTCGAGATATGCTCTTCAAATATTTGATTCACTATATCCCTATTATAAATTTGAATATGAAGAAAGAACTCTTCTTTATTACAGTGCTCTTCTCCATGACATAGGCTATTTTATTAATAAAGATAACCATAAACAACATACAAAGTACATTATCTTAAAGGAGCCACTGCTTGATAATATTCCAGATGTTCTTAGAAAGATTTTAGCACTGATTGCAAGTAGTCATGGTAAATCTATTGATACCTCTATAGATTTTTATCCATTAAAAGAAAAAACAATCATTCTAAAATTAATATCCATTCTTAGAATTGCGGATGCACTTGATCATAAACATATTCTACACATTTCTTTAGAAAATGTTAAACTAAGTAACAATTCTTTAAATATTGAAATTAAGGGTGAGTCATCTAATCTAATATTAAAAAAGTTAAAAAAGAGATCTTCATTGTTTTCAAAAATATATAATATACCAATATGCACAAACTGCTTTTAAAAGGCATCTACTTTTTAGTAGATGCACTTTTAGTGTGCCCGGCATGGGCGTTTACTCGTCGGTGAAAGTCCGATACGGGGGCCGATAGTGCTAACCGTTAGCTTAAGACAAGGGTGTCCACCGTGAGGTGGAATCTG
>NZ_JAHLDV010000066.1 GCF_018861865.1 Clostridium frigoris
AACAATTATACCAAATAGAGGGGGTCATTGTTTTTTGTGCTAAAAACAGCTACAATCCTTGCAATAGCAGGGTTTTAAATAAATAAAACAAAGATAGTGTTAACACTATCACATGATGAAGAGGGGGATTATTATGAAAATTCAATTCTATGGAGCAGCAAAAACTGTTACAGGTTCATGTCATATTTTACACATAAACGGAAAGAATATTTTGCTTGATTGTGGTTTATATCAGGGCAAAGGTGAAAAGGTATTTGCAAATGAGGAATTTGATTTTAATCCTAAAGAGGTAGATTATGTGATTTTATCACATGCCCATATAGACCATAGTGGAAGAATACCGTTACTTTATAAGATGGGATTTAAGGGAGAGATTTTATCAACTCAGGCGACAATGGATTTATGCAGTATTATGCTTCCAGACAGTGGTCACATTCATGAATCTGAGGTTGAGTGGAAAAATAAAAAAAGAAAACGTCAGGGATTAAAAACTTTAGAACCATTATATACAGTTAAATTGGCTGAAATGTCTCTTTCACTTTTCAGAGCATTTCCATATGATGAAATGATAGATGTTTTTGATGGGTTAAAAATAAGATTTAGAGATGCAGGGCATCTTTTAGGTTCGGCAATTGTTGAATTATATATGACAGAAAAAAATCAAGAAGAAGTAAAACTAGTGTATAGTGGTGATTTAGGTAATATAAATAAGCCAATTTTAAAAGATCCAACAATAATCAATCATACTGATTACTTGATAATAGAGACAACATACGGTAATAGGGTTCATCCTGAGATTCAGGAAGATTTAAAGGAGTTATTAAAAATAATTAAGGAGACTTTTGCAAGAGGTGGAAATGTTATTATACCTTCATTTGCAGTAGGTAGGACTCAGGAAATTTTATATGAATTAAATAAGTATGTAGAAAATGAAGAATTGAAGGATGTTAAAGTTTATATTGACAGTCCTTTGGCTATTCAAGCAACAAAGGTATTTGAGAGTCATAATGAGGATTATGATAATGAAGCTAAAGAACTTGTAATGAAGGGGGAGTATCCATTTAGATTTGATGGTTTGAAATTCTCAGTTTCTTCAAATGATTCAATGGAAATAAATAAAATAAAGAGCAATGTAATAGTTATCTCTGCAAGTGGTATGTGTGATGCAGGTAGAATAAAACATCATCTTAAATATAATTTGTGGAGAGAGGAATCATCAATTGTTTTTGTAGGATATCAAGCAGAAGGAACCTTGGGACGAAATATAGTAGGTGGGGCAAAAACAGTTAAGATATTTGGAGAACAAATAGCTGTTAAAGCTCATATTTATAACCTAGAGGGATTTATGGACAAACCAAAGGAAATTCTGCTTGTTCATGGAGATAAAGAAGCACAGGATAGCTTTAAACAGTTATTGGATTCTAAGGGCTACAGCGCAAGAATTGTTGAAAGTGGAGAAGAATTCTATATAAATGAAAAAGCTAATAAAATTAACAAAACTGATAAAATTGAAAAAACTTATAGAGAAGATAAAGCTCATAAAACTTATAAAGCCGATGAAAATTTAAGAAAAAAATTGATAAAAGATATTAAATTAATAAATAATATTGAAGGGCTAGAAAAAGGAGATTTGCTTGAAATTATAAAAGATATTATTTATGATGAAAAGGAATCTAATAATATTTTAAAATAAAAATAGAAACTGTATTGGAATTTTCCAATACAGTTTCTATTTTTTTTATAAATTTAGTCGCATTTTACCGTAATGACATTCTAGATGATATAATACAATTAAATTGTTATAATATTACAGACTAAATTAGGAGGATAAATTATGAAAATAGCTTTAAAAGAAAGAAAGGATGTAGATAAGTCACTTACTTGGGATTTATCTTCACTGTACCAAACGGAGAGGCAGTACGATTTAGCGCTAAAAGGGTTAGAAGAACTTACTTTAGAAATAGAAAAAAACTATAAACAAAAGCTGAACAACGCTAGTATTATAAATGACTGTTTGGACAAAATGAGACTTATTATGGAAAGCGAAGATCTTATAGAGAATTATGCAAGTCTTCAAGTTTCTACAGATCAATCAAACGTTGAGAATCAAGCTAGATATATGAAGTCTATTAATGTATTAGCTGATTTAAATAGTAGACTAAGCTTTGTAGAAAGCGAAATTAATGAACTAGATGAAAAAATAATAGACCAAGCAATTGAAGAATCAAAAGAAAATGCCCATTATTTAAGTGAGATAAAAAGATTTAAAAAACATTTATTACACCCGGAAGTTGAAAAGGCATTATCTGCTTTATCTGGAACATTAGATTCTTCTTATTCCACATATGAGACAACTAAATTAAGTGATATGGATTTTGAAAATTTCAGTGTAGATGGCATCGAATATCCTCTTAGCTATGTACTTTTCGAAGATGAATGGGAATATGAGACTGATACTAAAGTTAGAAGAGCAGCTTTTAAAGCTTTTTCTTCAAAACTTGGAGAATATAAACATACAGTAGCAGCACTTTATCAAACGCAGGTTCAAAAAGAAAAAACAATAGCAACTCTTAGAGGATTTGATTCTGTTATAGATAGTTTATTATTTCCTCAACAGGTAGAGAGGGAATTGTACGATAGACAAATAGATATAATCATGGAAAAGCTAGCACCACATATGAGAAAATATGCGAAATTGCTTCAAAAAATTCATAATATTGATGAAATGACCTTTGCAGATTTAAAGCTTGAAGTAGACCCGAGTTATGAGCCAACTGTATCTGTGGAGGAATCAAAGAAATATGTTGAGGGAGCATTATCAGTACTAGGCGAAGATTATGTAGAGATGGTAAAAAAAGCTTATGACGAAAAATGGATCGACTTTGCTCAAAACAAAGGAAAATCAACAGGTGGCTTTTGTGCTACGCCTTATGGTAGTCATCCTCTAATTTTACTATCTTGGACTGAGAAAATGAAAGAAGTGTTTGTACTTGCCCATGAATTAGGCCATGCAGGTCATTTTACGTTAATTAACAAAAATCAAAATATTTTTAATGCAGAGCCTTCACTATATTTTATAGAAGCGCCATCTACTATGAATGAAATGCTTATGTCAAATTATCTTATGAAAACAAATGATGAGCCTAGATTTAAGAGATGGGTTTTATCTTCTATGATTAGCCGAACTTACTACCATAACTTTGTAACGCATTTATTAGAGGCTGCGTATCAAAGAGAAGTTTATAAAGTAATAGACGCAGGTGGAAGTTTGCAAGCTACAAATCTTAATGAAATAAAAAAGGGAGTTCTTAAAAAATTCTGGGGAGACTGCGTGAAAATTGTAGATGGCGCAGAACTTACATGGATGAGGCAGTCGCATTATTATATGGGACTTTATCCATACACATATAGCGCTGGACTTACAATAGCTACTCAGGTAAGCAACAGAATTTTAAAAGAAGGAAAACCAGCCGTAGATGACTGGAGAAAAGTATTAAAAGCTGGAGGGACTAAATCACCGATAGAACTTGCTAAAATGGCAGGAGTAGATATAACAACTGACAAACCTCTATTAGATACTATAGAGTATATAGGAAATATAATTGATGAAATAATAAAGCTTACAGAAGATATGGAGTAATTAAGGCATTGCACTTATGATATAAGCATTGTGGGGTGAGGTATAAATGATAACAATATTATCGCCAGCGAAAACTTTGAAAATGGATAAGGTGGTTAATGCTAGTTTATATACTAAGCCTATATTTATCAGGGAAGCAAGTAGTTTAATTAAGGGACTTTTAAAATATTCTCCGGAAGAATTGGTAGGTTTAATGAAAATAAATAGTAAACTTGCAGAGCAAAATTTTATGAGGCATATTACATGGGAAAAAGAACATGACTTATTTAATAGTAAACAAGCATTACTTGCATATGATGGTGCAGTATTTAAGGGAATAAATGCAGATGATTTAAATCAGCAACAGTTATCTTTTGCTAATAAGCATTTAATAATATTCTCAGGTTTATATGGTGTTCTGAGACCACTTGACTTAATTCAACCTCATAGGCTAGAGATGGGAACTAAGCTTAAAAATAAACAAGGTAATAATTTATATGATTTTTGGGGAAATAAGCTTACTATTTATATAAAAAAACAATTGAAGATACAAGATGATAATACACTAATAGATTTAGCATCAAAGGAATATTCCTCAGTAATAGATATGGATAAAATCAATGCAAGGGTTATAAAACCTGTATTTAAAGATTATAAAAATGGAACTCATAAGGTTATAACTATTTACACAAAGCGGGCAAGAGGTCTTATGAGTCGATTTATTATTAAAAATAATATTAGTTTACCGAGTGATTTAAAAGAATTTAATGAAGAGGGTTATAGTTATAATGAATATCTATCTTCAGACGCGGAATTCATTTTTACTAGATAAATGTACTTATTGTTGTGAGAAAGGACGGTTAATCAAATAATGATTAGCCGTCCTTTCAATTGTAATGTATATTTCTAATACATATCTAGATCAAATTATATGCTTTTTTTTCTTTGCAACATATAATAAGCATATAAAAATAATAACTAATGAAATGATTAGTGTAGTGATAATTCCATGATATTGACCTGCAAAACCATTTGAGGAAACATGTTTGTTGAGTATACCTAAATATGCCCAAAATATAACTATACCATAAGGGATATCTTTATTTTTTATAGTTGTAGTCATACCAATAATAAGCCCGACTAATAAAATAATAATTGTCCAGACTGGCTGAGATAAGCCCCAACCATTCCAACCTAAACTAACAAGCAGTGTGGTAGCATTAGCTATTGTTGCTACAGTAAGCCACCCAAAATAAACGCTAAAAGGAAGTTTTACAAATAATTTTTCCTTTTTGGTTAGTTCTAGGGAGTTTATTCTACCATTAATTTTAATTAAGCAAACCAGTAGTATTATTATTAAAATCATAGAAAGTGGAATAACTTTATACTGCCAGCTAAATATCCATGTTGCATTTGCTAGTGAAGATATAATAAAATAACCATCAATAAGTTTAACTAGAGCTTTGTTATCAGTTCCCTTAAAAAGACCCAGTTGGTAAACTACAAATCCAGCAAGTAACAGGTATATTAACCCCCATATTGCAAAAGTAGCGCCAGCAGGTGCAAATAGGTTAGGATATGAATCAGAAACTCCACCAGATGTAATGCCGTTAATTGGTAAAATATTTGCTAATGCATTAACAGTAATCATTAGAATAAAACTAAGTACAGTAAAAGTTTTTAGAACTTTTACTTCTCTTTCCTTACACATTATTAAATCACCCTCCAATTTTTTTGTTTGAAACCCTACTCTTATATTACTAAATTTTTGCATTAAATGCACCATAAATATAATTTAATTTGATTAAGAATTGTAAAAAGAGGGTATTTTTATTTATTACTTGATTTATTGATTAACATATAGCATGATAGTTAAGATTATAGAATAACTGTTACATAACTTGCAGTAGTGAATATTATAGGAAAGGGAGATATGAATATGCATTTAAAGTACATAGAAGAAGGAGTGATATAATTTGAAGCTTTTCATCAAGAAAAAATGGAGATATTTTTTACTAGTTATTCCAATAATAATTATAATAATTGCAGTATATTCAAACGATTATTATAGAGCTATGCCGGAAGCCAAAATAATGCTACAATCAAATGATAAGGTTAAATACATTGATTCGCCTTGGATTGAATATACTTCCAAAAACAAAATAGTTACGAAGGGTCTAATTATTTACCCAGGTGGAAAAGTTGAACCGCAGGCTTATGCACCTTTAGCTGAGAAAATAGCGGAGTCTGGTTTTAAAGTTGTAATTGTACCAATGCCATTGAAGCTTGCTATACTTTCTCCTAATAAAGCTGAGAAAGTAATAGAAAAATATTCGGAAATTAAGCAGTGGTATATAGCTGGTCATTCCCTTGGTGGGGTTATGGCAGCACAATTTGCATATAAAAACCAAGATGAAATTAATGGATTAATACTCTTAGCATCATATCCGCAGAAAAGTAACAATCTATCATCAAGTGTTGTAAAAGTTTTGTCAATGTATGGGACTAGAGATGGATTTGTTGGAAAGGATAAGATTGATGAATCTAAAAAACTATTGCCTAAAAGTACAAAATGGATTCCTATTAAGGGAGGAAATCATTCTCAAAATGCTTGGTATGGATTCCAAAAGGGTGATAATAAAGCCACAATAACAAGAGATGAGCAGCAAAATATTATAGGTAAATCCATAGTTGAATTTATATATGAAAATTAGGGAGTAAATAACAAACGGATTAGAATAGCAATTATTAATATATTCTCTTGGATTAATATAAAATAAGTTGTATTTAGGTAAATTAACGGTATAATTTTATATATAAAAGCAATCATGTATGCAAGGTAAGCTTTGATTTGATTATATGACAATGAGGGCGCGAAAATTTAGAAAACAGTTAATAGGGGTGATACTATGAAAAATATAATAGAAGTTAAGGATTTTGTAAAAAAGTATGATAAATTTACAGCAGTAGACAATGTTTCATTTGAAGTAGAAGAAGGAAGTATATTTGCATTTTTAGGCCCAAATGGAGCAGGTAAAAGTACAACCATAAATACGCTATGTACTATATTCGACAAGACATCAGGAACGCTTACTATTGATGGAAAAGATGTTTCAAATGAAAAGGATGCAGTTAGAGGTGTTATTGGGGTTGTTTTTCAGGAATCAACATTGGATAATAAAATGACTGTTCTTGAAAATTTAATTATGCATTGTCATTTCTATGCTATCCCCAAAAGTGAAGCCCCCGAGCGTATCCAATTTGTTTTAAAGCTAGTGGATTTATTGGAATGGAAGAAAGCAATGGTGAGCAGTCTGTCTGGGGGTATGAAACGGCGTGTGGAAATAGCAAGATCATTACTGCACTACCCAAAAGTATTATTCTTAGATGAACCAACTACAGGTCTTGACCCTCAAACAAGGGCTCACATGTGGGAATATATCGTAAAGCTTCAAAAGGAAAAGAATATTACAATTTTTTTAACAACACATTACATGGAGGAAGCCGAAATCTGTAGCAAAGTTGCAATTATGGATGGTGGTAAAATCGTTGCAATGGACACTCCGTATCGTTTAAAACAGCAATATACAAAGGATAGGGCAAATATTTCAACTACAGATGAGAAAGGGCTAGAGGTACTGCTAGATAGTTTAGGATTTAAATACATGAAAAAAACTGATCATTATTCAATTGAAGTTGATAGTATACCAAAACTTTTGGAGATATTAAGTGAGCAAAAAGAGAATATAATAGATCTGGAAATTAAAAAAGGTACATTGAATGATGTATTCTTAGAGATTACCGGAAAAGATATAAGAAAGTGAGGAATTTATGGATATTATAGTAGCTTTATGGATTAGAAACATTAAAATTTTTGCCCGCAATCGTGTTCAGCTTGTTTTCACGATTATCATGCCATTCTTTTTTTTATATGTGTTTAGTTCAATATTTAAAAATGACAATATTCAAAATCCGGTAAATTATATGTTAGCAGGTGTTGTAATAACTACTGTATTTCAAACGTCGCTGACTATTGCTACTAGTACAATTGAAGATATTGTTTCGGGATTTATGAAAGAAGTGTTAGTAAGCCCTGTTAAAAGAATTCAGATTGCTACAGGTCAGTTATTATCAGCAGCAACAATAGCAACAATGCAGGGTATTATTATTCTATTCATCGGTTATTTTATAGGGCTTAAATTCACGTCATGGGTAACACCGTTTGCGGTAATCGTCGTGATGATTGTCGTTGGACTTGTGTTCTCAGGACTCGGATTGTTTTTAGCGGCTCTAGTTAAGAATTCACAAACATTCCAAATTGTTGTAACAGCTATAACACTGCCAATGACATTTCTTTGTGGTGCATATATCCCGCTTTCAATGTTACCAAAAACAATGCAATATATTGCTTATGTAAATCCAATGACATATACTACAGCGTTTTTTAGAACAATCATACTAGAAAAGACGTCTTTAACAACGAATCAATTGGTTGCAGAGCAACTTGCTTTTAAAATAGGTAATTTTGTAATTACACCAATTATAAGCATGGTGATTGTACTTATTTTCGGACTGATATTTTTATTATTATCAACTTTTGTTTTCTCAAGGGTGGATTTTTCAAAGATTAACCGCTCAAAAAGTAAAGAGGCAGATATATTTAGTTAGAGTTAGAAAAAATAGAGTTATTGGATAAATGGTTATCCAATAACTCTATTTTTTTATGAATATTAATAATTCATAAATATTGTTTAGTATATATTATACTTCTAATGCTGAAGTAGTATCATCTTCAGCTATAGTGTCTTGTTTTGGATTTATTGATATGTTTGAAATTATAAAAGCTAGTAAAGTAGGAATAAGCCATGAAAATCCAGCATTAGCTAGAGGTATAAATTTAATGAATCCAATGCTACCTGCATATACACTATTTATAGTATCTAAAATACTTATAATTAGAGTTGTGTATGTAGTTATAGCAACAACTTTATTGCTTTTTACTTTATCACCAAGTAATGTAATAACTATTAGAACAATTACAATAGGATATAAAATTTGTAAAACAGGCCCTGCAAATGTAACAATAGTATCAACATTATTTGTAGCTATTAATCCACTTACTACAGCCATAATAACAGCAATGGTTTTGTAAGATAATTTGTTTTTTGTAAGATTAGTAAAAAATTCAGCTCCACTTGCAAGTAATCCAATAGTAGTTGTTAGGCATGCAAGTGAAACACATAAACTAAGAATGACTGAGCCAATACTGCCAAGGTCTAATGTAACAAGTCGTGTAACTAGATCAGTTCTCGCTATATTTTGGGGAAACAAAGTACTTGACTGCGTTCCAAGATACATAAGTCCACCATATACAAAGGCTAAACCAGTTACGGCTACCATTGCTGATTTTATAGTCATATTCATTATATCTTTTGCATTTTTATAACCTTTTGCTTTAACGGATGAAATAATTATTCCTGCAAATATAACAGAAGCCATAACATCCATTGTTTGATAACCTTCTATTAAAGCTTTTGAAAATCCGTTTTTGTAAGATGTATTTACAATTGGACCAATCGGAGCTATTATTCCTTTAAATATAATTATAGCAAGCATTAATAAAAGTGCTGGTGTAAGTATTTTACCAACGTTATCAATTATTGAAGAAGGTTTAAGTACAAATGCAAGTGCTACTAAAAAATACAATACAACTATTATATTTTGTGATACAGATGGAAACAAAGGATGTATTCCAAGTTCGAAAGTTGTTGCAGCGGTTCTTGGAATTGCTAGTAAGGGTCCGATAACAAGAATTAATGCTACACTTGTTATTACAGCAAATTTTTTACCTACTCTATTTGCCATTTTCTCGTAAGTACCATTAATTTTAGCACAAGCTATTATTCCAATTAATGGAAGACCGACCCCTGTAAGGAGGAAGCCTGTAATAGAAGTGAAATATGAACTTCCTGCTGCTTTTCCGAGGAATGGTGGGAAAATTAGGTTTCCAGCACCGAAAAACATTGCAAATAGTGCAAAACCTATAATTAAGGAATGTTTTGTTGAATTCTTCATTTATATGTACCTCCTGATGAATATGTTTATGTAAAAAATATTTTTTTATTAGTTAATGGTAAGTGAAGGAATTAATAAATAAAAAGGAGGCTTTTAGCACCTTAAATTTTATATAGATGTATTATACCACAAATAGTATTGGTATGTACGTTATTAAATTTGACACAAATATCTATCTGCCTTATAATCTAATGAAGATAAATAATAAAGCATGCTATTGGTAAAAATAGTAAAAACAAAGGAGCGAAAAATAAATTGATAAGTATTATTAAAACGGCAATTCTAACTATATTAATATCATTTGCATCAGGATTATTGCTTGACTATTATAAGAACTTAGGATCTAGGATATTATGTAATATAAGAAAAGGTAAACCTACAGATGTAGAGAGCAAGGAAGATTGTGGGTATGTTATTACAGTTAAGAACCCATCAAATAAAACAATACATGAATTAACTATAAATATAGGATCGCAAACTAAGTTAAGAAGCACTGATGCCAAAATTACAAGAGGGTTAAAATTTGATTCCTCAGTAAATGATAACACCTTAGAGGTTTATATCCCGTTTATAAGTAAGGGAGATGAGTTTTCGGTTACAGTATATTTAGAAAACCAAGATAGTAAGCCTGTTATTGTAATTAAATCACCAGAAAACTTTAAAGAAATATACTCTGGAGAAGAAAATGGAATTCTAGCATTGTTGCTAAATATACCGACGAATATAAAACATTTAATATCCAAGGAAACGAAAAAATCTGAAGAAGTACCTCCTGTTGATAAAAATGATTTTACAACAGTTATGAGTAAGGTAACAGGTGATGAACAAACAATAAATAAAAGTAATAGAGAAGTATTCCCTGAAAATAAGAAGCTTAGCAAGAATAAAAAGAAAATAATTGTTGCAGCAATTATTTTAGTTATGATTGCTTCAGTTTCAGGAAAAGTTTATTCCAAGGTGAACTCTTTAAAAGTAGCAACGCCAACTACAAAAACTGAAGTTCAAAAACAGCCTAGTGGTACAAACAGTTCAACAGGAGAATCAACCGAGAATACTAGTACTAAAAAATCAACTGGAACAACAAGTACAAAAAAAGCAGTAGATAAAACAGATGAAGCAACACCTACAGAAGAATCAACGGATGGAAAAACTGTAACAACACCAGCGGCAGGAGCGACAGATAAAACAACAGGAAATACACCTGCAGCCGGAACAGGAACAAAAGAAACTACACCAGCAGCGGGTTCAGGCACAACAGAAACTGCACCTGCAGCGACAGATGCAGGAACAAAAGAAACTATACCAGCGGCGAGTTCAGACACAAACACAGGGACTACACCTACTACTGGTGGAACTACAGGTAACTAATTTATCAGTAACATTTTTAGAATTTATAGTAAAATATTTTTAAAGTGATATTAAGGTCAAGTTGTATGTAATATAAATTGAATAAAAAAGTTAAGCAGTAATAATATGTTCCCATTTAAGTAGACAGACTAAAAAAGAAAATCTGTTAACTGTAAAGGGGAGCATATTTTTTGTCCAAAGTTTTCTATTTATTAAGGTATGTAGCTTACACTTATAGAAATGGGAGACTTTCCTTCTGAGATGTCATTAAGAAAAAATTAGGTCTATAGAATATTTTAATATGTTCGATAACTATAATATACGAAAATAATCATTATAAGAATAAAAAAAATATTTTTCTAAAACATAATGATTATAGTTTTAGAAATAGTTAAAGGGGTAGATGTAATTATGAAAGATGTAAAAATTTTAATTGTTGATGATTCACCTTTCCAAATAGCATTATTAACAGGTGTACTCACAGAAAGTGGATTTGATGTAGTTGGTGAGGCAAAATCTTTAGAAGAAGTTATTGAAGAAGTTACAAGAGTTAAACCAGATTTAGTAACAATGGATATGACTCTTCCAGGAACAGATGGATTTGAATGTACAAGGGCTATTCATAAAATTGATAAAGATATCAAAGTTATAATTGTTAGTTCAATGATGGATGATGAGCTTATAAGAAAAGCAAAAAAAACTCATGTATGTGGATATATTCAGAAACCAGTTGATTCAGAAGAATTATCTTTATTAATAAATAGAGTTATGGCAGATGAAGAATTATATTTAGAACTTGAGAAATTATATTCTGATGTATTTAAAGAGGCTATATTAAACATCTTCAATAAACTTACAAAGACGGTTCCGGAAATTACAGATGAAAATAATGATAACCTTGCTATACATAGTGAAGGTATATCAATAGTTATGGGGATTACAGGTAAATATTCGGGTAGACTAATTTTGGATATGGCCTATGTAACGGCGAAGGACCTTTCAACGATATTATTAAAAAGAGAGCCTAAAAACGATGAAGAGTTACTTAATGTTATGTCAGAAATAGCTAATATGTTTGCAGGAAATGCATGCTCAATGATAAATAAGAAAAACAAATTGTTTGGGCTAAGAGTTGCACCACCAACTATATTTCATGGTGAGTCAATAAATATTTCAAAGGCAGAACTAGAGAATACGTTTGCGGCTATTGTGAAATCTCAATTTGGAAATATGACAATAAATATAGGGTTTAATAGAGGTGAAGGGGAATGGATGTCAATCATATAAAT
Organism: Clostridium frigoris; assembly: GCF_018861865.1. Classification (GTDB taxonomy): domain Bacteria; phylum Bacillota; class Clostridia; order Clostridiales; family Clostridiaceae; genus Clostridium_AD; species Clostridium_AD frigoris. Next base: position 12,331 of record NZ_JAHLDV010000066.1, read on the forward strand.
CCAGTTTTAGAATCATTTAATGTTATATTGCCACAACTAGGGTTAAATGATATTAAAAAGAATGGAATTAGTGTAAAGGGTAAATATATAAAAAGCAAAGGCGTTGTAATTATTATTGGAATTATTGGAGATGTTAAAGGTAATATCATTTATGGTATGGGTGTTGACACGGCGAAAAAAATTGCTTCAATAATGATGATGGGAGCGCCTGTAGACAAATTTGATGAGTTGCCACAAAGTGCTATCTCAGAACTAGTTAATATGTTAACGGCAAATGTTGCAATGAATTTTTCAAAGGATAATATAAATATAGATATCTCTACACCAACACTGATAGAGGGTGATTTCACCGCAAGTAGTAACGCTGATAAAGTTCTTTGCGTGGAAATGAGCGTAGATGGAATGATTATTGAAGTTAATATTTCCCTAGAAAAGAATACTATATAAAGGCATATTTTTTTATTGTAAACAAAACAAATAAAAGAGAGCGAATTATATTAAATTCGCTCTCTTTTACTTATTTTCTATATCATTTAAATCGTAATTAATTCATATTCTTTATTGCCTAGATTTAACGCTACAGCATGGTCGATTGCAACCTTCCAATTAGTTTCAGGGCTGACATCGGCGAAATGGTCATGATCTTTTTCACCATCTTTATCGAGGATACTTCCAGGGATAATAGGTTGACCATTTACCGCATCTGCACAAGCAACATCTAGCGCAACTGGATCAAATGAAGCAAACATACCTACATCTGGAACAATTGGTACATCGTTCTCTCCATGACAGTCACAGAAGGGAGATACATCAATAACTAAACTTATGTGGAAGTTTGGACGATCACTTATAACAGCAGATGAATATTCTGCAATTTTTTTATTTAAAATATCATTTGATTCATCTGATGCAGGTAAAACGGCATCCACAGGACAGACACCAATACATCTACCGCAGCCAACACATTTATCGTGATTAATAGTAGCTTTCTTCTCGGTTACTGTAATAGCATTAAGAGCGCAGTTCTTAGCACACTGACCACAGCCTATACAATCATCATGTGAAATATATGGTTTTCCGCTGCTATGCATTTCCATCTTACCTGCGCGGGATCCACAACCCATACCTATATTTTTAAGAGCGCCACCGATACCAGCTGCTTCATGTCCTTTAAAATGAGTTAAAGTAATAAATATATCTGCATCCATGATAGCATGACCAATCTTTGCTTCTTTTACATATTGACCACCTTTAACAGGAACTAAAACTTCGTCGGTACCTTTTAATCCGTCACCAATTATAATATGACAGCCTGTAGAAAATGGAGAAAAACCATTGACATAAGCAGAATCTAAATGGTCAAGTGCGTTCTTTCTACCACCAACATATAAGGTATTGCAATCGGTAAGAAAGGGTTTGCCACCGAGCTCCTTTACAATATCTACTACAGTTTTAGCATAATTTGGGCGTAGGTAGGCTAGATTGCCAGGTTCACCAAAATGAATTTTAATAGCTATATATTTTTTGTCAAAATTAATTTGTTCAATCCCAGCTGCTTTAATTAGACGGGTCAACTTTTGTTGTAAGTTCTCTTTAAGTGTTGTGTGCATATCGGTAAAATATACTTTCGATTTTTCCATGTTTAATAACCTCCAAGGTTTATAAAATTTTATGCTTAAGTAAGAATAACTTCAGTGTTTTTTACTAGTACAGTTATTCATTAACCTTTATTATATATGATTTACCAGAAAAAGAAAATACGCACCTTTATGGTAGATACTATCCAAAAGGTGCGTGCCTTAATGAACTATTAAAGCAAACAATATTGTTTTTTTGTATAAACTTGAAGGGTAACGATAAATATTTGTAGAATTATAATATATATTATTTCATATATTGGATATAATTAAAAGCTAGAAGACATATAAAATGGGCTTAAACTAATACAAAATTAGGGGGGGTGATTAATCAATGCCAGATATGTGGATGTGCGTAGGGAATATACGAGGTGCTACAGAAGGAACACTGTTTTCAAGTTATGGAGAAGTTTTTACGGTTATTAATAAAACAAGATTAACTAGTATGAATAAAGAGATAAAATTATTTGTAAATAATGATGAAATAACTGAATATTTTAAACATATAGAGCCTAGTTACTCAGTTTATGGAGTTTGGATAACAAATGGGTATGATAACTTTTTAAGAAAACTATTTAACCTTAGGCCTAAAAAAAAATTAAGTTATAGTAGAGTAAATCTAGATGTTTTTGACAGGGGTACTCTTCAAAGAATTTACATAGAATTATTATCATATATTTACAAAGTGAAATCAGACGAACTCCTTATACAATTTTCTACAATAATAAAATATCAATTAGAGTCTTTAAAAATGATTTATAAAAATAAAGATTTAGTTAATTTTGATGAAGAATTTGAGCAAACAAAAATACAGTTTAGAAAAATATACGAGTTCTGTAAATCAATAGAACTTAAGACGAGCCAAATTGAATTAGAGTATAGAATAAAAGCAATTAAGGACCTAATGGAAAAAAGAAAAGAAATAAATAAGTTGAATATATTAATGTTAGATGAAATTAATAAAATGAAGGATTAAAGAAATTTTGAGAGATGTCAACTGAATTTGAAAATGTCCCAAAAAGTTTTAATTATTAGCACCAGCAATAGCTGGTGCTTTGTTACGTTTCAACCTGTTTTTGGATATAGCAAACACACCTTAAAA
>NZ_JAHLDV010000067.1 GCF_018861865.1 Clostridium frigoris
GACCCTACCGTTGCCAGTAAATCCCTTGCTCTCAGGTTGTCTTCCCGTTGGTTAGGCGACATAGGCTTCTTTCAGCCTATCGGCTCAGCTAACATGCTGGACGTACAATAAGCCATTCTAAATTGACATTTAGAATGGCTTAAATTTATAAATAATTCTATTAAATTTATTTCCATATTAACTTTGTTATTGATTTTCTATTCCTGAGGCTACTTCTTTATATATCTCACTAAATGTTTTATTATCTTTTAAAGACTGAAGATATTTCATAAATGGGATTTTTAGCTCATCTCTCTTTAAAGCAAATTCTACTGTTGCTTCAAGAAATCCCAGTTTATTTCCTACATCATATCTTCGTCCTTCAAATATATATGCATACATATCTTGCTGAGCTATTAATGTTTTAAGGGCATCAGTTAATTGAATTTCTCCCCCTTTCCCTGGAAGTGTTCGATCTAATATATCAAATATTTCAGGGGTTATTATATATCTACCAAGTATTGCTAAATTTGATGGTGCTTTATCTAATTTTGGTTTCTCAATAAGGTTATCAACTTTGTACACTTGATCGCTAATTCTTGTTCCATCAACTATTCCATATTTATCTACATTTTTTCTTTCTACCTCTTGAACTCCGAGTATTGTTGTATTTCTGTCTTCAAAACAATCCATAAGTTGTTTTAGACATGGAATCTTCGCATCCACTACATCATCACCAAGCATCACCGCAAATGGTTCATTACCTACAAAAGCTCTTGCACAATTTATAGCATCTCCCAGACCCTTAGGTTCCTTTTGCCTTATGAAATATATATTTACCATATTTGATATATTTCTAACTTGTTTAAGAAGAGCATCTTTATGCTTGTTTTCCAAATTTAACTCTAATTCTATTGATTTATCAAAGTGATCTTCAATAGACTTTTTATTTCTACCTGTAATAACTAATATTTCTTCTATACCTGACGCAACAGCCTCTTCTATAATATATTGCATTGTAGGCTTATCAACTATAGGTAACATTTCTTTAGGTAATGCCTTCGTTGCAGGTAAAAATCTTGTTCCAAGTCCTGCTGCTGGTATAATTACTTTTTTAACTTTCATATAAAATATCTCCTCTCCCATACTATTACTTTATAAAATCAAATGCAGTTTAGGCTATTTCTTTAGTTCCAGATGATGCTTTCACAATTGTACCAAAAACCCAAAATCTGTACCCTAAAAAATTAACAACTTGAGCTAAAACCATGGAAATAATTTTTGCAATTAACGGATTCATGGCGTTGTTGCTAAGTAATATAGTCATCCCTATTAAACTTACACCTAAAGAAGCTGTATTAACGACAGCGAATTGAACAATCTCTTTTGTTGTTTTCTTACTTACTTTCGTATTATTAAATGTCCAAAATTTATTTAAAAAATAACTATTTAACGTACCTCCTAAATATGACAATACCTGACTTATAATATAGTTAACACCAAATATACTATTTAATACAGAGAATATTCCAAAATCAATTGTAGTATTTAACCCACCTACAAATCCAAACTTTACTATATGTTTAAGTTTTTCATTACTTATATATTTATTGTAAATATCTTTTAAAATAATCATGTGCTTCACTCCTTCTTTATTCCTATATTTATATACTAACAAAGTAATGTATCAAAATTAGCAAATAATTATGTTAAAAATATGTTAACTATAACATAATTCCCTTATTTTTATTTAAAAAAATTACTAATAAATAGTAATTAATTACTACTTATTAGTATAAATAAAATAAATAACTATACACGAAAAAAAGGTTACTATAAAAAGAGCAACTTTTTCTTCGTGTATCATAATTTAGAATTAAAGATTAACTCATTACTTAACTTTACTTCTATAATTTATAAATGGTTTTTATTTTTTCGATTGAAGGCAACTCAACTACTGCACCCAAAAAGTTAAGTTTATAAGCACTAACTGCTGATGCTAAATAAAGAGATTCCTTAACTGTATAACCCTTTATAATTGCTGCATAGAAACCAGACCAAAATGCATCTCCTGCACCCGTTGTATCAACTACATTGTCAGCTAATGTAGGTATTTTTATCTTTTCACTACCATTTGAAACAACGGCTCCATCTTTACCAAGAGTCATTATTACAAGTTTTGCTCCTAGCTCTAAAAACTTATCAATTTGATTATCAATTGTATCTTTACCAAACAATCTTTGTGCATCATCCTCAGAGGGTTTTATTATGTCTACATCCTTAATAATTGATTTTACATATTCTATGCCATCATGACCTCTTTCCCATATCATGGGATGATAATTTGGGTCAAACGCAATAATAATTTTATTCTTTCGGGCTATTTCGATAATTTGCTCCATAGTATTTCTAAATGGTTGCATTGATAATGGCCAACAAGAGAAATGCAAAATCTTGGTATTTTTTATTTTTACCTCCAGTTCTTCGCTATAGTGTACTTTGAAATCAGCATTTCTATAGAATATAGGTACTGGAGTTCCTACACTTTTTGTTATCAAAACAAGGCTAGTTGGATAATCAACTTGCTTTACCATACTGGTATTAATATTATTCTTCTTTAAGTGTTGTATTAAAAAGTCTCCCAAGCCATCATTACCTACAGCACTTACAATTTGAGACTTTATTCCTAGTTTCCTTGTATTCATTGCAATATTTGCTGGAGATCCTCCAAAATATCTTTTGTAATCATTACTTTCAAAATTGTTACTATATTCTTTTGATATCATATCTATAAGTAGCTCGCCTATTGCTAATACATCGATTTCCTTATCATAAAATTCTATTTTCTTATTAAAACTTATCATATTAATCCCCCTAAATACCTGATAGTAATAGCATAGTTACCCTAATATTATGTCAATTGATTAATATAATATTATAAATTTATAATACACACGAATTATCTCTTGTATAGATAATTTTCTTGAAATTAATAACTCATATCCGTTTACCAAATTGATTTCATCTTCCAAATAGTAAAACTCTTTACATTCAACTCTATGCCCTTAGTAAGTGATAAAGTAACACCTGTAGTGTCATCCAAGGTTGGATATACTCTTGTTGAAATACATTTTTCATAATTGGCAAATACCTCAATTATTGAGTGATCAATAAATATATGTAGTTTTAATATCTCACCTTTACTTAAATATAAACTTGCACTTAGCTTTGATTTATGAGGTAATTCTGAAAGCGTTGACTTACTTCTATCTACTGTAAGTTCACTATTAATTACATTATAACTTATTGAAGTTTGCTCCTGCGCATTTTTCGACTGAAGCACCTGTATGCTAAATTCCTCATCTCCATTTAGCTCAAATTCTGCTTTAATTTCAAGGGCTCTACCTTGCACACCTAACTTCAAATTTTCACTGTTCACTTTTACATCTGTTAACAATTTTTCTTCAGCTCTTAAAACTTTAAGTTCAGATACAGGTTCTATTTTTAACTTTCCATTATTATAAAGGCTTAACATTCTAGGTATAGACTGTGCACCAGCCCAACCTAAAGGCCCCTTAAATTCTCCTCGTGAAGCCTCCGTCATCCATCCCCATATAACACGTCTACCATTTGGATCCACAAGTGAATTTGGCGCATAATAACCTTCCCATCCACTGTTATCAAATATATCTTGATACTCAGTTGTAAAAGTAAAATCACTGTTTAATATACCTGTATGATAAACAACCATATCATTAGGAGAGTAAATTAATACATATTTATCTCCTAATTTAAACAAGTTAGGACACTCCAAAAACTTGTATTTATTTGTTTCATATAATATATTAAGAAATTTCCAATCTAAACTATTTTTGGATTTATAAATAAAAACACATCCATTTCCATCATTGCTGCCCCCAAGTACCATGTACCAATTATCTCCATCTTTCCATACAAAGGGATCTCTCCATTCCTTAATGTCCATATTTTCATGCAAATCTAATGTTAATCTTGGGTTATTTTTGGCCTTTTCCCATGTAACCATATCATCGTGGCTTACAGCCATCCATTGCTCCGCGCCAACACTTTGATGCCTTTGCCCTTCTCCTACACTAGTATAATAAATAGTAGGTATTCCCTGATCATTTGTAAAGGTACAACCTGAAAAACAATGTTTTTCACCTAATTCATTAGATGGGTATAAAGCTATAGGCAAATGATTCCAATGTACTAAATCTATACTTTTTGCATGACCCCAATGCATTGTATCCCAATGATAATCATTAGGGTTAGTCTGATAAAAAAGATGATATTCTCCTTTATAATATATTGGACCGTTGGGGTCATTCATCCAATTTTTTTCTGGCATAAAATGATATATAGGTCTATATAAATCCATATTTTATTCTTCCTCACTTTTTTATAGCAAATTTTTTGTTATTTTATTGAACCTTGCATTACACCTTCAAGAATGTGTTTCTGCATAAACATATAAACAATAACTACAGGAATTACTGATAAAATTAAACCTGCCATTGATAGCCCATAATCAACGGTATGTGTACCATAAAAATAGTAAGTTGATAAAGGTAATGTCCTTGTATCAGCAGTACCCAAAATTAGATTTGGTAATAAGAAATCATTCCAAATCCAAAGAATATCCAATATGGCTATTGTCATAGTTTGTGATTTTAAAAGTGGAAATACTACCTTTGTAAATGTTTGAAATCTTGTCGCACCATCTATCATAGCTGCTTCTTCTAATTCTAAGGGTATGCTCTTGATAAAACCATGGTACATAAAAACTGCTAAAGAAGTTCCAAACCCTAAATACATATAAATTAATGACCATTTGTTGTTTAACATATGAAGTGATCCATATATTTGCACTAATGGTATCATAATACCCTGAAATGGAATAATCATAGCGGCTATCATAACTAAAAATATAAACTTGTTAATTTTCCACTTTTTTCTTACAAATAAGTAAGCTGTACTTGAAGAAAAAATTACAATTATTAAAACACTAAAAGCTGTTATAATTAATGAATTAAAAAAGCCATGTAAATAATTCATTTTATCAAACGCAATCATGTAATTTGTAAAACTAAAATGAGTAGGTAAAGCTAATGGCTTAGCTATAATTTCTGTTGTTGACTTAAATGAATTTAACAAAACAAATAATAATGGAACTATATATAATGCAAACAATACAACTAATGTTGACATCTTGACAATATTAAGAAATTGTTTTTGTTTTTTCATTAAGCTTCTACCTCCATTCTCTTAGTAATATATACCTGTGCTACTGATACTAATGCAACCATTAGGAACAAACAAAATGCTTCTGATTGACCAATACCATATTGCTGTGATAAGAAGGCTTTATTATAAACATGCATTGATATCATTTCAGTAGCTTTATATGGGCCTCCATTTGTTAATGATAAGTTAACATCATAAACCATAAATCCATTTTTCAATGTCAAAAATAAACAAATAGCGAAAGATGGGACCATCATTGGAAGTATAACAGATTTAAGTTTTCTAAACCCACTTGCTCCATCAATACTTGCAGCTTCTACTATATCCTTTGGTACGTTCATAAATCCTGCAATATATATAATCATCATATAACCAGAATTCTGCCACACACTAACAATTACCATTGACCAAAAGGCTTTTTTAGGATCCGCGAGCCATGATGCTGAAAATAATGGAATGTTAAATATTGTACCTAAGTAAACTAACACATTAGAAAATATAAACTGCCATATAAATCCAAGTGTAATGCCACTTATAAGATTTGGCATGAAAAATCCAGTTCTAAAAATAGTTTGTCCTTTTACCCCACTTGTTAAAACATAAGCTAGTAGAAAAGAAACGATATTAACTAATATTACAGTGAAAAGCACATATTCTATTGTAAGTCCAAACGAATCCCAAAATATTTTATCAGTAAAAACTTTTATATAATTATCAATTGCCACAAAATTATGAACAGATGATACACCATCCCAGTTAGTAAAAGATAAATATATTCCATACATGAAAGGTATAATTACTACAGTAAAAAAAGCAAAAGTCGCTGGTCCTGCATAAATAAGATATGTCATTATGTTACTTCTAATATTTTTATCCTTATTCATGTCTTCATTCCTCCAATAATTTATTAACATAATGTATAACGGATAAACTTTAATGTTTACCCGCTATACGTTATATCTAGTTCATTTTTAATTTATTGTGCCGATTTCCAATAAGCTTCAATCGCTTTAGCAAGTCCTTCTTTATCTGTTTTGCCAGCAAGATACTTTTGCATATCAGCACCAAGTACTGACCAATGATCAGCTGGTAAGTTTGGTATTGTTGGAATTATTTTGCCAGCATCAATGTATGATTTAATTGATTTCCCAAGTGGGTCTGCAAGAGTTAATGTTATGTTCTTAAATGCTGGTATTGCATTACATTTATTAACCAAAATATCTTGTCCTGCAGGGCTATATATTAACCATTCAAGGAATTTCTCAGCTGCGGCTTGCTGATTTTCATCATTATTAGTTTTATCAATAGCTATAAATTTTGAAGGTCCAGCACATATTTGAGTATTTCCATAGTCTGATGCATTATTGCTTGTAGGAACAGGAATGAAACCATAATCTCCAGTTTTATCAATTGCCTTTATTTGATTCCATGTCCAGTTACCCATAAACCAAAAACCAACTTTCCCTGTAGCTATATCCTGTTGATTATTTTCATACTTTTTATCTAAAGGAGCTTTTTTATCTAAATTATATTCTTTCATTAAATCAAAAGTTTTAACTAACCCATTAAAAGATTTATTAGTAGATAAATTAGCTGTTCCAGCTTTCAAATCTGCTAAGTATTTCTGAGTACCAACACTATTTTTACCTTGATTAGTATAAGCTATAGGTAGTAAATGTCCAGCTAAAGACCAATCCATTGGTGAAATAACAATTGGTGATACGCCCGCCGCTTTAACTTTTTTAAATGCAGCTTCTAAACTATCTTGTGTTGTAATAGTTTTTGTATCAATTTTAGCCTTAGTCATAACCGTCTTATTATATATAATGCCATAACCTTCTATTGCAAGTGGAAATCCATATGACTTACCATCAACCTTAGCTGCATCTAATGCTCCAGTCGATGCATCAGCAACCCATTTCTTACTTGAAAGGTCTAAAAATTTATCTTTAAATTTTGGTATATCACCAGGGTCAAGCATTGCTAAACTAGGTGCATTTCCTGCAGCGTACATAGCAGATATCTTCTCAAAAGGTGACCCACCAGTTGGAACAGGTACTATTTCTAAAGTTATTTTAGGATTTGCTTTAGTAAATGCTTTAGCAGCATCTTCTAATTGTGTTTGTATTTCCCCTTTAGTATTTAACATTGTAATTTTAACAGGTTTATTGTCAGTTGCCGGTTTAGTACTTGTACTAGTTGAAGCTGAGCTTCCACATCCTGCAACTAATGAAGCTGTCATGAAACATGATATCATTAGAGCTATTAACTTTGTTTTTTTCATGTTTTTCCCCCCAGAATTTTTATATTTTATTACATTTAAGTAATGTAAACCATTTCTTGTAATTTTATTATACAACATACTTATTCTTTATGTCAACCGTATGACATGATTATTTTACAATATTTGTAGTAATGAGTTTATTCGTAATTCTCCCGTATCTACAAATCATTATAAAATGTGCTATGTAATATAGAAAAAAATAGAGACTATGGATTATAATCTCCATAGTCTCTATCAATAATTTATTTAATAGACTGTTAAGTGGTTTTTCTTTCAACTAAAGTTACAGGCAGTATATTTTCTATATCCACTTCTTTTTTTTCAAGTAAATCTATTAGAATTTTTACTGCTAGCTCTCCCATTTCTTCTATTGGTTGCTTTATTGTAGTTAAAGGTGGAACAATAAGTGATGCTATATTGATATCATCATATCCAACAATTTTTAAGTCCTTTGTAATATCTTTTCCAATTAAGTTAGCAACATGTATTATTGAAGCTGCAATCATATCACTACTGGCAAACACCCCATCTATGTCTGGATGCTCTTCAAACAGCTTACACGCCAGTTTCTCATACCCCTCAAAAATATCAAGCTTTGCCTGCTTTATAACAAAATTAACTTTTCTCGCAAGTACTACATCCATAAAAGCCTGATAACGCTTATTTGCTGGAGTGTTAATTTCAAGAGGGCCGCTTATATGAGCAATCTTTTTACATCCTCTATCTATCAAAAGGTTTGTAGCTAAAATACCTCCATGATAATTATCCGAAGTTACAAAAGGTATATTATTAGTAAAAGTTCTATCTAGTGCTACAATTGGCAAAGTAGGGCTAAGATAGTCCGAGGTATCTACAGTATGGCTTCCCATAATTATTCCGTCTACTTGATATCTTTTAAGCATTTCTACATAATCTTTCTCCTTAACACTGTCTTGATAAGAATTACAAAGCAAAATCTTATAACCAGCCTTGTAAGCATAATACTCTATATAACTAGTAAGCTCAGCAAAAAATGGATGAGCTACATTTGGTATAATAAGCCCAATTAAATTAGACTTTCTTCTAAATAAAGAACGTGCTATTTCATTCGGCTGATAATCAAGTTGTTTCATAGCCTCATGAACCTTTTTTCTAGTAGCTTGACTTATATATCCTCTATTATTTAAAACTCTTGAAACAGTTGTAACTGTAACTCCAGCTATTTTAGCCACATCTTTTATCGTTGCCATAAAAAATCCTCACCCTTGTGCGATTAATTTGAATCATTTACAATATAATGTAATAACCCATTATATTGAATAGTAGGCTACCTTGCCAGACTCATCAATATACTCTATCACAGATTTGTTGTTTTTTAAATCTAGAAATAGGGTACAATACCTGTCACCCTTATGCCAATAAAGTCGAATTTCATCTTTAGCAGAGTCTAAAACCTCAAATTGTCCATTAAATGCAGGGTATTCATTTCTAAATCTGATAAGCTTTAATAATCTTTGAACAACTTCCTTTTGAACTGACCGATCAATTTCCTCAAGACTAAAGTTATGACGATTAATTTCACGCCCTTCACCAGTTTTCTTTACATTTTCCTCATCATTTTCTCCTGCTAGTAGTCCCACGTAATATACTTGTGGTATCCCCGGTGCAAAAAATTGAATTGCTCTAGCTGCCAAATACGCATCATCATTGCAGCCTAAAATAGAATAGTAGGAACCTCTTATTTGATGAACATCAAATCCGTCTTCTGCCTTATCTTCTTCTGATAAAATAAGACTTAAATTTGAACCTCGCTTAAGCGTTAAATCTACTAGTTTTCTTGCTTCCTTAGTATCTATGAGGTCATCCATATCAGGTTTTACAGGAATGCCATCATGGCAATCAAGCATTGTAAATTGTCTTGCAGGACGAACCTTAAGGTATTCACAAAGCTTCTCACTAGATTTATTTATTAATGTATCAAGAATAGTATACGGTAAAATAAAATCGTAAATCCAGAACCCATGCTCTGCAAGTTTGTATTGAGTTGAATAATGAGCATGGACTTCTGGAAGCAATTCAATCTTCATAGAATCCGCCAATTTCTTAATCCAATCAAGAAAATCATATATTTCTGGTTCTACAAAAAAACAACTTGTTCCAAGCTTTTTTATAACATATCCAACTGCATCTAATCTTACTATTTTAACATTATGTTTACTAAAATTCACAAAGAACTCTTTAAGCAGCTGTTTTACCTTATCTGACCTTACATCCAAATCAATCTGCTCAGAAGGACTAGTTTTACCAAAAGTAGTCCATACCCTTTCTTCCTCACCGGTTTCTTTTATTTTAAAGGTAGAATATGGCACTCTCCTGCGAAGTGACATCTTGTCAATGTCTTTTTTAACAGGCTTTCCATCTTCCCAAACCTTATCCAAAGTGATAAACAAATCTGCATACTCTGATTTTCTACCTTGCTTAAGGAAATCTTGAAAATATATAGACTCACCTGAAATATGGTTAACCATTAAATCAACCAATACATCAAAATTTTCACCTATAGCTTTTATATCCTCCCATGTACCAAACTTTGGCTCTATCATCAAATATGTAAGTGGAGCAAACCCTCTGTCTCCAGAAGACGGAAATGGTGGCAGAATATGAACTCCACCTTTAAAAATGTCAGAAAAATATTTTAAAAGTACATTATTAAGAGTTTTTAAATCCCCTCCCAGTGAATCAGGGTAAGTGATAAGCTGTACTTGGTTTTTTACTACCATATTGCAATCTCTCCTTTCAATTTTACATCTACCTTTCATCTATAAGAAAACCTTTACGTTTGCTTTTATTATATATTCGACTTTAATATATGTCAATAGGTTGACATATTAGCTGTTGCCATTTTTTTCAATATTTTTTATTGTCTTAAGTTTAAATTTAATATAGCTTATTTATTGCCTTTGTTAAACTTTCAATTTTACTTTTATAATCAATATCAACAGTCTTTAATAAATTTTCTTAATTTCTTGTCATAATTAATAAATATATGAACAAAATAATAAAGAGCTAGTGATTTTAAAATAAACATTGCGTTGACACCTTTCTGACATTAACTAAGGCTATAATAAAATATAGTTGAGGTATTAGTATAAAGATTATAGCCTTTAATGGCAGAAATGGAGACAATTTATTATGAAATATGAAGACATAAAAGAACCTAAAATTTCTAGAATTTATTCTATAGTAGTTGCTCTATGTGTTACCACTCCAGTTCTAGCACTAGTTGTAATTAAAATACTATTAACCAGTATGTAAATTATACTAAGAAATTTAACTTAATATTCTAATGATGGAAGGTAAAAGTATGAATATTTCAATGAGTTTTATAAGTGGACTAATGCATATCGATAAATATTTAATTTTAATTTTACATCAGTATGGTATATTGACATATGTTATTCTTTTTTTAATTATATTTTTAGAAACAGGCTTAGTTGTTACACCATTTTTGCCAGGTGACTCAATGTTATTTGCAGCAGGAGCACTAGCAGGCCTTGGTTCAATGAATATTTCCACTCTTCTAGTAGTAGGATATTTTGCGGCATTACTTGGTGATATTTCTAATTATTATATAGGAAGAAAGATTGGAAGCAATATACTAGAAAAGCAACAGGTACTGTTTATTAAAAAAGAATATTTGAAAAAAGCTCAAACCTTCTATGAAAAACATGGATCATTAACTATAATACTCGCAAGATTTGTTCCTATACTTAGAACATTAGCTCCTTTTGTGGCTGGAACTTTACAAATGAGTTATCTTAAATTTATTCCTTGCAATATGGTTGGCGATGCTCTATGGGTAAGTTTATTTTTAGGTGGTGGTTACTTTGCAGGTAATCTATCATTTATAAAAAATCATTTTTCTTTTGCATTAATAACTATAATAATAGTATCACTCTTACCTGGAATTGTATTATTTTTAAAAGATAAACACAAAAAAAAGGAGCACAATGGAAATGATGTCCCAAGTACTGAAGTTTAATAATATTTAATTATCCAATAAATAAAATGGAGCAAAATATATTAATAAGAGGATAAAATAACTTTATACAGTTAGTTTATCGTCTTCTATTTAATTAATAGTATTTCTAGACAATTTGTTATTTTCTCTAAAATTTATAATTGACCCAATAACAATAAAAGCAATTCCTATCATTGTATTTACTTCAATGGCCTCTTTTAGAATTATTAAAGCTAAAATTGGCGCTAAAGCAGGTTTAATAAAAAATACAATTGATGCAGTAGATGCAGAAGTCTCCTCCATTGCTAATATATAAAATGTATAACCAAGCCCAGTTACAAAAATACTAATATAAGCAAGCATTGGTATATTGCTCGGTGTTATACCATGAAATATTGGAATGTTTGAAAATTCTTTTAATCCATTATCTGATAAAATTTTTGATACAAAACTTAATTTTGTAATAAGAATAAGTACTAACATTTCAAGACTACCCATTAAAAAACTAAAACAAGTTAAGACTACCCCTCCAAATTTTTCGGATTTTTTATTGCATATCACACTATACAAAGCAAATGTTACAGTAGAAATAGCAATAAATATTATACCCTGTAAACTGATTGTCATATTAAAAGGGTTCAATATACATATCATTCCAATTATGCTTAATCCCATTGTAATAATAGTATGCTTATATAGTTTTTCTCCCATTAAAAAGAAAGCGAAAGTAACTACAAATATAGGATTACAACTAAAGAGAACTGCAACTATAGATGCCTTACAGTAAAAAATGGCAAGTTGGTAAAATGTCATACTTACTACAACGCAAATAAAGCCTGTTAATATAAAAAATGAATAATCATTTCTGTTTAAAGAAATCTTTTTACTCTTTAAATTTTTTAAAGCTAGTGGAAGTAATACGATAGACCCTATAAAAAATCTTAAAAAGCTTATCTGTATAGGGTTAAATTGATTAGACACCATTTTTAAGACTATTTCCATAGTGCTGAAAAGAAAAGCAGATAAAATAATAAACCAAAATCCTTTTTTCATTTATAGACACCTCTAATATATAAATTTTTAAATTACATTTTAAAAGGAAAGTCTCCCATTTCAATAAGTGGAAATAGACTACCTTAGCAAAAATAAAACTTCAGTGGGAATTTAAATCTCCTTTTGAAGTCATTAATATTCAGCGATCCAGGAGATGATTAATGTAACTGATATGATTAATGGCACCTTCATTTTAACACAATGTACTTTATTTTACTATTTTGTCGTTTTGCTATACCCTTAACTGCCCCTTCCCTAATTTATACAATAAGTATTTATAAAAAATATATAAATCAAACAAAATATACATCAAATTGACATCCCTCTGACATTTAAAATTGATATGATTTAACCATAGAAATATATAGTAATAAATTAATGAGGAGAGACTAAAATGAAAAATATATCTTTAAAGACCAAAATACTAACAGGAATATTAACAGGCGGCATATATTTATCATCTGTTAGTACAACTTTTGCAATAACCACAAACCCAATAAACATTAGTGGAACTAACCTTTTAACAAGCGAGTGCACACAAATAAATACTAAAATAGAACAGGATTTAAAAAGTAATTTAGAAGAACCTATAATCACTAGAACTATAAGTCAGGATCAAGCAAACAAAATTAAATCAGTACTAAATAAATCTGTAACTACAAAGGTCAACAATATTGATTACGCAAAAACTATAATCAATTCAGAAAATAAATTATATAAAAGTAGTACTACCCCTAGTTATATAAATCCAATAACTACACTTGTTGATAATGCGACTATAACTCAAACTCAAGCAGATAAAATTTTACTGAAACAGCTGTATTTATATCATGAAAGAATGTTAAAAAGTTCCCTTTAAAATAGGATTAATAAGTATTCTCTATTTGGGCAACCTAAATTAGAGGAGTTGATAATAATGAATAGTGAAAATATTAAAAATTTAAATTCTCTTCTCGAGAGTGAATATATAGCTATTGACAGTTTTGAATCATTGATAAACCATGCGAGTAACATAAATATAAAAACTGAATTGCAAAATATACAACGAACCCATAAGCAACATACTCTGCAAATTTCTACTAAAATACAAAATCTTGGAGGTAGTCCCTCTTGCAGTATTGGAATTCAAGGAGTTATTGCAGAAACTATATCAAATATAAAGCATATTGGCACTACAGATAATACTAGTTATCTTAAGGAAGCCCTACAAGGTGAGTTCATGGCAATAAAAACTATTAACGAATTATTAGCTAATAATTCAGTATTTAGTAACTCTACTATTTTAAATAGTATAATAGCAGATCATAAAACTAATATTGATTCATTGAATAACATTATTAATGTTTCTAACAATATAAAATAATATTTTATATTACTTACGAAAAATATTCTAACAAACATTAGATACTATCAAAAACATTCCTACCTTAAAAAAAGTGGTTTTAAATATAAATGTAATAATTTAAGAACACTTTTAATATATATTATATTAAAGTGTTCATTTATATAAACATTATTTATAATATTTTAGTTTAGATGTACTTAAAACAGCACACATATATTAAGATTTACATTAAAATATGTAATTAATGTAATAATGAACAATATTTTTAAGTAAAAAAGCATTTTTCATTAACTTTGAATCATTTTTCGTGTTTGAGTGGCAATTATTTCTTTAAAACAGACATGGCATTATTCTTGCTTATATTATTTATAGATACTAAGATTCAATTATTATTATGGTTGAATAAAATCTATAATCATATATAAAGAAAACGGTTTTACAAAAAATAATAAATATTAACACAATAAGAAAGATATCAACTAATATTTGTTATCTTCTTAAAAATAGCGAGGAGGAAAATTCATGAATTTTACATTGACGAAAGAACAAGAATTCGTAAAACAAATGGTAAGTGAATTCGCATTAAATGAAGTTAAACCAATAGCTGCGGAAATAGATGTTACAGAAAGATTTCCTAGCGAAACTGTAGAAAAAATGGCTAAATACAATATGATGGGTATTCCAATTGCTACTAAATATGGTGGAGCTGGCG
>NZ_JAHLDV010000068.1 GCF_018861865.1 Clostridium frigoris
CTTAAATTATACACCAAAAGTGGATTCCTCGGAATCCACTTTTGTATTTGCAGAAAAAAAAAGAGCCATCTCGTAATAGAAATTACTTTCTATTTTGAGACAGCCCCTTTTGTTAACTTATTTAATTTTAATATAACTTTTAGAAACGTATCCATGAGATTTTCCAAAGCTTATTCTATAGTAATTTCCCTTTTCTCCAATTATTTTAACAGAAGAGTTATAAACTAGTTTTCCTAGTTTAGTGGATGTTAGTTTATATGAAGCTTTAACAAGTAGAGGTGATTTTGAAGTTACAACTCCAGTTTTTACAACTACAGGTTTAACTACTGGCTTAACTACTGGTTTTACAATTTCAACTACTTTTCCAGCATTAACATAAGCTTCAAATTTATTTATTACATCTAAAGGTACATAAATGCTATTTTCATCATAAGTTTTCCCGTCTTTAGTAATAAAAACAGTTACTCCATCGAAATCAACATCTGATGCATCAAAAACTCCCTTGTCTGTAAATCCATTAAGTTTTAGATTGTGACCAGATTTACTTATATTTAAAACTGGGTTATCCACATCTGCAGCATCAACAGAAATGGTTGCACCTAATTTTTCAAACTCAGTTTTTGCATTTTTAAATAATTTATCTGTAGTTTGTGACATATTTAAACCTGTTACTTTTTCTAAATATTTAGGAATATCTATGTTATTTACAAGTCCAGTTAATTTTTCAACTCCTGCAGGAGCGTAGCTGTATAATCCAACATCACCAGCAGTATGATTGTTACTAGTCCAACCTATACCAATTCTTTTATTTACAACATCTTTTAAGTTTCCAGCTTGAATTTGCGTGATCTCTTCTGCTTTTAAATCTTCAAAACTAAAGTATTTTTTTACTGATGTTTTAATAGTATTTTCATCTTTACCTTTAAGCTCTGTGCCTATCAAAGCACTAGATGCTTTAGCTTTAGTAAGTTTCACAACTGTGTCTTCAAAAGTGACTGAGGAGTAACTTTTTTTAATGTCCTCACCAAGCCCCACCATGCCAAGAGTACCACCACCAGTTCCATGATCAGATGCTGATATTACAACAGTATTTCCGTCCTTTTTAGCAAAGTCTAGAGCTGCTTTTACTGCTTTATCATAAGCTACTATTTCACTAACAATTTGAGTTGGGTCATTATCATGTCCTGCCCAGTCTATTTGACTTCCCTCAACCATTAAAAAGAATCCATCTTTATCTTTTGATAACGTGTCTATTGCTTTATTGGTCATTTCTTCTAATGTTGGTTGCTCCGGAGTTAGTCTTTCTCTATCTATATCTGGAGACATTGCTTGTGGGGCAAACATCCCCCAGTATTTAGAAGATTCTATTGAAGCCAGCTCAGTTTTATTAGTTGCGTAATCGTAACCCATATTTTTCAATTCTTTTACTAGGTCAATACCATCTTTTCTAAATTGCGTTTTACCATCTGCTGATAAACCCTCTGAACTTAATAGCCTATCTCCACCACCTAATACGACATCAAAGTCTCCATAAACCATTTGTTTCATTATAGAATTATACTGGCTTCTATTTGCAGCATGAGATGCATAATCTGCTGGAGTAGCGTGTGTAGCTTCACATGTAACTACAATACCCGTTGCTTTATCAGCTTCTCTTGCGGCCTCAAGTATTGTTGCTTTCGGGATATTGCCATCTTTTGTGCTTAAAGTACCAACATGCTTGTCCTCAGATTTGAAACCAGTAGAATAAGCAGTTCCACCTGGAGCAGAGTCTGTAATAGGGCCGTCTTGCCAGTAAGTTTGTACAAGCCCTGTTAATATTGAATCCATAGCTAAAGTATCATTTCCTGCAACTCCATCTTTTTTAAGATCATAATATAATCTTGCAAGGGTAACTGATTCAACGCTACACCCGTCAGGTATCATCATTATTACATTTTTAGCTTTTTTTACTTGTGTTACTTCTTGGGCGTTAGCAGTCCCTGAAAAACCTTGCATTGTTTGAAATAGTCCTCCTGAAAGCTGGCCAGCAATTAATGCGGTACTTATTAGTGCAACAATCTTCTTTTTAGATTTTAGCATAAGTAGTTCCCCCTAATAACATTTTTTTAGTTTGTTTACATTTAAATTGTACCTATTATGAAATGTGAATTGGTTATGAACATGTTAAGTTATTGTTAATCTAACCAACATAAGCTAATGTATACTCATATTTGCATAAAATCCTCCAGTGTACGTAAACAAACTGTTGATAAAGTTTTTAGCAACTTTCCAAATGGGCCTTCTAGTAATGCTTGTCCACCTTTTGACTATGTCAGCATAAGATATTATGTCAATATGACATTAAAAAAGAAAGGAGTAATTCTAATGAGCAGCAATACCACTACACCTCCAGAAAATTATATTCCCGAGGAGCTTATTTATACAACAGAATTAACATCCCTTGTAAAACCGATGTTATCAAGCCCTATAATTCGCGTTTATCAAAATTCTATCCCTTGGTTTGGTGAAAATCGTAATAATGCTACTCTGTTGTTTCTTGGAAAGATATTGGGAACAGACTATTTTATACACCCTATGAGCGACCTTGCAGCCGGAATTCCATGTAATACTGCAGTTGTGCTAATTCCATCCAATAGTGCCGGAAGTGCAACTACCGCAGCAGAGGAAAATGACCCAAATGCCCAATGTAATTTGAAAAAATTTGTAAAGGCTGGTGGTGTCTTAATTATAGATATGGGAGATAATTTATTATCCGGTGGCTATATTGCCCCCTGTGCCAAAGGTACACCTGATTTATTATTTCCAAATCCATGTCAAGATGTTACCTTGACTAAGAAAGCATTGAAGCACCCTTTTGCAAATTGTCCAATACAATTAAATAACAATAATATCGATATGCAGTGTGGATGCTCTGTATGTCACGGCAATCTAGAGCAAGGCATTACCTTGCCGCAAGACTCAACAGTACTAATGACAGCCACTTTTGATAACATTCAGAGAGCAGTTTTAGCAGAATATCGTATAGGTTGTGGCCATGTTATTTTAGATACTCTAACAAAAGAGTTTGTATGTCAACAACCAGAAGGCACTGGTCCATCCAACATTTTGGTAAACCTATTTGCATATGCCCTTTGCAAATTAGCAGTTCGTAAATAAGATTAAGGGTTTGTGATAAATTTATTATTAGTCCTTCCTTTTGTTTTTTATAGCAAAAGGAAGAACTTTTTAAAGTTATATTTTATATTTTTCAAGAGTATTTTTCTCAAGTATTTTAAAACTTTCCAAGCATATTGATATTTCAGTTATAATACACGTATGAATTTTAAAATATTTGGTTATGTTAAGCATATATTAAGATATCAGATAAGTTTTTTACGATGGAGGGGGAGTTTTTATGATAATAGAGTGGCTTAAAGGTTTTAATCCCATAATTCAGGCTCTTTTTGCAACATTATTTACTTGGGGTGTAACTGCTTTAGGAGCATCACTTGTATTTTTCTTTAAAAATATAAATAGAAAGGTACTAAATGCCATGCTTGGATTTGCAGCAGGTGTTATGATTGCTGCAAGTTTTTGGTCATTGCTCGCTCCCGCTATAGAGATGGCAGAGCAAACAAGTAAAACACCATGGGTACCTGCGGCGGTAGGATTCCTCTCAGGTGGTGCTTTTCTTTTGGCAGTAGATAAAATATTACCACATCTACATCTTAGTCAACCAATACAAAATGCGGAAGGGATTAAGACTAGTTGGCAAAGAAGTATCTTATTGGTACTTGCTATAACCCTTCATAACATACCAGAAGGACTTGCAGTTGGTGTTGCATTTGGAGCAGCAGCAGCTAATTTACCTTCAGCGTCATTAGTAGGAGCTGTTGCTCTGGCAATAGGTATTGGTATTCAGAATTTTCCGGAAGGAGCCGCAGTTTCTATACCATTAAGACGAGAAGGTTTTTCTCGATTTAAAAGCTTTATGTATGGTCAAGCATCAGGCATAGTAGAACCTATAGCAGGAGTGATAGGTGCTTTTGCAGTAATAGCTATGAAGCCTATTCTTCCTTATGCACTCTCTTTTGCAGCCGGAGCTATGATTTTTGTAGTTATTGAAGAACTAATACCTGAATCACAACAGGATTCAAAGACCGATATTTCAACTATTGGGGCTATGGTGGGATTTGTAATTATGATGATATTGGATGTAGCTTTAGGCTAATTTAAGATGATTCCTACTAGCACATCCTTTACCTTAGTTTTATCCATCATGATTGTAAACCCCTCCTTCCATTAACCGCTAGTTCAACTACTTTATAGGCTCCATTGTCAATTTCACCACATTCAATGGTTCCATCTCCTACTTCTGCAGATCTTATAGCACTCCTAGCTTCGTGTCCACCTACGCTTTTTATCACTAATTTAGGTACGAATAAAATTTAAATAGTAAGCTCTGAAATTACCCAGAGCTTACTATTTATTTACAATATTTATATTTAATTTTAATTTTATAATTAATTTAGTTATTATTATATTGTACGGCCAATCTAAAATTGTATTTCCAATATATTTTCCAACTCATCTACCATTTATTTGTTTAAGTTTATTAATTGTTACATTATTGTAATAAATGCATTTGGGTTCTCGTGTGCTGTACCAGTAACGGCATATCCGAAACCAATTGCAGCCATAATTACTGCAAATGCTCCACCATCACCTCCATTAATCTCATCTAATTCAGTAAAAGTTAATTCATTTAAACCATTGTTATATTTTAATTCCATAATATTTTAATTCTCCTTTTAGTAAATTTTTTTTCATTTTAAACCATTACTATTTATTTATATAATAAACTCCTGCGCCAACAGCAGCACCACCTGCTAAAATACCCCAACCAATAGGATTAGAAAATAAGAAAGCAGCTGTGACAGCTTCACCTGCACAACCCAATCCAGCTGTTACCGCAGTACCACCAACACCAATTAGTGCAGCACCAGGATTACCACCATTAATATACAGTAATTCATTTTCATTAAGTTCACAAAAAGTATTGCCCATTTAAAACATCTCCTTTTAATAATTTCCTAATAATATAAAAATATTGTTAACTATGACTTGAAATATACGCTCCTGCGCCTACAGCTGCACCGCCTGCCAAAATACCCCAACCAATAGGATTAGAAAGTAAAAAAGCAGCTGTGACTGCTTCACCAGCACAACTTAAACCGACACCAACACCTATACCACCAACCGTCATTAGTGTATCGCCCTTTCCTCCACCATTAAGGCACATTAACTCATTTTCATTAAGTTCACAAAACATATTTTCCATTTAAAACATCTCCTTTAATAATTTTCACTAAAAAACTTATTAACTAGATTTTGTTAGGGATTATTCCTGCATAAATATGAATTTCAACATTGTCAATTTCACTTATATATTTTGCATCCTGTATTGGTATACACCTAGATTTTTTTAATACTGTATGTACTATATTTAGATGCAAATATTTTATCTTTTGTAGTATAAATATATCATATTTTGCTATAATTTGCTATAATTAATTATTAATTGCATTAAATTCTAAAAAATATTAATACTTGTGAGGTATAAAATGAAAAATGTATTTAAAAAGTATTATTGTGTAAAGCAACATGACATGAAAGATTGTGGTTGTGCTTGTTTAGCAACGATATGTAAAAACTATGGACTAAAGTATCCAATATCTAAAATAAGAGAGGCATCTGGCACAGATAAAAAGGGCACAAGTGCTTCAGGAATAATAAAAGCAGCAGAGCAATTAGGATTTTCGGCTAAAGGGGTAAAAGCAAGTAAACCAGAAGATATATTTAGTGGGATACCATTGCCAGCTGTAGCTCATGTGATTATAAATAAAACACTATTACATTATGTCGTTATACATAAAATAAACGAAAATGAGATATTAGTTGCAGATCCGGCAAAAGGAATCGTTAGGTATAAACCATCTGATTTTTTTAATATATGGACAGGTATACTTATTATTATGACACCTACTGTTAAATTTGAAAAAGGAAACGAAATTAAGGGAGTATTTTCAAGGTTTTTTGATTTGATAAAACCACAAAAGGGATTATTAGTTAATATATTTTTAGCATCTGTATTAATTACCATATTTGGTATTTTAGGTTCGTTTTATTTCAAGTTGTTATTAGATGATATAGTACCTAATAATCTAACTCAATCATTACATATCTTTTCAATTGGATTTATTATTTTAATTACATTCAAGGTTATTACAAATGCTTTTAGAACTCAGCTTTTAATTCATTTAGGTCAAAGATTAGATATCCCATTAATGCTTGGATATTATGATCATGTAGTTAATTTACCAATGAACTTTTTTGGAACTAGAGAAGTTGGAGAAATAATATCCAGATTTAATGACTCTTCTAAAATAAGAGATGCTATTTCAGGAGTAACGCTTACTATGATGATAGATGTTTTTACAGTTATAATAGGAGGATTAATATTATATTTCCAAAGTCCCTTATTGTTTGAAATTACTTTAGTACCACTGGTTTTCTACGCAATAATTGTTGTTGTATTTAAAAATCGCATTGAAAAAGTTAATAGGGAAACAATGGAAAGCAATGCAAAATTAACTTCTTATTTGGTTCAATCATTAAGTGGGATAGAAACTATAAAAGCATTTAATGCAGAAAGAGAAGTTAACGCAGAAACAGAAAAAAGGTTTATAAAACTTATAAAAGCTGTCTTTAGAAATGGTTCTATAAATAATTTTCAGGTATCGTTAAAAGGTTTTGTAAAAGGAATATTTTCAATTGCTATACTTTGGATAGGAACATTACAGGTATTAAGTGGGAAAATAAGTTTTGGTGAATTACTAACCTTTAATGCCTTATTAGTATATTTCTTAGATCCAATAGAAAATATTATCAACTTACAACCAACTGTTCAAACAGCAATAGTAGCAGCTGAAAGGCTTTCAGAAATATTAGATTTATCATTAGAAAAATCTATCGATGAAAATAAAAAGATAGAGCCTGAATCATTAAAAGGTGATATAGAATTTAAGAATTTAGATTTTAGATATGGAACAAGAAGTATTACATTAAAAAATATAAATCTAACAATTAGACCAGGAGAAAAGATAGCATTAGTTGGTGAAAGTGGCTCTGGAAAAACTACATTAGCAAAATTACTAATGAACTTCTATCAATGTGAAAAAGGCGAATTGCTTATAAATGGATACAACATAAAAGATATTAATGTTGAATCATTAAGAGATAAAACAGCCTATATATCCCAAGAAGCATTTTTATTTAATGGAACAATAATTGAAAATCTATCACTTGGAAATCCATATTTAACATATGAAGAAATTATAGAAGCTTGTAAAAAGGCTCAGATATATGATTATATAAACTCAATACCTCTAAGATACAATGCTTTAGTTGAAGAAAATGGTTCTAATCTCTCTGGAGGACAAAAACAAAGATTATCAATTGCAAGAGCCATACTTAGAAAGCCTGAAATTCTTATTATGGATGAAGCAACAAGCAACTTGGATTCAATAACAGAAAGGGCTATTGAAAAAACGATCTATGAATTTAGTAAGGATATAACAACTGTAATAATTGCACATAGATTAAGCACTATTATGAGATGCGATAATATTTATATCCTAGAAAAAGGAGAAATTATAGAAAGAGGTTCACATACTGAACTTATAAAACAAAAGGGTAAGTACTTTAATTTATGGAGAGAACAACTTCCAGATAGTTATGCAGAAGAAATGGCAGCGGCTAAGGAGGTAGAGACAAATGAAGTTTAAAATAGAAAATTTGGATGAACTCAGTGACAGTAGACAAGTCATGGAGACAAAACCACATAAGTTCACAAGTATATTTATTTACATTTTATTAACAGTAATTATTTCTTTCATACTATGGGCATATTTTAGTGAAAAAGAAGTTGTAGTTAAAATAACAGGAATAGTACAACCTACTGAACAATCTTATGTAGTTTCTAACCCAATAGCTGGAAAAATAGAAGAAGTATATATGAAAAATGGACAAATCGTAAAAAAAGACGAGGTTTTATATAAAACAGACGATGCTCCTCTAAAAACGCAGAAAAACAAAATTTTAGGTCAAAGAAAGATCTTAACAAATGATATAAATAAATTAGAAAAGCTAAAGAAAAGCATTGCTGATAATATTAACTATTTCACGAGTAGTAAAGAGGAAAAAGAGTATTATTATAAATATAAAAATTATAATATTGGTAATAAGGTGTCAGTTGAAGATAAAACTACTTTAATAAACTCCAAAAATGATTCACTTAATCAAATAGATCATTTAGAAAAGTTAATTAACTCCATCAAGGATAATAAAAATTATAATGTGCAAGGCAGTATTTATAATGAGCAGTTTAATAATTATCAAATTTCAAGAAAATCTATAGATGATAAAATAAAACAATTAGAAATAAGCAAAAAAATATTACAAAATAAAATAGGGTCTGATGATGCTATAGTTCAAATTGATGCTGAAATACAAGATACTAGGAATGGACTCTCTAAATTAGAGAGCGATATTAAATTAGAGGTTGGGAAGTCAATCAATGAATTAAAAGGACAAATAAAAACTACTAATAGTAACATAATTAAATTTGATGAAGGAACAAATTTATCAAAAGAAAAAAATAAAATAACACTACTAGCTCAAATAGAAGGAAATTTAAATACAAATGATGAAAAGTTAAAAGAAGTAGAGGCTAGCTTGCAGGAAATCAATGAAAATATAGAAAAGTGTAAGGTTAAATCTAATATTGATGGAAAGCTTGATATTAAAGCTAATTTAGAACCGGGAGTAATACTTCAAACTGGAGCAGTAGTTGCTGATATTTTGCCTAAATCAAACGCTTATAAAGTTAAATTAATTATACCTGATAAAGATATTGGAAATATAAAGAATGGACAGGAGATTAAATATAGTTTCACTTCATTACCATATAATGAATACGGGTTTTTAAAAGGTAGTCTGAAAAACATAAGTGTTAATTCTCAAATGGATAGTGAAAAAGGTGTTGTTTTTTATAAAGGGGAAGGAACATTAAAAAATAATATTATGTATAGTCATAAAAATGAAGAAGCAATAATAAAACCAGGCATGACATGTGAAGCAAGAATAATTACACAGGAAAAGAATATGTTATATTATTTATTAGAAAAATTAAACTTTAAAGATTAATTTTGTAGTTAAAAACTCTCCTCATTAGATGATGTTTAATGTTATAATTTTTTTAGTGAATAAATCACAACTGTAGAATGTTATACTATATTGGGGGTGTAATAATTGTCGAAGAAAAAAAAGTATATCTCTAATACTACCTTTTCATGCATTGGAGCAATTTTGGGGCTTGTGATAGGTGCTTCTCTTGGAAATATTTTCATAGGAACGTTTAGTGGTATGATAATAGGATCCCTAATTGATATATTTAAAAGTAAATAAATGTAGTATCCATATAAAACACTATATTTATTATCTTATTAGTGTATCCTAAACATTGTCGTAAATATTAACGCCACACCACATAAATTATTTAGTTTTTTTTATTTTCTCTCTTGTTGCACAAGCTGTTCTTTAATAGGAAATTGTATTATTAACGACATTTTAATAAACATATAGTATAATCTAAATAGTATTAATTTAAAACAAGTTAAAGAATATAATAAGTTTGAGAGTGTGATATTATGAACTTTTTAAGAAACATAGAAAAAGGAACTTTAAGTATTAAAAAAATAACGATAACAAAAGCATTTTTTATAATGATTCTAACAGTTTTGTTAGAATCATTAGGACAAATACCTATAGTTATTATCAATATACTTTCTAAAGAATATTCAACTACATTACCTTATATAGACTTTGTAGCAGATGTAATAGTTAAATACTTTGTTATTAGTCTTTTATTAAAATTGTATAGTAAAATATCTTATGATATACCCCGCAAACAAGGTATAGATAGGAAAAAATTTATTAGTGTTGCTGTAATTATTATAGGTTTTCGTTTAGCGTACGATAATAGCTTAATTTACCTAGTTAATAAGATACCTATGCCCGATTTTATTAGTCAAGCCTTTGGAGAAATGTCTATTTCACCTATTATTCTAATACTTTCAATTGCGGTTATAGCACCTATATATGAGGAAGTCATTTTTAGGGGGATATTGCTAAAGGGTATGGCAAATAAAATGGATCCAAACTTAGCACTTATAATATCCGCCTTTATTTTTGCATTAGTTCATATGAATATTCCCCAGGGCATAAATGCATTTTTATTAGGATTAATTATTGGAGCTATATATTTAAGCTCGAATTCAATATATTTATGTATATTTGCACACTTTATAAATAATTCTGTTGGGATTACACTTTCAGGATCCTTACAATTATTAAGCGGAAAGTATTCCATGATGACTCATGGTATATTATTTCTTGTAGGGATTACAATTTTAATTTTTGCTTATAGATGGTACACCCTAAAGAAACCAGAAGAACAGTTAGATATATACAAACAATTTATAGAAAGATAATAAGCTAAACTAATCCTTGAAGAACAAGGAGAATGGAGTAATATTAAATGTTTCAATCACACTTAGGAGAAATTGCTGCCCTTGCAACTGCATTATGTTGGACAATTACTGCTGTATCATTTGAAGCCGCTGGAAAAAAAGTCGGATCGATATCTGTAAATTTAATAAGACTCATTATCGCATTTGTATTAATATCGATTTATAATTTATTCTCTAGAGGAATGATTTTGCCAATAGATGCTTCCAGTTCTACCTGGTTATGGTTAACATTTTCAGGAATAATTGGTTTTGTTATAGGAGATCTATTTTTGTTTCAGGCATATGTTGAGGTTGGCGCACGTATATCAATGTTAATTATGTCAACGGTACCACCAATAACAGCAATTGCAGGATTCCTTATTATGGGTGAAAAAATTACGTTGCTAGGAATTACGGGTATGATAATAACTATTGTTGGTATCGCTCTCGTAATACTAACTAAAAATCCAAGTAATAAAAAAGTAAAGTTATCTCATCCGATTAAGGGATTATCATATGCTTTTATAGGTGCATTAGGACAAGCTTTTGGTCTTGTTTTTAGTAAGTTTGGAATGGGTTCATATGATCCGTTTGCTGCAACTCAAATTAGAATAATAGCAGCAATTATTGGGTTTTCAATTGTCATTTCTGTATTAAAGAAGTGGGGTGAGTTAGTTGTTGCGGTTAAAGATAGGAGGGCAATGAAATACATTTCTATTGGTTCACTATTTGGTCCATTTGTAGGGGTATCCCTCTCATTACTCGCTGTTCAACATGCCTCAACTGGAGTAGTTTCAACAATAACATCAATAACTCCAATACTGCTAATCCCTGTTTCAATTATTGTATTTAAAGAAAGAATTTTCTCAAGAGAAATATTTGGAGCAATTATAACTTTGTTAGGTATTTCACTTTTATTTATATAAGTTTAAATTAATATACTGCATATTCTATTTTGCTTTTATAAATTGTATATGTTATATACATCTCAATATTAGCGCTTTTTTGTTTTAACACATAGACGTTATTTGGATTTTCACTATCATTAAGCCACGAAATCAAGTTGCTCCTGTCATTATCATTAAGCATTAACACAACATCTTTTCCACTAACAAAAATTATATTAACTGTTTTCAATATAATCACATCCTCTCCTATAGATAAACATTCTGTATAAAATACTTTAGCAGTCATCAGGAACATTATCAAAGTTTGGAATAAGTAGTTTATTAAAGCTAGAAGTTAGGGCTACTGTAGTAGCTTTTTTTATTTTAAGTTCAATTTCATCAATCCCTCTGGATCTAATATAGATGATAAGAACATCATCTTCACTTGTAGTCCTTACATTAATAAATCCTCTGTCATCCAAATAGAAAAGAGCTGCAACTATCTCACACTTCTTTACACCTAAGACTTTGTATTCTTGCCTTGTAATATTTCTGTAAGTGCAAATACAAAATAAATTTTCATATAGCTCAAATAAAATTTGAGTTCTAATTAAATCTCTTTCTATCTGAAGCATAAATTAAACACCTACCTTTGATTAATCCATTGAGTGAAGGTTAGTTTCGACCATTCGCCTGCAGGCTCAGGGGCGTACCCAGGATTAAATGGAAACTCATGAATAATTGGTACAACTGACAGAAATGGCGGGCCAATATCAAGCGGTGCTTTTATGATTTCTAGACCGCCCACCACAGGTCCGCTAATACTCCAAGCTACAATCCTCCCATCTCTATCTAATAGATTAGTACCTCTTAATCCGCCAATCCATATTCTAGTTTTTTTTGACCAAACATAATTATTATTTATATATGCTACCCATTTTAAATCATTATTAAATACATTACTATATTCTAATAACCAACCAACAAAGTTAGCTTTTTTGTCATATAAAGGATCCATTATTTCCAATATTAACTGAACCTCCAGTGATTTATTCTCTATTTATAACAGGTATGAGCAAATCCTCAAATACATTTGAAAGTACAAATTTACCAGTTTCAGTAAAATAATTTTCCACTTCCTCAATACCACGGCCTAAAACAAAAGCAGAAACTGTTTTATCTCTTTCTATGTTAAAAAAATCCATCTTTTATAGAAGATGAAATAAAGAGCTGCAATTATTTCAACTCTAGAACCACTCGGAATCTCATAATCAATATTACTGCACACTTCATAGCCATAGGTAAAAAAATCTCTATACAACTGAAATAATACGGTATATCTAAGCAATCTACGTTTTTCAAATATTAACAAATCCATAAAACACCTCATACAATTATTTATTTAGGCATCTAACTAGTTTTTTTTGGAGGCACCTTATACATAATATGCAAATTGTATATAAGGTGCATCCTTGAATATAGTAGATTAATGCCCAACTTTTAAATAACAAAAACCTATAAGGCACAATATACTGTATAGTAAATACGTAAATACTTTAAGGAGTTATTTTTTATTAAGGATTCACACCGATGCCAAAGGGTGTAGACCCTACCGTAACAGTAGCTATGACGGAATTCGAAAATCCACTAATGACCGAGACACTGTCACCAAAAACATTTGCTACATATATTTTATTAGTTAAAGAATCAACGCCTATGCCACTTGGATTACTGCCTACAGGAACAGTTGCTAGGGTGGTATTGGTATCTCCGTCAATGACTGAGACATTGTTATCATTAACGTTTGTCACGTAAATTCTGTTAGTTGTAGAATTCACATCTACACCACGTGGGAAAGCTCCTACTATTACAGTAGTTATGACAGTATTTGAAGCCCCATCAATGATTGATACAAAGTTGCTTAAAGAGTTTGCGACATAAATTCCATTGGTTAAAGGATTTACACCTATTCCAAATGGTCTAATCCCTACTGGAATAGTTGCTATTACGGTATTTGTAGCCCCATTAATAACCGAGACATTATTACTAATATAATTAGTTACATAAATTCGGTTTGTTATAGGATTTACGTTTAAGACGAATGGGTTAGTTCCTACTGTAACCGTCGCTATAACAGTATTGGTACCTCCATCAATAACCGAAACAGTACTACTTGTAGAGTTTGCTACATAAATTCGATTAGTTGTAGGATTTACAGTAACTCCTTGCGGGGCAACCCCTACCGGTACAGTTGCAATAACAGTATTCGTAGCCCCATCAATGACCGAAACATTATCGCTATTATTGTTTGCCACATAAATTCGATTAGTTGTAGGATTTACATCTATACCACGTGGTGTAGTACCTACTATTACAGTAGCTACGACGGTATTATTTGCGTCAATCACGGAGACATCGTTACTGACAACATTTGTAACATAAATTAGATTTGTAGAAGTAGGCAATATAGATCCTGCAGGTCCCTGAGTTCCTTGAGGTCCTTGTTGTCCTTGAGGCCCCTGCTCTCCTTGATATCCACGATATCCTTGATGCCCTTGAGACCCAGGAAATCCCTGTTGTCCTAGTTGCAGTGGTACCCATATTCTCCCAGTATCTCGATAAAGAATACCATGATCAATATCTAAAAAAAGGCTACCTTTAATCTTTGCTGCAGGTCTATTAAAAAAAGGGCCTACTTGTATAGAAGGTGTATCTCCTGCATTAATAACAAAAGAAAGGTCGGCATTTTTAGTATTTGTATCATCTTTATCATTAAACTTATTTATAGTCAAGTTATCTACCCCTATATATTATTTTTATGATCGAATTGTGATAATGTCTTATTATACCGAATTTGATTATGTCCCAAAAGGACTATAGTATAATAAAACCTCATGACTAAGAAATGAGGTGGACAAAATCAGAAAG
>NZ_JAHLDV010000069.1 GCF_018861865.1 Clostridium frigoris
ATTAAAAAAAAACATTAAAAGAGTAATTTTTTAATGTTTTTATTAAAATTAATAAGAAAAAAAGGCTATCTCTTAAAATGATTTTTTAATCATTTTGAGACAGCCCCTTTTGTTTTTTTTTGTTATTGGAAGAAGACACTAAAAAGTGCATGTGATAGGCTTTCTCTAATTTTAGAATGAATAATGAAGTGATTATGCATGAAATAAACCCTGGCGAGTATAGTTATAGTGGCGATATATATAAATATAATTATATTTTAATGAATGAAGGGGGTTTTTATATGGATCTTAAAAATAATTTTTCTAAAATCACTAAATCAATAAGTGAAAGTGCTTCTAATGTTGTACAAAAATCAAATGAATTAATAGAGGTATCTTCATTGAATGGTGAGATTAGTAATGAGGAAAAAAAGAAAAATATGATTTATATTGCTATTGGCAAGGTAGTTTATAACAGCTTTATTAACAAAGCAGAATTAAGTGAGGAAATCAGACATAAATGTGAAGCTATTCTTGAACATGATGAACAAATAAAAATAATTATGGACAAAATAATTAACGTCAAAAGAGTTAAAAAGTGCCCTAATTGTGGAGTAGATATGAACATTAGTATCAATTTTTGTCCTGATTGTGGAGTTATGCAGAAATTAATTGAAGATGATAATACATTATAAATATAAATGAAACAAGAGAGGCCTCACTTGCTTCTCTTATTTCATTTTTGTAACGTAAAGCTAGAGAACAATCTGTAGCTAGTTTAAATATCTGTTTTTAATCCTGTTGTGATTCAGGTATTAGTTCTTAGGTTCTGTTTGCTAAAATAAAAGCAGCAAAAGAACTAGGTATATCAATAAGTGATTTGTGGTGTAAAATAAAAAAATATGACATACGGCATTGTGAAAAAGTAAAAATAAACATACTTAATTAATATCAATTATTATTACTAATAAAGTTGGAATATAAATGGTCTAACAGTAGTATTAATAGTAGTATCAACACAATTAAATTCCTTAAGAAGGAGGATAGATCTCAAGAATATAAATTTTATTTATTACTAAATATTATATTATAAAAACTTTTGGAGGTGTACACAAAAATGGCAAAGATTAATACAGTACAAGAAGCAGTAGAAAATATTAAAGATGGTATGAAAATTATGACCGCAGGTTTTTTAGGTGTAGGTGCTCCGCTAAAAATCATAGATGCATTAGCAGAGACTGGTGTTAAGGATCTTACACTTATTCAAGCTGTATCAGCTCATCCAGGAGAAACTCACGATATTGGTAAGCTTGTTGCAAATAAACAAATAAAAAAATTCGTAGGTGCACATATTGGAACTTGTCCTGAAATCCAAGAACAATACAAAGCAGGTACATTAGAGGTCGAATTTATACCTATGGGAACTGTAGTAGAATGCATAAGAGCTGGTGGAGCTGGACTTGGGGCAGTGGTAACACCTACAGGAGTGGGAACTGTTCTTGAAGAAGGTAGAGAAAAAATGGTGATAGACGGAAAAGAATATTTGGTTTATCCACCAATAAAAGCTGACGTTGCCATAATCAAAGGTTATAAAGCTGACAAGCTTGGAAATATTCAATATAGAGGTACAACTAAAGGAACAAATACAATTATGGCACTTGCCGCTGATTTAGTTATAGCTGAAGTGGATGAAATTGTTGAAGCAGGTGAGATAGCACCTGATAGTGTTGGAACACCGGGTATATTAGTGGACATAATAGTTAAAGGCGATTCTTTAGAAGCTAGAGGAAAATATTTTGAAGATTTATGGATAAGAACTAAAAAAATGAAATAGGGAGGGTTAATAAGATGGATGGTAGAGAAATAATTGCAAGAAGAATCGCAAAAGAATTTAAAGATGGAATGGTTGCTAACTTAGGATTCGGAATACCTAATATGGCTGCAAACTATTTGCCAGATGGAGTTAAAGTAATACTTCAAGCAGAAAATGGAGCTTTGAATTTTGGACCAACTCCTAAAATAGGAGAATCTGATCCGGATTTAGGAAACTCTGGTGGAGCCCCTATTACTTTATTGAAAGGTGCATCAACATTTGATATGGATCTTTCCTTTGCAATAATAAGAGGAGGACATGTTGATATAACTGCCTTGGGTGCCTTAGAGTGTGACCAAGAAGGGAATATTGCGAACTGGATGATACCGGGAATCTTTGCACCAGGTATGGGAGGCGCTATGGACCTTTTAGTAGGAGCAAAATGTGTAATAGCCGCTTTAAGTCATAATGATAAAAAAGGTAATTCAAAGGTGTTAAAGAAATGTGCATTACCTTTATCCGCTGCAAAATGTGTTGACATTATAATTACAGATAAAGCGGTTATGAAAGTTACAGATAAGGGCTTAGTATTAATCGAAGTAGCACCAGGTTTAACTGTTGATGAAGTAATAAAGTGCACTGATGCTGATTTAATAATAGCTACTGATGTTAAGGAAATGGAAATATAATATGCTTATATAGAGAATGAATTTTAATAATAAATGTATATATCATGTCTAAAGATATTATATATTTGTAATGGATTTATGGAATAGATGAAGGGAGAGTATTATATGGAATTTAATGTAGAAAGACGATTCAAGAATCCACTGGTTAGTGGATTGGTTGCAGTAGTTATAACTTTTTTAATTGCTTGCATAGGATGGCCTATCTGGGGACTTATTGTAAAGGGTATTATAAGTAGTTTGGCTAGCGTAGGACTCGCACAAGTAGATGCAGCTGCAGCAAGCCAATATATTAAAGATGTTACAGAAGGAACTTTTTTCTGGATGTCTATTAATTCATGGGTATGGCTTACTCTATTATTTGGTAACTATGGTAAATATGCAAAGGGTAAAAAGCAACCTAGTGCTGGGTTAAGATATGCTGCTATAGCATTCTCACTTGGTGCAGTAGCTATGCTTGTTATGATAGGTTTTTTAGGAATATGGTGGAAGCCATTTAACTTAGCTACTATGTTCATTCCTCAGACTGGGGCACAAGTTTTACTTGCTACAGAAGGATGGGCTGCAGCTAACTTCTATGCAGTGCCTGTACTTATTTGTCAGATTCCAATTGTATCAATATTCGAGAAATGGCCTTTCGCAGGTAAAATAGCTGCCCCTTTAGATGGATTTGGTGTTATGATGACAACAACAGTTTTTGCAATACTTGTATGGATGGCAATGGTTATTCCTAGTTTCTTAAAATTACAATTAGGTGGAGAAGCTGCAATTATTACACCTATGGGATCTTGGCCATCAGTATTAGCCTTCTGCCAAATTTTTATATTCCTATTTTTATTCCCTGGAATAGGTGGAGAGCAATACCCTTATAAATTATTTACAAAAAGGCAACCATGGAAAGGTTTAATTGGTATCTCTATTTCTTTGGTAGGAGCGTTCGTAATTAGAGGTATTTTGAGAGTAGTTCTTAAGCCAATGGATCTTCTTAACGGACAACCGGTAGATCTTGTAATTGCTTCATTGGTTTTATCTATTGTCACTACAGCTCTTTTATGGCATCACCAATTTTTCGATTATCCTGGAGAAGATAAGATTAAAAGTTCAGGATCAAGATTTTTGATAAGACTTGCAATTGTATTAGTGGTTGGAACTATCATGGGATTAATATGGATGAAGGTTTATAAAATGCTTCCATTTGGAGGCAATGATATGGGACTCGGTTATGCAACTCTTGGCGTAATCGCTGGACAATTTGTATTTATGATGCCATTTCTATATCTGAACACTTTCTTTGACAAATGGCCATTAATTAAACAAGTTAAAAAATAATATATAAGTAGCTATTAAATATATATTTAATAGCTACTTTTTTATGAAAAAATAGCAAAACAAATTGTAGTTACAATTTGTTATGTTCACCCGGGGATTTCATGTGAGAAGTGGATTTGGTAATTTATAATCTTTTGGCGTTCCCCATAGTTCTAAACGATTAAACATAGGATATACAGAATTAAATTTCACATAAATAGGGGCTTTATCTAAAGATGGATTTTCTCTGAAAAATTCTCTATCTCCATATCTAATTGCCGAAAGTGCTAGCGGTAATTCTTTTATGAAAATGCTATTGCGTACCGCTGACATTATTGGGTTCTTTTCTTTATCTACCATAACATTAACCATCAGTGCGTACTCATTATTAACCATGATCCATTCTGCCAGCACTTCATCTCTCATGTCAGTGATTTTATCATAATCATATTTTGCTGCAATAGTCAAAAATAATTCTCCGGTAACATCTGAATGAGTAAGGGTATATTTCCTAGGAATAATTGGTTTTGTTTCACCTGTTCCCAAGCCAAAATTAACGTGTAACATTTCCTTATTGAATTTGCTCAAAGCCTTCCCTCCATAATATATAAATACATTATATATTATGGAGGGAACTGTTGTAATGTTCTTGTTATGCACTTAAAGCTAGACAGTTTATTGAACTCTTAGTTTACATCTTAATATTATATTATTGTGGCTGCATTACACCTGAAAAAACAAGCCATGCTAATATTGATTTAGCTACTAAACTAAGGATTATATAACCTCTTTCCCCATAGATATAGTTTTTCCATTTTCCTATCTTTAAATATTGTAGAATCATATTAATAGGAAATAAATTAAAGAATATAAAATATGAAGCAAAGATTGCATAAACAAACCATGGTACTTTATCTAAGTTTGAATTACCAAATGCATACATAACTATTATAATCCAAGGCCCAAAACCAGCGATAGATCCAAATATAAATGCATACCAATCTGTCTTTTTTGTATATTGGTTTATTCTTTCCATAAGTAGGCCAAATAAATTCATTGAAGCATTTAAAACAAATATTGCTATTAAAAGACCAATATCATATACACCAAATAATAAGGCAATTAAAGTTATCATTAAAGAGGAACTAATGGAATATTCATACCATCTAAATGGATTCATCCCTTTTTCTATATTACGATTATAAACATCATTTATCTTAGGCATTACAATTAAGAAATGAAATAGTGCAGATATTAATAAAAAAAGCGAGACACCTATAGCAAATGGAACATCAAATATCTTTTGATTGTCAGTTACCAGTCTCATTGTGGTAGTGTCAAATTTTAAAAAATTTGAATATACTGGAAGCTTAAAGGCAATGACCTTTTCAATTGTTAAAGCAAAAAATAACATAAGTGCTCCTTGGATAAAGTGTAAAAATCCCATAATTAAATTAAATTTGCGAAGCGATTCCAATTTATTATTATTTTCCATTTTATAACTCCTTTTAATACATATTATTAGATATATTATATTCTATGTTGTTGTAAGATTCAACTAATTTATAATAATTATTATTTAATTATTAATATTATTATTGAGTACGAGAAATTGATTAATATATATACTTTATTTTATGTAAAAAAAATACTATAATTAATAATGATAATATATTAATTATAGCTATAAATAAAAAATATTAATGACAAACCATTTAAACTATAAATTTACGTAAGGTTTGTCTATAAATAGAGGAGTTTATAAATGAGAAGAAAAGATATACTTGAGTTAAAAAGACGTTTTAAAAAAGAACAATGCACCTTCACTAAAGTTTGTGGATGCTATGTTAATGGAGAAAAACATACTATTTTAAAATTTAGAGAAAGCTTTTTAAATTTAGATGATGATGAATACTTTAAATATTTAGAAATTGCTAAAAAAGTATTGTCTGGCACTATTGGAAATAATATTTTAGAACTTAACTTTGAAGTTGATGAAGATTTTACAAGTGAAAGACAAATTTCGCTTATGCAGCTTAAAAACAGTCAATTAAAAGATGATGCTTATCTTGATAATCTTTATAATTTGATTATAGATAATTATGATTACACTGGTAATTTTTTAATACTCTTTTTTCATGATGCTTATGATGTTATTAGCAAAACTAGAGATAATATAAAGATAGATGAATCTGAAGAAGTATATGAATATGTGTTATGTGCAATATGTCCAGTTTCACTTTCCGAGCCTGGTCTTGGATACTTTGAAGAGCAAAACAAAATAAAAGCACGTATTAGAGATTGGGTAGTCGAGTCCCCAACTAATGGTTTTGTGTTTCCTGCTTTTATTGATCGTAGTGCAGATGTTAACTCTATTATGTATTACACAAAAAATGCGAAGGATACACATACTGAATTAATGGAAGATGTTCTAGGGTGCCTCTCAAAACAAACGGCTACGGTGCAAAAGGAAACATTCCAATCAATTATTAAAGATTCTTTTAGCGAAGGTGATGATAAAGCTGATAAGATTTTTATGGATATACAAGAAAACCTAAGCACTATGATAGAAGAATACAATGAGCTAAATGATGAGGCAGATAGTGAACCTATAAGCTTAACAAAGAAGGATATACAAAACCTTTTAATAGAAAGTGAAGTTCCAAGCGAAATTACAACTTTGATTGAAAATTCCTATGTAGAGAACTTTGGTGATGATATCACTTTAGCTAAAAATTTAATTGACGCAAAGGCTCTTAAGGCAAATGTGCAAAGAAAAAAGGAAGAACGCCTTCATAAAGAAGTGGAAATACTTCAGGCAAGACTTGATCAAGTTAAGCAAGATAATACTATAGATAATGAAACTAACCTGTCTACAGAAGTTAACGATGACAATGTGATTTTAGAAGAAGCCTTTGAAACTGATTTAGAAGAAACTTTAGAAACTAATTTAGAGAAAGTTCCAGATGCATTTGCACAAGATAATAATGTTAACACTGATTATGATGTTATACTACAAGTAAAACCAGAAAAAGTATCTCAAATAAAATCTCAAGTAATTAATGGCCAAAAATGCATAGTTATTCCTATTAATGACAATGAACAAACTACGGTTAATGGTATAGATAATTTAATTTAAAAGAACTTTATTAACTATTTTATTTGGAGGTATTTTGTTATAGTCAGATTCAAAATAAGTAATAAAATATATTAAGATTAATAAGTAAATACGACCGCATACGCTGCCATTCTGTTTGCTAATTAACAAGGAGCTGTTACCAATGTTAAAAAAACAAAATATGATATTAACAATTCAATGTAAAATACTAGAAAGTTCAAAAGGTAAGTTAAATAAACAATATTATACTCGAATCTTAACGATTAAAAATAGCTTTAAAGAAATATATTTAAATGAAAAATTAATCAAAGGAGCTACATATGATATAAAATTTGAAATTCAATTAAGATGGGATGGATATAGATGTGTCAATGAACCGGTGGTTACGAAGATAGAATATATTAAACCAATAAATGATTTCTATGATGGATTTTTATTTAATAATATAGCAAATTTAACTATAGAACATATGAATGGGTATTTTATAGGCTATGGGGTAGATGAGGATTATTTTAACAAAGCTATTAAAAAAATTGATAATACCGTAAAATAATAAATTATTAATGACATATCTTGATGTGGCCAATTTTTATAAAATATTTTTATAACATAATGGATATAATATTAATGCATTGAATAAATACAGTGTAATTTGTATAGTGAAAAGGAGGATAAATTATGTATGAGAATAATTTAGAAAAAATAGAAAAAAGTAATGGTATTTCAAATGATGATAGTATGAATAAAATTGCTGATGATATTGAACCAAGAGTAATGGGACAATCAAGTACTGATGATCTAGTTAATGAAGTTAATGAAATTATTATGAAGAATGAAATGAATATGTTCTAAAAATAAATATCTATAAGGCATGATTTTAATGACTTATAGATATTTTGGTGTTTAACAAGGGGTCAGGCACACATCTTTAAAATATGTATATTATAAATTAGGGGGCTGTCCAGACCACATTATACAAAATATTATTATCACCACCGATTAAATCTTGGATTTGATAATTTCTAAAGTTTAGTGAGACGCTACAACTGGAACAAACACCAGTTTTAGAGTCTTTTATTTTTACCCCGGTATTAAAATTAATAAGTTTTACCTATACCAAAGGAATCTACACGATAGAAGTAAATAATAAAAAACATATTATAATTAGTGTGTTAACTAGTACATCTTTGGTAATAATAAAGTAAGCATAAATTTAGGGGGGAATAATAATGAATATATTTTATAAACAAACATCTGAAGAAGTGATGAGAATTCTTGGTGTTAATGGGAAAGGACTAAATGACATTGAAATAGAAAAACGGCGAGAAGAACAAGGCTTTAATGAATTAACTGAAGGCGTTAGGAAAAGCCACATGCAGATATTTTTAGAGCAGTTTAAGGACTTCTTAGTATTAATACTTTTAGCTGCCGCAGTTATATCAGCTTTTCTTGGCAAGTTTGAGAGTACAATTGTTATACTTGTGGTTGTTATTATAAATGCAATACTAGGAACTGTTCAGCATATTAAGGCGGAACAATCTTTGAAAAGCCTTAAGGCCCTTTCCTCTCCAAAAGCCAAGGTTTTAAGAAATGGTCAGAAGCTGGAAATTGATTCAAAAGAATTGCTTGTCGGAGATATCTTGTATTTAGATGCAGGAGACTATGTAGGGGCCGATGGAAGAATAATTGAAAACTACAGTCTTCAGATAAATGAAAGCTCACTTACAGGTGAGTCAGAAAGTGTTATAAAAATAACTGATCTAGTAAATGGTGAGAATGTAGCTATTGGCGATAGAATAAATATGGTATTTTCGGGAAGCTTTGTAACCTATGGAAGAGCAGTAATTTTAGTTACATCCATTGGTATGAAAACAGAGATAGGTAAAATAGCTAACCTTTTAGAAAGTACAAAAGAAAAAAAGACTCCATTGCAAGTTAATTTAGACAATTTCGGAAAAAAATTAGCCTTTGTCATAATTGTAATATCAGCACTTATTCTAGCCCTTAATATATTTAGAGGTTATGCAATTATTGATTCTTTCATGTTTGCTGTATCACTTGCTGTGGCTGCAATACCTGAGGCATTAAGTTCAATCGTAACAATAGTTCTTGCCATCGGAACCCAAAAAATGTCTCGTGAAAATGCAGTTGTAAGAAAGCTTCATGCAGTTGAAAGTTTGGGAAGTATTTCAGTAATATGCTCAGATAAAACTGGAACGTTAACACAGAACAAAATGACTGTACAAAAGGTATATGTTGATGAAAAAGTACTGGCTCATGATGAACTTGACCATGATAAGCTATTGGAAAAGAATCTTGTATTAATGGCGTTATTATGTAATGATGCTATAACAGTTAAAGATAAGGAAATTGGAGATCCTACCGAGGTTGCACTTGTAAACTTAGGTGAAATATATGATTTAGATGAGCTGGATATTAGAAAAGACTATCCAAGAAGTTCTGAGGTGCCATTTGATTCTGATAGAAAACTAATGAGTACAGCAAATAAACGTAAAGACAAAACCTTTATGATAACCAAGGGTGCACTCGATGTGCTTTTATTAAGAACAATGAGGATTATTACATCAAATGGAGTTAAAATTCTGACTGAGGATGGTAAAAAAGAAATTGAAAGAGTAAATAAGGAATTTTCACAAAGTGGACTAAGGGTTTTAGCCTTTGCTTATAAAGAAATAGAAAATGGAAAAACAATTGGTATTGAAGATGAAAATGACTTAATATTTGTAGGCCTAATTTCTATGATGGATCCTCCAAGACTAGAATCTAAAGTAGCGG
Organism: Clostridium frigoris; assembly: GCF_018861865.1. Classification (GTDB taxonomy): domain Bacteria; phylum Bacillota; class Clostridia; order Clostridiales; family Clostridiaceae; genus Clostridium_AD; species Clostridium_AD frigoris. The sequence goes on from NZ_JAHLDV010000069.1 coordinate 9,701, forward strand.
TTGCAGACTGTATTAGGTCGGGAATTAAACCAGTAATGATAACTGGAGATCATAAGATAACTGCTTCTGCTATAGCGAAGCAAATAGGTATATTAAATAACGAATCTGAAGCTATAGAAGGCTACATGCTTGACTCTTTAAATGATGAAGAGCTTAAAATTAAGGTAGAGAATATTTCTGTATATGCAAGGGTATCACCTGAGCATAAGATAAGAATAGTAAGAGCATGGCAGGAAAGAGGAAATATTGTAGCGATGACCGGTGATGGAGTAAATGATGCACCTGCTTTAAAACAATCGGATATTGGTATTGCCATGGGAATAACGGGTACTGAGGTTGCTAAAGATGCTGCTGCTATAGTGCTTATGGATGACAATTTTTCTACCATTGTAAAGGCAATTTCCAATGGTAGGAGCATATATTCAAATATAAAAAATTCTATTAAATTTTTATTATCTGGAAATTCAGCTGCTGTAATATCAGTACTTTATACTTCACTTACAGCACTTCCAATGCCTTTTGCCCCAGTGCACCTTCTGTTCATCAACCTTGTTACAGATAGTCTCCCAGCTATTGCAATAGGTCTTGAGCCTCACAATAAAAATATAATGAACGAAAAACCTAGAGATATAAATTCACCTATATTAAATAAATCATTTTCAATAGAAGTACTAATTGAAGGATTACTCATTGCAATAGGTACAATGACATCATTCCATATAGGATTATCAACCGGTAATACTTTAGCTGCAAGCACAATGGCATTTGCAACACTGTGTTTATCAAGACTGCTCCATGGGTTTAATTGTAGGTCTCGAGAATCCATATTTAAAATAGGTGTTTTCTCAAATGGATATTTATGGATTGCCACTATATTAGGGTATTTGCTTTTAGAATTTGTTTTAAGCTTTAAGCCACTAATGGGAGTTTTTGAAGTATCGCCTTTAACTTTAAATCAACGTGCTATAATATATGGACTATCATTTATGCCTTTAATTCTTATTCAAATATATAAACTATTATTTGTAAGAGTTCACAAGTAATATATTATACGGGTATTTAGCAAAACAAATTGTGGTTACAATTTGATCATGTCCCCCTTGGGATTTTATGAGAGAAGAGAATTTGCTAGGGAGTAGTGACACCCACGTTACTCGAACCAAAATAAAAGGTAACTACTGCTCATCACAATATTTACCTTTTCATCTTAAATTATTCTTCTTATATTTTTGTGTTTTATAGGTTATCCTTATTAATTATAAAATAATTAATAAGGTTTATTCAATATATTAAATATTATATTATAGTTTTTAATAGCTTTATTGTATCATCAATATTTTTTATATTAAAAGTTTTTACACCCTTGAAGTTTCTATCTTCTTCTATCTCCAAAGTTCCAAAACCATCTAAATCATATGCCACCATCATATTTTTACCAAATTTTATATCCATCACTAAAAACCATTCTTTTATTAGTTTATGATTGTGAGGTAAATAAATGAACTCTATATTACGGTGGGACTTTAGTGTAGTATCTTTTTCTCCAAATATATATATTTTATCTACATTATCAGCCATTTGAAGAAATCTATCCCAAATTTTACTTGCTCTAGATATTTTTTGAAAACCTGCATATATGGTGCCTTCTCTTTTTTTATTTAGTACTACGCTTTCCATCAAAAAACACATTTTTGCTAAATTTGCAACTTTGGATTCATATTTAATGTTTGGTATAGAAAGTGTTTTGTCCGACTCTTTATTAGACATTTTGATGAAATCTTCGTTACTACTTTTAAATATTTCTTCATAAATTGAAAAATTATTCATTTATTTAACCCTCCCTTAATTTTAGGTAGTAAATTATAGCATAATACTGAGACGATGGTAAACTTAATTAGATTAAATGGAATAATAATTAAAGTAAGGTATAGACTTAAATTACTTATAAACGGGTTGAAAGAGGCCGCTAAACTAAGAATCATTTGTTTATTAACTCCTAATAAGGTACTGTATAATGGAAACATTATATAGTAGTTTATGAATGCAGATAGAATACCAATTATGATTGTAGCAAACAATAGACTTATTTTTAATTTTTTATTTTTTTTATTAAAGAAATAAATAAGTATAATAAAAGAAAATGATATTATAAAATTAATTAATTCACCAACACCAGCTGTTAATGAAAACGGAAAATGTAAAATGTTTTTTATTAGACTAACAAATACTGCCTCGTAGACTCCACCCGTTAGCAACATAATAACCGCAGGTATTTCACTTAGGTCAACCTTTAAAAAACTAGGAAACATAGGTAGACTAGTACTTATGAACATTAGTATAAAAGAAATAGTGCTAAACATAGCTATCCTTACTATTTGATTTGTAGAGTATCTTTTAATATTTTCACCCCCTTTGAAAATACAATTTTTTCTTTTGTATTTTGAATTCTTTTAACAAAACTCTACCGTTAGTGTAGAAGTTATAACATTTGTATTATAACTTTTTAAACTAAATATTGCAATAAATTAAATTATTACCAAAATATCGACGCTGATAAAAAAACTATCCCCATATTTAATGATGTGAAGGTTATATATTGATGCTATTACACATTTTTAAACCGTTGTAAATATACATAATTTATAGTAATTATGTTATAGTTAAATATATGTTTTATAACGAACTTGTATAATGAATTGGTGCGATAGTGATATAAAATGAAGATAGTTAATAGATTCATGAGGGGGATTATAAGATGAAAAAAATATGTAATCAATGTCAGACTGAAATGATAGAAGATTTCAAAGTGGAATCTTATGGTGGAATTACAATTTCAAAAAAAGGCAAGTTCTTTTTAAATGCTACGTATGGTAAACCTCACGCAGCAGTTTGTCCTAATTGTGGTTGTGTAATTTTTTATATTGATAACTATAAAGATGTTGTTAAGTAACTAAAAATATATAATAGTTTAGAACAATGAACATAAAAATATGGTAGAATATTTTTGGAGAAAAATAGAAGCAGTACAAGAATTAAGAGACCTGAGGTTAGAGAAATCTAGCAACAGGTCCTTTTTTTATACTTTTATTTTATTTCTAATGGAACATATTTAGGATCCCATTTAGCATCTGCTACTGCCTTTTTGATATCTGAAATCGGTTCACAATTTAGGTTTTGATCTATTGCACTTTGACCTACAATTTCGGCTATTATTTGTGAGAATTCAGCTAATTTAGCTACAGGTGGTAATATTGCTGCACCTGGTTTACTAGAATCAACAATTCCTCCTAAAGCATGGCTTGCTTGTGATAACATTTCACTATTCACGCGAGTAGCAGTTGAAGCAATAATTCCAAGACCTAACCCTGGATACATTAACGCATTGTTTCCTTGACCAATGTGATACGTAACTCCCTTGTATTCAACATCTTCAGCAGGAATTCCTGTACCAATTAAAGCTTTACCATCTGTCCATTTAATCAAATTTTCTGCTGTTGCCTCAGCAAGGTTTGTAGGATTTGATAATGGGAAAATGATTGGACGAGCAGTATGAGCCGCCATATCTTTCATGATTTTTTCAGTAAATGTACCTGGTTGAGTAGAAGTACCAACAATGATTGTAGGATGAATTGTTTTGACTGCTGCTTCCAAGTTAGTTAATTCATCTGCATTTGCAAATTCTAAGCGCCTTCTAACAAATGGTTTTTGACCAGGCGTTAAATCTTCTGTATCTTCAAATAACACACCTTGTTTGTCTACCATATAGAAATGCTTACGAGCTTTTTCTTCTGGTACTCCTTGACGAATCATTTCATCTAGTAGTTGGTTTGCAATTCCAACACCTGCAGTACCTGCACCAAATGTCATTACAACTTGGTCAGCTAACTTTTCTTTAGAAATGTTCAATGCACCCAATACGCCTGCTAAAACAACAATACCTGTTCCTTGGATATCATCATTGAATGTTGTAATTTTATCTTGATATTTTTCTAGGATAGTGGCAGCATTTGAGCGACCAAAATCTTCCCAATGAATTAATAATTCAGGAAATAGTTTGGTAGTAGTTTTAACAAACTGATCAATAAAGTCATAATATTTTTTACCATAAATTCTTTTGTGACGGTTTCCTAAATAAAGTGGATTATTGAGTAATTCTTTATTATTTGTTCCGTTATCAATAGAAACAGGCAACACTTGACTAGGATTGATACCAGCTGCTGCAGTATACACCATCAATTTACCAATAGCTATATCCGCACCATTTACTCCGCAATCTCCCATACCTAATATTCCTTCAGAATCTGTTACTACGATTAAACGAATATCATGACCACCTGCTGCATTTTCTATACTTTCTTTAATATTTTCTGGTTCATTAATTGATAAGAAAGCTGCATCTTGTGGTTTTACAAATAGTTCATTATATTGTTCAATTGAATCTGCAACAGTTGGATCATAAACGATTGGCATAAATTCTACGATATGATCACACATCAATTTATAAAATAGTGTACGATTTGTATTAAAAATATTCATTAAGAAAATTCTTTTTTCTAAATCATTTGTTTTACTTAAAAATTGTCCGTAGGTTTGCCCCACTTGTTGTCGGAGTTTGTCAACATAGTTGTCGCAATTTCTATTTCTAACATTTTTATGACGATGACTCTTCTATAATAAGAAGTTCTTCTTCTTTTATTGGATTCAAAGATACATATT
>NZ_JAHLDV010000070.1 GCF_018861865.1 Clostridium frigoris
ATGTATTATTCTTCAATAACGACTCAATTCACATCTCAACACTGCCCTAACCTAATATTTAGAGGGTATATTAATAGCTATAAATGGAAATCATATACTGAAAAGTAATTATAAAGTAACAATATCTATAAACTATATTAACAGTTTTTCATAATTAAATAATTCAATTATTTTGCTTAAAGAAAGAGAATACACAAAATAATTTACACCCTCGCCTAATATGGAGTTATTTTGTAATAACTTCGTGAATTAACATTGGCTTAGTTGCATGATCACTAATTGAAATATTCTCATATATTTTTGCTTTTACATCCTCTATATTTTTACGATTTGAATATATAGTTACAAGGGGCTCACCTTTTTCTATCTTGTCGCCAACTTTTTTGCGTAGCATAAGTCCTACTGCCAAATCAATTTTATCTTCTTTTGTTGCTCTGCCTGCACCGAGGAGCATCGCAGCAATACCAATTTCATCAGCTACCATATTAGATACAACACCACTAGTTAGTGCAGGAACATCAATTTTATATTTAGCTTGGGGTAATTTTTCAGGATTATCTACAATTGATGAATCTCCACCTTGGTTTTTAATGAAAACTTTAAATTTATCTATTGCTTTGCCATTCTTTATTACGTCCATAAGCATTTTTCTTGCTTCTTCTAATGTATTTGCTTTTTTAGCAAGGACTACCATCTGACTTCCAAGAGTTAAGACAAGCTCTGTCAAATCTTCAGGGCCTTCTCCTTTTAATGTATCAATAGCTTCCTTTACTTCAAGTGCATTACCGATTGCAAAGCCTAAAGGTTGAGACATATCAGAAATTATAGCCATGGTTTTCCTTCCTACGTTATTACCAATTTCAACCATAGCATGTGCTAGATTTTCTGCATCTTTATCTGTTTTCATAAAAGCCCCTGCACCCGTTTTAACATCAAGTACTATTGCATTTGCTCCGGCTGCAATTTTTTTACTCATAATAGAACTAGCTATGAGTGGAATTGAGTTTACGGTTCCAGTTACATCACGAAGAGCATATAGCTTTTTGTCTGCCGGAGTTAAGTTTCCACTTTGACCAACAACTGCAACTTTATCCCTATTAACTAAATCAATAAATTGACTTATTGTAATTTCTACATGGAAGCCACTAATAGATTCTAATTTATCAATTGTTCCACCAGTATGCCCAAGACCTCGTCCAGACATTTTAGCAACAGGTATATCTAAAGCAGCAACAAGGGGAGCAAGTACTAATGTTGTTGTATCACCTACACCGCCAGTTGAGTGCTTATCTACTTTTATGCCTTCAATTTTTGATAAATCAATAGTTTCTCCAGAATTAACCATTGCCATAGTCAAATCAGCTCTCTCACGATCATTCATATCTTGAAAATAAATAGCCATTGCGAGGGAACTTGCTTGGTAATCAGGAATAGTTCCTTTAGTATAACCTTCTATAAAAAAATTGATTTCTTCAGTTGTTAATTCTTTACCATCACGTTTTTTTGAGATTACATCTACCATTCTCATTTTATTACCATCCTTTTTATTTGAATTTTATAAATACATTAATTTTATTAGGTGTTCATATTATACAATTAAACCAACAACAGTTGCTGTTAATATGCTTACGAGTGTTGCACCAAATAGTAGCTTTAATCCAAACCTAGCTACAACATTTCCTTGTTTTTCATTGAGACCTTTTACTGCTCCTGAAATAATTCCAATGGATGAAAAATTAGCAAAAGAAACTAAAAATACAGAAACAATAGCTGTTGTTCGCGTTGTTAAATGTATAGTAGCTAAACTAGTCATTGCAACAAATTCATTAGATACTAATTTCGTGGCCATTATACTTGCTGCAGGTATTGATTCACTGAAAGGCACACCCATTAAAATTGCAAAGGGTGAGAATATATATCCAAGTAAATTTTGAAAAGAAATACCAAAAATGCCTTTAAAAATCATATTAATCATAGCAATTATAGCTACAAATCCAATAAGCATTGCTCCAACTATGACAGCTACTTTGAATCCATCCATAATATATTCACCAAGGACTTCAAAGAATGATTGTTTTTTTTCTTCTTGAATCACTAAGATATCTTCCTCATCAGTCACTGTGTATGGATTTATAATTGAAGATATAATAAATCCACCAAATAAATTTAAAACAAGGGCTGTTACAACATATCTAGGTTTTATAAGAACCATATATGAACCAACTATCGACATAGATACTGTTGACATAGCTGATGCACAAAGGGTATAAAGTCTATGCTCTGGTAATAGACCAAGTTCTTTTTTTACAGAAATAAATACCTCTGATTGACCAAGAATAGCAGCGGCTACACCATTATAAGATTCTAGTTTACCCATACCGTTAATTTTACTTAAGCCGAGGCCTATATATTTAATTATAAACGGAAGTATTTTAAAGTGTTGAAGAATTCCAATTAAAGCAGAAATAAATACTATTGGTAAAAGCACACCTATAAAAAATGTAAATTGATTTGCGTTAACTAATCCACCAAATACAAAATTTACGCCTTCGCCAGCACATTTAAGTAATAATTGAAAACCATTTGCGATTCCACCGACTAGAATACTACCAACACCAGTATTTAGTAAGATAAAACCGAGTATGAATTGAAGAATAACCATTATAACGATAGGACGATATTTCACCTTTTTTTTATCAGTACTAGTAATCCATGCAAGTCCTAAGACAACAATTAACCCGAAAATTCCAATAATATATTTCATTTAGATGATACACCCCTTGATTATCATTAGTTTAATATAGTAAAATCATATAACGATTACAATATTTATAATCTAAATATAAAACATTTTTATGATTTTAAAAATATTTTGTATTTAGATTTGTATTTATAGTTATTAAAATCATAAATACAAATCTACATGCTTTTTATTTTAAAATCCTTTTTATATCTAAGAAATAATTGCAATACCTGAGCTTGTCCCAATGCGAGTTGCGCCAGCTTCAACCATTTGCATAGCTTCTTCTTTGGTATGAATACCACCGGAAGCTTTTACGCCCATCTCTTTACCTACAGTTTCACGCATTAATTTAACATCCTCTACAGTAGCTCCACCTTTTGAAAATCCTGTTGATGTTTTCACAAAATCTGCACCTGCTTTTTTAGCGATTTGGCAAGCTTTTATTTTTTCATCTCTAGTTAATAAGCAAGTTTCAATAATCACTTTAACTAATGCTTTTCCTTTTGCAACTTCAACTACAGCTTTAATATCTTGCTCTACGTAAGCGTAGTTTTTATCCTTTAGTTCACCAATGCTAATAACCATATCTACTTCAGTTGCTCCATTTTTAATTGCATCCTTTGCTTCAAATGCTTTTGTTTCAGTTGTGTTTGCGCCCAGTGGAAATCCTATAACAACACACACACTAACCTCACTATCTTTTAAGCCTAGGCTAGCAACTTTTGCCCATATTGGATTTACACAAACTGAAGCAAAATTGTTTTTTTTAGCGTCCTCTATTAATTGTAGAATTTGTCCTTTTGTTGCAACTGGTTTTAATTCAGTATGATCAATAAGTTTAGCAATATTCATTTTAAATCTCCTTTTTTATCGTTATTATTTACCTAAATCTTTTTTAGTGAAAGCACCTGGTAATATCTCATCTAATGTTTTAACTAAATACTCAGTTTCACCTTTTCCAAGTATTATTTTAGTATCAACTGATGCAAATTCTGCTATCACTTGTCTACAAATACCACAAGGATAAGTATAATCATTTTCAACTCCGACTATAGCAATTGCTTTAATAGTAGTGTATCCTTCGGATACTGCTTTATATATTGCAGTTCTTTCTGCACAATTAGTTGCGCCATAGGAAGCGTTTTCTATGTTACACCCTGAATATATCTTTCCGTCGTAAGTTAATACAGCCGCCCCAACCTTGAACTTAGAATAAGGAGAGTAAGAATTTTTTCTTGCGTCGATCGCTTTAGAAACTAAGTCTTGATACTCCATAATAATAAACCCCCTTTTAGACTTGATTATGATTTTATAATAAAGCTTATTTGCACAATTGTAAAGTTGAGAGTGAAATTATGTATGATATATTGACATTTAAATTTAAGAACAATATACTATTATCATGGGATTTTAAAATATTATCCTATATTTTACTATATTATAAATTATAATAGGAGACTAAAATTATGGAAAAAAATAAGGATAGACAGAGTATAAATGTTGCAAGATTGTATTATGAATCACAATATAGTCAGAACCAAATTGCAGAGTTACTTAGTATTTCTAGACCTACAGTTTCGAAACTTTTAAACTACGCAAGGGAACATGGTTATGTCACTATTCAGATTAATGATCCTGCAAATATATCGGATGATTTATCAATTGCTCTAAAAGAAAAGTATAATTTGAATAATGTTATTATTGCCTATTCGCCATTAAATAATAATGATGAGATAAAAAAACATATAGGCCGAGCTGCAGCCGAGTATCTTAACGATATTGTTAAAGATGATGATATTATTGGAATAAGTTGGGGAACAACTATGTATTCAATAGCTACGCAATTAGTTGAAAAAAAACTAAATGGCGTTCAGGTTGTTCAACTTAAAGGTGGGTTAAGTCATACACATATTACTACATATGCATCTGAAATAAATAAATTATTTACCAATGCATTTCATGCAAATGGAAGATCCCTTCCCTTGCCGCTTATATTTGATACACCAGAGCTTAAAAAAATCACAGAAAAAGATAGTCATATTAATCAAATAATACAAATGGGTAAACAAGCAAATATTGCTATTTTTTCTACAGGCACAGTTAAAGATGACGCTTTATTGTTTAGGTTAGGTTATTTTAATAAAGAAGAGATAGAGAGCATTAAGAAAAACGCAGTTGGTGATGTATGTTCACGTTTTTTTAATAATAAAGGCGAGATATGTGATGAAAAAATAAATAGTAGAATAGTTGGAATAGAGTTAGATGAATTGAAAAAAAAGGAACAAACTATTTTAGTGGCTGGTGGAGAAAGAAAAATCGAAGCGTTGCATTTTGCATTAACATCTAAAATAGCTAATACGTTAGTAACAGATCAATTTACTGCTAAATTATTACTTTTAAAATTATAAAGTAAGAGACTACTGGATATTATCAAGTAGTTTTTTTATTTTTTTGTTTTATTTTGTAATCTAAAAATATTACTTAGAACAAATGTAAAATTAATAGTTTACATTTGTTAAAAAAGATGCTATTATGCAGATATAAACAAAATTCAAGGAGTTGTAAACATATGAAAACATCTAAATATATTGACCACACATTGTTAAAGCCAGACGCAACAGAAAAAGAAATTTTAAAACTTATTGAGGAAGCTAAAACTTATGATTTTGCATCGGTTTGTGTTAATTCGAGTTGGGTTAAACTTGCCCATGTTCAATTGCAGGATTCTAATGTTAACGTTTGCGTAGTGGTAGGTTTTCCACTTGGAGCGTGTTCCATAGAATCTAAAGTATATGAGACAAAAATTGCTATTGTTGATGGTGCTGATGAAGTGGATATGGTTATTGCTATTGGTCAACTTAAATCAGGTAATGATAAATATGTAAAAGAAGAAATCAAGAAAATTGTGGAAGCTTCAGGAGATAAATTAGTTAAGGTAATTATAGAGACATGTTTATTATCTGACGAGGAAAAAATCAGAGCATGCGTTTTAGCTAAAGAGGCGGGTGCTGATTATGTAAAAACTTCCACTGGATTTTCTAAAGGCGGTGCTAAAGCACATGATGTTAAGTTAATGCGTGAAACCGTTGGTAATAGTATGGGAGTTAAGGCTTCTGGAGGCATACACACAAAAGAGGAAATGTTAGATATGATAAAAAATGGAGCATCAAGAATAGGTGCAAGTTGTGGAATAGAACTTATAAAATAGGCTTAATCTAAAATTTGTTAAGCTGTTATGAAAAACAGCTTAACATTCTAAAAAATTATATAAAAAAAGGAGAAAATTTATATGCGTATGAAAGATATTAAACAATATCCAGATGGTTATTTAAGTAAAATGCCTATTTTTCAATACAGTTTATTATCCTTATTATTTCCTTTATGGGCAGCGGCAGCTAGTTTAAATGATATATTAATTACTCAATTTAAAAGTGTATTTTTCTTAAGCGATTTTGCTAGTGCATTTGTCCAAAGTGCATTTTACGGAGGATATTTCTTAATTGCAATTCCTGCTTCGCTCATAATTAAAAAAACAAGTTATAAAATAGCTATATTAACGGGACTTGGGTTTTATATCGTTGGTTGTTCTTTATTTTTTCCTGCATCACACATGGCAACGTATTCAATGTTTTTGGTAGCAATTTTTGTTCTTGCTATTGGTCTTAGTTTTTTAGAAACTTCAGCAAATACTTACAGCTCGCTGATTGGTCCGAAAGATAAAGCAACTCTTCGTCTAAATATCAGTCAAACAGTTTATCCTTTAGGATCAATTATAGGAGTTTTTTTAGGTAAATATTTAATATTTGGTAAAGGTGAATCATTGCAGGCGCAAATGTCAAAAATGACACCGCAACAAGCTAAAGATTTTGGTGAATCAGTTCTTCAGAATACATTAGCACCTTATAAATATCTTATTTTAATTTTAATAGTAGTTTTAATTTTGTTTGCAATTACTAAGTTTCCTAAATGTAAACCACAAAACACTAAAGGTAAGGCCGAAAATAAGGTAAGTATATTAGAAACATTAAAATATTTAATCAAAAATAACAACTTTAAAAAAGGTATTATTGCTCAATTTTTCTATGTAGGCATGCAAACTACTGTTTGGTCGTTTACTATTAGATTAGCATTAACATTAGATAAAAGTATAAATGAAAGAAGTGCTTCAACGTTTATGATATATAGCTTTATAGCTTTTTTTCTAGGTAAAGTTGTTGCTAATTTCTTGATGAGTAAATTCCATGCTACAAAAGTATTGCTTCTATATTCAATATTAGGTTGTTTATCATTGGCTTATGTTACACTTTCACCTAATATTACGTCTGTATATGCAGCTATTGTAGTAAGTTTCTTGTTTGGTCCTTGTTGGGCTACAATTTATGCTAAAACTTTGGATGCTGTGGAAGACAAAAAACATACAGAAACAGCAGGTGCAATCATTGTAATGGCAATTATTGGTGGAGCAGTTATACCAGCAATACAGGGACTTGTTTCTGATTCTCTTGGATCAATGCAATTATCATTTGTAGTGCCAATGATTTGTTTTACTATAGTAGGTATATATTTTTATGCAGAAATGAAAAGGTTTAACACGATTTTGAAGAAAAACAAACAATTAAATAAAGGAGTGAATTGTAATGAATAAAATATTTTTAAATAGAGAAATGTTTAGTCAAAACAGGTATGTTATATATAAATCAGAAGAATTTGAAGTAACATTGTTTAAGTATCCATCAGATATTGAGGTTATTGAATTAAGTAACAGTAGAGGAAAGGTAACTATTCTTCCATTTATGGGACAAATCCTTTGGGGACTAGAATTTGATGGTCATGATCTAAGAATGAAAAATATGTTTAAGGTTCCTCGGGAGGCGAATGAAATTGTAGATACATATGGTTGCTTTGCTTTTCATTCGGGTTTGTTAGCTAATGGTTGTCCATCACCCAAGGATACTCATCTTTTACATGGTGAAATGGCTTGTTCAAAAATGGATAACTCATGGCTTGAGATTGACAATGATTTTGTAAAAATCGCAGGTAATACAGAATATGCTAAAGGTTTCGGAGATCATTATTTAGCAAGTCCTAGTGTTACTTTAAGAAAAGGAGAATCAAATATTTGTATAGAAATGTCAGTTACAAATTTGTCGGAGTATCAAGATATGCCTCTACAATATATGTGTCATATGAATTATGCATATGTTGATAATGCTAAATTAACTCAAACTTTACCTAATGAAGCTTTTATGCTTAGAGAATCAATTCCTGCTCATGTTCACCCTACAGATGTTTGGCTTGCTTATAATAAAGAGCTTAAAGAGCACCCAGGGTCATTAAATGTATTAAATGATCCAGAGATGTATGATCCTGAAATTGTATTCTTTGCAGATAATTTAGAGAAATATGGAGAAAATTTAACATTTGAAATGGCCTCACCAGAAGGATTTACATTTTTTACTGAGTTTTCAACAAAAGACTTTAATTACGCTACAAGATGGTTATTATATAATGAAGATCAAAAGGTTGCAGCTTTTGTTTTGCCAGGAACGTGCAGACCAGAAGGGTTTAATGCGGCAAAAGAAAACGGTAGCTTAATTTATTTGAAACCACAAGAGCAAAGAACATTTAAAGTTATAACAGGAAAAAGATAAAATATAATAAAATCAAAGATAATATTTGTATTTGAGTACACAGGGGAGGGTTTATAAATGAAAATAGCAGTTATTGGTTCAAATATGATAGATTTAATAACTTATATTGATCGTATGCCAAAAGATGGTGAAACTTTAGAAGCACCAGATTTTAAAATGGGGTTCGGTGGTAAAGGAGCAAATCAAGCTATTGCAGCGTCAAAATTTGAATCTGATGTTATGATGGTAAGTAAGGTTGGAGACGATTTTTTCGGTGAGAACACTATTAAAAACTTAAAAGATAATGGTATTAATACTGATTTTGTTACAATTCAAAAAAATAAGGCAAGTGGAGTAGCACCTATTTTTGTTGATAAAAATTCTAAAAATAGTATTTTGATTATTAAGGGTGCAAATAAAGATTTATCAACTAAGGATATAGATACTGCAAGTGAACAATTGAAAAAATGTTCTTTGATTGTTCTGCAGTTAGAAATTAGTTTAGAAACTGTTTATTATGCCATAGATTTTGCAAATGAAAATCATATTCCGGTCTTACTAAATCCTGCTCCTTGTGTACCAGAGCTTGATTTAAACTATATTTGTAAATGTGACTTTTTTGCACCAAATGAAAGCGAATTGGGGATTTTAACGAATAAGCAAGTAAATACAGTAGATGAGATAAAAGAAGCAGCACATTACATTGCAAATAAAGGCGTTAAAAATGTAATTGTTACAATGGGTAGCAAGGGTGCCTTATGGATAAATAATAAAGAGGAGCATTTCGTTGAGGCATACAAAGTTAATGCAATAGATACGTCAGGTGCTGGTGATTCATTTATTGGCTGCTTTGCACATTTTTATGTAACTACAAAGGATATATTGTTGGCTTTAGAAAGAGCAACAGCTTTTGCAGCGATTAGTGTTACGAGATATGGTACACAGTCTTCTTATCCAACAGTAGATGAATTTGAGGCATATCTTAAAGAAAATAAATAATCTTGTATTAAAGTAGACTACATTTTGTTAGTCTATTTTTTTTATTTTATATACTATTATTAATAACAAATCTTAAATATTCTACTTAAAATTAGAGGATTATAAGTATATTTATAGAATTATTTATATGTATTTATACAAATTGTGGGAGATGATTAAGTTTGAAATTAAAAACAGCAACGTTAATTGCGTCTATTGGAACATTTTTTATGGTATTATCTGAGATCTATTATACGTTTGCAAGTGCAGCAGATGTAATAGGAAAGGTGTTTGGGATTTTCTATTTATTCGGGATGATATGTTTATTTATATTTTTTATAACCCTATATTCAAATCAAAAGGAGAAATAATATATGACGAGTCTTAATGAAATTTTAGAAATTCAAAAAAAATCATCAGGTAATAATACACTAATATGTGGCAAAAAAAATAAAATAGGAATTACTACTAAATTAATAGGAAAGATCATAATGGGTGTAGGAATTTTCGGTGGTTTAATTCTTGGACTGTTATTAACTACTCCAACTAGTAATCTAACAACAAATCCAAATCCCCTAAGATGGGTATACGCAATTGCAATTATGCTTTATTCCTTTATAAGTGGGTTTTTATTTATTGGTTTTGGTGAAATTATAATTTTATTAAATGATATTCAATCAAAATAACACTTATTGTCAATAAGTAATGTAATTAAATAATATGATAATTTAAGCGGAATATATTAAGGTGTATTCTGTATTTTTTTATATAATTATAAAAAGGTGTAAAAAAACTCATAAACGCGTGTTAATAGAATATAATGTAAGGATTAGGGCTAATTGAAGCTTATATGATAATTGATATATTTAAATATCTTATATAAAATAGAATTGTACAAATATAGGGGGGATGAACAATGAAATTTGGTTATTTTGATGATATAAGAAAAGAGTATGTTATTACTACACCTAAGACTCCTTATCCATGGATTAATTATCTTGGAACAGATGATTTTTTCTCGCTAATTTCAAACACTAGTGGTGGTTACTGTTTTTACAAGGATGCACGGCTACGACGGTTAACTAGATATAGATATAACAGTGCGCCTGTGGACAGTGGAGGAAGATATTATTATATAAATGATGGTGGCGAAGTGTGGACACCATCATTTATGCCAGTGAAAACTGAATTAGATTCCTATGAATGTAGACATGGACTTGGCTATACTAAAATTAAAAGCGCAAGAAATGGCATTGAAGTAGAGCAATTAATGTTTGTCCCTTTAAAGTATCATGGAGAAATTAACCAACTTAAAATAAAAAACACATCAAATGTTACTAAGAAAATTAAGATTTTTTCTTTTATTGAGTTCTGCTTATGGAATGCTTATGACGATATGACTAATTTTCAAAGAAATTTTAGTACTGGTGAAGTTGAGATAGATAATTCTGTGATTTATCATAAAACAGAATATAGGGAAAGACGTAATCATTATTCATTTTACTCAGTTAATACGGATATAGATGGATTTGATAGTGATAGAGAGTCGTTTCTAGGATTATATAATGGGTTTGATTCCCCACAAACAGTTATGAGCGGTATTTCTAATAATTCTGTAGCGAGTGGATGGTCACCTGTAGCATCACATAGTAAAACATTAACACTTAAACCTGGAGAAGAAGCAAGTTTGATCTTCATAATTGGATATGTAGAGAATAAGGAAGATGACAAGTGGGAAAGTCCTGGAGTTGTTAATAAGACTATTGCTAAAGATATGATATCAAGGTTTAGTACGGATATTCAAGTAGAAGAGGGATTAGAAGCTTTAAGTAAATATTGGCTTAATTTACTATCAAAATACACTATAAAAACGGATGATGATAAGCTAAACCGTATGGTTAATATATGGAATCCTTATCAGTGTATGGTAACGTTTAATATGTCTAGAAGTGCATCATATTTTGAATCTGGAATTGGAAGAGGAATGGGATTTAGAGACTCTAATCAAGATTTACTTGGGTTTGTGCATCAAATTCCGGGCAGAGCAAGAGAAAGAATACTAGATATAGCAGCAACACAATTTGAGGATGGTGGTGCTTATCACCAATATCAACCGTTAACTAAAAAGGGTAACTTCGAAGTTGGTGGAGGATTTAATGATGATCCATTATGGTTAATATTAGGCACTGCAGCCTACATAAAGGAAACAGGAGATTTTAGCATACTAAGGGAGCTCGTGGCTTTCAATTGTGATGAAAGCATAAAAGATACACTTATGGAACATTTAAAACGTTCTTTCTATCATGTGGTAAATAATCTTGGACCTAATGGAATCCCTTTAATTGGTAGAGCTGATTGGAATGATTGTTTGAATTTAAACTGTTTTTCAACTGAGCCAGATGAGTCTTTTCAAACATTTGGAGATCCAGATGGAAGGGTTGCTGAATCTGTTCTAATAGCTGGAATGTTTGTGTTTATAGGACCAGAATATGTAGAGTTATGTAAAAGATTTGACCTAATAGAAGAAGCTACAATAGCGCAGAATCACATTGATAAAATGAGGAAAACTGTTATAGAAAGAGGCTTTGATGGGGACTGGTTTTTAAGAGCATATGATGCTTTTGGAAATAAGGTAGGTAGCAAAGAGAATGCGGAGGGTCAAATATATATCGAATCACAAGGCTTTTGTGTAATGGCAGGCATTGGGGTAGAAGAAGGTTTAGCCTTAAAAGCATTAGATTCTGTAAAGAAAAAATTAGATACTAAATATGGAACAATGCTTTTGACACCAGCTTATACAAAGTATGATGTAAACATTGGAGAAATTACATCCTATCCACCAGGTTATAAAGAAAATGCTGGGATATTCTGTCACAACAATCCATGGATAATGATCGCTGAAACAGTTTTAGGCAGAGGGGATAGGGCATATGATGTATATAAAAAAATAGCTCCAGCCTTTATTGAAGACATAAGTGAGATTCATAGAACCGAGCCTTATGTTTATTCACAAATGGTGGCAGGTCGCGATGCAGCAAGACAAGGTGAAGCTAAAAATTCTTGGCTTACAGGAACTGCTGCATGGAACTATTTTGCAATTACTCAATTTATTTTAGGAGTAAAACCTGAGTATGATGGGCTTAGTGTAAATCCTTGTATTCCAAAAGAGTGGAATGGTTTTGAGATTAAGAGAGCATATAGAGACGATATATATAATATTAAAGTAAGTAATCCAAAACATATTTGCAAAGGTATTAAAGTAATAACAGTGGATGGAAAAGTTATACAAGGATATATATTACCTGTATTTGGTG
Source organism: Clostridium frigoris (assembly GCF_018861865.1). Taxonomy (GTDB): domain Bacteria; phylum Bacillota; class Clostridia; order Clostridiales; family Clostridiaceae; genus Clostridium_AD; species Clostridium_AD frigoris. The sequence goes on from NZ_JAHLDV010000070.1 coordinate 12,666, forward strand.
ACGGATGTGAACATAAAATAGAAGTAGAAATGGGGAATTAACTATATAAGGAGGGTTTCCCTCCTTAATCTTTTGTAATAGATGATATTGTAGAAGATAGTAGAATCATTATCCATGATTTATTTTAATCATCTGACAGTAATTTTAAAGCCATAACAAAAGTTTCTTATACTATTTCGCAGTTAAAGGATAATTTTAAATAAATGAGATAACTGATCAAACTAAATTGTTATCACTAAATGCATATTAGATACTTTTAATTTCTAATAAAAAAATGTAAACGATTCTGTAAGAAAGAGAGCAATTGAGATGTAAATGGAGTAAATTATGTTAAAACATGGTTATCTGAGAGAATCTCGATATATTATAAGTTGAAAAGCGTGAAATATTATTGTACTATTATATCATAAACACGCGTTTAAAATTAAAAAGGTGGTGCGGAATGAATAGTATAGATATTGCAAAGATTGCAGGAGTTTCAAGAAGCACCGTTTCAAGGGTAATTAATAATTATGATAATGTACCAGATGAAACTAGAAAAAAAATTCAGCAGATAATAAAGGAAAATAATTATGTACCACATGCATCTGCTAGAATGCTTGCAGGAGTTAAAAATAGAATAATTGGTCTTTTTATAATTGACATGAAGGCGGATCCTAACGGTAGACAGGTTACTAGTAGTTCTTACTATACACCATTTACCGGATCAGTTATTGAAAATGCAAGCAAAATGGGTTACAACGTACTTGTTTCTATAGTAAGTAAACAAAAGGATTATAAAAAAGTAAAAGAAATTTTTTATAATAAAACTGTATCTGGTGGAATCTTTATAGGAGAAAAAAATGGAGAGTCAGAAATAAAAGAAATTATAAATTCTGGTTGTAGGGTTGCACTATTAGATCAGGCAGTGAAATCAGATGAAGAAGTTTATAATAAATGTATAATTGTAAATGCTGATAACTATTACGGAGCATATAAAGCTACTAATTACTTAATTGGACTTGGACATTCTAAAATTGCACATATAGTAGGAATATCCGAAAACTTATCAGGTATAGAAAGGTTTAATGCTTATAAAAGCGCATTAACAGATGCAGGAATTGCTGTAGAAAATAATTTAATTGTTAAAGGTGATTTTACAATCAAAGGAGGATATAATGCTACAAAAAAACTTCTCCAAAAGGAAATACCTACTGCAATATTTTGTGGAAATGATAACATGGCAATTGGGGCTATACAGGCTATCGAAGAAGCTAATTTAAATGTGCCAGAAGATATCTCTATAGTAGGATTTGATGACATAGAGGTTGCAAGATATATAAACCCAGCGTTAACAACTGTAAGAATGAAACTTCTTGAGATGGCATCGATTGCAACAAATACTTTAATAACATCAATCGAGAGTAATTCGAATTTTTCTGCAAATTATACATTACCTATTGACTTGATTGAAAGGGACTCATGTAAGGCTCTAAAATAAATTAGTTTATATGCAGTGACTCAGGAGATGATTATTCTATATTGAACTCGAGTTTATTACAAACTGATTGATATTATAATATTCTGTTATGAATGTTATTTATTGATAGATCAAAATAGATTGAGTAGTCACGGAAACTAATATGTAAAACTTGAATTTGTATGAAGTAATATCGAACTATAATTTTTGTGTTAAGAGAGCAGTTAGTAATAAAAATAGGTATAGCAAACA
>NZ_JAHLDV010000071.1 GCF_018861865.1 Clostridium frigoris
TGAATAAATAATTTTTAGTTTTGCCAGGAGCCGTATGCGAGGTCCGCACGTACGGTTCTGTGAGAGGAAAGAAGTCGGAAATTTATTACCGACTTTTACCTACTCGATTATGTTAAGATACAATCAAGTTAAACGTTAACATGCGAAGTAGAAATATAAAGGAGTGGGGGATATGGAATTAAAACAATTAACATCTAAAAATTTGGTATTAGTTGACTTGAATGTTGAAACAAAAGATGAGGCAATAAGATATTTAGTTAAAAAGCTTTTTGAGGCTGGTAAATTAGACTCTGAAGAAGATTTTTATAAAGCTGTAATTGCAAGAGAAGCGTTGTCTCCAACAGGACTTGAAGCAGGGCTTGCAATACCACATGGTAGATCTGACACTGTTCGCGAAGGGGCTTTTGCTGTTGCGAAACTTAGAAAACCAATTAAAGATTGGGAAAGTATTGATGAAAACAACGAAGTTGAATTTGTATTTTTACTCGCTATACCTGAATCAGGCTCAGAACTTCATCTTAAAATATTGGCTGCACTTGCAACAAGAATTGTTAATGATGAGTATAAGGATAGATTAAAAAATTCGAAAACTGCCCAGGAGTTGTACTTGAACTTAGATAACTATAAAGCGCAGGAGTATAATTCAAGTAATATTGAATATAAAAAATCAATAGTAGCAGTTACAGCATGTCCGGCGGGAATAGCACATACGTATATGGCTGCAGAGGCACTGCAAAAGGCTGGTAAAGAGCTTGGAGTAGCTGTTTATGTTGAAAAACAGGGAGCAAATGGAATTGAGGATCGTCATACAGAAGAACAATTAAGAAATGCTGATGTAGCTATCTTTGCAGTAGATATTGCTGTTAAAAATGAAGAGAGATATAATCATTTGCCTAAATATAGAACATCTGTTGCATCACCACTAAAAAATGCTAAAGATGTTATAGAAAAAGCTCTGGAATCAGCTGAAAACAAAGAAAAAGGTGAATATAAACCAGGAGTTAATACGGAAAATGACGATAAATCATTTAAAACTGAAATAAAAAATTCTATATTAACAGGTATTTCATATATTATTCCTATAATTGTTGCTGGTGGTATGCTTTCAGCTTTTGCTGTCTTATTGGCACAAGGGTTTGGACTACAAGCATTGCTAAAAGAACCTAATTCATGGCTTTGGATGTACAAAAGCTTAGGTGGAAACATGTTATCAACACTTATGGTGCCAGTACTCTCAGCTTATATGGCCTATTCAATTGCTGATAAACCAGCATTAGGACCTGGATTTGCAGCCGGAGTTGCAGCTAATATAATTGGTGGTGGATTCTTAGGTGGTATGCTAGGTGGATTACTTGCTGGTTATATACTTAAATATTTAAGGAAAGTACTACCAGCTAAAGGTACTTTTGCAGGATTCATAAGTTTTTGGGTTTATCCAGTCATTGGTTCACTACTTGTTGGCACATTAATGCTTTTAGTTTTTGGTAAGCCAATAGGAGCTATTAATACAGGACTTATTTCTTGGCTTGGTAGCTTAACAGGTACTAATGCCGCAATATTTGGAGCTATTCTTGGAGTTATGGTTTCCTTTGATTTAGGTGGACCTATAAATAAAGCTGCTTATACATTCTGCATTGGAGCAATGGGTAGTGGAAACTTCATTCCATATGCAACATTCGCTTCAGTAAAAATGGTATCAGGATTTTCAATAACAGCTGCAACTTCATTGTTTAAAAAATATTTTGAAGAATTTGAAATAGAAACAGGTAAGTCAACGTGGCTATTAGTTCTTGGTGGTATAACTGAGGGAGCTATACCTTTCATGGTTCAAGATCCAATCAGAGTAATTCCATCATTATGCTTAGGATCTGCAGTAACTGGATCAATAGTTGCAATGAATCATATAGGATTATCTGTACCAGGAGCTGGTATATTCTCATTGTTTGTTCTTAAAGGAACAGGTTCGATTCCAGCTGGCATTATATGGTTTGGAGCAGCGCTTATAGGTTCAGTAATATCAACTATATGCTTAGTTTTGACACGTAAGAGTAAATTAAATAAAATAGTAAACAAATAATTTAAAGTAAAGGGGTTTTATAGCATGGAAAACGTTCATATAGTTCCACATATGCACTGGGATAGAGAATGGTATTTTACAACGGAAGAATCCAGAATTCTTCTTGTTAATAATATGGAAGAAATAATTGAAACTCTTGAAAATAATGAGGATTATCCATCATATGTATTAGATGGTCAAACAGCAATTTTAGAAGATTACTTTGCTGTTAAACCTGAATACAAGGAGCGAGTTAAGAAATTAGTTAAGGCAGGAAGGTTAATAATAGGACCTTGGTATACACAAACAGATGAAATGGTAGTTGGAGGAGAATCTATAGTTCGTAATTTGTTATATGGATTTAAAGATTGTGAAGAATTTGGAGCTCCAATGAAGATAGGATATCTTCCAGATTCATTTGGTCAATCTGCTCAATTACCACAAATATTAAAGGGCTTTGATATAAATTATGCAATGTTCTGGAGAGGTGTTTCAGAGCGTCATGGTACAGATAAAACAGAATTTTATTGGGAAAGTGATAATAATGAAAAGGTATTGGTTCAGATACTACCTTTAGGTTATGCAATAGGTAAATATCTTCCTGAAGATGAAGATTTATTAAAAGAGAGAATGGATAAATACCTAAAGGTATTAGACAACGGAGCAACAACTAAAAATATCCTTCTTCCACATGGTCATGATCAAATGCCAATTCAAAAAAATATATTTTATGTAATTGAAAAGCTTAAAAAACTATATCCTAAAAGAAACTTCTTTTTAAGTAGTTACGAGAATGTCTTTAAAGAGATTGAAAAACAGTTTGATTTGCCAACACTTAAAGGTGAATTTTTAGATGGTAAGTATATGAGAGTTCATAGAAGTATATATTCTTCAAGGGCTGATATAAAGTCTGCTAATACAAGGATTGAGAATAAAATTACTAATATTTTGGAACCGTTAGCTTCTATTGCTTATAGCTCTGGATTTGAATATCATAGCGGATTAATTGAATTAATATGGAAAGAAATTATGAAAAACCATGCCCACGATAGCATTGGATGTTGTTGCTCGGATAAAGTTCATATTGAGATAATGGCTAGATTCATAAACGCCGAGGAAAAGGTAAACCAATTAATTCTTTTTTATATGAGGAAAATAGCAGATGCAATGCCTAGTGATATTGCATTAGATAAAATAGTTGCCTATAATTTACTTCCTTATGAAAGGGGAGAGATGATAGAGACTGAGGTTATTACAAGAATGAAAAGCTTCAAATTAACTGATGAAAATGGTGTTGATATTCCATTTGAGATTGTAGGAAAAGAAATAATAGATCCAGGGCTTATTGATAGACAAATAGTTCATTACGGAAATTATGATCCATTTACAAAGTTTACTATTAATTTAAAAGACAAAATTCCTTCTATGGGATATAAAACATACTTAATAATTGAGACTATGAATATGGATGAAACTACTTATAAAGATGTGGAAAAAATTGAAACTGAGATCTATACTTTAACTGTAAATGATAACGGAACATTGAAAATATATGATAAAAGGATAGATAAAGTATTTGATAATGTTTTAATGCTTGAAGATGGTGCTGATGATGGAGATGAGTATGATTTTTCTCCACTAAGAAACGATTTTATAATAAAAAGTGATAATGTAAAAGCTCAATATTCTTTAAAACAAAACAAATATTTTGCAAGGGCTAATATATCTTATAAATTAGATGTCCCAAAGGATTTAGGAAGTAGGAAAGAAAAAGTGATTGATAGCTTTATTGAAGTTAACATAACACTAAATATACCTTTAAACAAACAAATAATTGATGTCAAAATAGATATTAATAACATGGCAAAAGATCATAGAGTAAGAGCTCTAGTGCCAACTGCTATACAGTCAAGTTTTTCTATATCAGACAATCAATTTGGATCAATAAAAAGACCAGTTTTTGATACCGCTATGGAGGTTTGGGAAAAAGAAGATTGGGATGAAAGACCAGATTCTATATATCCAATGTTAAGTTATGTTGGATTAAGTGATGAAAATTATGGTGTAGCAGTCTTGACAAATAGCATAAGAGAATATGAGATAGTGGGAGAAAATTATGATATTATAGCTATTACACTTTTTAGAAGTGTTGGATTTCTTGGAAAAGAAGAAATGATAAGAAGGCCAGGTCGTCCATCAGGAATAAAACTTGAAACTCCTGATTCACAAATGATTGGGCTTATAAAGCTAGAATTTGGTATTATGACTCATGTACAATCAACATTAAAAGCGAACATTGCAAAAGTTGCAAAGGAATATCTTACGCCGATATATACTTACAATAAAATGCCTTATAATGCAATGAAGTTAAATCCTGTAGATTTTGAGGTTCCTTATAGATATAGCTTATTTACGCAAAAGGATAAAAAAACTGTAATAAGTACTGTTAAAAAGAGTGAAAAGATCGAGGGTATTGTAACTAGATTTTTCAATGCTACAGAAGATAATCAAAATGTAGTATTCGCTTTTAATAAAGACTTAAAAGAAATATATGAAACAAATCTAAATGAAGAAATCAAAGAATCAGTGATAATTGTTAAAGGTAAAGAAGTGGAATTATCAATTAGGAAAAACGAGGTTAAAAGTATCTTGTTTAAAGTTTAATATTAAAGTCAAATGTTTTGTTTTAACATTTGGCTTTAAACAATTAAGGAGTTGAGAGTATATTATGAAAAAATTAAAATTTGTGATTGCACCTGATTCATTTAAGGAAAGTGTAAGTGGGTTTGAAGCGTCCGAAGCTATTAAGAGTGGCCTTAAAAGTATTTTTAGCGATGCGCAATTCGATATAATTCCTATGGCTGATGGTGGGGAAGGGACATCAGAGGTTATTGTAAATGCTCAAAAGGGTGAATTTAGAAAAATAATAGTTACAGGCCCATTGGGCGAAAAGAGAGAGGCTAAATATGGATGGTTACAGGAAGAAAAAAAAGCTATAATTGAAGTGGCAGAAGCTTGTGGGCTTAATTTAGTAGAACCTTCTAAAAGAAATCCACTGTATACAACAACATTTGGAGTTGGAGAAATGATTCTTGATGCTTTGAATAAAGGAGTGGAGCACTTAATAATAGGACTTGGGGGATCTTCTACAAACGATGGAGGCCTAGGAATGCTACAAGCATTAGGAATAATAGCAATAGATATAGAAGGGAACGAACTAGGACTTGGTGGTAAAGAGTTAATAAAACTTCATAAATTGGATATATCTAAAATAGATAATAGAATTAAAAAAATTAGTATTGAAGTAGCCTGTGATGTGCAAAATCCTTTTGTAGGGGTTAGAGGGGCTACAAGAATATTTGGACCTCAAAAAGGTGCAAATGGAGACATTGAAGATGAACTTGAACTTGGAATGGTTAATTTTGCAAAGATAATAGTAGAAACTTTTGGCATCGATATTTCAAATATTCCAAAGAGTGGTGCTGCAGGTGGATTAGGTGGAGCTTTTATATTATTAAATGGTAGTTTACTTAGAGGTGTAGATTTAGTTTTAAAGCACACCAGGTTTGAAGAGAGAATCAAAGATGCAGATTTTATTATAACTGGTGAAGGAAGTATAGATGCTCAAACAAAGTATGGAAAAACCATATCTGGAATTGCACAAATTGCTAAAAAGTACAAGATACCAACTATTGTACTTGCTGGAATGGTTGGGGATAATATAGAAGAATTGTACTCAATGGGAGTTACTTCAGTTTTTGGTATAGTAGATAAGCCAAAAAGCTTAGAGGATGCACTCAGAGATGGATATAATAGTATTAAGAAAACATCAGAGAATATTGGAAGATTAATAAAGATATTATAATATACGTAATATCTATAATTATAACTATTTCTAAATTTAAAAATGTGTTGACATAAAACAATGAAAATGTTATCATAAGGGTAAATTAAATAATAGGATTGTTACTGATTAGCAGGCAAAACCTAATTTGAGATGAGTGTAAACTTTGTCTTATTTTGGGATTTTTTTATTTTAATTAAAAATGATTGCTCTCTGATCATACAAAATTACTGTAAATTTTATTGTATATTAATATAAACTTTTAACATTGTATTAGGGTATTTGAATAAAAATTCAGTTATTATAGTGGCATTGGGGTGAATACTATTATTATAAAAAGGATATTAAATAATAATGTCGTTACGACTATTGATGAAAAATCTAAGCGTGAAAAGGTAATTATGGGCAGGGGAATTGCTTTTCAAAAGAGAAATGGAGATATGGTCGATGCTTTAAAAATTGAAAAAGTATTTATTTTGGAAAATAAAATTGAAAATGAGAAATTTTTAAAATTGATAAATGAAATTCCTATGGAGTATATAAAATTATCAGAGACAATAATAAGCTACGGAAAAGAAAAATTAAATACACAATTTGATGATCACATTTATATTGCACTAACAGATCATATTGATTTTGCTATTAAACGATACAAAGAAGGTATTAATTTAAAAAATCAGCTACTTTGGGAAATACAAAGGATACATAAAAAAGAGTACGAAGTTGGTTTATGGGCATTAGATTGTATTGAAGATGAATTAGGTATTAAAATGGACTTAGATGAAGCGGGTTATATTGCTCTACATTTAGTAGATGCTGCTCTTAATCAAAGTATGGATAATACAATAAACATTATTTCAATAGTTCAAGAAATATTAAACATAATAAAATATTTTTTCAATGTAGAGTTTGATGAAAATGATATTTCTTATGATAGACTTGTTACACACTTGAAGTATTTTTCACAAAGGGTGATTTCAAATAATAGTTTGCCAGAAGATAGCAATGAATTTTTGAATATGGTAAAAATAAACTATTATAAATCATATACTTGTGCAGAAAAGATAAAAATTTTTATTATAAAAAATTATGACTACACAATAAACGATGGAGAAATAGTTTATTTAAGTCTTCATATTCAGCGTGTTATTTCTAGTATAACTTATAAGATATCTTGCACAAAATTGTAGGGTTATACGTTTATAAATATATATAAGGAAATAAACTAATGATTTGTTTAAGATACTAAAAATTTAATATCAGGATTGTTACTGGTTATCCAGGCAAAACCTAAGTTGAAGATTATACACTAGTTGTATTAATTCAATTTAGGTTTTTTTATTTGAATTAGCAATAGCTAGTTATTGTACACAAGATAATACAATAATTAGTTTTGTATAGAAAAATATAGGGGGGTAAAAATGGATTATAACAAAATAGCTAAAGAAATTTTAACGTATTTAGGTGGAGAAAACAATGTAGCTAGTGCAGCGCATTGTGCTACAAGATTGAGATTGGTTTTAAATGACGATAAAAAAGCAAACATAAAAAAAATTGAAAAAATGGATGCTGTTAAAGGGGTATTTAACAGTGGAGGACAATTACAAATTATTATTGGTCAAGGAACAGTAAACAAAGTATATGCAGCTTTCATTGAAGGAACTAAAATAGGAGAGTCAAGTTTAAGTGATAATAAAAGAGCTGCAATGAAAAATATGAATCCTTTTGAGAAATTTGCAAGAATGTTATCAAATATTTTTGTTCCAATAATACCAGCAATAGTTGCTAGTGGACTTCTAATGGGAATTTTAGGAATGCTTCAAAACTTTAATTTAATTGATTCTAAGAGTGGTATATATATATTATTAAATATGTTTTCAAATGCAGCTTTTGTATTTTTGCCTGTCTTAATTGCATTTAGTGGAGCTAAAGAATTTGGTGCTAATCCTTTTCTAGCGGCAACACTAGGAGGGATAATGATACATCCAGACCTTCAAAACGCTTGGACGTTAGGAACTGGAATTAAAAATTCAATGGATTTTTATGGAATGCATGTAAGTATGGTGGGGTATCAAGGCCAAGTGCTTCCAATATTAATTGCTGTTTGGGTTATGGGATATATAGAGAGAGGCTTAAGAAAAATTGTTCCAGATATATTAGATATTTTACTAACACCATTCTTAACAGTATTGATTACAGGATTTTTTACATTTTTCATCATAGGACCAGCAGGAAGACTTCTAGGAGATGGATTATCATTTGGTTTAGTAACAATATACAATACAGCAGGTGTTTTTGCTGGTATACTATTTGGAGGATTTTATTCATTAATAGTTATTACAGGTATTCATCAAAGTTTCCAAGCTGTAGAGGCGGGATTACTTGCTAACCCAAATATTCATAAGGACTTTTTATTACCAATTTGGTCGATGGCAAATGTTGCACAAGGTGGAGCTGCTTTTGCAGTATACTTTATTACAAAAAATGCTAAAATAAAATCAATAGCGGGGCCAGCATCATTGTCAGCTGTGCTTGGTATAACTGAACCAGCAATTTTTGGAGTAAATTTGAGATATAGAAGACCGTTTATTGCAGCAGCTGTAGGTGGTGCTGTAGGTGGAGGGTATATAGTATTTACTAAAGTAGCAATGACCGGCATGGGTGTAAGTGGGATACCAGGTACATCAATTGTACCACCATCCTCTATAATGAACTATATAATAGGTATGGTTATAGCTTTCGCAACTGCTTTTGTAGTTACATCTGTACTTGGAATAAAAGAAGAAAAAGAGGCAAAAGAAGAAATAGAAGAAGTAGAAGAAGATAATAATGATAAGAGTATTGAAGAGGTATTAGTTTATAATGAAGCGGATGCAAATACTGTTTTAAATTTAGTATCACCAGCAAATGGAAATGTTGTATTACTTAAAGATGTTCCAGACAAAACTTTTTCTGATGAGTTATTGGGAAAAGGAATAGCAGTAGATCCTGTGGATGGAATCGTAGTTTCACCAGTAGATGGAACTGTAGTATGTTTGTTTGAAACAAAGCATGCGATAGCAATTAAAACAAGTGATGGAATGGAAATTCTAATTCATATAGGAATTGATACAGTCAAAATGAATGGTGAGGGCTTTAAGTCATTTATTAATTCTGGGGATATTATTAAGAAGGGACAAAAATTAATAGAATTTGATTTAGATTTAGTTAAGGCAAAAGCGAAATCACCTATCACAATACTAGTCATTACAAATTCTGATTCTATGAAGTTTGTTAAGCCGTTAAAGTCTGGTGAAATTAAACAAGGGGAAGAGTTATTGTTAGTTGGAATTAATTAAATCATCTCCTGGGTCGCTGAAATATTAACAACTTTGGAAGCAGATTTACCTCCTGGTAGGTCTCTGGGGCAGATAACAATTATCAATTGTTATCCTGCCTCCAAAGCAATTTTTCTAGGCTAGACAACTGACACTTATAAAAGATGGAAGACTTGAAGCTTCCAAAATGTTGTTAAATAATCTAAACTTGGTGGTGTTATTATAATTAAAAATAGTAAATTGACAAAAGTGGCAGCAAATATATTTAGGGATTTGAATGAAAAAGTAAATGGTGATTATTATAGATTAAAATATCATTTAATGCCAAGTGTAGGGTTTATGAATGATCCTAATGGATTTATTCAATTTAATAGTGAATACCATCTGTTTTATCAGTTTAATCCTTTATATCCTAAAGATAAACTAGTATGTTGGGCTCATGTGAAAAGTTTGGATTTAGTTCATTGGAGTACTGCATCACCTGCACTTTGTCCAAGTGAATGGTATGAAACACATGGATGTTATTCTGGCTGTGCTGTAAATAATAATGGTGAATTCACTTTGATTTATACGGGAAATGTAAAAGATGAATCAGGCAAAAGGGAAACTTATCAGTGTATTGCACAAAGTAGTGATGGGGAAAACTTTGTTAAATATAAAAACAACCCTGTTATTAGTAATGCACCAACTGGTTATACAACGCATTTCAGGGATCCTAAAGTTTGGAAACATGATGGACTATGGTATATGGCAATTGGAGCCCAAACAGAAAAAGAAGAAGGAGTAGTACTTTTATATAGTTCAGAAGATTTATTAGTTTGGAATAAAATTGGAGAAGTTGCTGGTTCAAATACAAATAGATTAAATTATCTAGGCTATATGTGGGAATGTCCGAATTTATTTAAGTTAGACGGAAAAGATATATTACTTTTTTGTCCTCAAGGGGTAGAACCTAATGGTGACTTATATAATAATAGATACCAATGTGGATATTTGGTTGGTAAATTAGATTATAAAAGCGGAAAATTAGCTTATGGTGATTTTATTGAATTAGATAGAGGATTTGAATTTTACGCTCCTCAAGTTTCGCGAGATGAAAAAGGACGATTGCTCTTAGTCGGTTGGATGGGCATTCCAGAAGAAGAAGATAGCCCTACGGTAAAGAACAATTGGCTTCACTGTCTAACAATTGTTAGACAACTCCATCTTGAAAATAATAAGATCTATCAAAACCCAGTGGAAGAAATAAAATTACTTAGAACTAATGAAACTAGGTATGATAATGTAGTAATAAATAATGAACAGATTAAATTAGATAATATTTATGGAGACTCTTTTGAGTTAGTTTGTGATTTTTCATGGGAAAATGTATTGGAATTTGGGATTAAACTTAGATGTGATGATGGGGAAAATGAGAAAACGCTGTTATATTATAATACCGAAGAGGAAAAAATAATATTGGACAGATGCAAAAGTGGGTTAAGTAAAATAGGTGTGAGAAAATGCAGAATTGAGAATAGTAAAAAGCTAAGTATTCGCTTATTCATGGATAAGTCATCTGTTGAAATATTTATAAATAAAGGTGAAGAAACTTTTTCCTCTAGAATTTACCCTAAGGAAGAGAGCAAAAACATTTTCTTTTATGCACAAGGAGGAATGGTAAACGTTAATATAAAACATTGGATAATTTAACGTATACTTTTTTACATTGATTTATTAATATAATCTAGCACTTATAAGTCTCTTTTTAATTGGGGGTCCAATCAATGATGCAATTACCATTTTTACTATATCTCCAGGAATAAATGGAAGAACTCCAATTGCTAAGGATGCACTAAATGTTATATTTGACTGATAGGCTAGCCATGCTGTTCCAAATATATATGTAACAATTGTACCAAGGATCATCCCTAAGAAGCACATATAAATTTTGTTTGAAAATTTATCAATGAAAATACCACTAATAAATGCCATGAAAATAAATCCAATTAGATATCCACCTGTTGGTCCAAATAATTTAGTAAATCCTCCAGAAAATCCTGAAAAGACAGGTAGACCAACAAGTCCAATGAAAAGATAAACTATATAACTAAGTGTCCCTCTTTTTTTCCCTAGTACATATATCGAAAAATAAATTGCAAGATTAGTTAATGAAATTGGTACTATTCCAATAGGCAGTGATAGAGGTCCTAATATACAAATAACCGCCGCCATAATGCCAATCAATGTTAAGTGATGAATATTAATTTTCTTTGCGTTTTCCATACTAGTTTGTCCCTCCATATTTTTAAAAATAAATTTTAATTAAGTATAAAATTTATTTTGTTAAATGTCAACCTATATTTTAAAAATGGTTTACAATAGCTTGATGAATATAAAAATAGTTAACGACATTTCAGAAGTTATAATTAAATCAGCTATTTTTCAAGTAGTGTAGAGGAAGCATAAAACTATTTGACATTATATAATTATGTTGGTACAATGTGTTAAAGAGTGATGACTAAGGTCACACGAAGGGGTACACCACCATGGGTGTAGGTCTTCGTGTGACCTTTTTTGTTGTATACAAATTTCGGGGGGTGGAATTATGATATACGTAAATGGTAATGAAATAAGTAATGCGGATAATTTGAAGTTATCTGATTATTTAGTACGAGAAGGTTATAAAATTTCTTGTGTTGCAGTTGAATGTAACGATTTTATTGTGCCAAAAACTCAATATGAAGAAAAAATATTAACTAATGGTGATGTTATTGAAGTTGTAAGTTTTGTAGGAGGTGGCTGATTTGAATATAAAGATTAATGGTAAACCAGTAACAACTAATTGTTTAACTCTTCATGGCTTACGAAAAGAGCATTATGATTATGAAAAAAACATAATAACTATTTTAAATGGATTTCAAACCTTTGATGACTATAAGCTTAGTGAAAATGATGAAGTAAGTTTTATTGAAAAAGGCAAAATGCCATCTCGTGATGAATTCGAAAGCTTGATGTGTGCAAGACATACTCCACATGTATTTGGAAAAGTTAAAGCTACCAAGGTAGCAATTGCTGGTCTTGGAGGTCTAGGTTCTAATATAGCAGTAAGTTTAGCAAGAACGGGAGTAGGTCATTTACATTTAATTGATTTTGATATTGTAGAGCCCAGCAACTTAAATCGTCAGCAATATAAAATTAAACATCTTGGATTATATAAAACAGAATCATTAAAAAATGAAATTAAAGAAATAAATCCATTTATTAAAGTAACTATTGATACTGTTTTAGTTACTGGGGAAAATGTACAAGCATTATTTAAAAATGATGATATTATTTGTGAAGCTTTTGATAATCCAAAAGCTAAGGCTATGATTGTAAATACTATTCTTGAATGTTATCCACTAAAAAAAATTGTAGCGGCTTCAGGAATGGCAGGGTATGAAAGCAGTAATACAATAGTCACAAAAAAAATAACAGGTAATTTTTATTTGTGTGGTGATGGGAACAATGGCGCTATGGTAGGAAGAGGCCTAATGGCTCCACGTGTATCTATTTGCGCAGGTCATCAGGCAAATATGGTTTTAAGATTAATACTCGGGATAGAAGAAGTATAAAGTGAAAGATTAGGAAAATGAAGGAGAATAAAAAATGGAAAATAATACTGACAAACTCATTATAGGTGGACATGAATTCAGTTCGCGATTTATATTAGGATCTGGAAAATATTCACTTGATCTAATAAATGCAGCGGTTGAAAATGCAGGGGCGCAGATTATTACTTTAGCATTACGTCGTGCTAATTTGGGAGGTAGCGCTAATATTTTAGATTATATACCTAAAAATGTTACATTACTCCCAAATACATCAGGGGCTCGAAATGCTCAGGAAGCGGTTCGTATTGCACATCTAGCACGTGAAATTGGATGTGGAGATTTTATTAAAATTGAAGTTATTCGTGATTCAAAATATTTGTTACCCGATAATTATGAAACATTAAAAGCTTGCGAAATTCTTGCAAAAGAAGGATTTATAGTAATGCCTTATATGTATCCAGATTTAAATGTTGCAAGAGATATGGTTAATGCAGGAGCGGCAGCTATTATGCCAATTGCTGCACCTATTGGATCAAACAAAGGATTATGTACACGTGATTTCATTAAAATTTTAATTGATGAAATTGAACTTCCAATTATTGTAGATGCAGGAATTGGGAGGCCATCTCAGGCTTGTGAAGCTATGGAAATGGGAGCCTCAGCTATTATGGCAAATACTGCAATTGCTTCGGCAGGTAATATTCCAGCTATGGCAGAGGCTTTTAAGAAGGCAATAGAAGCAGGAAGGGGTGCATATCTTTCAGGACTTGGTAGTGTACTTTACAATCGTGCCTGCGCTTCATCACCATTAACTGGATTTATTAAAGATTAAGGAGGGGAAATAAAAATGGAAAAACGTATAGATCATATGAAATATATGGAAGGTATGGAAGAGACTAAATCTAGTGTTATGGATCAAGTTATCTCAAAAATGGAGGCTTATGATTCTGAAAAATATACAGCTCATAATGTTCTCATGGCTCTTAAGAAAGATGTATTAGATATTGAAGATTTTGCAGCTTTATTATCGCCGCAAGCATTGCCTTTTCTTGAGGACATGGCTAAGCGTGCTAAAGTAGAAACACATAAGCATTTTGGTAATTCAGTTTATATGTTTACTCCGATATATATTTCTAATTATTGTGAAAACTATTGTATTTATTGTGGTTTTAATCGCTATAATAAAATTAAGCGTGCAAGGCTTAATGCAGATGAAATAGAAAAAGAAATGAAATGTATTGCGAGTACTGGATTACAAGAAATATTAATTCTCACTGGTGAAAGTCGTAGTATGTCTGATGTTTCGTATATTGGTGAAGCCTGCAAAATAGCTAAAAAATATTTTAAGGTGGTTGGGCTTGAAGTATATCCAATGAACTCAGATGAATATCCCTATGTGTTAAGATAGTTGTCGTAGAGAGAAATATAGTATATTATACAGTATAGGCTTTACGAAAGGGGAAAGATATCATGGTGAGTAAAATTGGGTATTCTGAAG
>NZ_JAHLDV010000072.1 GCF_018861865.1 Clostridium frigoris
ATTCTACAGACTTGTCAAGTGTTTTATGCAAAAAAAATGGGGGAATCAATAAAAATTAATGATACTAAAAATGAGTAATCACAGGAACTAGGGAGTTTCCGTGAAATCTCTGATTATAAAAGGGGGTGAATATTTTATGAGTTCTAATTCAAATGGTCCCAAAGTACAAGTTTCAATAATACTAGCTATAATAATTTGTGTTGTTATTTTAGTATCAACCGCTGGTAATCTTACAAGTAGGCTAATAGTTAGCAAATTTCATCAAGACATTGAGCATAGCTCTGCTAATTTTAATTTAAAAGAATTAGTCTATCAAAATAGAAATTTTTCTCTTTCTAAAAAAGTATCAATACCAAAAACGGAAAAGCAAGTTTTTGCTAAACCTAGACCAATAATAAAATCAAAACAAATTGGTTATATATCTAAGGTATATGAGAAAGCTGGCAGGAGATATCTGAGCTTTGATGATGTTAAGTTTCTAACAGGAAATGCAGCAATCGAGGCAGCTAAAAAGGATGGAACTGCCATATATGAAGATGGAAAATATTATGTAGATGATGATTACTATATTGTTAATAATAACAAAAATACAAAAAGTTATGTTATAGCGAGTAACGCCTCACTAAAGTTACTAGGATTTTTGATAAATCCTAGTAACAATGACATTAATAATCATTCTACTAACTATGCTAATTTCAAACGTATCGCCAATAGTAGGAATGGATATTTGTTATGTTATATCTATACTCAAAATAATATAATTGTAAAAGCTGAAAGCCAATATACACCTTAGATATACAAAAGCTGGTGAATTAATTCACCAGCCTTCTTATATCTAAGTTAAGATTAACTATTCCCATAAATCTTTAGTTAATTTTTTGATTTCTATCTTTCTTTTTTTAGTTTTCTCTATATCGATAATAATCACACCATTATCAATAATTAGTACATCCCCCTCCTTAGCTACACTAGGGATTTTAGATTTTTTAATATCCATCATAGTTCTATCTTCTTTTTCGCACACAACATAATCACCTTCAAATCTATCAATTATTAAATTCATTAATTACCTCCTGCACATACATTACACGGATCATTATGAGAAGAATTTTTTACTTCACCTAAGGTTCCACTTAATATGATCTTACTTCTTGCGAGTGTTCTACAATTTTTATCATAGTGATATGATTTCCCTGAGGGAGTATAATATACAATTTTACTATTATTTGATGATTTAGGCAATTTAGTCGCAACTGCTTTAACTGCTGGGCTTCCACTACTTGAAAAGCTTTTGCTAGAAGAGCTTGAGCCTGATCCTAGAAAATCATAACTACCTGGCTTAGTATTAAATGTTATGTTTTTACCATCAGATGTTGCAATTATTGTTCCACTTTCATCAGTTCTATAAACTTTAATACCTTTTTCTTTTAATTTATCCATTGTTGACTTATGAGGATGTCCATAACTATTGTCTTTGCCTACTGAAATAATCGCATATTTAGGATTTACCTTATCTAAAAAATCCTGCGTAGTTGATGAACTAGAGCCATGATGTCCTACCTTAAGCACATCAGCACTTATATCAAGACCTTTGGATAACATTTCATTCTCAGATGCTCCCTCTGCATCTCCGTCAAACATAAAGCTATTATTACCAAAAGTTAATCTTATTACCATTGAAAAATTATTTAAATCTTCATAGCTAGTACTGTTAGGTGCTAAAATTGTGGCCGTTGCACTCCCTACTTTAAAAGTTTCCCCGACTGTAGGTGCAGTTACTTTCATTCCCTTAGCTTTAATGGAACTTACTACATCTAAAAAAGTCTTAGTATTTGATGTGACCTTTGGCATATAAATTTTACCTATTTGAAAACTATTTATTACAGAGTCTAGTCCCCCGATATGATCCTCATGTGGATGAGTCCCTACAATATAATCAAGTTTCGTAATACCTTGCTTTGCTATATAATTTTTAACAGTACTTGAGTCTTCATTATTCCCTGCATCTATTAACATTGAACTTGTTCCTTGCTCTATTAAAATACTATCAGCTTGTCCTACATCTATATAAGAGACTCTTAAATTACCATTAATAGCCTTCTTATCGTTAATGACCTTACTATTAACTAAGCTTATATTTTTAATAGGTTGAAGTTGCTTATTTGTTATATTCTGCTTTGATGATACTTTACCTGATAAAACTGTTTTTGTAGTATTTTCAGATATACTTGAGCAACCAGTAAGGCTTAAAATAAGTATTAATCCGAGTATAGAAGCTAGATACCTTTTTACATTTTTCATTTTAATCCCCTTGTAAATATTTTTTGCTTTTGTTCTAAAATAACATCCTCATACATATACTTATATTCGAGCAATTAGATAACTGTTCATACAATGCTAGATTACATTCCACCTAAAATTAAAAGATTCCACTGTCATTATTCAACAAATATATGCAAATATCCTTCAATTTTGTGTAAAAAATAATAAAAAAAAGTTATGCCAGTACTAACTGTGGCATAACTTTTCTTCTATATAGCATTTATCCGCTATTTATATATTTTTGAACTTTCTAACATATTATATCTATTTGTGATTAATTGCCATATCGTGAATATAGCTGTTTGTAATTTTATTAATGTATTTATTGGATATTTATTCTTACTTAAAAATAACAAATACATATTCTTAAAATCAGATGAAAATGTAATTTCAAGTTTTCTATACTCTTCTTCATTAAAATTATACTTAAGATCATGAGAATATAAATTTCTTATATGGTTCACTTCCGTAACAGTTTTAAATATATCAACTGGAAGTAGTCCTAATGAAAATACTAATCTTGCTAGCTGATCAAATGTCAATTTATCACATTCTAAGATTTCTGGATTTTCAAGATGCTCTTTTAGCCTTTCTCTTAATGCATATTCTATATAAAGATTTCCCTTTAATATAATTTGCATTGGATTTTCAGAATTTATATCTAAATGAAACCTTTCTAATTTGTTTTTTAATTCCAACATGTTATCTTCAAATTTCTTTAACTCAGTTTTATTCATTTCTCCCATCAATTATTCCCCCTCGTGACTAATTTTTCTTTTTGCACTGATGACAATGTTTAATCCAAGATTATGATTGAGCTTAAAATATAAGTTACAAAATCTCACTTATATTGCCATTATAACATGTTTTTAGGTTGGTTTTTTAATAATTAACTAAATAGCATGAATAAAATTTGTAAAATGGTCAATAATTAAACTATACCAACTTTATTGTTATATGTATAAAAAATACTGCATTGGGTCCCCCCAAATGCAGTATTTTGCTTTTAAATTTTCTTATATATATGTCGACTATTCTAAAAAAAAGTCTTTTAATAAATATATATCGTCTCTTACAAAAATAAGCATACCCTTTTCAAAAAAATTATAAACTTCAAAAGGTGCATTCCTAAATGGTAAATCAATTTCTTCCAGCATTTTTTTTAGTTTTTTTGAGTATTTAAATAATATTGCATTTTGATGATTTTTCTTTGCTGGTGTACCAAAAAAATATATGTTTTGATCTGTTTCCATAATAAAATCACATTTATTAAAAAAGTATCCTTCTTTAAATAATTCCTGGTTATTGATTTTAATAATATTATCTTCAATACTAAGCTTTAATTTATATTCAGCATTATTATGAATCTTTTCTTTATATGATTTTGCAAATTTCGGATAAATTACATTTGGTGTTTTTTTTCTTCTTACTTTTCTTTCTCCTATATATAAATAAGAGCCATCATATAAATTAACTTTAAAGTCATCAGCATAAACACAATCTTCGTCAACATCTATCTCTTTTATACTTCTGATCATATTAATGTCCGGCTCTTTTTTTCTTAAATTAAGCTTAGATTCATATTTATCATAAAAATGTTTCCATATATAATTTCCTGTTTTCATATCAATGCACGCTAATCCACAATTATACTCCCCATACATACCAAAATCGAGAGTCCTATTTGTAAGTATTATTTGTTTTTCTTTTATATATATAGCTCTTGAAAAATAATGTTCCCACGACCTATTCCAAATCAAATTTCCTCCATTATCTATCAAAATTCCACCATTTGCTAATAGATATTCATCATTTATATTTAATAAATGCTTATAGCCTAATATTGTTGGGCTATCTTTAGAAATAACCTTCTTATACTCAATCTCCCGCATTGTTATACTTCTCCTTTTGCTCCAGTAATATATTGCAAATATAGATGAAGCTGAGATATGGTGCCTAAACAATTACTAATATATAAGCAATCTATTAATAATATGTTTAATATTCTATAATATTCGTTTATTTCTTCATTTAAACTAATTTATATTTAAGAAAGATATGGTACAATTGTTTTACTATAAAAGTCTTAAAATTAGACTTTATTCGAAAGGAACAAACAATATGCATACTCATGTAAACAAAGGCATCATTAAGAATATCTTTTTTATTCTGCTCGGAAGTTTAATATCATCATTTGGAATTAATTTGTTTATATCCAAGGCAAAACTTTTAAGTGGAGGCGCTTCTGGTATTGCTTTAATTATGCAGTATCTATTTAAATTTCCTGCTGGATATAGTGTATTGATAATGAACATTCCATTATTAATACTAAGCTATAAATGTCTTAACAAACGGTTTACTTTTCTTACATTTATAGGTACAATTTCATTTTCTTTGTTCTTAATTTTCACCGCTCCTCTAAAAGGTGTAATTGGAACAAATGATACACTGCTATTATGTTTATTCGGTGGAGTATTAAATGGAATTGGCATAGGAATAATATTCAGTAATCACGGTTCTGCAGGAGGACTCAATAGTATTTCTGCTTTGGTAAAAGTAAAATATGATAATTTTAATATAGGACAAATATCCTTTTGTATTAATATGATAATTGTTTGCATCGCTACTTTGTTTTTTGGAGTGACCAGCGCAATGTACACCATAGTTGCAATGTTTATAACGGCTGAAGTTACTGATAGAGTAATAAATGGAATAAACAAGCAAAAATTAATTCTTATTATTACTAGAAATGAAAAAGAAATTTGTGATGGAATTTTGTATAAAATGCGTAGAGGAGTTACTTTTTTATATGGTGAAGGTGCCTATACTGGCAAACATCAAAAAATATTATTCTGTACTGTATCCCTCCATCAAATTCCTGAACTAAAGTTAATTATTAAAGAGATAGACAATGATGCTTTTATGATAATAGTTGATGCTTCTGAGGTAAGAGGAAAGGGCTTTAGAAATGATTTAATATAAAAAAAGCAACAAAAACTAGTACAGTTTTTGTTGCTTTTTTCTTTAATTTTATCTAGTATATAACTTTCCAATTATCATTCACGGTTGCTTTAATTGTTTTTCTCTCAAGTATATAATTTGCAATTAGTTCAGCCATATCTATTGGTATATCTTTAAGGACAGGTTTACCCTTGAAAAATAAATAATTTCCACCACCACCTGCTCTGTAATTATTCATTACTACAGCATATCGTCCCTCCATGTTAAGTGGAGAGTTTTTATAATTAATTTTCGTAATTCTAGAGTTTATGGGTTTTGTAATATCTATAACATAATCTATGCCTTCCCACATATCATAATTATAATGTTGAAGTTTAAGATAATTACCATTCTTTGCTGCCCCTACCTCGCCGTCAACTATACTAAAATATTCTGCAGTTCTCTCGAGAGCTGCTTTTATATCAGAGCCTTTTATCTGTATTACCTTTAATGTATTTGGATATTTGTAATTTGATATTATATCTCTCATGGTAACATTGTAATCAAATCCCTTACAGTTGTTATCAAAAATAGCTGTGTTGGATATATCAACCTTTGCTGCATCCATCTGAACGTTATTTATAAACTCAGCAAAAGCATTATCTTTAAGCCTTGCCTTTAGGTGATCCTTGATAAGCATGTCACCTTCTATATGCCCAATTGGAATATCAAGCCAAGCTTGCGTTTCTGTTTCTATTGGGCATGTAGAATTCAAAATTCTTTTATCAACATAACAAGCATTTGCATCAATAACTGTAGACACTTTGCTTTGAACCGACCATTTTCCAGAGTTTTTAACTAAATCAATGGATACTTTGCCAATACACTTACCATTGTAACCTGGTTGCACAACTAAAACACCATTTACCGATAAATTCTCTATAACTCTGTGTTGATGCCCCGTTAAAAGCACATCCATATTACTCACTTTAGTGCATAACTCATAACCTTGATTTTCTCCTGTGAGTTTTTCGGATGGCTGACCTGTTTCTATATCTCTTTCAAACCCGCCATGATAGGCTACTATATTTATGTCCGTAGCTTCTTTATCTTTCATTATCTGGAGCCAATAGCTTGCACTCTCTACTACATCTTTAAAATCTAAATCCTTAATTGTCTCAAAATTTTCCCAGTTAGGAATATACTTAGTTGTTAGCCCTAAAATACCTACTTTTAAACCATTATCAAAAGTTTTAATAATGTACGGTTTATTAATAAAGCTTTCGTCAGTATTTTTTTTTGTAATATTAGCGCTTAGCCATGGAAAATTTGACGTTTTTATAGCATTATCCAAATAAGCCCTTCCATAATTAAATTCATGATTACCAATTACAGCAGCATCATATCCCATAAGATTCATAACTTCAATCATTGGATTCATCCTATTATTATTTATTTTAGCATGAAAATATGTAAGCGCTGTACCTTGAATCATATCCCCATTATCTACAAGCAAAGTAGCCTGATTTACTTCTCTTTCCCTTGTAATTATAGTTGATAAAGCTGCAAGGCCACAGTTTGCATAGGAATTGTCGGAATAATTTATAGGTAAGACCGTTCCATGAACATCGCTGGTTTCTAATATTGTTAGTCTAAAATTTTCATTAATACACATATAAAACTCCCCAATCAAAAGATAAATAATTCTAATACCTAATTTTATCATAAAATAAGTCTATATAGTAATAAATACTCCTCTTTTACCAAAGTATAGAATAAATTTTGATTTAGAAAATAATCAATAGATAAATGTCTAACTAGCTATCATATTTCCCCATGTAAAAAAAACGCAAATCCTCCAGTAATCACATACTGGAGGGTCTAATTATCTTGTACGAACACGCTTTGTAATTATTGGCCCTTATAATATGGTATACCATCAGCCTTTGGAGCTGTGGAGTTTCCCACAAAAGCGACTAATATAATTAATGTCAAAACGTACGGTAACATTGATAAAATTGAAGGTGGGACATGAATTGCAGAAGTACTTCCACCAAGAATTACAACCAAAGCCTGAGCAAATCCAAATAAAAGACATGCGGCCATTGTTCCTTGTGGTTTCCACTTTCCAAAAATAACTGCGGCAAGAGCTATAAATCCTTGCCCCGATATAGTAGATTGTGTAAAACAGTTAACCACAGCTAAAGTCATTGCAGCTCCTCCAAATCCGGAAAGAACTCCCGACGTAAAGACAGACAAATACTTCACTTTATTTACATTAATTCCAAGAGTATCTGCTGCAGCTGGATTTTCACCAACTGATCTAATTCGAAGTCCAAAACTTGTCTTATATAACACAAACCACATAATAAGAACAAAAATGAAAACTATTGGTATAGTAAGTCTCACATTCATTGTTTTTAAAATCAAATTAGATGAATTTGTTGCATAACTGCCAAATAAAGTTGGTATTTGATTTGGAACTGGTTTTGTCATTGTACTTCCCTCAAATAATTTTCTCCCAAGAAATAATGCAATTCCTGGTCCAAGGAAATTAATAGCAACACCTGATATAGTTTGATCTGCCCTAAAAGAAATACAAGCAACCGCATGTATTAGAGCAAGCAGTCCCCCAGCAAGGCCACCTGCCAAAAATCCAAGCCACGGATTTGCTGTAAAGTAACCCACCGCTGCTCCTGCAAAAGCTCCAATTGTCATCATTCCCTCAATACCGATATTTACCACACCGGCATTTTCAGATATTACTCCTCCAAGTCCTGCGAACATTAACGGTGCAGAATACATAAGAGTTATACTTATTGCTAGTAATATACTAGTGCTCATTTTTTACCCTCCTCTTCTTTAACTTTTCGGATATCATAGTAAACATAGAGGCTACTGCAACAAAGAACACAATAACACCAATCATTATATTAACTACCTCTGACGGTGCACCAAGATTCATCTGTATTGTACTTCCACCAAACTGAAGCCCTGATAAAAGAAGTGCCGTAAATATGCACCCCAGTGGTGAACTGTTAGCCATCAGTGCAACGGTTATCCCATTAAATCCATATCCTGGAGCAGTTGCAAGAGTTACTAGTGAATGAGGAAGTGAACCTGCCATTTGGAGAGCACCTGCAAGTCCTGCAAGTCCACCAGCAATAAACATGGTCATAATAATATTCTTTTTAACACCAATTCCAGCAAATTCAGCTGCATCTTTATTAAGTCCTACAGCTCTAACTTGATAACCAAATGTTGTTTTATACAATACGAACCATATAAGTATAGCAACAACTATAGCTATAATAATTCCATAATTTATGTCAGTTGCAAGTAATATTGTAGCTAATGTCTGATGACTTGCAAGATATGCCTGCCCATGTGGCGTTTCTTTCCAATTAACAAGTATATTTGTCCATGCATTGTGATTAATAGCAACAGAATATTGTGTATTTTTTATACCTATTCCTGGCACTGATATTAGGTAGTTGTTAAAGTATAAGGCTATCCAATTTAGCATAATGGTTGTTATAACCTCATGAATACCAAACTTTGCTTTAAGAAATCCAGCAAAAGCCCCGTACAGACCAGCCGCAAGTATAGCAACAAGCATTATTACAATAATGCTTATACCTGGTGGTAATTTAAGTTGGCTGCCAATTATAACAGCTGCCATAGCTCCCACAAGATATTGACCCTCAGCTCCAATATTGAAAAGTCCAGTCTTAAATGCAAATGCAACACTTAGACCTGTTAAAATATTTGGCATTGTCAAAATCAGAACCTGAACCATATTGAGGGGATTTGAGAAAATACTCGTAATCATCATAGAATAACAATCAAATGGATTATAACCAGCAAAGGCAAGTACAATGGCTCCAACTATAAAACCAAGTATGATAGCAAGGATTATTTTTGTAACCGCCTTATTTAGTAATTGAGCAATTTTATATTTCATCTTTCTTTTCCCCTCCTGCCATTAGAAGACCAATCAACTTTTCATCGGCTTCACCTTGTAGAAACTCGGCCACTATCTGTCCATCATATAAAACACAAATTCTGTCAGCGACATTTATAATTTCATCAAGTTCAAAGGAAATAAGCAAAATAGAATGACCACTGTCACGATGTTTCACAAGCGTGCTATGTACAAATTCTATAGCCCCTACATCTAGTCCCCTCGTTGGTTGAAATGCAACGAGTAACTCAGGGTCATTAGAAAGTTCTCTTGCAATTACTACCTTTTGCTGATTACCACCAGACAATGCACTTACTGGTTTAGATGCACAATCTTCTGGTCTAATATCATATTTCTTAATAGAATCATCTGTAAATTTATTTATTGCTTTATTATTTAAAACAAAATGTTTGGAAAATTTAGACTTATTATATTTTTCAGTTATAAAATTGTATTTAACCGAGAAATCAAGAATTAACCCCCGCTTTTGTCTATCTTCATGTATAGTAGAAATTCCATGTTCAATTACGTTATGTGTCGATGTATTTTGGATTTCTACTCCATTTATAGAAATTTTTCCTGCTTTCACTTTTTTAAGGCAAGTAATTGCTTCAACAAGTTCTTTTTGGCCATTACCATCTATACCAGCAATACCAACTATTTCCCCTTTTCTAACTTCAAGAGAGAAGTTTTTTACTCTTTCTATTTTTCTGCTATCATCAACGATAAGGTTCTCTATTTTAAATACCACATCTTCAGGTTTAGCTTTTGTCTTTTTAACTTTTAAATTAACTTCCCTTCCTACCATCATGGAAGCTAGCTCCTGCTCAGTAGTATTTTTAACATCAACCGTATCTATATATTTTCCACGACGAATGATTGTACAATACTGTGAGGATTTTTTAATTTCTTTTAGCTTATGAGTTATAATAATTATCGTTTTACCGTTTTCTGTAAGACTATGCATGATTTTAATAAGTTCTTCTATTTCCTGAGGTGTTAAAACAGCAGTAGGTTCATCAAGAATAAGAATTTCTACACCTCTGTAAAGTGCTTTTAATATCTCAACCCTTTGTTGCATTCCCACAGATATATCCTCTATTTTTGCATCAGTATCAACATCAAGTCCATATGTCTCGGATAATTTTTTAACTTCCCTGCGAGCCTTCACAATATCCAAAACGCAGCCAGCCTTAACTACTTCTTTCCCAAGAATAATATTTTCAATTACTGTAAACTTTCCCACAAGCTTAAAATGCTGATGAACCATGCCAATTTTATGTTCTATTGCAACATTTGGATTTTTCATTTCCACGCTCTCGCCATTTATAAGTATTTCTCCACTATTAGGCGTATAAAGTCCATAAAGGATATTCATAAGCGTAGTTTTTCCTGCTCCATTTTCTCCTAGTAGTGCATGTATACTCCCTTTCGCAATCTTAAGATCTATTGACGAAAGCGCACAAAAATCATCAAAATATTTATAGATAGACTTCATTTCCACAGCATATTGTAGCTTAGCTTCCATGGTTTATTCTCCTTTTTTATATCTTATATTAAACACACTAAATCATGAGTTTTCATAATTTAGTGTGTTTAATTAAATCTATTCATACTTATATGTTACTATTTGACTATTATTTTAATTAATTACTATATTTACCAAATGTATCTTTGTTATAAGGTGGAACTATCTTGCCACTCACAACATCTGCAGAAACGTTCTTTGTTTTATCAAGAACGTCTTGACCACACATTTTTATAGCCTGAGCTGTGTATGGAACTCCAACACCTTCCTCTTTAAGACCATAATTAAGTGTCTTTCCTCCAATATTTACTCCATCTTTAACTTGCTTTGAAACTGCTTCTGTCACGTTACCAACATTTTTAAGTGATGAAGTAAGCATATTGTTTGGTGCAAGCGAAGATTGATCCATATCAACGCCTATACAAAGCTTATTTTCACTCTTTGCCTCAGCAATCATGCCTTGTCCAACATTACCAGCAGCTGTAAATATAATATCTACGCCTTTTGCATACATATTCTGAGAAATTGCCTTTCCAAGAGATGAATCGCTAAATGAGTTTGCATATTGAACATCAACAGCTATAGTTTTCCCAAGTTCTTTTGCACCATATGCAACTCCAGCTCTAAACCCATAATCAAATTGATCAATTACAGTTCCTGTAATTCCACCAATAAACCCTACTTTGTTAGTCTTAGTCTTAAGTGCTGCAATATAACCAACAAGGAAAGATGATTCTTGAGCTTTAAATACAACACCAGTAACATTGCTCATAGGTGGAACAATTGCATCGTCAATAATTGCAAATTTTACATTAGGATATGCTTTTGCAGAAGCTTTTATAGCACCCTCCATTAAATAACCAATTCCCCATACAAGATTATATTTATTACTTGCAAACTGGTTCAAATTTGACGGATAATTTGAGCTCTGAACTGATTCTAAATACTTAACCTGAGATCCTGGGTTTTTTTTAGCAAATGCTTGAAGCCCATTCCATGATCCTTGATTAAAGGACTGATCGTTAACGCCTCCAGTATCCGTAACCATTCCAACTTTAAAAGTTGCTTTTGGAGTTGTAGCTGGTTTGGTAGCTGTTTTGCCTGAGCTTGAGCACCCCGCAAATACCATAGCAACAACTGACATAGACATAACTAAAGAAACTAATTTTTTACATTTCATAAATATCCCCCTTTTATTAATATATTATAGGTTTAGTCTGTTAATTTTTACTATTCTAAACCTTCTATTAATTACAATTACAATTATATAACTATTTTTGCTTTTTTTATAGTAACTTTAAAAAAAATACATTTAATTGCTCTATTTTTATTTTTAATTTGGATATTACATGTACGCTTTTTTATAATAAGTTTAGGTTCAACCATATTGCATCGAAAAGAAAGTGATTTGTTTAAAATTTTTTGGGTCAAAAGCTCAACTGCTTTCTCACAAAGCATCTTAATACCTTTATCAGTCTTAATTGCAATATCTTTTAGTATCACATTCATATTACCCTCTGTATAATTAATTTTGTTAACGTTTACTTTTGTATAAAAAGCTTTCATATAAATTCTTAGTATATGATTGATAACTGTTGTTAAAACACTTTACCATTTAATGTTATCACCATATTATGTAAATGTACATACATTCTTATTGATAATTGGAAACATTTAATTATATTCAACGTTACTATACATTTTAATTAATATTTCCTGGGTAATTTTACTAATTAGTCATTAAATTTAACGACATTTCGCAAGGAAACTTTCCTTCTGAAATCGTTGATATTAAACAGATGTAGGAGATAATTTAAGTGTTTTTGAACCAGAAAATTTCTTTTAAACCAGCTGTTATAATTGAAAATACTACTTAAAATCATTATAATAATTTTCAAATTGCAACTGCAGACGTAACCTGTACATTTTAGACATTATGTAAAGTTAATATATTACCAGTTATAACAGGCTATCTTTACATAATTCAATAAACATTCATGATTTTTCTTTATATTTTGTATGAAAAAGTAAAACCTTCCTCTCTATATTATAAATTACTCTCGATATCTCACTCATTCTTAAAATCTCATTATTTCAAAAAGAAACCTTCTTGGTATATATTGAATTTTTGTATTTATGTGGG
>NZ_JAHLDV010000073.1 GCF_018861865.1 Clostridium frigoris
CTTTTTAGCCTTACGACTAAAATATTACTTTTACTAAAGTAATTGACTGGTTAAAATAAAATATTATTTCATTTCTTTACCTATTTCTCTGTTTAATTTTCAAAGACCAATGTGCCACTCGTATGTGACGACAAGTAATATTCTATCACATTAATAAAAAAGCAATTTTACCATATAGGTATTCTCGATGAATTATCTTCATATTTCTACATATATATCTATATAGTTCAATATTACGCATCGCGATACACTTGGCTAAATATTTTTAATTGTTTTTTGTTAAAATAAAAATCTAGCAATTTTACCTTGCTAGATTTAGCACCCTATTTTTATTACCATCTTTAAATAACCTTTCTAACTCTTTACCACTGATTTAAAACATCTATTACATAATTAACTTCATCCTCACTCATTCCATACCACATTGGTAAACTTAGTACCGTTGTTGAAATTTCTTCTGCTATTGGAAAATCACCCAACTTATAACCTAGATCCTTATAAGCCTTTTGAAGATGAATTGGTATTGGATAATGAATTAAAGTCCCTATTCCTTTATCTTTCAAATACTGCTTTAATTCATTTCTGCACTCCGTCCTCAACGGAAACACATGCCATACTGATTCCTTAACTAGATTTAAATCCGGAAGAATTAATTTACTATTATTTATTCTTTCAATATATAGTCTTGCGATTTTCTGTCTTTCATTATTCCATTTGTATAGATACCTTAACTTTACTATTAAAAATTCCGCTTGTATTTCATCAAGTCTTGAATTTACCCCCTTATACTCATTATGATATTTGATGTTTGAACCATAGTTTCTTAATGCTCTCACCTTTTGTGCCAAGACAATGTCACTCGTGAGAATAGCTCCGCCATCGCCTAATGCTCCTAAATTTTTCCCTGGATAAAAACTAAAACCAGCTGCATCGCCAAGACTTCCTATTTTTTCTCCCTTATATATAGCGCCATGAGCTTGCGCTGCATCTTCTATAAATTTCAGATTGTACTTTTCACATAAGACTCTCACTTTATCAACTTCTACTGGCCTACCATATAAGTGAACAGCAATAATTGCTTTTGTTCTTTTGGTAATAGCCTCTTCAATTTTATTTACATCTATATTAAATGTTTTAATATCTGGCTCTACAAGTACCACCTTGGCTCCAACATTTGAAACTGCTAAAGCTGTAGCTATATAAGTATTAGAAGGTACAATTACTTCATCACCCACACCTATATCATAGCCCCTTAAGATAAGACAAAGTGCATCTAATCCATTACCACAACTTATACAGTAATCAGTATTACAAAACTTCAAAAAATTCTTTTCAAATTTTTCTACACTTTCACCTAGAATAAACCAATTCCTATCGTATACTTTTTTAAAAGCTTCTATAATCTCATCTCTTATTTCATTATGCATTGGCTCAAAATTTATAAATGGTACCTCCACACTAATCACTCCCTAATATCTTTTGACTGCTTCTTGCATATAAAAGTCCATATTTCTTATATAATCACTTTCGTTATAGAAATCGGAGGCAAGTACTAATAGAACAGCACCTTCACTAAAATCACACATTTGTCTCCAGATATATGGTCCAATATACAGACCAACTGACGTATCATCTAATATATATTCATTCTCTTCTTTTGGGTTTTTTACTTTTATTTTTACAGAACCATTAAGACATATGAGCACTTGATGAAGTTTTCTATGTGCATGAAAACCTCTTTCAATTCCCTGAGGTACCTTTGTAATATAATATATACGTTTTATATCAAAAGGGACATCTACCATTTCCTCTATGGGTGTTAAATCACCGTATTTACTATTTATCTTCATAAATTTAAGCAATGAACAATTGTACATGTTGCCGCTCCTTAATATTAGTGGTTAAACCCTTCTAAAAATTTTCTTAAATAGTCTTCTTCTAATTCAAAACTGTCCTGATAATAAACTGTACTTGTATTATAATGAATTTTTGCGTCTAAATAATAACATTCTTGTCCTAATACACCAGCAATATTCGAATAACAGGTAAGTTTTATTTCTTTAGGTAATATACATATTATTTTTGCATTTATATTAGCAAATAGAATATTTGTAAATCCAGCGCCACTTGCACCAGCTATGAATTCAGCTTCAGAAAAAGTCTTTAATTGATCGTGAAAGGACATTTCTTCTGGGTATATTACTTCATAACCATACTCTTTAAAAATTTGTTCGATTTTATTTTGATTAGTTAATCTAATAAGACTACAATTCCTCCTAGATATAAATAATTTTTTAGTAATATTACTATTAATTGATAAGCTATCATGAAGTAGTTTCACTGCTACTTCATTAATCATATAATCATCGTATCTTATCAATACATCTTTTTTAAAATTCATAGGTGAAATAATTAGGTCAGATAAATATACTAATTTTTTAACATTATAAGAATATCCTTGTTTTAAATAAATAATTTGCCTACCATTTATGTTTAACATATCCAACTCGTCTTTGAAGGATTGAATTCTAAGGCATCTTTCATCTACTAATAATGGAGCCTTATTGTATTCTCCTATTTCGTCAATTAGACATAGTTTGGATAATGATTCTAAATTAAAATGGAAGTAATTAAAAGAAGCATTTGCTATAAGCATTATCCCTTCTTCAATTATTTCATTTGAATTATTATATCGAACTACAGTACTACTCTTATCTACAAAAAGTGCATTACCACATATTAGTTCAAATCTATTTTCATCGTCCATTAACGGCAAATCATAAATACAATTATCATTTTCATCAAAAATTATACTATTGCCACCAATTATGTTTACATTATAAAGTTCCGCTATAAAAGTCTCGGGATACTTAACATTCACATAATTATCGACTTCTGAATTATCTCTGTAATCTGGTATATAAATTTTCTGAGAATATTCGTTTTGTTTAATATAATATTTAAAATTATGAATATTACAATATTCTTTACATGAAATATTCTTTAATCTCTTTTCAATATTCATTTATTGATTCCTCCTTTTTATCATTTTTTAAAAATATTGGTAGTATTTAATTTAATTCATTTTAAATTCTCACTTTTTAACCATTGCTCATATCCGAGCTCTGACCAAGGCATCCCCCTAGAAAAAGTATATTTCCAAGGATAAATGTACTCCCCTGTCTTCTTGTTTTTTATATCTTTTATTGAAGAAGTCCTCTTTGCTGGATTTCCAACTACCAATGTTTCTTTTTCTACATTTTTACTTACAACGCTTCCTGCTCCCACTAATGAATCCTCACCTATATTTACTCCAGGCAAAATTATGCTACCTGCAGCAATTGCTGCATAAGCTTCTACAGTAACTCCTATTATAGTTTTAGACGGAGGTGTTGGATCATTAGTTAATATAACATGTGGGAAAATCCACACATAATCTTTTATTACACTTTTCTCTCCCACAAACACGTTACTATGCAAACTAACATAGTTACCTATGCTACATTCTTCTTGTACATCACACAAAGTTCCAACTCTAACGTTATTTCCTATTATCGACCCTTCTCTTATAATTACCCTATGCCCAGTTTGAAAATTATTTCCTATAGTTGTTTCACCATAAATAATTGTGTCGCTCCTAATTAATGCATTTTCTCCAATTACTAATGGATGAACCTTGTTTATTCTATCAGAATAGAAATCCATTAAATATTCTCCAAGAATACATCGGGCTCCGATATAGCTTCCTTTTTTTATATGAACATTATCTCTTAATATTACTCCGTAATCTATATAACAATTGTCTTCTATTATTACATTATCACCAATAATTACATTTTCTTTTATCATTGCACTATCTGAAATTATACAATTATTCATTCAATCACCCTCAAGTTGATTTAAAAACTTTCTTAAATATTCTTCATCTAATTTAAAACTATTCTGATAATACCTAAATGGTGTTTCATTAGAAAGCAAAGCATCTAAAAAATAACACTGTTGCCCTAGTATTCCTGCTATATTTGAAATCCACGGCCATTCTATGGCTTTTGGTTGTATACATATAATTTTTGCATTATTGTTAGCAAATAAGATATTGGTGAATCCCGCACCATATACACCCGCTATAATTTTAGCTTCAGAGAAAACCTTTAACTTCTCAGCAAAAGTCATAAGTTCTGGAAAAATCATTTCATAGCCGTTCTCTATAAAGATTTGTTCAACTATATCTTGATTTTCAAGTCTTGGGTTACCTGATGTTTTCCTAGAAATAAATACTTTTCTAAATATATTACTTTTAATTGATAAATTTTCATTTAACAATTTAATGCCTATATCATTGAAAACACAATCTTTATTTTTAAGCAAATAACCTTCTTTAATCTGAAAAGGATAAATTCCTAAATCTGAAATATATATTAATTTTTTTATGTTATAAACAGACCCTTTTTTTAAAATAATAATTTTTCTTACATTCTTATTTACCATTTCTAACTCTTCCAGAAATTGCGGTGTATTAATACAAATTTCATCTATTAATATTGGAACATTACTGTATTCATTTATTCCATTAATAAAACATAATTTAGATAACACTTCTGTATGAAAATGAGAAAAATTATAAGAACAAACTCCTATAAGCATTATTCCTTCATCAATAATTTCAATTGGTCCAGCGTAGTTAACACAAGTAATATTTTTATCTACATATGTTGTGTTATAACATATTAAATCATATTTATTTTCATCATCATTAAATGGTACATCATATATACCATAATTATTATCATCAAAAATTATATAATTTTCACCAATTATATTTACATTATTTAATTCAGCTATATAAATTTCAGGGTACTTAATATTTATATAATTATTACCTTTAGAATTTCCCATGTAATCTGGTGGGTAGATTTTCTGATAATCTTCCTTTTGTTGCAACGAATATTTAAAATTAAAAATATTACAGTATTCTTTACATGAAATAGTTTTTAATATTTTTTCAATGCTCACAAATTAATCTCCCCTTTTAGATCTAAACTGTCTAATATATTTCTTTCTACTTGTAGATGACATCCTTGATTGTATTCACATAAGGTAATATTTCCTTTTCTTTAACTAAAGCTAAATCATCATTATAAATTTTATTATTCTTATCATCTCTATTAAATGAGATACCTCCCTTTCTATATTTAACAATGTACCGTGGTAAAAAACCAATACTGCATCCATTTCTTGCCAAATATAGCCATCTTGGATAATCCTCTAGCAGCTTATATTCCTCATCATACATACCATATCTATCTATAAGTTCTCTTTTGTAAGACATACCAGGCGCAGGTATAAAATTACCAGCACACAAAAGTCTATAACAATCAATAGGATTCCCATAGATATGTTTAATATATTGCCATGTAGGCGTTGTTAATAAGCATTCCTTTAATTGTTCATCATACTGAGCTACATATCCGGCTAATATGAGATAATTTGATTCTAAAAAATATTTTACAATATTACTTATAACCTCAACATCAAAGAGTAAATCATCACAAGCAAGGTTAATAAAATAATTACCAGTAGCTAAACTAATTGCCTTATTTAAATTCTTAACTGTTCCCAAATTGCATGAATTTTGGTTTATTATATAATTAACTATATTTTCTTTTTTATTTTCTATTATAAATTGTTCTATTTCTTCTCTCTTAAAGTCACTAGAAAAGTCATCGCTTATAATAATTTCAATATGCTGATAATTCTGCTCTAAAATCGAACTTAGACATTCTTTCATATATCTTAAATTATTATAAGATAGTACCAGTACACTTACTAGATTGCTATTATCCATAAATCAATCTCCTATCTTATTCATTATTTTCGTTTAAGAAACATTCTATCTTTTCACAAAGTTTTATCCATTCAAAATTCTCTTTTGTATAAATTTGAATATCCCTGCACACTGTTTCTAATCTTGCTTCATTTAAACAAACTGTTATCAGTTCATTTGCAAGAGCAACATGATCATTTATAGGAAACACACTTCCATATTTTTTGTCGTCTGTTATATCCCATGCAGGATCTATATCTGACGAAATTATATAGCAACCTTTGTTAGCAGCTTCTCCAAATACATTTGGAAATCCCTCACACCTTGAAGTAAGACAGAAAACTTTTGCCTTTTTATATTCTTCCTCAATTAACTTTCTATCGTTAATTCTTCCAGTGAAAATAATTTGATCTTTTAATTCTGGATTAGTCTCTATAAAATTATCAATATATGCTTGAAAATATGGTTCTATACTCCCTATAAGTTTTAACTTCCAGTTTTTTAGCTTTGGGGACGCTAATTTAAATGCTTCAAGCAAAACTTCTGTAGCTTTTTCATATGTTCCCAATCTTCCTACCGTAATAATTGTATTTTCTTTCTCTTTGTATTCTATATTTCTTGTAATGCCAGCGTTATAATACCCATTTGGTATATATTCAACTTTTACTGGCCAATTTTCATGAAGTGTTTTTTTAAGGTTTTTACATTCTACAGAAATAAGAGTACACTCACTCAACAATTTAGTAGTATCCTCACCCAATACTATTCTTCTTAACCAATGAACATTTAAATCAAGTTTCAAATAAATTTTTCCTATTGGATTAATTGATTTATATTTTTCTATCATTTTTAAATTATAATCATAAAATCCTATAAGCAAGAGGACATCTGTATTCTCCAAAACATTACTAACTGCAGCATCATCAACTGCATATTTCATTGTGATATTTTCCTTTGTTACTTCATCATAATTTTCTTGATTCTTATTACATAAAATACAACTATTATAATTTAAATGTTTACTAAATATCATAGTAATTATGCCCAAATCTTTACATAATTCCACATCTACAAAACTGGGCCAATATAAGGTAAAGTTTTTTCTCATTTTAATTATCATTCCTTTCTCTAAACTTTCACTCTAAGCTTTAATATCCATTTGGATTGTTAACTTGAAAACGCCAAGCATCAATACACATATCTTGAATATTTTTTTGTGCACTCCACTTTAAAATAGTTTTTGCTTTTATAGGGTTTGCATAACACTTCGCTATATCTCCCAATCTAGGCGCTGTTATTACATATGGTATTTTTTTATTTGTAGCCTTTTCAAAGTTTTTAACT
The DNA here is from genome assembly GCF_018861865.1 of Clostridium frigoris. Lineage (GTDB taxonomy): Bacteria > Bacillota > Clostridia > Clostridiales > Clostridiaceae > Clostridium_AD > Clostridium_AD frigoris. The sequence continues at coordinate 7,169 of NZ_JAHLDV010000073.1, forward strand.
AGATCTAAAACACTATATCCCACTCCAGTTCCAAGATTATAAGGCTCGATACCACTAGTTTTCATTATCTTTTCTAAAGCGCTTAAATGTCCCTTAGCAAGGTCTACAACATGTATATAGTCTCTAACTCCTGTCCCATCATGTGTAGCATAATTACCACCAAATATATTTAATTTATCTCTTTTACCTACTGCAACCTGGGTTATAAATGGCATCAAATTATTTGGTATACCATTTGGGTCTTCACCTATTCTTCCACTTTGATGAGCACCTATAGGATTAAAATATCTTAATATAGCTATACTCCACTCCTTATCTGATGAATACATATCTTGAAGTATTGTTTCTATCATTAACTTAGTTCTACCATAAGGATTAGTAGCACTTAGAGGAAAGTATTCACTAATAGGAACGCTCTTTGGCATTCCATATACAGTTGCAGAGGAACTAAAAACTAATCTTTTAACATTGTGTTTTTTCATTTCGGTGCAAAGTATAAGTGTCCCTGTAATATTATTATGATAATAAAGTATCGGTGTTTTTATAGATTCCCCTACAGCCTTAAATCCAGCGAAATGTATAACAGCTTCTATATTGTTTTCAGAAAAAATCTTTTCTAAAATAGCTTTATCTAAAATATCTGACTCATAAAATTTCAAGTGTTTTCCTGTTATTTCTTCAACTCTCCTTAATGATTCTGGTTTACTATTAGAAAAATTGTCTACAACTATAACATCATATCCTGAATTTAATAGTTCCACACAAGTATGACTTCCAATGTAACCTGCTCCTCCTGTTACTAATATTTCCATATATGATTTTCTCCCTTTTAAATTATAATTTTCATACAATTTATCATATGGAAAATCGGAAGTAATAGTTCCTAGTCATATAATTCATCTATCAATTGAGTCACACTATAAACTTTTCTGAAACTTAGCCACATATTCATAAGATAAGAAATATCCTTTCATCCGAGGTCCAACAATTCTACAAATATCATCTAATAACTTATCATCTTCTGGTGCTAATTCATTGTAATAATGAAATACAAATGGATTAGTATATCCACACTCGTCAAATATTTTGTATATATCTGTTAAGGTAAAAAAATTATTATTACTTCTATCTATAATTGGATTTTTATCATACATAAAACTTCCACTTAATAAACCTTTTATAACTGAGTGATGCATTACGTTTGGAATAGTTGCAATTACATATCCACCAGGCTTTAAAAATTTTTTTACTTCATTTAATAGTTTAAAGGGGTCTTTACTTTGTTGTAGTCTATTTCCAAGAATTATATAGTCAAAAAAATTTATTTTATCTTTTTCAAACTTCATTTTATAATTTCCTTCAAAATCCTCTGTCATTATTTCTAAAATTTTCTCACCTAGCTTTGCTATCTTAGGGTTTGTCTCTATACCATATATCTTAGAATTAGGGTACTTATATTTTAATTTAAGTAGCGTTGCCCCAAGTCCACAATCAAATTCAAGCATAGTAAATTCATTTTCTTTTGGCTCATTTATACGCTCTATTATGTCAAATTTTACTGTACTACTTACGTTAGAATTAAAACCCCACTTATCTTCAAGTTTTTTACGATTTATAGCTAGAATATTACTAAATTTAGTATAATCTTTTTTAAAAGATGAACTACCAAAGTGGTGTATGAAACTATCATTACACATCATCATCTTGTATCCTGCTTCTATAATTCTCATGCTTAAATCATCATCTTCAAAATTTCCAGGCGAAAACCTTTCATCCATAATGCCAATTTTATTGAGAACATCCCTTCTTATAAGCATGCAGAATGCAACAAGTCTAACTTTTTCTTCCCATTTATTTGGGTTTGAAATGTTGTTAGCTTCTGCAAATGGAATCATATCTTTAACATCAATATAAGGCACACTTATCGCCTGATAATTAGAACAATTGTTAGTTATAGATGCAACTCCTCCAATTTTATCATCACTATATATACATGTTTTAAGGTTATCAAGCCACCTTGGAGTAACTACAGTATCATTATTTAAAAATAAAATATCATTTTCTTTACCTGCAGCTGCCATCCCAATATTACATCCCTTTGGGAATCCTACATTTTCGTCATTTAAAATAGTTCTAATATCTTTCTGCTCATTAAGCCACTGTCTTGTTCCATCTGTAGAATTATTGTCTACAACGATTATTTCATAAGTGTTTTCTTTTGTATATTTTCTTATACTATCGATACAAATGTGGTTGTAAGCAAGATTATTGTAAGTTAGAATTATTATTGAAGTTTTTCTATTTTCAATCATTCCTTATCCCATCCTCTAACACTTAGTGCTACAAATTATGCTCCAATTACATAATATTCTTAGCATTAAAAAATGTACCTCTTCTATTCCTTAATACATTTTTATGTTTTTAAAAAATGTATTATGTTTGACATTTTTCTTTTTATTTATAAATATGTTTCCTATTTTAAACCATAGCATATTATATAGTGTAGATTTTTTTTAGGAGGTTTATATGGTAACTATTAGTTTATGTATGATTGTAAAAAATGAGGAAGATGTTTTAGGTAGGTGTCTTGAATGTGTTAAGGATATTGTTGATGAAATAATAATAGTAGATACTGGCTCAGCCGATAAAACAAAAAAAATTGCTTTAGAGTATACAGACAAAGTATTTGATTTTAAGTGGATTGACGATTTTTCTGCAGCTAGAAATTACTCTTATTCTAAAGCAACAATGGATTTTATCCTCTGGCTAGATGCAGACGATGTGATTTTGGACGAAGATATAAAAAAATTCAAACAACTTAAGAAGGACTTAACTCTAGATGTGGATCATGTAATGCTTATGTATAACGTAGGCTTTGATGCAAATGGAACAGTTACACTATCATATTTTAGAGAACGCTTATCAAAACGAACAAATAATTCTAAATGGTCGGAACCTGTTCATGAATGCCTAATAATGGGAGGCAATATTAAAAACCTAGATGTTTGCATAACACATAGAAAAGAACATGCAGCTGTACCCGGTAGAAATATATCCATCTATAAAAAATTATTATCAGATGGAAAAGCTCTGAGTCCAAGGGGACTTTTCTATTATTCAAGGGAATTATTTCAAAATGGCTTTATTGAAGACGCTATAAAATATTTCAATGAATTTTTAGACACGAAAAAAGGCTGGGTAGAAGATAATATAAGTTCCTGCTTTGATCTTTCTAAGTGTTATAACATTGTAGGCGATAAAGAAAATATGCTTAAAATATTACTTAAAAGCTTTGAATATGATACTCCAAGAGCTGAGATATGCTGTAATATAGGAACTTATTATTTTGAGTTTGGAGATTATAATAAGGCTGTTGTCTGGTATAAAATTGCATCAGAGCTCACTAAGCCAGTTAATGGCTGGGGCTTTATATCGCATGATTTCTGGGGTTATATACCCAATATTCAACTCTCTGTTTGCTACGACAGATTAGGTAATAGAGATGAATCAATTAAATATAATGATAAAGCTGCGCAGTTTAAGCCTAACTCTACCGCAGTAATCGCAAATAAAGAATATTATAAAAGAACTGCTATATAACTTATAATTTTATAAATACATTCAAATATGGGGGCAAAATTTTATGGGAGAACCTGCAATAATTAGTAATAGTCCACTTTCAAAATTATTTTATGGTTTTGGAAGCAATTCTATAATTCTAGAAGATTATAAAATAAGTAATTTTAGTTATACTCTTGTCGGCACTGGAACCTTTATAAAAGATAATTGTTGGCTTAACATTTGTTCATATGAGAATAATAGTGCACCTAAAATTGTTATAGAAGATGGATGTCAAATAGGAAGTCGGTTTACAATTTCAATAGCTAACAAAGGCACTATTGAAAAAAACGTTATAATTGCACCTAATGTATATATATCAGACTGTAGTCATAATTATGAGAGTTTAGGTATTCCAATTATGCATCAAGGAATAACTTCAATAACAAATGAAATAGTAATTGGAGAGGGTTCATGGATAGGTGTAAATGCATCCATTGTCGGTGATGTCCATATTGGACGTGGATGCGTAATTGCTGCGAACAGTTTTGTTACAAAAAGCATCCCCGATTACTGCATTGCTGCTGGAAGTCCTGCTACAGTAATTAAAATGTATGATACTATTACTGGTAAATGGATAAGAACTCGAAGTGATACTGACGTAAAAAAAGTATTAGAGAATAGAGATATCTAAAGGAAATATTTTATATTAATTCACTAAAAAAAGCTTACCAGGGCCTGTAAATAATTTTGTGTAAACAGAATAAAATGTACTCTTTCTTGGCAATAATTGAGATAAGTAATTATCAAAGATTGTAAGGAGGAGTATTTTTATGTCCAACA
>NZ_JAHLDV010000074.1 GCF_018861865.1 Clostridium frigoris
CAAGCTCTATGTTACAAGGATATTGTTTCTTACGGTTCTTAGTTCAATGAGAACTGGACCGCTTTTGCGGTTTACAATCGCCCACTTCTACAAGTGGTGCGTATGTTGAATCCTAATATTATAAAGCCTCAAGTTGGAATAATATTTGCTTAGCCAGTCTTATAGGTATACGACTATTTCTTCTAAAGTCTTTCTAATCTTTTTAAAATCTTTTGGCTCAGCATAACCAATAGGTGTAAATGCAATCGGCTCAAAATCCTTTCCAAGACCAATAATTTCACTAGCCGCAATTGGATCAAAATTGGCAATCCAATTTGTACCAAGTCCTAAATCTGTGGCTTCCATTATAATATGATCCATTACAATTGCTGCGTCTACATCACTATAATTTTTACCATCTTCTCTTATCCAACTTTCCTTAGTAATCGCGAAAATCCCAAGTACAATTGGAGCTTGTGTAAAATACGGACGTGGGTATATCTTTTTTAATTCATCCTGGTGTTTTTTAGTATTAATTACAACTATTTTGAAAGCTTGTTTGTTATGCGCTGTTGGAGCAAGTAATGCCGCTTTAAGTATTTTATTAAGTTTTTCGTCCTCTACATCCTCATCCTTATATGCTCTTACGCTATATCTTTTTTCAACTAAATCTAAATATTCCATTTATAATCTTCCTCCTTAATATTTTTTCTAAGACTTTTATTTAAGTATAAAAACGAATCTTTATAGAACTATATTCCTTAAATTCCCTTTCATAATACAAATTCGTGCGTACTATCTATTCACACTCAATTATAATACAATAGTATGCATATAGATAGTACGCACTTTTAAGTAAGCTAGTGTAATTCCAAAAACGCTAAAATTATCCTGAGTAATATATATTATTTCAGGCAAAAATTTGATATACTTAGGAGGATGAATTTGAGTTTCAAAAAAGAAAAAAGTTGAGGATTTTAAAAACCACTTATGAGAAAATAAGTGAAACAGCAATTTAGAATAATATAATATAAAAATGAGGTTATATTTATGGATGATTATAAAATGTTTCACCTATTAGAAAAAATATATGTTGAAGTTCAAGAAACTAAAAAAGAAGTTAAAAGTCATAATGATAAATTTAATAATCTTGATAATAGACTTGCTAGACTTGAAAATGAGGTTAAAAAAATAGGACTAATGCTAGAAGAATATAAAGGCAATACTGAACATATCACGATTATTGATAAAAAAATTGACAGGTTACAACTAGATGTGAATAGTATAAGTACAAAAGTGTCTTATAATAATAAAATAACATCATTTATCAAATTAAAATAATATCCTATCAAAATTCTTGTCTAGTATCTCCTTTGGAGTTACATCCACCATTGTTTTTACATTAACACCTAAAACAATAAATGCAGAAGATCTCTTTCTGATATCTTCTGCAGTTGTATCACTATCATCTTTTTATGTAAGACAGCATCCGATACTTTCCATAAGTATACTGTTTTTGCGATGTTTTTTAATTCTCCGGTACCAGTATTAATTGAATATTTCTAATCAAATTTTATTGTTTTTAAAGTTTCTTTTATTTTTATACATCTTTTTGTCAACTTCCACTAAGAGTTTTTTTATATCAATGTTTTCATAAGAAATTATTTCAACAATACCATAAGAAAGTGAAAGTATTTCATGAATGTATTTGAGTTTATCATTTAATCTTTCAATAATTTTTTTTGCAGAGATAGCATTACACTCTAAGAGAATAATAATGAATTCGTCCCCACCAAATCTATATATTGAATCAATATTATTTCTTAAATAAGTTTTGGTTATCTTCGCAAATCCTTTTAAAACTCTATCTCCTTCATCATGACCATAATTATCATTTATTCTTTTAAAATTATTTAAATCGATACAAACGAGACTTAAATTATAATTTCCTCTTTCAGCCCTTGTAATTTCAACCTTTATTTTATTAAAAAACTCTCTGCGGTTATAGAGTCCAGTTAATGGATCAGTTATAGATAAGCGATTTAATTTATCATTTAATATTTTAGACTCTATATTTTTCTTTGATAATTCCCTCTGCATTGTTATTAGCTGATTATTTAACTTAGTCATTTCATCTAACACTTGTTCTTTTATTAAAGACTTATTCGAGTTATCATTAACTACTTCTTTTATTCCCAACTTCGATGTATTCATTATCTCATTGTCAATTTTCAATAATTCTTTTTTTATATATAAAACATCATTAATATTATTAAAAGAAGTTATTTTTCCAACCTTAAAATTATTAGCTAATAAATTAGAAGTTTCTATTGCATTCGGTGCATAAAAGTCCGCTCCCACTTCTTTCCATAATTTTTTATCTATATTAAATATATACCCACCAACAAGTATTTTAATGTCCTTGAGTTCTTCAATACATCTTACTTCTTCAATGATTTCTATCACCTTTTGCAGACCTATCGTCATTGTTGCACTTATTCCTAAGACATGGGGTTTCTGTTCTATTAGAAAACTTATTAAATCTTTTTTTTGAACATCTACTCCTAAATAATACGTATCCCAACCATCTAATTCTAATATATCGGATACCATTTTAATTCCAATTTCATGTAGCTCTTCACTCACACAAGTCCCAACAAATTTTAAACCATTTTTATCGGATACAAATATTTTTGAATATAGCTGTGACATTATAAATTGTGTAGTCGCAGTAAAATAGTGTTCCTGAGCTACAGTTATTTTGTTTGTCTGCAATAGACGTCCTATTTCTTTTAAAGCTGGTTCAAAAACATAAACATATATGTCTTTAATAGGTATTCCTTTTTCCATTATATCCATAAGCCATTTACTTGCTTTTACTCGTTTCGTTTCTAAAATTAATTTTAAATATTCAGTCATAATATTAAAATAAACATTATTGTTATCTAAGAATTCCTTTGAAGCTGTAATTGGAGACAATAGATTATCAATATGTACCATAATAAGTCACTCTCCAATATTGTTTGTTGTTGACTTCTGTAAAATAAATATTTTTTTCTTATACTCATATCAATCCACTTTGGTGTAAAAACATAACAACTTAATTGATTACATTCTATCATAATTTTGAATAAATTGGTATGTTTTAGGTAAAACAGTTATGTGTATTATTTTTAACTAATGATTCCATATTAAAAGGTTTATCAATAAAATAATTTGCTCCTAAGTATATGGCTCTTTCCATCATTTTATACTGACCAACTTCAGATAAAACTATTATAAAATAAAAAAGTGTATTTAGTTAAATAATTTTATCTTTATTAGCTTGTTTAGACTTTTGTGCAACAAAATCTAAAATTAATTGTCTGTGTTTTTCAGTTATATCTTTATACTCATAATCAACTTTATTATGAGTGTTATCATTCATAGCAGTTACTCTAACATTCGTACATAGAATTGTGATAGTTTCATTTTTTATTGTTAAATTAACTAAAGCAAACTTACTATTTAGTTCACTTTTAGGAATAACAATACACACGCCTCCAGCACTAATATTTACAGTGTAAGTTTTTCTGAAAAATCTAAAATATCTGGTATCAACATCCTTTAATTCCTTGTAATCCTCATCATCATAAAGTGGAGAATATTCTGCCTCCAAAATAACAGACACTCTTTCGAATTTCCTTCTTTCAATTTTATATATTAGTACAGGCGTACTAATTATTATATATTGTTCATTACCCTTTTTTTGAACACCTAGAATACCTGAACTACATCTCATAGCCTCATGACTATAAATAAAAATTAACTCAATAGATTCCCCTTTCTTTAACTCTATATGTGCATCTTGTTTATTATTTATTTTGATACCCAAATAATCATGAGATATCTTTACAACTTTACCATTTACCAATGATTTATTAGAGTTGATAAGCTTTACTACATCATTTTCATTTATCCCTACTATATCCAATACAATCACCTCTTTATACACTAGATACAACCATTAGTCATCTTAAAATATGGATGCTTCATATGTTTTCTGTTTTCAAAATATATAATATTCCTTTTAGACTATGCAACATACTAATCATTGGACCATTAAATTATATTTTCATTACATTTAGAACCTTTTGACTATGTTATGAATATTCTGTCATATAATATTTTTTAAGTGTTTGATAATAGTTGTTACAACAAGTAGTGTGAAAAAACTTTTCACTACTCAATATTTTTATGAGGTGAATATAATGAAAATTTATAATGTTTTAGATATTATTCGAAAAATGAATACTTCAAATGAAGAAATGTTAAGAATTAAATATGAAAATAGGTTTATGATAATGATCTCTTTCTCAATTTTACTTATAGGTGCAATATCAAAAATTCTTGTTATTGATCTGATTTTCCACCAAGATATAAAAAATATGTTGATTGATAGTTTGTTTTTATTTGTGTTTTTTTTATGTTTTGACGTTTTCCATAAAGTAATCAAGAATGAAATTAATAACAATCGTTATTATCATATTAATAAACAATATCAAGAAGATGTTGAAAAAAATAAAATAATTTTATTTTTTGAAGAAAAAATTAAGCATCTTGCTTACCATGATTATTTAACAGGATTGCCTAACCGGTTGTTCTTATCTAAGCAAACTAACCATTCAATATTCTTGTCAAATAGTATGAAAAACATGATTGCAATCATGTTTTTAGATTTGGATGATTTCAAAATGATTAATGATACCGTGGGGCATGACATAGGAGATCAATTATTAGTAGAAGTATCGAAAAGATTGATTAACGTCGTGGAAAAATGTGATACTGTTGCCAGAGTTGGTGGAGATGAATTCATTATATTAATTAAAAATGTACAAAACATGGATTACATTAATAAAGTAGCAGAAAAAATTCTTAGATGTTTCGATGAATTCTTTATACTTAATAATCAAAATTATTGTGTTACTACTAGTATGGGGGTTTCTTTATATCCAACAGATGGGGAAAATGCAGAAGAGTTAATTAAAAACGCAGATATTGCCATGTATAATGCTAAGTCTGAAGACAAGAATCAATATGTAATTTGCAATCCAATAATGAAAACTAAAATCAATAAAATGATGGAAATGTACAATAGCTTATGCCGAGCACTGGAACGAAATGAGTTTGAACTATATTATCAGCCTCAACTGAGCTGTACTTCACACGATATTGTAGGATTAGAGGCATTAATAAGATGGAATCACCCAGAACTTGGCATGGTATCTCCCATTGAATTTATTCCAATTGCTGAACAAACAAATTTGATTATTTCAATTGGAGAGTGGGTACTCCGGACTGCATGCAAGCAAACTAAATCATGGCAGAATATGGGGTTACCTTGTATTCAAACTGGAGTTAACCTTTCGGCAAAACAATTTCTAAATTCTAATCTTATTAAAGACGTGGAAGAAATATTAAAAGAAACCGGCCTAGATTATCAGTACTTAGAACTAGAAATTACAGAAAGTGCGTTTATGAAGGGTAAGAGTAGTATTATTAAAACTTTACACATATTAAAAAAACTTGGTATTCACATTGCAATTGATGATTTTGGGACAGAATATTCGTCTTTGAATTATTTAAAACAATTGCCTGTAGATAGAATTAAAATACCTATGACATTTATAAAGGGTATTGGTTCGAGCACTAAAGATGAGGCAATTACGAAAGCTATTATTATATTGGCTAAAAACATGGGATTAGGTGTCATTACAGAAGGCGTTGAAAAAAAGAATCAACTTGATTTTTTAAATCAAGAAATGTGCGACGAGATACAAGGCTACTATTATTTTAAGCCCATGCCAGCCCATGAGGTAGAAGAATTATTAAAAAAAATGGCCTAAAACAATAAATGCAGAAGATCACTTTCTGATATCTTCTGCAAAATTTTATAGCAATGATACAAAACTAATACTTCCTAAAACCTGCACTTTTTTTCATTTTCATCTAAAACTCTTTTTAAAGCTATTTTGTTACTCTTTTTAAGTAATAATCCATCACTCCTTTTACCATAGGTGTAACGTAATGACTCTCACCTTTATTTTTTACATTTTCAATTAACATTGATATTACTATTTTAGGATTTTCTGTGTTCATACATACAAACCATCCATTCTCTTCTGCAGTTGTATCACTATCATCTTTTTTTAGTTCCGCTGTTCCCGTTTTACCTGCAAGAGCTATTCCATCAATTTTAACATTATGTGCTGTACCATTTACATCCTCTATAACTGCGGTGAGGTCATCTTTTAATATTTTTATATTATCTTGTGAAATTACACTTGCTTTCCATACCTTAGACACTATTTTTGTGCTTATAGCCTCTAGAGTTGGTGACATAATATTTCCGTTGTTAACAACTGCGCTATAAGATAATGCAATCTGAAGTGGACTCATAAGGACTTCCCCTTGACCATAACCAGTATCCGCAAGTAACTCGTCATTTTTGATTTTGTTATTATTTGCTACTTGTGAATTTGCAATAGGATAACCTATTTGAAGCTTTTCACCTATCCCAAATTTATTGCTTTCACTTATAAATGCATCTTTTCCTATACTAATTGCTGACTTTGCAAAGTATATGTTATCTGAATATACAAATGCCTTTTTTAAGTCCACGGGACTTACCGTGCCGTCAACTCTCTTAACCATATGTGGTCCCCATGATTTATCTAGTCTCCAAGAATCTCCTTGTATGTTTATAGCGTCACTTGGTTTTATTTTTCCATTATCTAAACCAATAGATGCCGTTATAAGTTTAAATGTGGATCCCGGAGAATATGCGGCGCTAAATCTATTTTTAAATGGTTCACTCGCAGCTTTCCATGCTTTTAGCTGAGTATTAGACTTATATGTTGTATAGGCATTTGAGGCAAATGAAGGTGAAATTACCAAAGCCAATACCTCTCCTGTTTTTGGATTTATAGCAGTTGAAGCTCCTGGTTCCCCTTTCATCTGTGCATATATTTTCTTTTGAAGCTCAATATCTACTGATAATTTTATATTTTCACCAGGTTTAGATTCTTTTTTAAGAATTACAACCTTGCTCTTATCCTTAACCTTAGATATATAAATTGTTACTCCATCTTCACCCTTAAGTCGTTTCTCATATACCTGTTCTAGACCTTTTGGACGTATCATGCTATGAGAACTATATCCCTTCCCAGAGTTCTTTTCTAGTTCCTGCGCAGTTATAGGTCTAATGTAACCTATAAGTGACCCAAATGCTTCTCCACCTGGATATATTCTTCCTTTTGGTATTATTTTCAATACTCCCTCAATTTTCATAACTCCACTTATTTTTGCTTTTTCATTACGCAATATATTAATAATTGGTATAAATTGATTAGAATCTTCATTACCTTTTAATTTATTTTCTATTACCGAAGCGTCAATATCAAGTATTTTAGCCATTTGTGCTATGTTAGCATCCTTACTTTTTACGAATCTAATAGGTTCTATGCCCAGAGTAACAATTTCATCATCTGTATTCTTAGCAAGTGATTTCCCGTCCCTATCAGTAATTTCTCCACGCTTAGCAGTGTCCGTAGTTACCTTAACTGTATCTCCTGAATTCATACTAGGGAATATCATTTTCTCATCCCAACTTATTGTCCACTGATTTTTATTATCAACTTTTTCTTTTACCATATTTGCCTGGTAGCCTGGGGTTGTTACTTTCCCTGCAACAGTATCCATAACTATAGAAAATGGTATGATTACATTTTTTTTGTTTCCTTCCTTGATTTGATCTTCATTCTCAACTTTAATTGATATATTTTTTGCCTCTATACCCTTATAAATAGCAGTATATTTATCTACAAATTGTTTTTGCGTTACTTCGCCTTTAGTTTTAACCGAAAGCATGTCGTACATACTTTTATAGTCTTTCTTTACCCAATTGTTTTTATATGTATTAAAGGTTGTAGTTGCACTAGCTCCCTTTGTAAAAAAAGTATACATAAATGCTACTATTACTATTAAAATAATGCCTAATGCTACAAACAGAATCACTTTCAAATTCTTTTTTAACATTCTTTCACATCTCCTTTATTCATTTAAATCAATATCAAACCTTTTTCAAAATCTTTTCTTTCAAGTCTTTTTATTTGGCTGCATGTATATTATTTATATTAATAATTTTCAATTTTTAGCACTACTTCGTGAACTTCCACCACTTCGCTCCTAGAGGGTATTACCATAATAACTATATAATAACATAATATAAATTACCTCCAACTATTGCATTTAAATAAGATCAAGGTAAAAAATAAAACATTTGGTTTTATTGTTTACCTTGATGCATAAAAAAAATACGAACATACGTTTGCAAAATCATTTATAATATAGTACAATATAATCGAGGTGATGTTATTGGAATTAGAGTGGAACCAACAAAGAGTAACAGCTGAGATTATGAAATATAAAGAGTTATTAGATGACAGAATCATAACAGAAAAAGAATTTGCTATTAAGGAAAAAGAATTATTAAAAATACTAACAAAGAAGAAGTCAAATTCTTGGTTTAGAAAATTTAAAATTCATTTTTTACTATAAAAAACCTTCTCATATTATAATATTAAGCATAATTTTATATTTTTCTTTTATATCGTCACAAGTACCTCATATCATTAGACATGGGGTACTTACTTTAAGTGTATATTCCTATTCTGAAAGTAACACAAGTGTAATTGGATTACTTTCATTTTTAGTCTATTACTCAGTTGGAAAAATTGTAAATACAATCAGTTCTTATTTAGTTTGAAATTCAAAATTTTTGATAATTTATCTATGTCACCGTTAAATCGTAAACTTAATAATTTATTTTCATCTTCGAAAATTAGATAACAAGGTGGTTCATTTTCAGGAATTAATATATATACTTCACTTACAAATGTTGAATGCAATAATATAACGAAAAGAGACAATACAACTAATAACTTTTTAATCATGTTAACCACCTCTTTATTAAGATTCCCATGATAGACTGCAATTATTATGGATTAATATGTGCTTTTCGTATATTTAGTCTCAGATAACCTCATATCTAACTAATGTGAGATTTAATATATTTAGATTATATTAATATTGTGAATGTACCATAATTGAGTTACATCCAGATTGAGGCTATTACTAATTTTTAACAATTTTAAATATACTTAAATTATGTTAATTATGGTATAATTAAATATATATTATTAGTCGTAATTGAAAAAAAGCAATATATAATTATATAAAATATAATCAAGGGACTTTTATTGCGAACTGTATAAGACTCAAATATCAGTCAACAGATAATATTAAGAACCCATTAGTCAAGAGTTATGGAGAATGGTATGATGTTCATGGTGCTAAAGGATTTACAGGAAAATATGAAGTTTTATATATCGCTGTAAAGCCTGATAAAAAAAATGTTTATAAGGTTACCACAGTAAAGACTGAGCCATAATATCCATTAGCATAATTCCGTTTTTGATTAACTAACTAAGGAGGTACTATTATGAAATTAAATGGAGATGACTACAAACAGAGTATAAAAATGCTTACCTGCTTAGTTGAGGACACAGAGTTCACAATAGAAGATATAAATGATCTTACTGAAGATATCCTTGAATTAATATTAATTTTACATGGAATACGTAAAAATTTAAAGAAACAAAAGTAATACATAGTGCAAAATAAGTCATCACAAATAATTTACACTTTAATTTCATGTATAATAATTAATTTAGCACCCTTAAATTACATACAACATACAACCTACTATTTTGTATGTTATATAGCAATACCTTATTACTATTCTATATGGATATTTAATTAATGTCATAAAACCAATTAGAATTCTTTATTTAAATATATTTTAATTGAAGCAAAGAATGAGACTACTATAAAAATTATGGATATGACTGTGAGTATAATTTTTTGGAGTAATCCAAAATCAACCCCCAAGATTGTACTATTCGTTAATATTTCATTTGCGATAGACATAAGACTTCCCATTACAACCATAATTATAAAATTCACCCACCTTGATTTGAGGTATCCGAGTTTATAATAAAACGGAAAAAAAGCAGAGAAATAAGCACATACGATGAAAAACTCAATAAAAATAGTATTTATACCTAGGGTTTTATTTACTAAAGTTGGAGCAATAAAATGTAATAAACTGCCCATGATAAGTGTTATTAATATAGCGCAGATAAGAAATACAAATACTGATAAATATTTTGCAGTCACCACAATTTTTCTATTAACAGGCAAACTATTTATCATTAATTCACTGTTATATTTAAAATCATAAGCATTAGCATAAACTACCAGTAGATATATACTTAAAAAACATAACAATATAGTGGGTGCATAATTGTTTTGAAATATAAATATGTTTAATATGTTAAAAAATAAAAACACAAATACGGTTTTATCCTTTCTTTGAATCCTAATGTCTTTCATTATAAGATTAAACATGAATATCACCCCTGATTGTATAAACCATAATATCTTCTAGTGATGCTTTTTCAATCTTACAATTCTCATTAAATAAAATCCTTGCTTTGTCTTTATTATCAGTTAATCCTTCAAACCCAGAAGAAGTTTCCCTTATACCTATAAATTCCTTTCGTATATTTATGTCTAAAAGTTTAGAAGCACCTTTCACTATTGCGTATTTTTGTAGCACTTCTTCCTTCGACTTAGAAAACACCATACTTCCTTTATTAATAAAAGTTATATAATCTGCAATTTTTTCAAGATCTTCCGTAATGTGTGTAGAGAAAAAAATTGACATCTCCTCATTCTGAATAACATCATATAAGATATCCATAAGTTCACTTCTAAAAGCAGGATCAAGTCCTGAAGTAGGCTCATCCATAACAATAAGTTCAGCTCCATGGGAGAGTGCTAATGCTAAGGCTAATTTTGTTTTCATTCCCTTTGAAAGTTTATCTATCACCTTATTGGGATTTAATTCAAAATGTTTAATATACTCTTTAAATTTGTTTTCATCCCACTTTGTATAAAAACCTGCTATAATATTTTTCATTTCATTTATGGTAAGCATGCCATAAAATATATTTTCATCATAAACAAATCCTATTTTTTCTTTGATTTTCCTTTCGTCTTTAACGCTGTCCATACCAAAAACACTGATGCTTCCACTATCTTTTTTTTATTAAATTCATAATTGCTTTTATTGTGGTACTTTTTCCTGATCCGTTTGGTCCTATAAATCCCATTACATATCCTTTTTCAAGCTTAAAGTTTAATCCATTTAAACAGAAATCATCATAAGACTTGTTTAGATTTCTAACTTCTAATACACTGCTCATTTTACGTCCTCCTTAAGATTTCTGATAGTGTTAACACTATCTTTGTTTTATTTATTTAAAACCCTGCTATTGCAAGGATTGTAGCTGTTTTTAGCACAAAAAACAATGACCCCCTCTATTTGGTATAATTGTT
>NZ_JAHLDV010000075.1 GCF_018861865.1 Clostridium frigoris
AAACATATTTATTAAAACATTAATTTCTATTGAACCGCCGTGTACCGAACGGTACGCACGGTGGTGTGAGAGGTCGCTAAATAAACTAATTATTTAGCTCCTACTCGATTGTGAACTTATATAATAATAAAACAATTCTTCCTATATAACCCATTGAGTAAATAGCATTATTAGTTTAAAATGATTATATACTTAACCGTAGGAGAAAAGGGAGTGTGATTGTTTGCTTGAATCGATAGTAGAATTTTTTGCAAAAGATGGAATACAAGGTTTTTTAAGCGGATTCACATATGTTAAACTTAGATATGTAGGATTTGCTATTGGAGTTTTCGTACTATTTCTATTACTAAAAAATATATTTGCAAAATATGTATTTAAGATGATATTAAAACTTGTTAACAAAACAAAATTCAATGCAGACACAAAAATAGCAGCTGCTTTTGAAAGACCTCTAATTAATTTTTTCGAAGTACTGGGATTGTATTTTGCTTTTAAAATTTTAACATATGCTTTACCGTTTAATTTGCCGTTTATAAATAATGTTTTTAGTTCGGCTATAATAATATTAATTTCATGGGGACTATATAATCTTACAGGGGAATCTTCTCTACTATTTGAGAGAATGCATAAAGCATATGATGTAAAAGTTGATAAAATATTATTCCCATTTATATCAAAAACATTAAGATTAATACTAATAGCGTTAGCTATTACAATAATTGCTGAAAAATGGGGATATAACATTCAAGGTTTTGTTGCAGGTCTTGGACTAGGTGGATTGGCATTTGCATTGGCAGCTAAAGATGCAGCTGCTAATATTATTGCAGGTATGTCTATAATATTAGATAAACCATTTACTATTGGAGACTGGGTTAGCAGTGATACTTTAGAGGGTAGTATAGAAAATATTTCTTTTAGAACTACTAAAATAAGAACTATTGATGAAGCATTAATAATAGTTCCTAATTCGATGTTAACTAATCAAGCAGTAACCAATTTTAGTAGAAGAGGTAAACGGAGAGTTAGTTTTACTTTAGAACTTAATTACATAACATCCAGGCAGAAATTAGAGAATTGTCTCTCAAGAATTAGAAGTATGTTAGAGAATCATCCTCAGGTTAATAAGGAGGGGATTCTTGTTAGGTTTGATAAATTGAGTGCGTCTAGTTTGGATATTTTAATCTGGTATTTCGCTGATACACCAGATTTTGATGAATGCTTTAGAGTAAAAGAAGATATAAATTTTGAAATAGCAGATATACTCCATCAAGAAGACATTTCAATGGCATTTCCCAGAACTGGTATTTATGTGGATAGTTTATCTGATGAAGGCAAAAAAGACCATAAGAAATCACTAAATATAATTCAAAATAAAGATATTTCAACAGAGAGTATTAATGATGGTAACGATAAGTAATAGGTGTTCTAAAATTTTAAATTAGAGCTTTTAAAAATCCAAAAGATATTCCATAACTAATGAAGTTATGACTATATCTTTTGGATTTTAAAATAAAGCTCTTTTTTCAATTACAAGTGGGAATTCTTTATCACCATTAAGCTGTTTGTCCTTATTTATAATAACATTTTTGTAAATAATAGCATTAAAAAGTTTAGAATTTTCTCTGATTTCACAATTTTGAAGAATAATACTATTCTTGACTTCAGCACCACTGTGAACAAAAACTCCTCTTGATATAATACTATTCTCAACAATGCATTTTATAATGCAACCACCACCAATTATAGATTTATTTACTATGCTTTCATTAGAATACTTAGTAGGTGGTTCATCTTTAATTTTAGTATAGATAGGTCCATTACTAAAAACAATTCTTTAGTTGTTTTTAGGGTTAACATGTTCATATTAGTTTTATAATAAGCAATATTAAAAGTTCTTTTTTTATAATAAATATTTCCATGGAAATATTTAAGTTATTGTAAGCTACAGTATTCTTTCCAACACTAAGTACGTTATTGTTTTCATCTATATTTAATACATCACAATTTAAAAAATTCTTGCTTTCTGTATTAATATTTTTGTATATTACAGTTATATCTTGTTTCTTATTTTCATGATATTTGACAGCAGCAATGTAATCAATATTCCCTAACATATAAGAGGGGGAAAGAATAATGTTTTTTTCTTTGCTTCTATATAAATACTCCATGTTACTCCATAGTATTTCAGCATCATTTAAAGAATTGCTTGCTATACCAAAATTAAATACAAACAGTCCATTAAGTCTTCTATCTAGATCCCAAGGAATGCCTATTTCTATATGAGAGGTTAGCGTAAGCGGCTGATATTGTGTTAATACTTCAACTGTATCTATTCCTGAATTCGAACAGTTACTAAGAGGAAGATCAATAATTTTGTATTTACATTTAAAAGGTATCGCAGGCTTTGCTGCATTTTTTGTAAGCATTTTAAGTCTAGTACCTTGTCCACCTGCGAGTATCATAGCTACCATCTCTTTTTTCAATCTTATATAACTCCTTATCTAAGGTATCTTGAATAATAGTTAGTACAGGTATTCATATTTTCAATATACTCAAAGTTTAGTATTACTATTACTATTATGATAAATATTTATACTTATCAAAAATGTAGTTGATTAAGAACAGGATCATGCTAAATAAAAAAGGAATCAAGCAAAGATAATTCCCTTTTATATTTTGTGGATTTACAGTATGAAGCTTAGTAATAGCATTATATTAAGCCCGGTTACTATAAGTCCAATAATCCAAAGAGTTACTTTATTTAGTGTACTGTTAGCATATTTGCCCATAACTTTCTTAGAAGAAGTCAAGTATATCTGGAGGAATATAGTTATTGGAAGCTGTATACTTAAGAGCATTTGCGAGTAGATAAGACCTTTAAAAGGATTTGTTATAAAAAATATACCTATTGTAGCACCAATTAAAGTAATTCCTATTCCAAGTTTAGTGTATATATTATTAATATCGTAATCCTTGCCAAATATTCCTGCAAAAATACTTCCGCCTGCCATCCCTGCGGTAACTGAGGAAGAAATTCCGGCGAAAAGTAGGGCTATAGCGAAAACAATTGATGCTGTATTTCCAAGTAGAGGTGTAAGCATTTGTTGAGCTTGGCTAAGCTCTGTAACTTGAACTTTTTGTGCGAAAAAAGTAGTTGCTGCGATAAGTATCATAGCGCTATTTATAGCCCAGCCTACTATCATTGAAAAAAATGTATCCATAAATTCATATTTAAGTTGCTTTTTTATTACACTCTCATCTTCTAGATTCCACTGACGACTTTGTATTACTTGCGAATGTAAAAATAGATTATGAGGCATTACTACAGCTCCTAGGACGCTCATTATTATTGGAAGAGATCCACTTGGAAAAGATGGTTTAATCCAGCCAACCATAGCTTTACCCCATTCTACATGTACAAGACTCAATTCGAATAGGAATGATATCCCTATAAGTGAGACAAAGCCAATAATCCATTTTTCTAGTTTTTTATAAGAATTTGTATATAATATACATAATATGAAGGATAAAACTAATATGGTTCCGAGTTTTAAAGGTATACCAAATAGCATATTTAAAGCAATAGCGCCACCTAAAAGCTCCGCAAGGGCAGTAGATACTGCAGCTATTACAGCGGAACCAAGCACCATGCGATTAAGCTTTGGGTTTAATGTGGCAGTAGATGCTTCCGATAGACAATTGCCTGTCACAATTCCAAGGTGGGCAGCGTTATGTTGAAGAAGAATAAGCATAATCGTTGAAAGTGTTACCATCCAAAGTAGAGTATAGCCATATTTGCCACCTGCAGAAATATTTGAAGCCCAGTTTCCAGGATCGATAAACCCTACTGTTACTAAAAGGCCAGGGCCTATATATCTTATAAAATTTAATGCTTTAAGTTTAGGTTCATGCTTTTTTTTTAAGAGATTCTTAATAGATGATAAGTTCAATATAACACATCCGTTCTATATTATTCCTACAATATATAGTATGTGGTAACTATTATTTGGATCAACAAAAGTTCATAAATAAAGAAAAATAAAATTAATTTATGAAATGGGTTTAATAATGTTAAATAAATTTAAATAAGAAATATGTTATACATTGGAGGTATACAATCAACATAAACAACAAATCATAATAAGGGGAGTATGAAAGAGGAATAAACAAATACTATAAATATATTATAATAGAAAGGGAGTTATAAATTGAAAGTAAATGAATCACTAATATGTCCCAAATGTAATGGTAAAAACTTTGAAATAAAACATGAGGCCACTTTTCTTTATACATATAAAATAGACATAGTAAATGCAAGTATAGACAACGAAGAATCAGAAAATCTTCCTTTTTTATTTGATAATAGGGAACAAACTTGTTTTAAAGAATTTATAGAGTGTGATAATTGTGGTACAAAATACCCTTGCTCTTTTGACAAATATAATCAAACCATAGATCTTACTATAATGAAAAAAGCAATAAGATCAGATAATGTGAAAGAACCTGAATTCTTGGGATAAAATAGTCATCCGTTTTATAATGTATTATGTGATCTATAGTTTTAATACTATAGCTGCATTCGCCTCAATTTTAATATAGGATATTGACAAACATATTTAATTAAATCATAATTGAATTTTAAACAAAAGGTTAAATTGAATAATTAAGGGGCGAGTGTATGCAAAAGAAGAATTTGAATTGGATTTTCGTTATAGGGTGGATGATGGTAATATTCATGTTTTCTAGCCAAGTAGGAGAGGTGTCAAATGAAAACAATAAATTTGTTATTTATATATTCAATTTACTTGGATTAAATTTAAATAATATATTTGGAACTTTGAGCGATTTTATAGTTAGAAAAGCATCTCATTTTACTGAGTATTTTATTTTATATATGTTAATATATAGAGCAATAAACAAAAGTAAAAAATTAGATATAAAATTTTTTATTGGTACCATATTAGTAGTATTTCTTTATGCATGCTCAGATGAATTTCATCAAGCTTTTGTTCCTGGAAGAGGACCTGCATTTAGAGATGTGATGGTAGATACATGTGGAGGGCTTACAGCATTTCTATTTATGTATATTCGTGTTACATTAAAACACACACCTGCTTCTTCTAATAAAGTCTTGACTAAATTAAAATAAAGTTTTGCTACAAAAGCTAATCGGCTATGCACTCGATTAGCTTTTTATGATTTTAACCACAATTTTAAAGCCGAAAAAATCAAGACGAACACTTAGTTATTTAATGTATCATAAAATAACCACGAAGATAAAAGGATAGATTAAAGTTATTGATGCACTCGGTTAAAGTAAAATGTGATAATATAATAGAAATTAGTAATATGATTTTATATGGGTTAAGAGGTAATGAGGCTTTCAAGGGAAAATCACGAATAGAAGTTTTATAGTAGTAGATAGAAGTTTATGTATAGGAAGGCAGATAAGGATATAAAATTTTTAATGGGGTGATTTGGGTGGGTATATTAAAAAGAATATTTGAAAGGAAAAAAATATATTTATGAACATAGTTGTGCACAATAGAACCATGAAAACGGAAATAATTGTGGATAACTTTTATTTTGTGTGTATTAAAATATTAATAGATATAACATGGATAAAAGATAGTGTTAATACTCTAATAATTAATGAGTTACAAACAGATAGTTTGAGGTATTTTAGGATCAATGTGAAGTTGACATATTAATGAATTTATGTATAAGGAGATGATAGAATTTGGTTTATCCATTTGACTGTATAACTGATTTAATATTTGTTGAGACATACGTACAAAAGGCTAATGTAATTTTAGTACCAGGATGTAGTCAGCCTCAAATTATGGAAAGGGCTGCAGAATTGTATCACAAGGGTTTTGCGCCATATATACTACCAACAGGTGGTGCAAACCATGAAATATCTAAATATAGGTCAGAGTGGGAATACCTTAAGAATATAGGCATTAACTTAGGAGTGCCAGAGGATGCAATATTAAAAGAAGACAAAGCGAGAAATACATTTGAAAATGCTCGGTTATCATTAGAAGTTTTAAATAAAAATAGAATAGACATAAAAAAAGCAATTTTGGTTTGCAAATCATATCATTCAAGAAGAGCATTGTTAACGTATCAAGTAGTATTTCCTTATGATGTAGAATTCTATGTATCCACAGTAACAGATAAGTCAGGGGTAACAAAAGATAATTGGTTTTTAAATACAGAGGCGACTACTCTTGTTATGGGGGAGATAGTAAAAATAGGTAAGTATTTTAGAAATGAAATATGTACCCCAAAGAGAAAGAATTAAAGAGTATTCTTCGGGGTACATCATGTATTACAGTGAATATTTTATTACATTAGTTGATTTTAAATTTCTTTATCTCGGTATCTAATTCTTCTGCTAATATTTGAAGCTCGCTTGAATGTTTTGTAAACTCTTCCATAGCAGCAGTTATCTCCTCAGTAGATGCGGTTACTTGCTGCGTAGAGGAGGCTGTTTGTTCTGATATAGATGAAATATTTTCTATTTCTAATACCGTGGATTGTTTTTTATCGTTGATATCAATTATAGATATTTTTACTTCATCAACTTTATTAATCATTATTTCAATTGATTTTAATATTTGGGTAAATAGTTTCTTAGTATGAGATACTGCTAAGTCTTGCTCATTTACTACAATCTTAGTTGATTTAATAGCATTTAATGCCGAAACTGATTTCATCTGTATACTTGCTATAATTTTCTTTATTTCCTCTGTTGAAATTTTTGATTGGTCAGCAAGTTTGCTTATCTCTCTAGCAACTACTGAGAATCCTTTGCCTGCTTCACCAGCACGTGCAGATTCTATACTTGCGTTTAGTGATAAAAGATTAGTTTGTTCTGTAATACTTACTAATGTTTCAGAGATTATATCTATTTGTTTAGTGCTTTCATTCATGTCTTGAATTATTGTATCAACTTCTTTGGTAGATACCTTGGTTTTATTTGATTTCTCTATTAATGTATCTATCATGGACAGTCCCTTAGATCCTAACTTTTTAGTATCAATAGAAAGTATATCCATTTCATTAGAATTAACACTAATTTTATCTAATCTATTTGATAGGTCATCCATAGCGGAGGCTCCGTCTTGAGCATTTTGAGCCTGCTGAGTTGCGCCCATGGAAACTTGCTCTATAGCAGTTGCTACTTCGCTGATAGATGCAGTCACCTCTTCTGACATACTTGCAAGAGTTGTTGAAGTTTCTGATACTGTTTTGGAGGAATTAGTAACATTGTTCATGATACCTGACATGTTTTCCATCATTGAGTTAAAAGATGTTGCCAGATCCTTAAATTCATCTTTTGTTGTAGCTGAGATAGATACAGTTAGGTCTCCATTAGAAGCTTTAGCAAATACTTCTTTTAACTTTTGAATATTATAAGCAATTCCTTTACTTAAGACTAATGACATATATACTGAAATTAATCCCATAATTAATATGATTAAGAGAGTAGTCTTTAAGATAGAGGTTGTATCATTAGTCAATTCACTTTCGTTTAAGGGAGCTACTAATTTCCAACCTGTTAATTTATTTGTTACAAATACACCAAATTTTTTCTCTCCATTATAATTGTACTTAATAAAAGAATTATCTTCTGATTTAATGTTGTTCCAAATTGATAACTTAGAGGCCTCATTTGTTCCGATAAGGTCTTTTTTCGGATGAGATATAATATTACCTAAAGTATCAGATATAAACACATATCCAGTAGTACCTACTTTTTTTGTGGACATTCGCTCTGCAAGGGTAGTTAGTGAACAATCCATTCCTACAACACCAACTACTTGTCCATTTTTCACCACGGCGCGTGCAATTCCAACAACAGTAATTCCAGTTACGTTATCTTTATATGGAGGAGTTATTATAACTTGACCTTTATGTTCGGTAGCTTGTTTATACCAGGAACTTTTAGTTGAGTCATATCCAGCAGGCATTTTTGCGATAGGGTATGTATTAAACTTTCCAGAAGCAGTTCCATAATACATATTAAGTATATCTTTATTGCTTTCTTTTACTCCTTTCAATACATCGGGTACATAATTATAATTGTCACCTGTATCAACATTTATGAAGTCATAATTATTTGATGTCATTGACACCATATTATCAAAACCATTAAAGTAATCAGATAATCCATTACTTATTTCTGTAAGTGTTTGAGAACTTGTTACTGTAAGTTTTTTACTGAGAATTGATTTTGACTCAGTATAAGATCCAAAACCAGATATGATTAATGGAATAACACAAATGGATACCAAGCTAATAATTAATTTAGTGCGAATACTGTTTAGTTTAAAATTTTTGAATTTAATTTTAATTCCCCCTTTATATATATAGAAATATACAATGTTGTTACTTAAAACAAATGAAATTTAAACGAATATTTAATTGATTTAAATAAAAGAATGAAAACATGCTAAAATGTTTAATAAATAAACTAAAAACCATCAATATTATTAATATTAAATTATAATTATACTTATTTTTCATTGTATCTAATTAATATCGTATTATAATTAAATAACTGAATACTAAAATAACGGTAAAAGTATTTTAGTATATCATATTGTTGTTTTTTCATATTGATAATTGTTTGTCAGAGTGAGGGTGGTGGGTAATAATAGGTTACAGTGTTATGATGGATGTATAATTGTGTTTAACTTAAAACATTGAGAAATGTGAGTTATGGTACTTAATAAAGCAAATAAAATCTGAAAGGATGATTTAATGAATAGTTTAATAGACTTAATAATAAAGACATGCCTAGATACAATATACATGACGGGAATGATAGTTTTGGTGGGGTTTATTCTTGGATTTTTAAGGAACCATTCAATAGAAAATTTTCAAAGGAGTTTTGGGTGGAAGGCAGTAGCTATTACCGCGAGTATAGGGGTCCCTATTCACGAACTTTCTCATGCTATCATATGTGTTCTCTTTAGACATAAAATATCTAAATTGGTACTTTTACAAAGAAAAGATGAAAATGGAGTACTGGGTTATGTAAATCATGCCTATAATCCCAATAGCATATACCAACAAACGGGGAACTTTTTTATAGGTATTGCACCTATATTTGGAGGGATATCTGCGATAATTGCTTTAATGTATACTATAATCCCAAAGACATATAATCAATTCATAAGTATATCTATGGTTAATGTAAATATAACTAAAATAAATTCCGTTTCTCTAAATGGAATATTAGATTCTTATATTGGCTTAATAAAGGTGATTTTTTCAGCAACTAATTTTTCTAATCCATATTTTA
The DNA here is from genome assembly GCF_018861865.1 of Clostridium frigoris. Lineage (GTDB taxonomy): Bacteria > Bacillota > Clostridia > Clostridiales > Clostridiaceae > Clostridium_AD > Clostridium_AD frigoris. The sequence continues at coordinate 9,317 of NZ_JAHLDV010000075.1, forward strand.
TATTATTTTTATTCTTAGCTATATGTATTTCATCTCACATATCATTAAGTTCTGCAGATATTAAAGGGGCTTCTAAGGGGTTAATTGTAATATTCTTTATAGTACTCGCTCTTAATGCATTTGGATTCTCAAAGTTCGTTATGGCCCAAGGTATATTAAAGTATAATATTATACTAATAGGATTTCTTGTAGTATCACTAATTTTTTCTGGGATAACTTATCTTGTTAGTTTATTGTTACTATTAATAAAGCGTTAATATAGTATAAAGCACATGGAATTTTTCATGTGTTTTATTTTGGTTAAAAGATGATCGCATTGCGTAATCTATATTGATGATTCGTTGTATAAGGATTAAGTATTTATAATATTAAACAATCTATAATTTAAAGGAGCGTATGGATACATTTTTTCAAATTGGCTATTAGTGATATAATTTTATTATTGAAATATAAAGAATGGTATAAAGGAGTGAAAATGATGAAGGTATCTCAAATAATGACTCCGGGGCCTACACAAGTAAGAGAGAATGTAAGAATGGCTAGAGCTTTAGCTACTACAAATCCAGATTTAGATTTGCATTTTTATGAATTTTATAAAGAAACTTGTGAGGAAATAGGACAGTTTTTAAAGACAAGTAATGAAGTTAGAATATTAAGCGGTGAGGGGATTTTAGGCCTAGAGGCTTCATGTGCATCACTTACTGAAAATGGTGACAGGGTATTAGTGATTGATAATGGAATATTTGGAGAAGGGTTTGCTGATTTTGTTAAGATGTACGGTGGAGAAGTTGTTTTTTTTAAAGAGGATAGGAAGCATGCAATAGATACGCAAAAATTAGAAGAATTCCTTAAAAAAGATCATGATTTCAAATACGCTACTGTAGTACATTGTGACACACCATCAGGGGTATTAAATGATATAGATAAAATATGTCATTTGTTAAAAGAGATGAATATACTTACCGTAGTGGACAGTGTAGCTGGTATGGGTGGAGAAGATGTAAGAGTAGATGAATGGAAAATAGATATAGTGATAGGTGCTTCGCAAAAATGTGTTTCAGCACCAGCAGGGCTTACATTTTTAAGTATAAGTGAAGATGCATTTAAATCAATGGATCAAAGAAAGAAGCCTATAGCTTCCTATTATTGCAATTTACTTATATGGAAAGATTATTATAAGAATAAGTGGTTTCCATATACGCCGCCAATAAGTGATATTGTTGGTCTAAGACAAGCTTTTGATAATATTAAAGAAGACACGGGAATACTTGAAAGACATAATTCTATTGCTAAAGCTACAAGAGCGGCTGTAAAGCAAGCAGGGCTTAGTTTATATATTGAAGAGGGATATTCTAATACTGTAACAGTTATAGAATTGCCTAAGGGTATAAATGATAAAGCATTATTAAAATATATGGTCGATGATTTTAATGTATTTATAGCTGGTTCTTTTGGATACTTACAGGGAAAAGTGATAAGGATAGGACATATGGGAGAGAATGCTAAAAATGATAAAATGGTTTATACATTATTGGCATTACAATCTTCATTAAAGGAACTTGGCTTTGAGTGTAAAACGAATATGGTGGAAGCTTTTCTAAGTGAGGTATAGATTATATTTAAATATATCAGGATATGTTGAGTAAGCATGGACTTGATTAATAAAATCATATTTAATATTTTATTAATAAAGAATATAACTAATAAAATATTAAATAAGATAAAATTTGGCTATGGTATTAATGAAAATATAGTATACCAATCCTGGTGTATCAGTGTTAAAGAAATCTAAGAAACAATAGCATTATGAAGAATATCGTATATGATTACCGTATTTAGAATATTATTATGTATATAACATATAAAGATATGATAGAATATTCCTTGTCGTCACAAATGAGTGGCACAGAAGTTGGATGTTGATTATAATTTAAAAAGTTTTCTTTTGAAAATCTATTTTAAAAAAATGTTGACAAAACAAGAAAAACATAGTATTATAGTAGAAGTCGTCACATGATGACAAAGCAAATTGGTCTTTGAAAATTAAACAGAGAAATAGGTAAAGAAATGAAATAATATTTTATTTTAACCAGTCAATTA
>NZ_JAHLDV010000076.1 GCF_018861865.1 Clostridium frigoris
ACAATGTTTGTATAATACCTTCTAGCATCATCAAGTAAGTCGCGGTCAAAGTTCATCTCGTCATTAAAAATCTTACCATCCAATGATCCGAAAGATCCAAAAGCATCTGCAGAAAATAATACACCATTTGTAGTATCAAATGTTACCATAGCTTCTGGCCAATGTACCATTGGAGCAGCCACAAATGTAACTATATGTTTTCCAAAGGACATTGTATTGCCCTCTTTAACTTCTATTACATTGTCATCTATATTGAAACCGAACTGATGCATAAACAAGAAAGCTTTATGATTACATACAATCTTTACATCAGGATAACGAAGAATAATTTCTTCTATGCACGCTGCATGATCTGGTTCCATATGGTTAATTACCAAATAATCTAAGGACTTTCCTTTTAAAATATGTTGAATATTCTCAATAAACTGACGGCAAATTGACCAATCAACTGTATCAAAGAGTACTGTTTTCTTATCCATTAGTAAATAAGAGTTATACGAAACACCCCTTGGAATGGGATGAATATTTTCAAAAAGGGCAAGACGTCTATCGCTTCCACCAACCCAATAAAGATCCTCAGTTATATTTCTAACACAATACATATATAATCCTCCTTTACACTAAAAACATATTATTATATTTAATTATTATAGTAATTAGACTTCTATAAACATATCTTTTTCTTCACCGCAAGTAGGGCAAGTCCACTCCTGTGGTATATTTTCAAAGAGAGTACCTGAAGCTACTTCTCCTTCATCATCGCCAATGCCAGGATCGTATTCATAACCGCATCCATTACATACATAATGTTTCCAAGTTGGAATAATTCGTTTCGGAGCTGCTGACTTCATTTTCACCATTGGTGGAGCATCTTTCTTTGCTTCTCCATTATCTAAAGCCGCAGTCAGAAGTGGTAATATTTCTGTTATATCTCCAACAATACCATAATCTGAATTCTTGAAAATTTTCGCATTAGGATCTATGTTTATAGCAACAATTGTACTAGCATCCTTTATACCTTTCAAATGCTGACCTGCACCTGAAATACCGCAAGCAATGTAAAGATTTCCTTTAAATTTTTGACCAGACATACCAACATAACGATTTAGTGGTAAATATTTAAGAGTTTCAGCTACTGGACGGGAAGATCCTATAGCTGCACCGGCTTGAACTGCCAAGTCTTCTATAAGCTTCATATTTTCCTTTTCACCAATGCCTAGACCTATACTGACTACTCTTTCAGCCTTAGTAATAGGAGTGTCCATTGGAATTCCAACTGTAAAATCATATTTATCTGCCTTAAGAGCTTCCACAAGTGCAGCTACTTTTTCACTTGCAGTTCCATCACTAAAAATTACTTTTTTACGATAACCTGTAGCAGGCCCACGCTTAGCAGCTTTACCTGTGTTCTCGTTTTTTGGCATCTTACCTATGATGTGGGCAGCGATAACTACGCGATGAATCTCATTAGTTCCTTCATATATTGTACAAATTTTAGCATCCCTGTAAGCTCTTTCAACCTCCATACCTTTTAAATAACCACTTCCACCAAATATTTGAAGTGCATCATTAACAATCTCAAGACAAACATCGGAAGCATATTGTTTCGCCATAGCAGCTTCCATACTGTAGTTTTCATGATTTTCTTTAAGCTCTGCTGCACTGTAAATAAGTAATCTAGCTGCACGAAGCTTTGTTGCCATATCAGCCAACTTAAAAGAGATAATCTGTTGCTGACAGATAGGTTTTCCAAATTGAACTCTTTCTTTTGAGTACTCAAGAGCATTCTCATAAGCTCCTTGTGCAATTCCTAGAGCCTGAGATGCAATACCAATACGTCCGCCATCCAAAGTTGCCATAGCAATCTTGAAACCCTCACCCTCGTTGCCTAATAGATCTTCCTTAGGGACTTTCACATTGTTGAATATTAGCTCTGCAGTCACAGATGATCTAATACCCATCTTGTCGTAATGCTTACCGAAACTAAACCCTTCGGTGTCCTTTTCCACAATAAATGCACTTATGCCTCGAATACCTATATCCGGCGTAGTGACTGCAAATACAATATAAATATCAGCCTTACCAGCATTTGTGATAAAGATTTTTTCACCATTCAAAATATAATTATCACCATCGAGTACTGCAGTTGTCTCAGTACCACCGGCATCACTACCAGCATTTTCTTCAGTGAGACCGAATGCTCCAAGTTTCTCTCCCTTTGCTAGTGGAACCAAGTATTTTTGTTTCTGCTCCTCTGTTCCAAAAGCTGCAATTGGGTAAGAACCTAGTGATGTATGAGCAGAAAGAATTACGCCTGTACCACCGTCAACTCTTGATAATTCCTCAACAGCGATTGCATAACTAAGTACGTCTAAACCTGCTCCACCATACTCTTTTGGATATGGTATTCCCATCATCCCCATATCAGCTAACTTATTAATAGCCTCATCAGGAAATTTATTTTCCTGATCTAACATAAATGCAATAGGTTTAACTTCCTCCTCGGCAAATTCTCTAATTTTTAACCTCAAATTTTCATGTTGCTCCATAGTCTTAAAAAGCATATATAATACCTCCCTTTAATTAATACTGTTTAATAAATCTAAATTCGTAAACGTCTTCTTTAAAGTGCACCTAATTTGTATACTTTCATTGTATACCTAAAAAATATACATTACAACCTTAATTAGAACTTCTTTTTCCTCATATTCCCCCATTAAAACAGCTAGAATATACTTCATAATGAAGTACCTTTAATTATTTTCATCATCCTAATAATATTATCATCCTAATAATATTATTATTCCATTATTTCTTATATAGAATGATTTCTACATTATTTATTAAATTCCTTTAAAAATTGGAATACTAAAAATAAAACCACCGACTATTATTAAGTCGATGGTCCAATAGTAAATGTTTTACTCAAGTTCAAATGCGCCAGTATAGAGTTGATAATACTTTCCCCTCTGTGATATTAACTTCTCGTGATTACCACTCTCAATTATTCGCCCTTCCTCAAGCACCATAATTTCATCAGCATTTTTCACTGTAGAAAGCCTGTGAGCAATTACAAATACAGTACGGCCTTGCATAAGTGAATCCATACCTCTTTGTACAATCGCCTCTGTACGGGTATCAATGCTAGAAGTGGCTTCATCAAGGATCATAACCGGAGGATTAGCAACAGCAGCTCTTGCAATAGACAATAATTGTCTTTGACCTTGTGATAAGCCAGATCCATCCCCTGATAAAATAGTATCATAACCCTTTGGCATCATGGAAATAAACCCATCAGCATTTGCAAGTCTTGCAGCCCCATAAATATCTTCATCCGTAGCATCAAGCTTGCCATATCTTATGTTTTCCATAATAGTACCAGTAAATAAATTTGTATCTTGAAGTACAACTCCAAGGGAACGACGTAAATCGCTTTTTCTTATTTTATTAATGTTGATATCATCATATCGAATTTTTCCATCTTGAATATCATAGAAACGATTAATCAAATTAGTTATAGTAGTTTTTCCAGCACCAGTCGCACCAACAAATGCTAGCTTTTCACCAGAATGTGCATCAAGGCTTACATTATGCAATATAGTTTTTTCTTCATTATAACCAAAATCCACATCGAAAAATTGCACATCTCCTGTTAATTTAGTATAAGTAACAGTGCCATCTTCATGAGGGTGCTTCCAAGCCCATATTCCTGTACGCTTTACAGTTTCACTTAAGATATTCTCCTCATATTTAGCGTTTACCAGTGTTACATAACCTTCATCTTCTTCAGATTCTTCATCCATCAATTCAAAAATACGTTGTGCACCCGCAAGTGCCATAATAACAGCGTTGAGTTGTTGAGATATCTGACCAATAGGCATGCTGAAGGTTTTGCTAAGCTGCAAGAAAGAGGCAATAGCACCTAGTGTTAATCCACCAATTCCGCTTATTGCTAAAGCCCCTCCCACAATGGCAACCAAGACATAAAGAAGATTACCCAAATTCGACATAATAGGCATGAGTATATTGGCATAATTATTGGCTTTTGTAGCATTATCACAAAGTTCTTCGTTTAGAAGATCGAACTGCTCTTTTGAATCTTCCTCATGGCAGAACACCTTAACCACATTTTGTCCATTAATCATTTCCTCAATAAATCCATTTGTTTTACCCATAGAACTTTGCTGTTTAATAAAAAATTCAGAACTCTTCCCAGTGATTTTTCCAGTGATAAACAGCATAACTACAACCATTATAATTACAATCACTGTCAAATGCCAGCTGACATAAATCATGGCCAAAAATACGCTTACAATAGTAATTGCAGATGAAAACATCTGAGGAATACTTTGAGAGAGCATCTGCCTTAATGTGTCTATATCATTAGTATAGCGACTCATGATGTCTCCATGTGAATGAGTATCGAAATATTTTATAGACAGAGTACCCCCACCCCTGCAAGAGCACTGATTAATATACATACAATAACAATTACAAACTGTATTTTATAAGTACTTGTAACGTATGAAAATAATCTTTTCATTGTTTTTCCGTCTGATTTAGGCTTGGACTTGTTATTATTATTCATTTGTCTCTGCCCCTTTCATCTGTGAAGTATAGACTTCTTGATATATTTTATTGGTTTTTAAAAGTTCATCATGAGTCCTATGGCGTCTATTCTACCAGCATCCATTATAATTATCTTATCTGCATCCTCCACCGAAGAGATACGCTGAGCTATAATAATCTTTGTGGTACTAGGAATTTCCTCCTTGAATGCACGACGGATTAGAGAATCTGTTTTCGTGTCTATAGCACTAGTAGAATCGTCTAGAATTAATATTTTAGGTTTCTTTAGCAGTGCACGCGCAATACAAATCCTTTGCTTTTGACCTCCAGAAACATTAGAACCTCCCTGTTCAATGTAGGTGTCATATTTATGTGGAAATTTCAAAATAAAATCATCTGCTTGTGCTAACTTGCATACTCTTATGAGTTCATCATCCGACGCCTCTTTATTACCCCACCTAAGGTTTTCTTTAATTGTTCCTGAAAAAAGCACATTCTTTTGTAGAACCATAGAAACTTCATCACGTAAGGCTTGTATATCATATTTACGCACATCTACCCCACCGACTAAAATATTTCCACCTGTTACGTCGTAAAGTCTAGGAATTAGTTGAACAAAAGTAGTTTTTGCACTTCCAGTACCACCAATGATACCAATGGTTTCACCCGCCTTTATAGAAATATAAATTTTTTTAAGGCAAAGTTTATTTTTGTCATCATTATAACTAAAATCTACATTTTCAAAGTTCACACAGCCATTAGGCACTTCATAAATAGGATGCTCTGGATTATGCAAACCACTTTTTTCATCTAGAACCTCTACAATTCTTTCTGCTGAAGCACGAGAAATTGTAATCATGACAAAAACCATTGAAAGCATCATCAAGCTCATTAAAATTTGTGCAGCATAAGCCAGTAAACTCATTAATTGACCTATGGTCATTGTTGACCCTACAATCATTTTCGCACCAAACCAAGAAATTAGAAGGATACAGGTATACATGGTAAACTGCATGAGTGGACTGTTAAAAGCTAATAATTTTTCTGCTTTTGAAAAATCGCTATAAATTTCTGTGGATACTTTTCCAAATTTATTCTTTTCATGGTCTTCACGGACATAAGACTTTACAACTCTAATACCACTTATATTTTCTTGCACCACATTATTTAGATGATCATAGGTGCGAAATACTTTCTCAAAAATAGGATGGGCGTTGATAATAATTAAGTAAAGTCCAAGTCCTAAAAATGGGATAGCTACAAGAAATACTAAAGCTAATTTTGCATTAAGGCTAAACGCCATAATCAAAGAAAAAATAAGCATTAACGGACTCCGTACTAAAATACGAATGATCATCTGGTAGGAATTTTGAACATTGGTCACATCTGTAGTTAACCTAGTTACTAGGCTTGCACTTGAAAATTTTTCAACATCCGAGAATGAAAAACTTTGTATATTATAATACATTTCTCGCCGTACATTTTTTGCATATCCTGCAGAGGCTTTTGCTGCATATCTTCCTGATTGCATACCGAAAAAAAGTGAAAATATAGTGCATAACACTAGGACAATACCCATTTTTTCGATGTAACCTAAATTCCCCTTTGCGATTCCGTTATCAATAATTCGCGCCATTAAGAAAGGTACTATAACCTCCATAATAACCTCAAATGTTACAAAAACAGGCGCAAGGATGGTATCTTTTTTATACTCACCTACGCATTTTGCAAGTCGTTTAATCATAATTTGGTAACCTCCACACATTAATATTTGTCATTATTTATACAGTTAGGTAACTAACAACACATCAAAAAAAATAACCGTCTGTCTATATCTAAGAAGATAGTTAACTATTCTATATTTTTTGAAATTTTGTTTACAAGTTGAAGAAAGGTTTCGATTTCTTCATCAGTTAAATTCTTTGCAATTTTTTGTTCTACTTGAATAATTTGGGCTTCTATCTTTAGATGAATGCCAAAAGCTTTTTCAGTTAGAATAAGTTTTTTTAATCGTGCATCGAAAGACACTGCTTCCCTCGTTATTAATTTATTTTTTTCCATAAGTTGTAAAATAACTGTAGCTGTAGACCTTCTAATGTTAAACTCAATTTCAACATCTTTTTGAAAAACATCTTTTTTGTATGTGTTGTCACAAAGGTAATCAATGATCCAACACTGCGTTCCTGTTATACCATCAATCTCACACTTTGAAACGCTAATATCAATTTGACGTTTTACTTGATTAGAAAGTGTTTTTACTACAAATCCTATGGCCTTTGAACGATCCATAAAGCATCCCCCCATTATGTTAGCATACTAACAATTTTAATACTTGATGCTGTAATTGTCAAACTTTATCAAAAATTGTTTTCCACTAATTTGTTATGACTAAAATCAGGGCTGGATTATTTAATATTTATTATTAAATAATCCAGCCTTTTCTATTATTTCCTGCTCAGTAAATAAACTTAATACAGCTTCATTATATTCATTTAAGTTTTGCGACTTCTTTATTTTTTTAGCATACTTTTTATTATCTGAGAATATATAAATCATATACCCCCATAATTCTTTCATTCTAAATATTGCATTTCTCTCTTCATCAAATACTTCTATATATTTATATAGAATTTCATCATGAAAATCTTTTAATGTTTTTTTGTCTATATTGGTATTATTTTCAATATCATTCATTAAGTTTGGATTAGCTATTATCCCTCTCCCTAGCATTACTGTTTTTACTTTCGAAAAAGTTTTCATTAATTTATTATAATCATCGCTAGTAAAAATATCCCCATTATAACACACTGGATTTATGCTTAAAGACAATGCATCCTTAAATACCTGCAAATTAGGTTTGTTCCCATAAAAATCTTTTTGTATTCTCGGATGGATAATTAATTCTTCTAAAGGATATTTATTGTAAATTTTTATTAGCTCATAAAATTCTTCTGGATTATCCTTTCCTATTCTAGTTTTTATAGAAATTTTCATATCATCTATTTTAAATATTTCATCTAAAAATATATCGAGTTCTTCTCTTTTGGCTAAAAACCCTGAGCCTTTATTTTTTGAAACAACCGTTCCAGCTGGACATCCTAAATTTAAATTCACCTCGTTATACCCTAATTGTTGTAATTTTCTAGAAGTAATAATAAAACCTTCTGAATCGTTAGTAAGTATTTGTGGAACTACATTCATTCCCTTATTATTTTCAGGCAAAACATCTCTTAATTCTTTAGACTTAAGACTTCTACTCTTATTTGTAACAATAAAAGGTGTAAAGTATTTATCAATATTATTAAAAAATTTTTTATAAGAATTTCTATATACGTATCCCGTAATTCCTTCCATTGGTGCTAAATAATATTTCATTCCTCTTCTCTTGCTTTCTCAAGTGCCTCTAAAAATATTTCAGATGGTTGTGCACCAGATATCGTATATTTATTATTAATTACAAAGTAAGGAACACCACTTATTCCAAGTTTCGAAGCTGTTTCTTCATCTTTTCTTACTTCGTTACTATACTTATCTGATTCCAAAATACTTAATGCCTTTTCACTATTAAGACCAACTTCACAAGCAAGACTAGCTAATACTTTATGATCAGATATATTTAAAGAGTCCACAAAATATGCCTTTAAAATTCTTTCTGATAACTCATTCATCTTACCTTGTGTTTTTGCATAATGAGCTACCCTGTGAGCATCAAAAGTATTTGTTGGGACTAAATCATCAAAATTATAATTAAGACCTATAACTTTAGCCTGTGTTGCTATTTGGTTATTTGATGCTTTAGCTTGTTCTACTGGTATGCCATATTTTTTTGCTATAATTTCATTAATATTCCCATCAAATTTCTTTTTAGCTGATGGATCAAGCTCAAAGCTTTTAAATATTAATTCAACTTCATCCTTATACTCAAATTTTTCTAAAGCAATTTCTAACCTCCTTTTGCCTATATAGCAAAATGGACACACAAAATCTGACCACACTTCTATTTTCATTACTATTCCTCCCACTTCAATTAATTTTTCTACTAATTCTGCATTTTTTTTATATTTTTTAAAACTTTATCAAAATTTTCTTCAAAAATCTGCCTTTCATTCCTATCGAAACCATTTAACATTAAATCTAAGATCTCAATTTCTATACTCTCAATCTTCTGTTTTATATACAGCGCCTCTGGTTTTAAACTTATATATACGCTTCTCTTATCTTCAGAACAAATACATTTTTTTATTAATCCTTGATTTTCGTACTTATTTATAATATCAGACAAAGAAGATTTAGATATTTTCCATATGTTTGATATTTCGCTAAAAACCAAAGCACTTCCATCTTCAGGCAGTATATAAAATAAGGGAATATGATTTTTTAATATTGGCAATCCTTCTTCCTTTATTTTTTTTTCAATAAACTTGTTAGAAATAAAGTTAATTTCGTTTATCTTACCTAATATACAATTTTTTTTCATTTATTCACCTCGTTCGTACGTATACGAATTATATTAACTCTTAGAACTTTCTTTGTCAATAGTTATTATTAACTACTCATCATTTATTATAATAATTGGTCATAATATTCAAATAAAAAAAATATAACATAAAAACAACATTTTTTATTTTTATTATTTAAATATTTACTAGTTTTTCTCAAGTATAGTTGTCCTAACTATATGCTAATCAACCAGGTTGCTATTGATTTTATCCTTGTATAGCTATGAAGTGTAATGATATAATAAATTTATTAAAAATTGCAAATTATGAATTATGAAAGGAGTGATTTAATCATGGAAACAAAATTAGAAAAAAAGTTTGGTCTTATTACTGCAATAGCAATGGTTGTTGGCATTGTTATAGGTAGTGGCGTTTTTTTCAAAGCAGAGAAAGTATTAACTGCAACTGGGGGGGATCTTAAACTAGGTATTTTGGCTTGGGTTATTGGCGGTATTATTATGATTTCTTGTGCCTATACTTTTGCTGTAATGGCAACGAAATACGAGAAAGTAAATGGTATAGTCGATTACGCAGAAGCTACTATGGGCGAGAAATATGGATATTATGTTGGCTGGTTTATGGCACTAATTTACTATCCAACATTGACATCAGTTTTAGCATGGGTTTCAGCTAGATACACCTGCGTATTATTTGGATTTTCAATTACAGGTGGTGAATGTATGACTATTGCCTGTCTATATTTGATAGGTAGCTATGCTTTAAATGCATTATCACCAGTTTTATCTGGTAAATTTCTAGTTAGTACAACTGTTATAAAACTAATTCCACTAATTTTAATGGCTATAATTGGGTCAATCGTAGGTATCCATAGTGGTATGACTATGATTAATTTTACAACAGTAGTTACAAAAGTAAATACTGCGAATGCATTATTTACAGCAGTTGTTGCAACAGCCTTTGCATATGAGGGTTGGATTATTGCTACAAGTATCAATGCTGAACTAAAAGATGCAAAGAAAAATCTTCCACTTGCTCTTGTTGGAGGAACTTTTATAATTATGCTTGTTTATATTCTTTACTATATAGGACTAGCTGGAGCTGTAACAAACCAAGTTATGATGAAAGGCGGAGAAGCTGGAGCTAAATTGGCATTCCAAAAAATATTTTCCTCTGCAGGTGGTACTCTAATATTTGTATTTGTTATTATTTCCTGTCTTGGAACTTTAAATGGATTAATGCTCGGATGTACTCGTGGTATTTATTCACTAGCAGCAAGAGGATTTGGACCAAAACCAAAAATATTTAAACAAATAGATAATGAAACTAATATGCCAACAAATTCATCTATACTCGGACTACTTCTTTGTGCTATATGGCTATTATACTTTTATGGCGCTAACTTAACAAAACCTTGGTTTGGATTCTTTTGTTTTGATTCATCAGAATTACCTATAGTTACTATTTATGCATTATATATTCCCGTTTTTATTATGATGATGAAAAAAGAAAAAGATTTAAACTCATTTAAAAGATTCGTAATGCCTATTGTTTCATTAGCAGGATGTATATTCATGATAGTTGCTGCTTGTTTTTCTCATAAAATAGCAGTTGTTGCATATCTAATTGTCTTCGCAATTATAATGGGTATTGGTTCTTTGTTTTCAAAAAAAGTAAATCTTAATTAAATTAAAACAATCGAGTAGGAGCTAAATAATTAGTTTATTTAGCGACCTCTCACACCACCGTGCGTACCGTTCGGTACACGGCGGTTCAATAGAAATTAATGTTTTAATAAATATGTT
>NZ_JAHLDV010000077.1 GCF_018861865.1 Clostridium frigoris
AATTAGCAGATTAACTAATAAACTGAATATGATTAAGCGTGGTATAGGTTATCAAAAACAAAAACTTGCTAGACTTAATACAAGTGCAGTAAAATCATGTTTTGGTACTAAGAAACTATTCAAAGCTCAGCATACATTATATAATGAGCATTTTGAATGGAAAGAAGACTTCTATAAAGCTAGACATAAAACTATAGAACTTCAAAGACTTAACACAGTTACACAAGGAAATGCTTGTGTTAAATGCAACTACGAAACGAATTTACTAAAGATTCAACTGCCTGAGACTATTTAAAGATGAGAATAAAATTAATTATTCTAAGGCAAATGGAGTTGTAAGCTATGATATAAACTACGACCATATTGCATGGAGTGAAACTGATTGTATCGGGAACCTATTAGACTTTGGCACTATACGTTTTAATATAGCAAATAAAACTTCAGGGCAAATTTCAAAAATTTTAGAAAAGGGTGCCTTAGAGCTTGTTCAAATAGCCAGGGATAAAAATAAACCACTTGCTGGTGAGAATATTAAAAACATCAGTAAATCCAAACTAACTTATGGGAATACTAAACGAAATATGAAAATCAGTATGTTTGCTCATAAAAAAATCATTGAAGCAATCAGTTCCAGGGCTTTTAAAGAAAATTTAGCCGTATTTTATGTAAACCCAGCATATACTAGCCAAATGGGTAAAATAAATTATATGAAAGCTAAAGGAATATCTATTCATGTATCCGCTGCATACTGTATAGCTCGTAGATCTCTTGGGTATAAAGAGAAAATACCTTTGATATATAGAACATTTACAAAAAATTGGAGGGTACTGTCCAAAGAATTAAAGACACTTAAAATACAGTATTTTTATAAAATTTCAAGCACCTTCGGATACTTGAATCTAAAAGCTTTTGTAAAAGATACTATAGTAAGCAATTATGTTATCTTTAAAGAAAAACCTATTGTAAAGTTTAGTTTTAATTAAATCATTTAGATAAATTACTTCAATAAAAAAAATTGCTTTATAGCTTATAGTTACCCTAAAATCTAAGGTTGCTACGCAGTGAAGGCACTTACGTGATAGGGGTGCATTAATTATGAGCTACTCATGAAATAATTATACTTGTAGCTTATTATAAAAATTAGCTTGTTTAGAATACTAAACAAGCTCTATGTTACAAGGATATTGTTTCTTACGGTTCTTAGTTCAATGAGAACTGGACCGCTTTTGCGGTTTACAATCGCCCACTTCTACAAGTGGTGCGTATGTTGAATATCTTATATCCCAAACCATAGTATTCTACAGAACCACCATCTTTGTACATTACAATTGGAATTGCAAATACAGGAGATTTATTGGTTTTTGCTAAATAGAAATCAGTAATAAAAAAAGTTATCACAATAATTAATACACTCCCTATGATAATATTTCTTTTTTTCATAATATAATAACACTTCCCCACCTCATAGTAATTTCTATTTAATATTATCACTTAATGGGGTAGTAATACCAAAACACGGATTTTATACATTAAGACATATATTTTGAAAGTAACACAATACCAATTGAGTTACTTTCACTTTGAGGCTAAATGCATTCGTTAATCATTGTAAATATACTCTGTCTTTTAAATTACCACATTTCCAAACATCAAGATGATCTTTTATAAATTCTTCTATTGTTCTGGGTTTTCTCTTCAAAAGTAATTCAGCAGTATTCGTAACATGGTTTGCCATGCCTAATTTCGTTGTAAAATATAATATCATCATTACCGTTGTAAACTCCCTTTTGATACCTCTATCAATCATATTTTTTCTGAATTTAAGCATGGGTGGATTTGAATATGTGATTTTTCTTTCAAGTAATCTTGTCATAGTATCTGCAACTTCAAAATAAGTAATAGCCTCCGAACCCGTAATAGTATAAGCCTTATTTTCATGCCCTTCCTCTGTAATTGTTCTTCCTATAATTTCACCAATATCTCTTGTATCTATAAAGCTAATTCTAGCTTTTCCTGAAGGGATAAAGAGATCATCACGTTCTTTGATATCCTCTGAATGTGTTGTTGATAAATTTTGCATAAAAAAGCTAGGGCGAATAAATGTGTAAGGTATTTCAGATTCTACAATAGCCTTTTCAATTTTGTGATGGGGTGGAAACGGATTCATTTCTGCACCTAATAAAGATAGAAATACAATTTGCTTTACACCAGCTTCTTTGCATTTTTTAATAAATGGTTTAAATATTCCTCTAACATCTGTCAATTGTGGGGGTCTTACTAAAAATATTTTTTTAACACCATGTAAAGCTGTTTCATATGTTAATGCATCTTCAAAATCAAAATGTACATATTGTATAGAATCATCTTTCTGCTTACTCTTTTCTATGTTTCTTACGCCTGCTATGAAGTCTATATTTATACTTTTCAAATAGTTAACTACTGCACTTCCTACATTCCCTGTTATTCCTGTTAATAATATCGTATTATCCATCATTCTTCAGTCCCTTCAATTAATTTGAAAATCATTCTTGTAAATTGTTTAGTTTCTTCTTCTGAATAAATAGAAAATATATTAATTGTTAATTCATCACTTATTATTTTAATTTTTTCAACTAACTTATTAGATTCTTTATGTATTTCTAAATAAGAAGATCTTTTATCCTCTGGATTGTCAATTTTAAGAACTATGCCTTTTTTCTCTAATTTATTTATAATTCCTGAAATAGTCGGTCTATCCGATCCCAGTTTCTTAGCTATTTCCGCTGCCGTTATTGGCTGATCCGATGAATATATTTGAATTATAACTGAAAACTGTGCCGCAGTTATGCCAAATTCTTTCAATGCTTTATCTAATTTGTTTTTAAGGTGCCTTGATGCTTTGATTATTAAGTAAGATAAGTTTTGCATATGATGCCTCCAATATAGTTAGTGTACTAACTATATTGATATTATACTAACTTATTTTTTATTTGTCAATTCTATAATCAATCTAAATCATTAATAGTTTTTGTCGGTGTAGGAACTAGATGTGGGTTTAATATTAGGTGATATTAATATTGTGAAAGTAACATAATGGTAATGAACTGCTCCCTGTCAAGTAGACAGTCGAAATAATAAAAATTACTCAGACGGCTAACGCCCTAAATTCCAGAGGACTAAGGCTGTTTAACTTTTTCTGTAATCTTTTAGTATTGTAGAAAATAATGTATTTATCAATTGCATTAGAGAGCTCCTCATATGAACTATATTTGTGTAAGTAGTACTCTTCACACTTAATAATACCCCAAAAGCCTTCCAATAGGACCGTTGTCGATACATTTTCCAACTCGTGACATGCTTTGTGTCATTCCTGCAGCATCCAGTTTTTCCTTAAATTCATTGGAGGTATATTGGTAACCTCGATCACTATGAATCATTGGGCTTACGCCAGGAGAGGCATTTAGGACTATATCTAAATTCTTAAATACAAGGCGGTTATTGTTAGAATGTCCAAATACATACCCTACAATAGAGTTGTCGTATAAATCCAATATGGCACTTAGATACGCTTTACTAGAATTACCATACTTGAATTCAGTAACATCTGTAAGCCACTTTTGATTTAATTTATCAGCAGTGAATTTTCGATTCAAAATGTTCTGTGTAACTTGTTGTGGACTAGATTTGACGTAACGTTTCTTTTTTCTACGGATAACAGCTTGTAACCCTGAGAGCCTCATAAGTCTATAAATACGTTTATAGTTATAATTTTTCTTTAGCTTACTATTCAAGTTCATGGTTATTCTTCTATAACCGTAAATCCCATTTACTTTATTATAAATAATTATAATTTCTTTCATCACTATCTCATTTTCTACTTTCAATTTCTTCATTGAGAGTTTCGCTTTATCTTCAAGAGTTAATTCATCTTCAGGTTTTTTTCTTCCTCTCCTATCCTTCAATGCATTTTCACTACCGGCTTCATATTTCTTAACCCACTGGTATACTTTCTCGTAGGATACGTTATAGTTATCAGCAGTTTGCTTATAGTCGTTATTTTGAGCAATACAGTAATGTACAATTTCAATTCTTTCTTTCAAAGAAGTAACTCTTCCATTTGTCATAGACTGGCTCATTCCCTTCGGTGTTGCCTTTATTTCTCTATGACCATTATACTTGTTTGTCCATCTTTGAAGTACCGATATGTTCGATATTTTATATTTAATTACAACTTCTCTCTGTGAAAGTTTTCCTGATAAGTAGTCCCTTACAGCCAGCTCCTTTATCTCCTTTGAATATCTTTTAAATGATTCCGATTCTTTTAATCTATCTATTCCATATTTGCTATAGTTGTATCTCCAATTATATAAAGTTACTCTATTGATCTTATACTTTCTAGCAATCTCCTTCATTGTTCCAATTCCATTATCATATTCATTTAAAATTTCATACTTTTCTTCTGCTGTATATTTACTTCTTTTATTCATAAAAATGCTCCCCTTTCTAGTAACAGATTTTTATTATTTAATCTGTCTACCTTATGGGGAGCATATCACGTGTTGACTTGTTACATTGAATGTATCATAAATGATGTCCTAAATATCAAATGCTCGTAGCCGTTCCGCCTTAATTACTCTCTTCATATTGATTAATTAATTTATAGAATGTAGTTTTCTTTAATTTCAATATTTTCATAACATCAACCGCTTTTATAGTGTTTTCCTTGTACATATTATAATACTTATCCCATAACTTCGGTACTTCAATAGACTTACGTCCCTTATATTTCCCTTCTATCACTGCAATTAATATGCCTTTTTGTTCCTTTGAACTAACTCTAATTAAAGTATGTTTGCATGTAATCATTTCTTTATACTTATTATATTAAACCGTTCGTCTAAAGTCCATATATTATATGAACGGTTTATGTGTATATTTACCACCATATAATGCCACTTTGAAGGCTATCGTTCACGTTCATCTGCGGTATACTCCAACCGAATTACTTAACACCTGTAACAATTATTTAATTTAAATAATCCCCAGTCAAGGTATAATCAATAATCAAAAAAAATAACAAGTACCCCAAACCATTGAGGTACTTGCATTTGTTTTCTAATTTAAACAGTTTATATTATTCGCCCTTTTTATACTCTTCAATTTCAAAATTACATTCTTTAAGAGGAACGATTTTTGTATTGTATTTAATTTTATATACATAAAAGAGTAAAATAAATATAGGAATAAGTGCATAATTTGTTATGAAATCAAACCAGCTGAAGGTTGCAGCTTGGAAAACCCATATATTAGCACCGAATATAACCGCTGTACATAAAATCATTGCAAGTATAGGCCCTAACGGAAACCATAATGCTTTGTATTTTAAATCCTCTAATTTTCTACCTTGTGCAATATATGCTTTTCTAAATCTATAATGACAAACAGCTATACCAAGCCATGCAAAGAATGTTGTAAGACCTGATGCATTGTAAAGAATCATGTAGATCTTGCCATCTCCAACTAGGGTTGAAAAAAATGCAGAGGAAGCAACGAGTGTTGTAAGATACACAGCATTAAGTGGAACTCCACGTTTATTTACCTTACCTAAGAATGCAGGTGCTTTTCCTTCTTTAGCCATGGCATAGAGCATACGCGATCCTGCATATATCCCAGAATTACCACAAGAAAGAACTGAGGTTAATATAACTGCATTCATAAGGGAAGCTGCAATTGCAATACCAGATCTTTGGAATATAATAGTAAATGGACTGAATGCTATATTTTCCGCACCAACCTTTAATAGGTTTGGATCTGTAAATGGAATAAGGAATCCAATAACGGTAATTGCACCAATATAGAATATAAGGATTCTCCAGAATACTGTGTTGATTGCTTTTGGCACTTCTTTTTCAGGGTTTTCAGCCTCACCAGCCGCCAGACCAATTACCTCTGTACCTGCGAAAGAAAATCCTGCTGCAAAGAATCCAATCATGATAGCAGACATTCCACCTACGAATGGTCCACGATGACCATGACCATCATTTAAAACCCAATTTTCAAGGCCTGGTGATTTTCCACCCATAATACCAAATATCATAAGAACACCAATAACAAGAAATATAATGATTGCACAAATTTTGATACTTGCAAACCAAAATTCGCTTTCTCCAAATGTTTTTGCGGATAGTATGTTTAATAAAAGTAAAATAACAAGGAAGCATAAGCTCCAAATAGTAGTTCTAGTCGTTGGAAACCAAAACTTAATAATAAGTCCCGCAGCAACTAATTCAGCTGCAACAGTTATAGCCCAATTAAACCAATAATTCCAACCTAATGCAAAACCTAAAGCTGGGTCAACAAATCTTGACGCATAGGTTTCAAATGAGCCTGTGATTGGTAGCTTTGTTGCCATTTCCCCTAGTGAAGTCATTAAAAAGTAAACAACAATACCCATAATACCAAATGATACAATTGCACCGCCTGGCCCTGAAGAACTAATTGCATTTCCGCTTGCAAAGAATAAACCGGTTCCAATTGCACCACCTAGTGCAATCATGCCTATATGCCTTGGTTTTAGAGATCGTTTTAACTCACTTCCACTTTCATTCGACACTTCATTTGTACTCATAAAAATCTCCTTTATTTATCATTACGTATTTGCTAAATATTTTTAATTTGATTTGATTTTAATATAGTCTCACTTGAAATTTCATTGATTACAAAATTATGTTTAAAACAACATCTATGGTATTCATTTTACTTTAAATATTTAACAGCCAATCCCTCAATATGTATAGTAACTAGCATCCTACCCCTATAAATAATCCTCTAAAGTCATAGCATTAATAGTTTATAATTCGACTTTACTTATCAAAAAACTCGCAATAAAATTATACTATATTTCTCCTATATAATCTACTGGAAATTATAGTAATGCAGTTTCAGCCCTATCTATTTCTTTTGGTTTATATTTTCGATATTTATAAATATATTCAGTAATAATTCTAATAATGTTTAGGATACAAGCAGATTTAATGGAAGGTAGATTCATTAGCATAAGGAGTATAGGTCAATATAGAAATAAATAAGATTTGCTTCAAAGGGGCTGTCTTAAATTAAGCTATAAATAACTTATATTTTAAAACAGCCCCTAACATTTATTTATATGATTCTTGTACAGATGCTTTTAAAATTTCATATGCCTTATCACAATCCTCCTTGGTCGCAATAAGTGGTGGCGTCATACGAATTATGGTAGTTCCAATTAATGTAACTAACAATTTTCTATTAATACAACCATGTTTTATATCCTTACCCACAGGTGAATCAAATTCAACACCTATAAGCAATCCTTTACCACGAACAACTTTTACATGTGGAAGCGTCCTTAATTTATCCATGAAATAATTACCTACTTTTTTAGCATTTTCTGCTAAATGTTTGTCCAGCAGTTCGTTAATTTGAGCAAGTGAAGCTGCACAGCATACAGCATTACCACCAAAAGTTGTACCATGCGATCCCATAGTGAAAGCCTTAGCCACTTCAACAGTCGCACAAATAGCTGCAATTGGCATCCCACCGCCCATTGCTTTTGCCATAGAAACAATATCTGGTTTTACATTATAATTCATATACGCCATAACATTGCCTGTTCTACACCATCCAGTTTGAACTTCATCTAATAGAAGCAAAATACCTTTTTTATCACAAAGGGCTCTAATACCCTTCATAAATTCTTCAGTAGCTGGAATAACTCCACCTTCGCCTTGAATTGGTTCAATCATAATTGCAATAGTATCTTTCGTTACTAATTCCTTAAAGGATTCAAGATCATTAAAATCAGCATAAGAAAATCCAGCCAACATAGGCTTGAATCCAATTTGACATGCATTATCAGGTTGCCCTGTAGCAGTTAATGAACCATATGTTCTTCCATGAAAGCTATTTTTTGCTGTTATAATATGATATTTGTTTTCACCATATTTATCTACACCATATTTTCTGGCCATTTTAATCATGGCTTCGTTAGCTTCTGTTCCTGTATTTTGATAGAATATTTTATCCATACCAATAGTTTCACAGATTTTTTGTACTAAAAGTGCTTGAGGAATAGTATATGGATAGTTAAATGTATGCATTACATATTCAACTTGTTCTTTTACAGCGGCAACAACCTTTTCGTTGCAGTTTCCTGCACTGTTTACCGCAATACCGCCATAGAAATCTAAATACCCTTCTCCCTTATCATCGTAAAGATACATACCTTTTGCACGTTCACAAACGAAATCAAAACGTTCGGATGTATCAATCATATATTTTTTTACTAATGCCTTTACATCCTCTGCAGTTAACCCTTTTTCTTTTAAATTCATAATGATCTCCTTTTATTGATAAATTTTCAAATAAATATTTATAACCCTCTGCCACAAAAATGGTACAAAGATTTACCTACCATATTACAAATGATATTTAATAAACTTTTAACACGACACAATTATAATCAATGTGTTAATTGATATTATTCTGCTTTAAGACTATTATTTTGTATTATTAACTCCTTATTAGTTATTTCTTCTTCAACGTTATTATTTTTAGTGAATATATTTCTAAGAGCAAACCCTAACACTATCCATCCAAAAACTGCATATGGAAAAATATTATATGGAAATTTAGGAATTGGATATATACTCGCCTTTAAAACAAATAGCAATGAAATTATTGATAATATTGGTATAATACAATGAAAGAATCCCCAAATTTTCTTTTTAGTAAAGTAAACTATAGAACCTACACTTGTAAGTATATAAGAAACTAATATTGCTAAAGAACCAATCGTCCCATAATATCCAAACACCTCTATACCACTTTTTTTAAATAAAGGTAATATTAAAGCTACCATTATTCCTATTACAAGTATAAGCGCAACATATGGAGTATTGTATTTTGAATGTACTTTTGATAAACATTTGGGCATTAATCCTTCCCTACTCATTGTAAACAAAAGTCTTGCCCCAGAAGTAGCCGTTCCTAAAATACCAGAGAAGAAAGAAAGTGATGCTGCTAATATTAAAACTGTTCCAAAACTTTTTGACATATATTTTCCTGCTAAATCTGAAAGTGGTGAACTAGATGAAGTTAATGCTTTAAGACTTGATGCGTCTAATCCAAAACCTATGACTTGTGCATAGCTTGATAATAAATAGAATAATCCTGTTACAAATACTGCACTAATTATCGCTATTGGAATAAACTTTTTAGGATTCTTTGTTTCTTCTCCAAGACTTGAAGCACTCTCAAAACCTATGAAAGATAAGAATCCGAATACGGAAGTACCTGCTATTGCCGACATACTAACACCATTAGTTTTAAAAGGCATTAAACTAAAACCTTTTGTGCTTCCAACTTTATATAATATAACTACAGTAAGTATTAATATTAAAAAGATTGATATACCTTCAAATGCAAGCATTATTCTATTACATATTTTTGTATCAATAGTTCCAAGTAAAATAATGGGTATAATAAATACTAGTGCAATTAACATCCAATTAATATTTAACCCAAATATAGCTAAGAAATTACCAAAAAAATTACCAAAACCAGCCATAACACCTGCACCAACACTAATATATGTTAATAAAAGAGCCCATCCTGATGTGAAACCCATATTTTTGCCTAAAGAAACTTTTGTAAATGTATATAATGACCCTGCTGAAGCAATGTGCTTATTAAATTCAATAATTGAATAAGCTACAAGCCCTACCACAATAGTTGAAAATAAAAATACGAGTGGTGATGAAAACTTAGAGGTTTCAGCCATTATAGCAATGTTTAATGCCATTGCTGCTGTTGGTGCTATAACTGCCACTGATAAAGCAATTGTTTCAATAATACTTAAGTTATCCTTTTTTAAACCTGATATTGACATTATTCTTCCTCCTAACATATTATTTTTGAATTAGATTTTACTGAAAATATCATTAACTATTTAATATCAATGATAATTAGTAATTAAAATCATCTTTATTTGCTATTGTGTTTCTTATAACCCATTTTGACTTTTGCTTTTAAATGATACTTATTTCTAAGATTATTCTCTTCTAATTCAATTATCATTAAAAATATCAAAATCTAAGAACATTAGGAAATGAAGTAAAAAGCTCTAGAAACTATTTACTAGTCCTCTCTGTAATTTAAGATTTATTATATTACTACTTTATGCCAAATGCAAGTTTTGTTTTAAATAACATCAATTGTACATATATTCAGTTAATTGATGTTAGTTGTATTTTATGTATCATTTTTAGAGAGGTGCTATTTTTATTCACATATCCTTATATTAAAACTATCTCTACATTTATTTATGTAGTAAGTTCATCTTCGCCTCACAAAGACCCCCAGGGGACATGAACAATATCAACTTAAAGTTTGTTTATTATTTAATGAGGTAATTGAAGCTATTGTATATAAGTTTAATACCCTAATTTCATAGCTTTAATTTATATAGTTTTAAAAATAGATTCAATGTATTATTTTAAATAGTATTTTGAATACGGTTTCTTGAATAATTTCAAGCTATATTAGCAATGTTAACATATTGTTAATTAAATGTTCATAATATGAAACAATATATGTAAATTTATACCATATGCACTTTTATTTAACTGGGTTATTATAATATTATAAATAAAAGTTAATAGACCAGCTAGTTAAAGTCAAGTGTAAATCTGCGAAAGTAGTCGCCAATTTCATTACACAACAAAAAGACCATTTCAGAACACGAACGATGGTAAATTTAGTAATTATTT
>NZ_JAHLDV010000078.1 GCF_018861865.1 Clostridium frigoris
TTTAAGGTGTGTTTGCTATATCCAAAAACAGGTTGAAACGTAACAAAGCACCAGCTATTGCTGGTGCTAATAATTAAAACTTTTTGGGACATTTTCAAATTCAGTTGACATGTTTATTTGTTTTTATTATAAAATTAAAGATGAAAGCAATGTTTATTATTGCTCTCACCTTTGATTATATAAAAACATTACCTTTTTTATATTATTTTTCACTCTTATATTTATTTGCAAAATCTAAATGAACTCGCATTGCTTTTCTAGCATCCGCGGAACTATGCCTTTCTAAAGATAAATATATCTCATTATGTTGAGAAAAAAGTATTTCCTTATTTCCTTCATGAACTATTATTAATTTTCTTGCATCTTTTATAAAATGATCTACAAGTGTTGAAACTGTTTTAAGAATATCAAAAATTAAAACATTACCCGAGCATTCTGCTATCTTATAATGAAATTTTTTATCTATTTCAGAATTAATATCCTCATCATCACAATTTAAGAATTTATGGGTAAGTTCCTTAATCTCTATTAATTGTTCATCCGTTATTCTCTTTGAAGCTAAACCTGCAGCCTCAACCTCCATAATCTTTCTGAGCTCCCATATCTCTTCTTTATTGCTTCCCTCTAACATAAACATAATTGATAATGGTTCAAATAGATTATCCTGAAAACTTGCCTTTATATAACTACCTTCTCCTTGTCTACAATCTATAAGTCCAATAACTTCTAATGCCCGAAGAGCTTCCCTAATAGATGCTCTGCTTACTTTTAATTGTTGCACTAAGTTTCTCTCTGAAGGTAGTTTATCACCTTTTTTAAGAGTACCTTTATCAATCATATTCTTTATTTGGTCAATTACTTGTTCGTAAACTTTCGTGCTCTTTATTGGGCTAAACATTTCATTCACACCTGGATATGTGTCCAAATGCTTTAATGTAGTTTTATCAATTTTATCCATTATGTGATTCCCCCCCTTTAATATCCAAAATCTATACACTTTATATATTATAACATAATAACAGCAGTTTAATAATGACACAAGTTATATCCAACTTCATAAATATTTTATATAAACTAGTGTAAACGTATTTTTTTAATAAAATACAATGTGAAATATAATTTACTTTATTTAAATAATAATTCAACTTATCTTTTCAAATAAGGGTAATATTGATATTTTCTTAACATTAACATCGTTATCATTTTTTTAAATAGAATGTTTAATATTATATTTTTATACATCCGCTACATATACTACAGGACAAAATATAAATAACCGATAAGATTTTATAAATCTTATCGGTTTTTAATCTTCTTAAAATATTCTTCAGATTCTATATATTAGTTTTATAACTTAAATTGTTGCACCATACTATTTAATTTTTCAGCAAGTATTGCCTGCCCTTGAGATGCTTTTGTTATTTCTTGGATAGCCATTACTGATTCATTAACACTTGCGAGTATCTCCTCTGAGCTTGCAACTGATTCCTCTGCCGTAGATGATACATTTTCAATTGCCTTCTTAATCTCTGACACAGTTTCATTTACTATATTCATTGAAGTTCCTATATCTGAAGATAACTCATTAAATACTGTCGCATCTGCTCCATATTGTTTACCTGTATCTACAAACGATATATAATCAGGTGTAACTTTATTATCAATAAAATTCAACACATCCCGTGCATTGCTCGAAAGATTTTGAAATGCATTTTCAACTCTTGAAGTTACCTCTTGAATTCTTTGAACTGCAACTGATGAATCTTCTGCTAATTTTCTAACTTCATCTGCAACTACTGCAAAACCTTTACCTTGTTCTCCGGCTCTTGCTGCTTCAATAGCTGCATTAAGTGCAAGAAGATTTGTCTGACTTGCTATGTTTTCTATTTCATTTGCCATTATCTTAACTTCACTAACAACCTTTCCTTCTTCAATTGCCTTTAATATTTTCTCTTGTTTCTCTTTACCTAATTTTTTTGCATTAGTAGCGCTGTCCTCTGCATCATTCATTATTTTTTCAGCTTTTACTCCTATTTTACTGGCAATCTTAATTCCATTGTTTGCTCTTAAAGTTACACCCGTCACATTCTCTGCAATACTTTCTGTTGTCGCATTTACCTCTTCAGCCGTTGCACTTAACTGTTCTGCCCCTATCGATACTTGCCTTACAGATTCATTAACAAGATCCATTTTCGCAGATATTTCTTCTGTAGTAGCAGATAGTTCTTCACTAGTAGCGCTAATATCTGTAGCACTTTCTGATATTTCAGCAACTAAGATTTTTAAGTTTACTACAGATTTATTTAAAGCCTTTGCTAAAATACCAATTTCATCGTTACTATCAATATCAACCGTTTTTGATAAATCATTTTCTCCAAGGGCCTGAGCAACTGTTAATACTTTCTTTAATCGCCTTGATATTGCAATTCCCATTACTAAACCAAGCATAATAGCAACAAATAACCCTAATACAGTCATCATTGTAACTCGGACATATGAGCCATTATATACTACTTGACTATTATCATAATTAACTTTTGCCATATCCATAGTTAATTTCGACTCTTTTTCTAGAACTGTTAACATGCCATTCTCAATTTTAGAAAGAGCTGGGAAAATTTCATTCGCTTTGGCATAATTGCCTTTATCAACTTCTTTAATTAAGTTATCTCTGGTTATGCGATAATTCCCAAGTGATTTTTCAAATTTTGCAAATTGTTGTCTATCTAAATTACTTGTAATGGTAGTCTTGTATTCTACAAGAAATTTATTATTAGTGATTACAAGACCTAAAATATCGTCTTTGTTCTTTTGTAAATCCCCTTTGTATATAGGCGCAGAAATTAAAAATAAATCTCCTTTACTTTTTAATAAATTTGCTTTAAGTCTAGCGATATCATTTACCCGTGCCAAGTCTATATTATAAATCTTTTTAACATTTTCATTCATAATATTTACACCTTTCATTCCAATAAAACCAACAATACCTATAAACAGTGCAACTAAAACAAACGCTGATACTAACTTCTGAATCATTTTTAAATTATTAAAAAATTTCATTAATCTTCACTCCTCAAATAATATATTGCCTTTAATTTTTAAAACAAAACTTTTTGTAATTGTATGATGTTTTACATACCTATGTAATTTATTCTTTTATTATTATTTATGTTTAATATATGCATCATTTTTACTGGTTTAATAGTTATCGTTAATTATTTATATAACTTTAGAAAAATTTCAATTGCATCGTTTACATAAAATGAAATGATTTTGTAATCTAAACGCTCAACAAAAAAGGCGGCAAAGCCGCCTTATTATTATTATTATTATTATTGTTTTCACTATATTATTAAATTTAATTAACGTAAAATATAGACAAGTCTTTTTTATAACATATAGACTATTCTTCTATAAAATATTTCATGCTTTCCTTTTTAAGTTCTATAGAACTATATAACAGCTCATAATCATTAATGTTAATGGCAGCCACAATTTCCTTAACTATTTTTTCGCATTCTTGATTATTTTGTCCATGAATCATCGTAAATACATTATATGGCCATTGTGGAAAAGTAGGCCTCTGGTAACAATGACTAACCTGAGGAAATGATATCATAATTTTACTTACGTCCTCAATTAAATCTTTCGGAACTATCCACACAACCATTGCATTTGAAGTAAAACCAATATTTCTATGATTTACAATAGTCCCAAATCTTCTTATAATACCACTGCTACAGAATTCTTTAATTCTATTTATTAATGCATTTTCTGTAATACCAAGTTCTCGTGCCATTTCTTTATACGGCTCTGGAACTAATGGCAAATCTTCTTGAACTGCACGTATAATACTTTTATCTAAGCCACTTAACATAAAATCACTCCTTAATATCAAAAACAACATTGATTTTAAATAGTCTTTCTACTGGTAACTCAATTATATCTTCAATACCTGTTTTAACTTTGATATCATTTAAAAACTCTTTAACACCTTCTATAGAAGCTTTTATTACTGTGAACCACATATTATATGAATGATTTCTAATATAATTATGAGTAACTCCATTATTACTATTTATAAATTTTGCTACTTCCTCAATTTTTTCCACAGGAACTTTTATAGCGCATAAGGTGCTATAATAGCCTAATTTCCTTAAATCAAATATTCCACCTATTCGTTTAATATATCCATTACTTTTAAGTCCACTAATAATATCAATAACTTGATTCTCTGATATATTGAGCTCCTTTGCGATTTTAAGAAAAGGTCTAGACTCTATTGGAAAACCAGATTGAATTAAGTTAAGTATATCTTTACTTATTTTATCCATTACTTTTTATTTCCTTTCTTTTCACTAGAATATGAACACCAATCTTCCCCTGCCATATAATCTCCATCATTATAATATGCTACGCGAGCACGACATCCACCACAAGCTTTTTTATAGTCGCAGCTACCACATTTACCTTTATAATTCATAGTTCTTAATTCTTTAAATATAGGATTATCTCTCCAAATTTCACTAAAAGGTGTCTCGCGTATATTTCCAATTGGCAGATTTAAATATGCACAAGGTTGCACATCTCCATTAGGACTAATAATACAGTAACTAGTTCCTGCTAAACACCCGCGACTAAACCTAGGGTTCATTCCCATTTCCTTTGCAATTCTCATAAACTCAGGTGCACAGGTAGGTTTTAGCTCTATATTAACATCATCTTGCTTTAACATTATGTCCTTTAATAATCTCTCATATTGCTCTGGATTTAATGATTCCTCTTCAATATCTGCGCCTCTTCCTGTTGGTACTAAGAAAAAAGTATGATGTGCCACAGCACCCATTCCAATTGCAAAATCGGTTATATCAAGTATTTCATCCTTATTCCAATTCATTACCGTTGTATGTATTTGAAAATGAAGTCCGATATCTCTACAATTTTTCATACCAATTACAGCTTCTCTCCATCCCCCTGTGTAATTTCGAAATTCATCATGCTTTTTAGGATTAAGACTATCTAGACTAATTCCTACCCCCATAACCCCAGCGTCTTTCAACTCCCTAGCAACTCTTTTAGTTATAAGCGTTCCATTACTCCCAATAACTGGCCTTAATCCAACTTTCACTGCGTGCTTAATTAAATCATAAATATCAGACCTTACTAAAGGCTCTCCACCTGAAAATACCATTATTTTAAACCCTGCCTTTGCTACTTCATCAATTAGTGATTTACCCTCAACCGTATTTAATTCATGTTGAGCTTTAATACCTGCCTCTCTATAACAATGCTTACAGTACATATTGCATTTATTTGTTGTGTTCCATGACATGATCATATTTTATGCCCCCTTACCATATTTTCTAAATCTCTTATATTAACCCAATTTCCTCATGCACACCTATTTCTTTATTACTCAAATAACAAGCAGGATCTGATGCCCAAAAATCTCCAGTTACCGATTCAGCTCTTGTTCTAAAATTACCATTACATACACTTAACCATTTGCATTTACTACATCTACCCTTAAGCAAATTTTTTCTATCCTTTAATCCCTTCATAATTGGGCTTGTTGTATCTTCCCAAATTTCTTTAAATGCTCTTTCTTTAACATTTCCAAAAGTATATTGTGGAGTAAACTGATCTGCATGTATATTTCCTAGGTAATCAACATTTGCAATAGCAATACCTGAACGATTTCCACCATTCATCTTCATTAATTTAAATATATTATCAGCTAAATGAGGATATTTTTTTACCGCTTGCAAATAAAGATAAACTGTATCCGCATGATTATCTACAGTAAGTATTTCAACCTTATCTCCGAGTTCTACAGTTTTTTTCATAATCAGATCCATTACAGCTCTCGACTCTTCGTGAGATATGTCTTCTTTAACCATTTCACTTCCTCTTCCTGAATAAACCAAATGATAAAAACAAACACGATTAATTTTTTCTTCTTTGATCAGATGAAATATATCCTCTATTTGATCATAATTATGGCTGTTAATAGTAAACCGTACCCCTACTTTTTGATCCACTTCTTTGCAATTTTTGATTCCAACTAAGGCTTTATCAAAACTTCCTTTAGTACGCCTAAATTCATCATGTCTATCACCAATACCGTCCAAACTAATTCCTACATACCCTACTTCACTTTGTTTAATTCTCCTAGCAATATCTTTATCAATAAGCGTACCATTAGTAGAAATCGTACAACGCATTTTATAATCTCCCGCATGCTTTATAAGCTCAAATAAATCTTCTCGAAGTAAGGGCTCACCTCCAGAGAATAATATTACTGGCACTTTAGCATTATGAAAATCATCAATAAGAGATAAAGCCTCTTTAGTGCTTAATTCACCTTTATATTTTTTACTGTCTGAATTCGCATAACAATGCATACACTTTAAATTACAAGTTTTTGTGCAATTCCACACAACAACAGGCCCATGACCATTACTAACTCCATTTTTTTGCGTGCTTGCTCCGCTTACATACCTTAATTTATCTCCAAAATTTTTAGCCCCACATAATAGTTTAGATACTCCAATCATATTTTTTCTCCTCTTCTAAACAATTTAATTTCTATAATAAAAAAAAGGAGTACAATTCCATTCTCCTTAACAAAATTTATATATAAAAACCAATAATTTATTAATTTATATGTATTTAATTAAATATTTATGCTTAATAATTTCATCATATATTAAAAAAATAATCTATATCTCATTTAATATGTATATCCCATAACTAAAAGCAAATAAAATAAGAGTATCATACTAAATTTATAGTATGATACTCTTATCTTATTTTGCTAATATTTCTTATTTACACATGGTACCAAGTGCATCTGCAGAAAGTAGTGCAGCATAAACGTCCTTTGGAGTAACCTCAAATGGTTCATTGATCATTGTTTCACCTGGTCCACAAGAAGCAACCGCCACGCTCATTAATTCCTCAGGAGTTATGTATCCTATTCCTAAATCCATAAGTGTACATGGAAGTCCTACACTCTTGCAAAACAATATTGCTTCTTCGATTTCAGCAAGGGGTCTATTTTCAAGTACTAATTGTGTTATTGCACCAAATGCAACTTTTTCACCATGGTAAAACTTATGAGTTTTTTCAAGCACTGTTAATCCATCATGAATTGCATGTGCTGCTGCAAGACCTCCGCTTTCAAAACCAATTCCACTTAAATAAGTGTTGGCTTCAATTATGTTTTCAACTGCTTTAGTACATACATTACCATCACAAGCAATTCTTGCTTGTACTCCATCTGATAATAATGTATCATAACAAAGTTTTGCTAGTGCCATAGCTGCAAGCGTTGCTTTTTCACCTGACATATTTCCTCTATTTCCTTCGGAGCAGGCTCTTGCTTCAAAATATGTAGCAAGTGCATCTCCCATTCCAGCTACTAAAAGTCTTACTGGTGCCTCTGCAACTATATCAGTATCAACTAATACGACTTCAGGATTTTTAGGAAGTAATAAGTAATTTGAGAAAACTGCTTCTTTAGTATAAATAACTGATAATGCACTACATGGTGCATCTGTTGCAGCTATTGTAGGGACTATAATTACTGGAAGTTTGCAATAATATGCAACAGCTTTTGCAGTATCAAAAGCTTTTCCTCCACCTATACCAACAATTACGTCGCAACTCGAACCTTTTACTACTTTCATCAATCTTTCAATTTCTTCGATGCAACATTCTCTATTAAAAGTTTCATATGATAACTTACATCCACTTCCTTTAAAGCTTGTCTCAATTGTGCTTGTAGTCTGTTTAATTGCTCTTTCTGTTCCAATTATTAAAAATGATTTTCCATATGCTTCGATATGATCCTTAATTTTTTTAAGTTCTCCACTTCCTTGAATATATCTTCCTGGTGACATAATAATTTTTGACATATTAGTTACCCCTTTCATTTTAAAATTAATTTAAATTAGCAGAAAAATTAACAATTCGTCAAATTCTCTGCTTAGTATAACATATATTTACAACAATATTATTTTAAAATATTACTTTACTATAACAAATTATTAAATACTTCTTTTTTAGGAGACGCAATAACTTCTTTATTTAAAAGCATTCCTGTTTGTGCTACTGCATTTACACCTACTTCAACAGCGGCTTTAACTGAACTTACATCGCCTGTCAAAGTTATATATGATTTACCCCCAATTCCCATTCCAAGTCTTATTTCAATTAACTTAACTTGTGCTGCTTTTGCAGCAGCGTCCGCTGCAACAATGGATGCTGCTATTGAAAAAAATTCTAATATTCCAAGAGCATTTACCTTATCTATTGTTGCATTACAATTAATGGCACCAATAACATCAGGGTGCACATTAGCAATTAAAACATCATCAACAACATACTGACCGCCATAATCAACTCCCGACCTTTGAGCAGCTTTTACTGCCCCAACTTCCCCAGCCACTAATATTATAAATTTCCCTGGACAAGTAGGTTTTGAAAATAAGAGTCTCACTTCTGCAGACTTTAGCATAACATCTGCTACTGCTATTCCTCTTGCTATGCTGTTAAGCTCTATTAATGCTATTGATCTAATCATAATATCACCTCGCTACCTTCAATAATTATACAATCAGATACCTTTGTAACTTTTCCACTAATACTTGCATGAATATTAGCCCCCATATCACCAGGCTTAACTTCACCAATTAGTTGCCCTTTATTAACTTCATCGCCCACTGCTACAATTGCAGTAGCTAATTTACCTATATGTTGCTTTAATGGTATGGTCACAATGTTAACCTTTACCTCAATTGCGTCTTCATCAAATTTTATATCTTTATATTTACCTAAATTAAGTCTTTGTACAAGCCTTGATACAGGTACTTGCCTGCCATCTCTTTGTTCATCTGGGGTTATTTTTAAAGTTGTATTAAACTTAACTCCCTTTTGTCTTAACTCATTTTTTATTATTATATTTACTTGCCTTGGAGATATTCCCATAGGACAAGCATACATTTCACATATGCCACATTCGCTGCATATTAAGGCTTCCTTAAAAATTTCCTCTGAATGATCTAGTGACATTGAAATTGCTCTCATAATTTTGTGAGGTCTTAGTGGATGACCCAATAAATATCTTGGACACATTTGAGTACAATATGAACACTGAATACATGCAGATTTTGTTTGATTAATTATGTGCTGCACAGATAATGATTTTCTTTCTTTAATATAATGGTCTGCAGGAAGTACTAATATTGCGCCATCAGTTTTAGTTATACTTCTTTTTTCTACTTCATCATAACTTAAAATTCTCCCCATCATAGGCCCACCCATAACTACACAATAATCTTTAATATTTAAGCCGCCTGCAGCTTCTATACATTTTGAAACTGAAGTTCCAATTGGAACTGATAATAGGGTTGGATTATTCACTTCACCAGTTACAGTAATTATTTTGTCAGTAACACTTTTGCCTCTCGTTGCATCATATATGTTTAACACGGTTACAACATTTGACACCACTGCTCCAACATTTAATGGTATCCCTCCTGGTGGAATTACTCTTCCAGTAACCTCATATACTATAACTTGTTCATCTCCTGCAGGATAAACACTTTTAAGATAAAAAAGTTCAACTTCTGAGTCGAGCTTTTTTATTGCAATATGGAGAGCTTCTATCTCTCTTTCATATTCACCTTTAATTGCAATTATAACCTTATCTGCTCCTACCAGAGGTGCCATAAGGCTTAGTGCCTTTATTATTTTGTCTGCATTATGACGCATAATATACTTATCAGTTTGAATAAGTGGCTCACATTCTGCTGCATTAACTAAAAGATATTCAACATTACATTTTAGTTTAATGTGAGTTGGGAATCCAGCCCCCCCTGCTCCTACAACTCCAGCTTTATATATTTGGTCTAATAGTTCCATATTAAACCCTTCCTCTCTTTATTATAAATTACTCTTGATATCTCACTCATTCTTAAAATCTCATCATTTCAAAAAGAAACTTTCTTGTTATATATTGAATTATTGTATTTATATGGCATAGGTGGATGACTTAAATAGAGCTCTGCTTTTTTGTTAAATTATGGCTACGACGGATGTCCGCATTATCTCTGGTAACTTACCCTTCCATGTCTCACAGGATCTATG
>NZ_JAHLDV010000079.1 GCF_018861865.1 Clostridium frigoris
AGACTCCTGGAAGACCACCAGGTTGATAGGTTAGAGGTGTAAGCATGGTAACATGTTCAGCTGACTAATACTAATAAGTCGAGGGCTTGACCAAGATAACATAAGTAACAAATAATATTAATATTGTGAACTAACTGTGCAATTTTGAGAGAATACTTTTCTATAAAGAAAGTAAAACTTCTCTATATAGAAATGATGAGAATATATTTATATAGAATATCCGTAGTCAACGACGGTAGATTCTCAATTATTATTTCTGACAAATAAATCTGGTGATGATGGCCTGAAGGTAACACCCGTTCCCATACCGAACACGAAGGTTAAGCTTCAATGCGCCGATGGTACTGCAGGGGTAACCTTGTGGAAGAGTAGGTTGTCGCCAGGTCAATACTAAAATACTAATATTTTAGTATTTTAGTATTTTTTAAGGCTCCTTGGTCAAGCGGTTAAGACACCACCCTTTCACGGTGGTAACAGGGGTTCAATTCCCCTAGGAGTCACCATAAATACTGCAGGTGTGGCGGAATTGGCAGACGCACTAGACTTAGGATCTAGCGCCTTCGGGTGTATGGGTTCAACTCCCTTCACCTGCACCATATTTATATGATTCATGATTAAGCGGGTATAACTCAATGGTAGAGTGTTAGCCTTCCAAGCTAATTACGAGGGTTCGATTCCCTCTACCCGCTCCATTATATTTAATATGCGTCTTTAGCTCAGTTGGATAGAGCAACGCCCTTCTAAGGCGTGGGCCGGGGGTTCGAATCCCTTAAGACGCACCAAGTATTGGGATATCGCCAAGCGGTAAGGCACCACACTTTGACTGTGGCATTCGTAGGTTCAAATCCTGCTATCCCAGCCATTATGGTTTACTAGCTCAGTTGGTAGAGCACATGACTTTTAATCATGGTGTCCGGAGTTCGATTCTCCGGTAAGCCACCAATTTTTTAAGGCTCCTTGGTCAAGCGGTTAAGACACCACCCTTTCACGGTGGTAACAGGGGTTCAATTCCCCTAGGAGTCACCATCAAAAAGTTCTTGCTTTTAAAGCAAGAGCTTTTTTATTTTATAAAATATTAATCAAATTTATATATAAAATACTGTTTTGATTGTAGATAATATTGATTATTTTAATAAATAAGTGTATATTTATTAAAATGGAGATAAAATTATGATTATAAGTAAAAGAATTTTTATTGCAGAGTTTATTAGAAGACCAAATAGATTTGAAGCTTATGTAAATCTTAATGGAGAAGAAATAATAGTGCATGTTCCTAATACTGGAAGATGCAAAGAAATATTAGTTCTGGGATCCAAAGTTTTATTAAGAGAAGAGCTTAATCCAAGTAGAAAAACACTATATGATTTAATTGCAGTATATAAAGGTAATAAAATTATTAATATAGATTCACAAATTCCTAATAAAGTTGTTGATGAAGCGTTAAAAGACCAAAAAATACAAAAGCTTGTTAAATATAATATAATACAGAGAGAAAAAACGTTTGGGAATAGTAGATTTGACTTTAAACTTTCTAATAACATGGGTGAGGAATATTATCTTGAAGTAAAAGGGGTAACATTTGAAGTAGATGGTAAAAGTATGTTTCCAGATGCGCCTACGCAGAGGGGAAAAAAACATTTATTAGAACTCATAGAAGTTAAAAAAATAGGAATAGGAGCGGGAGTGTTATTTCTTATTCAAATGAGTAATATAGAAAACTTCTCGCCTTATGATGAAATGGATGGAGCTTTTGGTGAAGCATTACGATTTGCATACAAAAGTGGTGTAGATATTTTTGTATATGAATGTGAAGTTGGTGAAAACTATATAACTCTAAGTGAATCAGTTGAGATTGTTTTATAATTATTCAAATTATTAGTAAGAAATTATTGATATTTATTTTAATTGAATAAAATCCTATATAGTATTAGACTAATAATATAGGTATTAAGGAGGAGAAAATTTGAAATTTATATATTGTCCAATTTGCGGAACAAAATTAATTGAAAAAGACAGCTGGGATGAAGGGTCAGTTCCATATTGTCCTGTGGATGATAATATGTATTTTGACACACCAAAACCATGTGTAGTAGTTGCAGTTATGAAGGGGAATGAGATATTACTTCTTAAACAAAATTATACCTTTAAAAATTCAAAGGTGCTGGTATCTGGATATGTAACTAACGGAGAATCTGTTGAAGATACTGTACATAGAGAAGTTAAAGAGGAGACGGGAATAACTGTTGGAGAAATTAAATATTTGGGGAGTGATTATTTAGCTTCTAAAGAAATTATAATGTTAACATTTATGGCTAAGTATGTTGAAGGAAATATAGAGAAATCGCCTGAGGTTGATTTGGCTGATTGGGAAAACATAGATGATGCCATATGTGAAATGAGTGAAGATGAAATAGGTAAAAGAGTTGTAAGAAAATTGTTAAAGGAGATTAATTATACGGGAGAAAAGGCTTATAGATGCGATATAAAGTAAAGTGATTAAATACTGGAAAAAAAATAGAGGGGAGAGAAAATAAAATGGAAAAAGAAATTAAAGAAAAAGCTATGTATCAAAAAGCACCTCAGATAACAGGAAATTTGAGGAGACATATGATAGAGCTACCAACAGCTATTAGAGATGCTACTGGTATTGTAATATTTGGTAAAAGATTAAAATCTTTTGTTTTTACTACAGATGTAGCTGTTATAAGAAATACAAATGCTGATGCAATTATTGCGGTATATCCATTTACACCTCAGCCTATAATAACGGAAGCATTGGTACTTGCTGCTGATGTACCAGTATTTTGTGGTGTTGGAGGAGGAATTACTACTGGGAAGAGAGTAACAAATTTAGCACTAGATGCTGAATTTAAAGGTGCTATGGGAATAGTTGTTAATAGTCCAATATCTAATGAAGTTATAACACAGGTAAGGGAAACTATAGATATCCCAATAATAGTTACAGTTGTATCAGAATTTGAAGACATAGAGGCACGAATAAGGGCAGGGGCTACTATAATTAATGTTTCAGGCGCTAAAAAAACGGCTTATATAGTTAGCAAAATAAGAGAAAAACATCCTAACTTCCCAATAATTGCAACTGGAGGCCCCGATAATGAAACTATAAGAGAAACTATAAGAGCTGGTGCTAATGCAATTACGTATACGCCACCGATAGTAGCGGATATATTAAATGAAATAATGATTAAATACAGAACGATTTACAAGGCAGAAGATAATGAAAATAATATTTAAACTATTGATAAAATAGTTTAAACTAAAATGGTAGGTGATAAAATGGCTGTAGGTGGAGACAATTGTATTAACTGCCCTGAAGCTTTAACAAAACAGTGTAGTGGCGAAGTAACGGATTGTGTATGTAAAAGATGCCCAAGAAATTTAAGACAGTGTTTAACTACAAAGTATTGTAGAGAAACGGAATCTATAATTAATATAAAAGATTATTGGTGGAAAACTCATTAATAAAATATTTAGATGTTATTTAAATGATAAAAAAATAACTTATTCAAGCTATTAGAACGTTTTATGTTTTAGTAGCTTTTTTTAATTATATGAAATTAAAAAAATGAATTTAAATAATAAAATTTCCAGAGGGTTTATTTGATGAAGTTAGGGAAATAATAATCGTACAATAACTAAATTTAAATTTTAGGAGGTTTAATATTATGCCAAATATAGAACAGATGACACATGTAGCAAATAGTTGTAATGGATATAATTCAGTAGGAACAGAATTTCAGTCTTCAATAGGTAATGTCTATAGTAAAAGTTGTGATAATTGTCAACATTTAAAAAATGATAAGTGTGAAATTAATTTGTATGATAAAACTTTAGCTGGATTAGATCAATCTTAATATTATTTATTAAATAATTAATATTAAATAGTATCTTTTTAAATAAAATTGTTAACATCAACACCATATAATAGATATAATTTATTATATGGTGTTGAACTAAGTCCCATAAATATTAGTTCTGTTATAGGTTTTATGAAGATTACTGAATATTATATGTAAATGAATACAATTTTAATATAATGTTCGGTTATGTGATTATAGTTTTTGTTTTTATTACATTGAGAAATCTATACTTAAGTGTTAAAATATATGTTATACTTCAATATTAATGAAAATATGAATAGAAAAGTTTTAGAAAGATAAAATTGGAGGGTGAATATGCATAAAAG
Organism: Clostridium frigoris; assembly: GCF_018861865.1. Classification (GTDB taxonomy): domain Bacteria; phylum Bacillota; class Clostridia; order Clostridiales; family Clostridiaceae; genus Clostridium_AD; species Clostridium_AD frigoris. The sequence continues at coordinate 4,208 of NZ_JAHLDV010000079.1, forward strand.
ATTATTTATACCGGGACCAGTAGAAGTAGCACAAGATGTACTTCAAAAAATGGCTACTCCTCAAATATCACATAGAGGTAAAGAAGCATCAACATTACAAAGAAATATAAGCGATAAAATGAGAAAAGTGTTTAATACTAAGGAAGAAATACTACTTTCAACTAGTTCAGGAAGTGGACTAATGGAAGGTGCTGTCCGTTCATGTACCGCAAAAAGAGCAGCAATTTTTTCTGTTGGAGCATTTGGGAACAGATGGTTTCAAATGTGTACAGCTAATGGAGTGCCAGCAGATAAATTTGAATCTGAATGGGGTAAGCCTACAACTAAAGAAATGATAGATGAAGTATTACAAACAGGAAAATATGATTTAATAACTATTACTATGAATGAAACTTCAACAGGGCTTATGAATAATATGGAAGATCTTTCGTCAATATATAAAAAGTACCCTGAAGTTGTAGTATGCGTTGATACGGTAAGTAACGCTGCGGGAACAGAAGTAAAAGTAGATGATTGGGCAATAGATATTTGTATAACTTCAACTCAAAAATGTTTAGGATTACCTGCAGGAATGTCTATTTGTACATTCTCAAAAAAAGCAGTAGAAAGAGCTAAACAAGTTACAAACAGAGGAGTATATTTCGATTTATTAGGGCTATATGATTGCATCCAAAAGAAGGATTATCAATATACATCTACTCCATCGCTTTCTCATATGTTTGCTCTAGATTATCAATTAGACAAGATATTAGAAGAAGGGTTAGAGAATAGATATGCAAGGCATATTGCAAGTGCCGATGTTGTTCGTGAATGGTCTAGAAAATATTTTGAAATATTTCCAAATGAAAACTTTTTATCAAATACAGTAACTGCTATTAAAAATACAAGAGAAATTAATATCTCAGACTTAAACAAGAAATTAGGAGAAAAAGGATTTATGATTTCTAATGGTTATGGAAAGTTAAAAGATAAGACATTTAGAATTGCACATATGGCTGAAACTACGCCAGAAGAAGTAAAAGAGTTATTAGCAATAATTAATGATATTTTAGCACTTAAATAGATAATAGCAAAAATTAAGAATGAAAAATTATATTTTGATTTTTCATTCTTAATTTAAGTTTAAGTATAATGAAACAAAAAATATTTTTATTTATAAAGGAGGATTTTAATGATTAGAGTATTAGTTACTGATGGTATGGAAAAAGGTGCAATCGAAGAGTTAAGAATTAAGGGATTTGAAGTTGTTGAGCAGTTCTATGAACCAGAATTATTAGGTGAAGAATTGAAAAATTTTGATGTAATTGTTGTTAGGTCTGCAACAAAGGTAAGACAACCGATAATTGATAAAGCAGTAGAAGCAGGAAAATTAAAGCTCATAATTCGTGGAGGAGTAGGAGTTGACAATATTGATGTAGCATATGCTACAGAAAAAGGAATAAAAGTCACTAATACTCCTAATGCAAGTAGTGCATCGGTAGCTGAACTAGCACTTGCACATATGTTTGCAGTATCAAGATTTGTTAATATTTCTAATGTAGCGATGAGGCAGAGTAAGTGGGACAAGAAAAAATATACTGGTGTAGAAATTGGTGGAAAGACACTAGGCCTAATAGGATTTGGAAGAATATCAAAAGAGTTAGCTAAAAAAGCATCTGCGCTTGGTATGACAGTTATATATACAGATATAATAGGAAAAGCTAAGGGTTTTGATGAGTATGAGTACTTTGAGTTAAATGACGTATTAAAAAAATCGGATTATGTGTCGTTACATATACCATTCATTAAAGCCAGTGGCGCTACAATAGGAAAAGACCAATTAGCAATAATGAAAGATGGGGCTTTTTTAATTAACTGTGCTAGAGGTGGAGTAGTTGACGAGACTGCTTTAGTAGAAGCTTTAGATAATGGTAAATTAGCAGGCGCTGGGGTGGATGTTTTTGTTGAAGAACCAACAAAAAATGAAGCTTTAGTAAATCATCCTAGAGTTTCTGTATCGCCGCATATCGGTGCTGCTACAAAGGAAGCTCAAACAAGAATAGGAACTGAAATAATGGGAATTATTATAGACTTTTTTAAATAATTTGATTGATAACAGGGGGAATAATTATGGCTATAGTAAGGCCTTTTAAAGCATACAGACCACAATTAGATTTAGTAGAGAAAGTAGCGGCTCTTCCTTATGATGTTATGGATAGTTTAGAGGCTAGAGAAATGGTAAAAGGTAAGCCATATTCATTTTTACATGTTGATAAAGCTGAAGTAGATTTACCAAAAGAGATAGATATTCATGATAAGCAAGTTTATTTAAAAGCTAGAGAAAATCTTCAAAAGATGATTAGCGATAAGGTATATATCCAAGATGAAAAACCGTGTATGTACATTTATAGACAAATAATGGACGGAAGACTTCAAACTGGTATAGTTGCTTGTACCTCAATAGATGATTATATAAAGGACACAATTAAAAAACATGAATTAACAAGAGCAGATAAAGAACTTGATAGATTTAATCATGTTGATTATACAAACTGTAATACTGGTCCAATCTTTTTAACATATAGGCATAAAGATGAAATAGATGATATAGTAAAAACTTGGACGGAAACAAAAACACCAGTTTATGATTATAAATCACAAGATGGGGTATCACAAATTATTTGGGTAGTTGATGAAAATATAATTATAAATAAATTATCTGACATATTTGCTAAAACGGATTATTTATATATAGCTGATGGACATCATAGATCAGCCTCAGCTGTTAAAGTTGGATTAAAGCGAAGACAAGATAATCCCGCGTACACTGGTGAGGAAGAATTTAATTACTTTTTATCTGTTATTTTTCCAGACAATGATTTATATGTAATGGACTACAATAGAGTGGTTTCAGATTTATTTGGAAACTCTTTTGATGAATTTATGAACAAAGTTTCAGATAAATTTGATATTACAATCTTTGAGGGTATTGGTCAATTTAAGCCAGAAGTTCAAAGGACATATGGAATGTTCTTAGAGGGAAAATGGTATAAATTAGAGGCTAAAGAAGGAACTTTTAATTTGAATGATCCGGTAGAAAGATTAGATGTGTCAATATTGCAGAAAAATTTATTAGAGCCCATTCTAGGAATTGATGATCCAAGGACAAACGCTAGAATTGATTTTGTAGGTGGTATAAGAGGACTTGGAGAACTTGAAAGAAGAGTTAAGTGTGGGATGAAAGTTGCATTTTCTATGTGTCCTACAACTATGGATGATCTTATAGATATAGCGAATGAAGGAAAAACAATGCCACCTAAATCAACTTGGTTTGAACCAAAATTACAAAGTGGGATATTTGTTCACGAGTTATAATTTTATGTCATATAATAATGAACTATTTAGGGTATAATTAAGTGACAATATAAGATTAATAAATTCTGAAACAATAAAAACTATAAAAATAATTTCAATAATACATATTTTAAGGAGAGAAAAACATATGCCACAACATGCATTGTCAAGAACAGAGTTACTTATAGGTATGGATAGTTTAAATAAGTTAAAAGAGAGTAAGGTAGTAGTGGTTGGGATAGGCGGAGTTGGTAGTTATACCGTTGAGGCACTAGTAAGAGCGGGCATTGGAAAGTTGGTATTAATAGATGATGATACAATATGTTTAACCAATTTAAACAGGCAAATACATGCTACACATAAAACTATAGGTAAAAGTAAGGTTTTAGTAATGAAGGATAGAATACTCGAAATAAATCCTAAGTGTGAAGTTACTACTTATGAAACGTTTGTGACAGCAGATAATATGGGAGATATAATTACTGAAGGTACAGATTATGTAGTAGATGCTATAGATACAGTTGCTTCGAAACTATCTTTAGTTGAATACTGCACGAAACATAACATTAATATTATAAGCTGTCTTGGAACAGGTAACAAATTAGATCCAACTTTATTTAGAGTGGTAGATATTTATGATACAAAGATATGTCCACTTGCAAGAGTTATGAGACAGGAACTTAGGAAAAGGAATATCGATAAATTGAAGGTAGTTTATTCCCAGGAAGTACCTATAAAACCAAAGTCGGATGAGGTTATAACATGTAAAGAGGGTTGCATATGCACAGGGGGTTCAAAGAAATGTGCTATGAAAAGGCAGATTCCGGGTAGTGTATCGTTTGTACCACCAGTAGCAGGAATGATAATCGGTGGGGAAGTGATTAAGGATTTAATTAAAGGGGTTAATATTTAATAGGTTGATTAGGAGTAAAAACTAGGGTGGAAATTTAAGTACCTTTTTTTATTTTTGTTAATAAATACATTTATGATCTAAATTACTATTATTGTACACAAAGGGGTTAAAAATGAATAAAGGTAAGTATGTTAATTTAGAAGCTTTAAAGGGTAATGAGCGAGAGTATATTATAAAAGATAATAATTATATTATATTAGGAAGAATATTTATAGTTGAATTAGACAAAGAAAACAAGTTTTGTCAATTTAGACTGAACTTTCATAAGCATACCAATGGAAGTTACGAGTATCTAAAAGATACATTAAATCTTATGCTGAACATTTTATTTAAAAACATGGGAATAAATAAAGTGAATGTTATTGCTGCTGAAAGTATAAAAGTAACTGCTTTTACTGATTTAGGATTTGAACTAGAGGGAATAATAACTGATAGCGTGAAAAATAAATCTGATTATCAATCAGAAGTAATGTTTGGAATAAATGCTTTTATATTTAATAAAAATTCAATAAGAAAAGATTTAAATATTAAAGGGAGGAATATTAGCATTCGGGCATTGACGCCAGGGGATGCAGAAGAAGTGTTAGATTTTCATTTAAGAAACAGACAATATTTGAGACGTTTTGAACCGTCTAGGGATGAGGCGTTTTATACTTTAGACAATCAAAAACATACCTTAACAGAGGGTTATAAACAATTTTTAAATGGTATTGGAGTTAATTTTGGAATATATAAGGATAAGAAACTTATTGGGAAAATAAGAATATCGAATATAGTTATTGGTGTTTTTAAAAATGCTTTTATAGGTTATTCTATGGATGAAAAAGAACAAAATAAGGGATATATGAAGGAGGCGGTTAAGCTTGTAATAACATACGCTTTTGAGGAACTAGAATTACATAGAGTCGAAGCTACTACGCTGATAAATAATGAAAAGTCACAAAGAGTTTTAATAAACTGTGGGTTTAAGGAACTTGGTATAAGTGAAAAATATTTATACATTAATGGTGAATGGAGAGATCACATGGTTTTTTATAAGATAAAAAGTATTTAGTTGGTTAAATATGATCTAAGCTCAATTGCAGTGGATATTAGCATAAATTTTTATATATTGGAGTGGTAGCTCTGAGTTTATAGTGATATCTGTGTATACTAATCCTAGTGTATCAATATGAGAGAAACGTAGAATAAGTAAGAAAATAAGATTATTATGTATCTATGTTGTTTTAAATAATATATACCATAAAACAGATAAAAATAATTATGATAAGATATTATATGTTGCTGATGTTTTGCAATGAAAAATTAGTTGCGATAGTAAAAAACTTAATTTAAAAGAGTGAAACACTATTGACAAATGATTAAACTACTGGTAAAATAGTATAAGTCGTCACATGATGACAAACAAATTGGTCTTTGAAAATTAAACAGAGAAATAGGTAAATAAATGAAATAATATTTTATTTTAACCAGTCAATTACTTTAGTAAAAGTAATATTTTAGTCGTAAGACTAAAAAGTATGTAATGAGCTTGCTAACCAACTTAACAGTTGGCG
>NZ_JAHLDV010000080.1 GCF_018861865.1 Clostridium frigoris
ACCCTACCGTTGCCAGTAAATCCCTTGCTCTCAGGTTGTCTTCCCGTTGGTTAGGCGACATAGGCTTCTTTCAGCCTATCGGCTCAGCTAACATGCTGGACGTACAAAAAACTGCAGAAATATACATTTATGTAGTTTACCTTTCTTTTACATTCACAATATACATCCACCATTTCTCAACATAAATAAAGAAGGCGTACCTTTTATTAATACCCCCCCTTCCTAATTTAAATATCAATTTAAATATCAATTTAAATTAGATTAACATTTATTTATTATGTAAAAAAACTTTTCTGAGTTTATTTTAACTCACTTTTACGTTAATTTATCACTACCTCTATAGTATCTCTGGTTATTATTCCTTAAAATATTAAATCCCCTCTCTATTACATCCCTAGGACTTCTTCCCAACCTTTTGTTTTTAATTGCTTAAAAAAACTTCCTTGGATATTTTTCCTATAACTCTAGTTGAAGCTAAATCAACTCCACCACCTATAATACCTCCAATGAAAGGAATTGCTTTGCTTAAGTTTACTAACCCACTTTGTCCAGCCTTTGTTATAAGTCTAAACCCTACTGCTTGATTAATTTTCTTTATTGTCTCAAATGATATTTTTTTTATAGCTGATTGTGACAGTTTAGCACCTATTTTTATCCCAAAATCTTTTCCAATCTCTACAGCGGCATTACCTGTTAAACACATATATACTAAGGTCTTTACTGTATCGTCATTTATATTATATCCACCTATGTAAGCTACTGATGCTATCATCCTCATTTGAACATATATTACACTAGATACGTTAGCTGGCACTGCAATTGGCAAGGTTATTATTCCCCCTAATCCTGTTATAAACCCTGATGTTGCGCACTTTCCTACTTGCCAACTTATTAGACTATCACATGCCTTTACTGCATCACCACCGTTTTTATCTAAATATGAATCTCCTAACTCCTCTGCTGATGATGTTCCTGGTAATCCATTTAATGCCTTATCATAGGCCCAATCCAATACATTCATCATTTTATTGCTTTTTACTAATTCACTCATTTTACATCCCCCTACTCGTTGTCAAATCTTTTACAATTCATCTTAAACTTGCTTTTAACTTTTGTTAAAATATAGCCTTCTTTTGTATCGTCCTTTTATATAATATCTTTAATTAGTTAGCAACACAGTTGATAATTTCTGTTCACTAATAATTAATGATATAATTTCCTACCTAAATGAATATACATATTCTATATTAATTAAATTGGAGATGCCATGGGAAAAGTTATAAGTTTTATCAATTTAAAAGGTGGTGTAGGTAAAACTACAACAACTGTTGCACTAGCTGAATTTCTTACTTATGAATTTAAGAAAAAGGTATTAGTTGTAGATTTAGATCCACAAACTAATGCCACAATATTATTAATCAACCAGGATGTATGGAAAAAAGCGAATAAAAATAATAGAACTATTCATCAGATGTTCTTTGACGAATTTAATAAAACTAAAGCTTTTAATATACAGACCTCAATAATAATGAAAACTTCAAATATTGCTGGTGGAAATGCAAATCTACATTTATTGCCCTCAAGTCTAGATTTAATAGATTTAAGCGATAGGATATCAGAACTTGATGTAAATCATGAAACAAACAGTAATTCAATCCCAATACTTTCCAATCATCTAACAAAAGAACTAATAAATACCTACGATTATGTTTTAATCGATTGCCCACCAAATTTAGGCTTCATTACATTAAATGGGATCTATATAAGTGATTACTATGTAATTCCTGTAATTCCTGATATTTTATCTACCTATGGCATACCTCAAATGTTAAATAAAATAGAGTTTTCAAAAAGAAAAATTAAAAGGCTAAAATCTTCTTACAACTTATTAGAGTTAGGATTAATTGTTAATAAAATGATAAAAAACAGTGGTCTGCATAAAACAACCTTAGAAACTTTGCAAAATGGGCAGCATTTGTCAAAGAGTGATTTAAGTTATGTTCCTACACTTTTTACTTCAATAATATATCAAAGGGATAGTTCGTGCAGAATAGCTGATTTCGAAATGAAGCCTAATACAATTAAGCAGAAGTATAGTACCAATTATATTGACTATAAAAATCTTGCTGCTGAATTTATAAATAGGACTAATGAGTAAAGGATGATTTTATATGGCAATTACTAAAAAATCTCAAATTCTTCAACTTCATAATGAAGGTTATGGAATAGATGACATAATCGGAAAAGGGTTCACAAAAAAATATGCTTCACAGGTTCTAAAAGAAGTCACTAACTCTAAACCTACTGTCACTTCTACCCACAAAACTAAAATGAATTACATAAAACAATTGGTATCAACAGTTGAATATTTACAAAATAAATACGATCACTTAAACCTAAACATTAATATATCAATCAAATTTGATGGTTATAATAATATTTCTAGCGAAAGTAAAATCCTCTTATTAAATCCAGTTACTACCTTTAGAGATATAGGCAAAGTTGCCTTAAAAGAAAAACTATTAGCCCTTCCAATAAATGATTTAATAAAAATTGCTAAAACATATACTCCCGACCTGAGTGGCATAATCTATAGAAAAAGAGATGTGGCCTTGATTGTAGACTATATAATTGAAAGATCTACTAACCTTTCAAAGCTAGGACAGGTCTTTAGAGATACAAATAACCAAAAATAATAGGGTTAGAACAGTTCCATATGATGTGGACTGTTCTAACCCTATTACTATAATCAGTTTTATTTCAAATAATATCTTACGCTCTTTTTGCGCTCATTCCAATCGCTGCATTCTTTATAATTTCGAGTATCTCTTCTCCATATTTTTCAACTTTCTTATCTCCGAACCCTTTAACCATATGTAATTCGCTCTTTGATTTGGGATTAGCTTTAATAAGTGTTTCCATCTCAGCATTACTAAAAACCATATATGGTTTTATTCCCTCATCCCTTGATGTTTTTAATCTATACGCTTTTAAAATATTATAAACATCTATAGCTTCAACTACTACCTCAGGTATTGCTTCTTCCTTAATAATGTCCTTTTCTTTAAATTGTATTTCCTTAACTATCATTTTCACGGTGTCATCAGTTTTTACCTCCTCGAGTGTTTGGATAAGAACTCTTTCCTTAGTAGTCACCTTTACACTTAGATCATAATCATCCTCTGTTAATGAATACTTAGCTTTATTATCAAATTTAATAGGTTTATTGTTTTGCACAAGATAATCAGCTATCTCATACATTTGCTTTTCTCTCATTTCCGGATCATTTTTTGCAGAGCTTAATTCCGTGTTTAATAAAGTTGTTAACTGATCATATTTATATATAAGATTTTGAATTATCTTAGGACATTTCGTTTTCTTCATTATTGTTTTAGGATTGGCAATAATAACCGCAGACTTTATTGGTATAGTTTTGATTATCTTTTCTCTAATTAATATATCCTTTAATATTTTTACATGCCTTTCATTTTGTGTAATAGGACTATACATGCCTTCTTTCTTAATGGTTTTTCCAGCATAACTTTTTATAGTTCTTATAAAATCTCCATCAGAATTAATCTCTATATCCCCATTTAGTTTTTTAGTTTCCAAGACATAGATAAACTTATAAGTTATTAGGACAAAATCTAGCTGAGCTATATAGTCCTCAGATTGTAATCTAATATCATGGAGACACAACATTGGAATAAATGAATTTTGAAGCTCATAACTAACATTTCCTTCTCCAGCTATGCCATACTTTAATAATATGATATCTTTATCTATTAATCTTTTTTACCTGAAACTACATTATTTGAAAGTTCAATTAAGCCTTTCAGTTGTTCGTTATCCTGAGTAAATTCTTTAATAAATATAGGCTTAGTCACCGTTTTCTTACCTTTAATAATTGCAGAGATTGCATTCTCTAGAAATGACATACTCTTACCCCCGATCTCTTAAGTAATACATCAACATCATAACATATTTTTTCCAAAATATTAACCATTTGTTAATAAGCCCATTATAAGTAAGCCCCTAATAATTAGATTATGTTTTCATAATTAAGTTTTAATACCTCACAAAGCTTGTTACTTAATTTTAGCTCTTCACCACTTTCATTTGTGCTTACCCTCAAAATTGGTATATTATATTTGTTTAGTATCTCATCCTTCATTTTATCGCGTTCTAATTGTACTTTATTATTGGCATGAAAAGCATAACCATCAACTTCCACAACTAGCACTGGCATTTTATCTAGCTTATTAAAGATAATAAAATCAGTATGAGTTAAAATATTTTCAACAAATTTATGCTCTATCTCTGTTAGCTTAGATGTATCTTTAATTAACATTTTAAGTGGTTGATGTAATACTACATCAAGGAACTCAAACTTTTCCTGACATAATACTTTTTCAATTACCATATTCATTAGATTTTCTGATGCAAATTCAGAAACTTTCTTGTTCTTATTTAATATTTCTAATAACTTTTTAGAATAATTGCTATAAAGCAAATCAAATACTGAAGATATATTGCTATTAATAATTTCAAAATTATTATATTGTATATATTTTATTAAGTCACCTATATTGGTATTATCACTTGCTATATCACTATCAGAAACTATAAGAATTAATTTATTCTCTGCCCTTGATACTTCAACATTTATAAGATTAGGATCATCTATAAAATCATTTATTTGATTTGCAACAGTAGTCAAAATGATAGTATCTTTTTCTCTACCTTGATATTTATGTACTGTATCCACTTCAATATTATCAGTTTTAATTACATTCAATATATGAATTAACCTTAAGTATTAATATACTTATTATTTTGTTCAGAAATGCTATACTAGACCTAAGTAAATTAACATATGGAGGTCACCAATGAAAAAAGATAATAATGAAATATTTAATAATGTTTTAGATACTGATTCTGACGACTTTACAAACAGCTATTTAGCTTTGGCATTAGGGAGTAAAGAGTTTATTTATAATGATATTGATAAAATTTATAAAAATAATAGGATATTATATTATGAACTATACAAATCTAGTTCTTTATCTAAACTAAAATGCTATAAATCTTTAAATGCATTACAAGAGGAATATGTTCAAAAGATAATTGGTATTATTGAATATTCTTGCATTAATAATGATACTAGTGTTATTTATAGTCTAATTAAAAAAGGTTACAATTTAGTCTTTAGATATTATAACAGTCATGAATTACTTTCAATACATGAAGTTTTAAACCTTTATTATAAAACTAGCCCTAACCCTCCAATGTTAGAAATTCAAAACATTACTTCAATATTAGTATACCTACATACAAACGGTCCCGAAAAAGATTGGGATACAAATGATCCACTTAACGACGTAATGACTCAAAGCTATCTTGACTTTATTAATCAAACTATATATCAGGATATTAAATATTCTATAAGTAAATCAGTAACTTCAGAGCAAGTTACTAAAATAAGAAGTACGTTTTTATTAAATAGAAAAGATATTAAATTAAATAGAGTTTTCGGTGAAATCAGGCAGAATGAAGCATCTAAATTAGGATTTAATAAAGATTTAGATGCATCCGACTATGTTGCTGTTAATTATAGGAGAAAACAACTTGCCAAACAAGGTATTAGTAAATACATCAGCGCTTATGAACGACTTTTATGTGCTAATCAATTTCATCCTTTTTTTCTTGATGTTGCCGAATTTTCAGAAGTTGAGATTGACTACATAGTAAAAAATTGTATAGATAACCAAAGTACATCTAACATCCCAGATAGCGAGATGAACCTTTATATAACATCATGTCTATTTTTTTCAATATTAATAAAAGAGTATCGAAAAGTTAGAGACTTATACTTGAACAAATCTAAAGAGGATTTATTTTTATCACTTAAAACACAGAGAGAAGAGATTGGAAGACGTGAACACTCTTTAGAAAAGAAGGAAAATCTATTAACAGAGGAAATTTGCAGATTAAAACAAGTAAATGGCGAACTAAGAAAAGTAGCTAAAGAGCATGATATCCAACTTAACAGAATAAACAACGAGCTTAAAACGGCACAAAGCAATGATAAAGAACTTCAAAGTTTAAGAGAAATGCTATTTAAGCTAGATCATACTGAAGAGCCGCATATACACACCTTAGAACTTGAAGACATGCTAAATGACCTTACTCAAGAAAAGCTTGTTTTTATCAGTGGTCAAATATCCTTAGTTGCTAAACTTAAGGAGTTACTACCCAAAGCAAGGTTCCTGGATATTGATAAGCTTAGCACTGATTTATCATTCTTAGATAATTATTCTAGTGTATTTGTTGATGTAAGCCATATTAGTCACGCATATTATTATAGACTAACAACAAGTATGAATAAAAACAGCACTAAACTATGTTTTATTACTAAAAAAACAAATGTTAATTTAATAATAAATGAGATGTATGAATTTATAAATGAAAGATAATAACAAGGGTGCAACTCAAAATGATTAAAGAATCATTTTGAGCTGCACCCACTTTTCTTTAATAGTCACAACAATATTCTAGGCTTTTATTAATACTCTATATTCTTCTTTTTCACTTTTGCTAATATATATCCCTCTATCTATTTCAATCTCAATAAATACTTTCATCAAACGATCAAATTCTTCATAAGTAACTCTAATTATCTCACTAGTTTCATATAGATAATAATAAATATCCTCTTCATATTCAACTCCGTTATTAAACGGATTTTTTTCACTCTCTGACGTGCGAATAAAAACTTCTAAATCATTAAACCCAGATAGAGCTGTGAACTCAGCAACAACATATGGTGTTAATTCCACCTTTTCTGTTAAAACATCTTTTGCTAGTTTTAAGGCCTCAATGTTTGCCTCACTAATATCATTAATTTTCACCTCATAAGTCATGAACATAATTTATCTTTCTCCTTTAATTATAGCATAAAATTTTTTTATCGCTTTTGAAGACCCTCACCAAAACCTATTCAATTTGTAGCCTTAGTGACTGTTTAATAATCTCCATAACCGCATCAAGATCTGTTGTAGTCACAATTTTGATTTCTGCTCCTCCATTACCCGTGTGTCCAATATTAGTAACATCTTTACATAATTCCTTAGGATCATCAACACTATCAAACGGCATATTAACCCAAAGCTTTAAATGTTGTTTATAATGCTCGATATCTGTGAAATTAGTATCCACTTTATATGCAACATAGTCTTTTTTGTACTCTTTTTTTATTGCAACATCTAAACTTAATATCTTTCTATCTAGTTTTTCATAAATCGCTGCTATTTCTGGTAACATTGATTGATAATGATCTGTAGATGAATAAATTATATCAACTTTGTCCTTTTTCGTATACTCCTCTATATCTACTTTTGATACCTTAGGATATTCCCAAATAGTAACTGCTTGATTTGCTAGTATCTTTACTCGGTTTACTATCTCTGTTTCATCCCATTTTGACAAACTACCTAAGGCATCGTTTAATCTCAAATGGCTGTCTTTAAAACCACCTTTTATGTCTTGCTTTATGTTAAATGGGCTATCACTTAATTCGCTATTATATCCTGTTAAGGTTAGATTTCCTAATGTGTGCAGATAGTTTTTTTGTACTTCTTTCCAATTAACTCCTAACATATCTTGCCACTCTTTTTTAAGCTCTGGATTTTGAGGCATTATATGTTCTATTGTATAACCATCCCTTGTTATATTTATTGGTTCTTTATGATTTTGATTTTCTAAGGCTTCTAATATATAGTTTTTAATTCTTAAATTATATATTGATTTTACTATAAGCTTCTCCTTAAATTCATCATTTGTAGGGAAAGCTCTATAGGAATCTTTTACTGCATACTCAGCTAACACACTTGTTATATAGTTGTCTTGTTTTATCTTGCCATAGAATGTAGCAAATGTTTTATTAAGTGAATTGGTTGGTATTTCACAAATAACACGTCTAACAATGTAACTGGTGGTAAGCTTAATGATTGTAATAAAATCAGCCTTTGAAATTTTATTAATATCATAATCATAATATACTCTCATTAGAAATGGGAAACTTACATTTACATCTAATTCCTTTAACTCTTCCCATAACCGATTAAGGTCCTTATCTGTATCTTTACAAAAGTACATTGAAATATAGTATTTTGAAAAAGTGAATACATCTACTAATAATTGCTCATTAGTTACACCACTTTTATGATAAATTTTAAAAGCTTCATACACTTCATTTATCTTGCAAATTTTTCCTTTATTATGAATAGTTAAAAAATCACGAATAAACAAATCAAAATAGTCTGCATATCCTTGTTGTCCAAATCCCTGTTCCATTGGACGCCAGTATGTGCTATATAGTTTATCTTGCTCCGAAGTAGGTTGTCCCATAAGAATATAATTTCTAATTAAATCTGCCTGAGATAAATCTTTTCCAGTAGAATTCATGCTTTCAAATATAAGCTGAGGATTATCTTGCGATTTATCTAGTGCTACAGATACTAACATAAGTCTGTTAATCCCTCATAAATATTTTCTATTGATACCTCGCTGTTTTGTATAATCTCTGAAAAATGTTTGAAATTCTTCAGTATCTGTACTGATGGATTAAAAACATTTTTTTCAGTTTTATTGAGTATGTGAATAAAGGTATCCTTATCTTGCTCAGTTAATATCAGCTTATATTTATCCATGCCACTTTCTTCACTATTGATTAGAAAGTAATTTCTTATCTTATTGGGGTTGATTTTATCTTCAAGTTTATTATCTTCAACATACCTTGATAAGGCACACAAAAGTAGTGATATAGTTGTTAATCTTTGTTGGCCATCTATAAGCAGTAGTTGTTGTGGTTTACCATGAGGTGTTCCTAAATCAATGTATACCACTGAGCCAATAAAATGCACGCTATCATCTTGCTTTAATGTAATTTGAACAATATCTTTCCATAACTGATTACATTGTTTAAAAGACCAACTATACGTACGTTGGTATATAGGTACTACAAATTGAACTGCACCTTGCATTAATTTTATTAAAGTTGTTTCTCCTGCTTTCATTAAATTATTCCTCCAATTGCAAATGTGATTTATGTCATTTATGATACCTTTATTTTACCATTTTTTATCTACTGTAATCTATGTAGTGTATAAATTTCTTTTATACTAACTAATAATTATATAAATATAAGTTAAAGTAACTGATTTAATGCAAGAGATAACTGAGAGCCATACCTTACCCCAGTGCAAATAATAAAATGAACTCAACAATATAATTATTAAACATGAACTTTTCCATGAAATGAAGATAGTTAGCAAATTCTATGGTTTCGTAATAAAAATCTATGTGTAATATAGAAAATTTCAGATTAAATAGACACCCGGAGATTTGCTAGAAAGTTATAAAAAGTATACTATTAATTTAATATAATTGAGACAAGGTGTAAATTATGGATGATTTTATAAAATATCTCACTGAGAGTAAAAAACTATGTAAAAGTTCGATTAGAGATTATATTTCTAGAATGAAAATAATGAGTTCTATAAAATATAGATTTTACTAAAGGAGAAAATAACGCAAGAAATCTATTATTAGCTAATGGGTTAGCAAAAATACTGTAGGACACTGCTTAACGTTATGTAGAAGATATGCTGATTATTCATCATAGCTACAACAAATTTGTACCTGCTGATACTAATTTTAGGATAAAATCATGGTATCAATCGAATGATTCCATATATATTTGATACTTTAACCATATACTTTGCGTATAGAATAGTCAGCATGCTTTAGATACGTTTTAAAAATATTTTTTATACTTATTGATACGATGCAAACTGTTGGTATGAGATAATTACTATACCGGAGTTTGTCAACATAGTTGTCGCAATTTCTATTTCTAACATTTTTATGACGATGACTCTTCTATAATAAGAAGTTCTTCTTCTTTTATTGGATTCAAAGATACATATT
>NZ_JAHLDV010000081.1 GCF_018861865.1 Clostridium frigoris
TACCTTCCCAATCAGCAAAAACATCGTTAAATTCAGGAAAGTATTTGTCTAACCAATGATCTACTTTATTTTTAATTATATTTAAATTTTTGGTAAGGCTTTCTCGCATACTGAAATTGCTTTGCGATATCAATTCCTATAACTAATGTACTTTCTGTTATTGACATTATCTTTTCATTTTGTGTATAATTCATATTGAGTACCTCCACTAATAATTATAAATTAGGGATAAAAGTTCGAACTGTTATACCCTGTATTTTATCAGTAGGTGCTCTTTTTTTCAAAGTTCATTTTAATTCATAACAGGAATGCTCCTTTATATCACTATAAAATTACTATTTAATTTACAGAATTAATTAGTATTAATATAATCCTCAAAACATTTTTAACTTTCAAGTATAAATAACTTTTCTACCGTAGTTTTTAATAGTTTAGAAAGGTTCATAGCTAATTCCAAAGTAGGATTATATTTTTCATTTTCAATCGCATTTATGGTTTGTCTTGTAACGCCAAGCGCAGTCGCTAAATCCTCCTGTCTAAATCCAAGTTGTTTTCTTAATTCTCTTATATTATTTTTCATTTTTTCCAAGTTTCCATTTCAAAAAAGATTGAATTGCCATAAGAACAAGATTTTGCGATATTAAAAGAATAAATCCTATTCCTAATATTCCTGTTTGAGTGTAATCATAGATATCCCAAATAACTAAAAATATGGTTGTATAAACCAAAGTCCATTTCATTGCTTTTAAACTAATACTTAGTTCCATTTCATCCATTTTTATCATAATAATAACCTCCATAATGTAAAAAGTATTTTACATTATCATTTTAACATTAATCCTAACGAAATGTAAATACAATTTTACTTTTTGTTAAGTGTGGTATAAGAATAGTTTATATTAAGTTATGATAAGTTTTGTGGAATAGCAACTATGTTATATTTCATCTAAAATATTTAGAGAGAATTTATATGTTTTTTAAGCATAACAATTTTAGGCAAAGTGCTATACTACCATTTAATTTATAGGTATTATGGTATAGTTAGGTTAAATTTACAATTAATTATGAGGTGAGGAGGGATTCTAATAGATAAATCTGCATTGGTAGCTATCATTCATAGTGAACCAAAAGGAAAAAGCCACCTTTACTCTAGATGACGTTGCCCTTTTATTAAAAATGTTATTTTTATATTATTATGGATATTTACTTAGAATGTGCGCCTTAAAACTAAAGTATATTTACAATACTTTTGGGGTCTTATTTTTTAAATTAAACATGTAGTGAAAATTAATGCTAAAAATAAATATTTTATTTATGTAAGACAAATTAATTTTCAAATAAAGCGAGGGGTGCTAAATGTATTTACAGACAATAATAATGATAATTTTGATAGCAAAAATATTGGAAGGTATAAATTTAATAAGTAACACAAGTAAAACATTACTTGAATTTTCAATAAAAACGACACTTAATAATAAAAACATAAGAGAAGCCTTATCTAGAAATTTTTCTAGAACAACTAAATTACTTGGAATAACTAATATAATTCTTGCAATAATTGCTGCAATACTTTTAATTAATGCTAATAGAATTGCACAAGGTAATAGCACTATAATAATATTATTGTGCCTATTAGGACTAGTTGTAGCAATACGATTCATAGTTATTACTATATCAAAACATATAAGAGAATAAAATATTAATATGCCTTTCCTTTTCAATATATATCAATATGTTTACAAATTGTTTTAAATGCCTAATAGCAACAAAGTGAAAGTAACTCAATTGGTATTGTGTTACTTTCAGAACATCAATACACACTTAATAAATAAAACAAATTAATATAACTACATATTATTGCGTATTATTAAAAACTAATTTAATATCATTATATGACACCTGTTAATAGTTACTCTTTAATTAAAATAGAAGTTTTTATAACAAAGTTTTCATATCCAGGTACGGACAATTCATCTAAAATCACATCTTCAAAAAAATAGTCACTTAAAATTAATGTATTTTTATTAGCGAATTCAAGAATTTTTAAATAAGTTTCTACTATTGAGTCATGTCCAGTTGTATGGTAAGCCGTTAAATAGTTGCCTTCCTCTTTGGTATAGAGATTATACTCAGTCAATGGAACTGAAATTTTGGTATAAAAAAAACTATATAAATTATAATTTGCTTCCTTTACATTTTTTAGACTAAGCATTTGCCCAACAGAGAACGGAGAGATAATATTATTTTCAGTACAGCATTTTATATGCTTTGCAAAAGATAAAGGTATATTTTCATAATCTAAACTTGGAAGTGCACTGGAAATGAAATGTAATTCTTTTTCTTCCTTTATTATAAAGATTTTTTCGTCATTTATATTAAATAGAGAGTTAGTTGTTTTTATTTTCTGAGAAATTAAATCTTTTATAGCAACGAGTCTATTAATTTCTTTATCTATTTTTTTATGTTGACTATTTAGAAGGGATATCAGTTCTTTTGGATTCCTTATGTCTAAATATGCTTTGATTTCTTTTAATGGCATTCCTAATTCCTTTAATGCAGATATAACAAAAAAAGGTTCAACTTGAAAAGCAGAATAATATCTATATTCATTTTCTTCTTTTATTTTGGGAGAAAATATTCCTAATTTATCATAGTAAAAAAGCGTATGCTTTGTAACACCAACAATTTTTGCAAATTCACCGGTTGAAAAATATTTTTTCTGATTTTTATTCATAAAATGAAACCTCCTATTGACTATCGTGTAACACTACACTCTATTATATGAAATATGAAATCATACTTCAATGTGAAGTATGAAATATAGATATATTAAAGGAGCGCTATTTAATGACTAGAAATTGGATATTTATAATTTTTGCAGGAATTATAGAAGTACTTTGGGCTATAGGGTTGAAACACTCAAATAGTTTTATCAGTTTGATTGGAGTTGGAGGGCTTATTTGCTTATCATTTTTATTGTTGTTTGAGGCTATAAAAGAAGTGCCAGTTGCAACGGCTTATGCTGTTTTTACAGGAATAGGAACAGTAGGTACAGTTTTAGTTGGAATGCTTTATTTCAATGAAACTTTTAATTGGAACAAAATATTTTTTATTATCGTACTCTTGACAGGAATATTAGGATTAAAGCTTGTTACACCAAAATCAGATAAGAAAGGAGAAAATTAACATATGGAGTGGATATTTCTTATTTTTTCTGGTTGCTTTGAAGTAATTGGTGTTGATAGTATGAATAGAGTTAAAAAATATAAAAATATACAGTCTTATATAAGGTTATTTGCTGGATTTATATTAAGTTTTATTTTTTTGTCATTAGCAATGAAAGCTCTTCCTATGGGACTTTCTTATGCAATTTGGACAGGAATTGGAACTGTAGGAGGGACTCTTGTAGGTATGATCTTTCATGGTGAATCAATGGATTTTAAGAGAATTTTATGTATAGGTATGATTTTAATTGGAGTAATAGGCTTGAAATTAACAACATAAGTAAACTAATAAGCTGAAATTATTATAGTGTTTGTTATTGTAGTAATGGTTTTAGCAGTCGTTTTTAATAACACTATTTTGCCTAAATTACTTGATAAGGGAATTGAAGAAGATAAAGAAAAGGAAGAAAACCAAATAATTAAATGAGTGTTATAAAGGCATACAATATAATGAAAATTATCTTGAATGCCTTTGCTTTTTTGCAAATAGAAAACTCTTCTTCTGTTATAATTCTATTATCTAATAATTCTTTATATTTCATAATCTCATCTATTACTCTCTGGTGTTTATCCTCTAATTCCAATAACATTACCCCCAATATATTGTACTATTAGCTTCCAAAATACTTTTACCTTTTATATATCATCCTTAAAATATAATAATTAATACTAAAATAATAATATATTATATATAACAACTAATAAATACTTTTAAAACATTCTACTAACACTCTTTCTGGATTCTTCCACTATATTCCTTTTAATTATGACTATTATTCACGATTTCTATAGCTGCTTTACCTGTTATATGTTCGATTTTAATTTCAAGTAAACATACTCTATTCCATCCACTTTCAATTTCTCGCTGTCCTTCTTTAATATAGTCAGGTGAATATTTTTCAACTAAACTATCAATAGCATATTTCCTTTCGTCATCTTCTGTAAGAATCTTTGCTCTACCAAAAACAGACACACTACGAAAATGGGTAGTAAAAGTTTTTTGTATCACTTCGTCTTTTTCTATGACACAAAATGTAACCTTATCATTCCTTTTTATGCTGTCAATCTTATGCCCTTCTTTTGCACCATGAAAAAATAGTTTTCCGTCTTTATAAGCATAACTTACTGGAATGGTATATGGGTAATCATCATCCCCTATTACGCCTAAAACTCCAGATGTACACGCCTGTAAAATTCCAATTGTTTCTTCTTTGGACAATAATTGATTTTTTCTTCTCATTTCTCTGAACATAATTGCACACCCTCCTATAGTGTTACGACATATCTCCTACAAATATTTCTATAAATATAATATATATGATACCATAATTACCATAAATTAAGTATATTAAAATTTCTTTTTAAATGATTAATAGCCTTTCCCATTACACTATTGTTTCCTGTAATCTTTGTAGAAATAGGCAAAACAAAACTTCAAGAATATACTCTTGAAGTTTTTATGCCTAATCTATCTACTTAAATTTCAGATTAATATTTAAGGTATTTGTAACTAAACTCATTATTATAATAATCACTTATTTCTTTAGATTTTAAGCTATAACCTAATTGTTCAACTAGGCCCTCCCATGTGAATAAAATCAAATGATTTTCCCATTCTTTTTCTATAATCTCTTCTCTCGCAGACAATGCTACTTTACTAATACCCTTGTTTTCTTTTGGATATATAAATATAACATAACTATCCTTTGATATGTGTGCAATATTTCTCATCACTTGATAGTTGTTTAAAAATTTTTCTTCTGTTTTAAAGCTTTCCTTTATAGCAGGATTATTCTTAATTAATGGCATATATATATCATAAAACTTTTTTTTATGGTCTTTATACACTTTATGCTCCTTATCCTTCTTAATTTTTCCAAATCCATTTTCTGTGTATTTTATTTCAAAATATATTTTAATGCCTGAATCTAATTTCATATAAAAATCAAAATTAGTTTTTTTGCCTACATTTGTTTCTATTTTAGATACTTTTTCAAAACATATATCATTATAATTATAATTAATTTCACCTTTAATTCCCATAATGTTTAAAATTGATTCCAATAAATTTTCTTCAATTAACGGATAAAAGAAATTAATACACATTGCTTGGGATGAATTCAAATGATGAAAATATTTATGTAACGTTATTCTTTTGTAATAACCAGAATGAAAAAAAGAACTCCTGTACTTTTCTATAATATTCAATTTATATTTATCTTTGTGAAGAATGTACCCATATGGAATTTGTTTGTTTTTGTAGTTATATATACCATCCTCTAAAATATTGAGTACACTTCTTTTGTAATCGCCTAAATGGTCTTTAACTTTAGTTTGGAAATCATGCAAATCTATGCCTTGGTCACCTATTATATTTTTAGTATTATCTATCTCACTAAACCTTTTTATTATATCATCTTTTATTTTAGTGTCCACCAAGATCATCTCCCTATTTTTCTATATATTAATATATATTACTTAAATATTCAATAATACCAATATAGCTTATAATCTAAAAAATAAAATCCGGATACAGTAGTCTATTTACATTATTCAACATTATTTAACATTAAGAACATGTATATTTCAATCAAAAATAAGGGCTGCATTTCTGCAACCCTATACTATATGTGAAAGGTAATTCATGACTAATGCATTTTCGCTCCAAAGGGAATAATCCCAAGTTTAGCAAATTTAAAATGCTGAATCCCAAATGGTATACCTACAATTGTTATACAAAAAACTACACCTGTAATAAGATGTGCTATGGCAAACTCCCATCCGAAAACAATTAACCAGATAATATTAAAAATTAATCCTCCAACTCCAAAATCACCAATCTCTATTTCCTTTCCAAAAGGCCATAATACAAATGTGGAAATTTTAAAACATTGAATACCGAATGGTATTCCAATAATTGTAACACACAAAATTAGACCTGCTAAAAACCATGCTATAGCTGCAATAATTCCACCAAATAACAGCCAAATAATATTACCTATAAAATTCATTATCCACCTCCATTTTATCTTTATACTATAACCTAAAATTGCTCATTAAACTTTGAAGTTCCACGGCCATTTGTGTTAAGTTTTCAGCAGCATTTGCCACTTCTTTCATTAGTGCTGTCTGTTCCTGCGAAGCTGCTACTACATTTTCAGCATTTTCTGAAGACTCAATAGAAATCTTTGCAACATTCTCAATGGTTCCTACCATATTCTGCGACCCTGCACTTATTTCTTCTGTCACTGCAGACACATCTTGCATTTGGGAAGCTATATAATTTATATCCTCTAATATTTCCTCAAAAGACTTTCCTGCCTGATTAACCATGTCTATACCATCCTTAACTGCAATTGTACCATTATCCATAGCTTTAATAGCATTTACAATTTCCTTTTGTATTTCATTTATTAAGCTTGATATATTACCAGTCGCTGATGCAGATTGCTCTGCCAACTTTCTAACTTCATCCGCTACTACAGCAAAGCCCTTGCCCTGCTCACCAGCTCTCGCTGCTTCAATAGCTGCATTTAATGCTAATAAATTTGTCTGACCAGCAATAGAAGTTATTAATGATACTATACTTCCTATTTCTTTTGATTTGTCTCCAAGTATTGAGACAGCCTTTGATGACATCTCTACTTTGTCGCTAATATCATTCATTTGTTCTATCGCAGAATGTACTACATTATTGCCTTTTTCTGCCCTCTTAAAGGATTCTAAGGAAATATTTGTTACTGTTTGTACGTTATTTGATATTTGTTCCATGCCTGTAAATATTTCTTTTGCAATTTTTGTTGTATCATTAGTTATAGTAACCTGCTGCCCACTGCCAAGTGCTACCTGTTGAATAGCTAGAGAAACCTGCTCTGCGGATTGTTGTGTTTGATCAGAACTTGCGGTAAGTTCTTCTGACGTTGCTACTACTTGTTCTAAACTTTCAGTAACTTTCTTAACTATTTCTCTTAAATTATTGTTCATTCTATTTAAATTGTTTCCCATTGATCCCAGTTCATTCTCACTTCTAACATTTAATGTTTGAGTCAAATCTCCCTCAGCAATTGCATGTGAAAGATCATTTACTTCTTTAACATTTTTAGTGAGGTATCTACTAAATACATTAACTGCAAATACCACCAATACACAAGTAATTAGAATTAACAAAATCATATTAATCAATAGTTTATTAATCGGAGCATAAAGTTCCTTTTGTGGAATTGATAGAACTAAATTCCAACCTAGTTCTGGAATCTGTTTGTAATATACAAGATTTTCACCATTCTCATCTTCAAAATAAGACATACCCTCTTTATTTTGTAAAATATTTTTTCCTAGCTTTGCTATACTTGTATTTTTATCTTCTGTTATCTTACCCTTCATAGCTAATTTTTCAGAAACACCTGCCAAATATGTTCCATCTTTTCCTAGTAACATTGCTTTTCCTGTCTGACCTACTTTTATATTTTTAATATTTTCTTGTATCGTTTTTAAACTCATGTCAGCAGTTACTACACCTAAAAAGTTTTTATTATCATATATTGGTGCAGTTGTTGTTAGCATAGTCATTTTTAAAGTGTCATCATAGTAAGGTTCCTGCCAAGCAATATTTTTTTCAATATTTTTACCTATAGTATACCACGGTTGCCCTGGGTAATTGTACTGCTTCGTAGCATACTCCTCAGTTACCTTTAAATCTCCTGCTTCTTTGTATGCATAAGGTCCAAAATATTTTACATCTTTCTTATATTTATATGGTTCAAACCAAACTCCCACTCCCAATGTGTCTTTATTAGTAGAAAGTACTTCTTTCTGAGTTTTAATAATCGTTACCTTGTTTAATTGCAATCTACTAGTTCCAATAAATTTTCCTAAATCAACTGATATTTGAGCATGCTTTTGCATATCTTTATCTATTAAATTAATATTTTCTTGTAACTGATGGTTCATTCTATTTTCAATTTCAGTAGTTATGAGTTTTTTAGAAGTATAAATAGAAAAAATTCCAATTATCACTAATGATATTAATACTACTGGTAAAATAGAAATAAGTATTAGGTTCTTAATGCTTTTAGCCTTTATAATTTTTATATTTTTTCCCATTGTTAATTTTGTCATCTCCTCAGTTTTTATATTATTTGAATTATGTTCCCATTAAATTATCGGATAAACTTATTTTAACTTTATGTTGTCTTTAGAGATGCCTTAATATAATAAATTTATTCTACTACAATTAATCAACATATTTAAAAACAGCCACTAAAATTTAATTTTTAGTGGCTGTTTTCTTTAAATAGTTTTTCAGTTTTTCTATGAAGCTTCTTTTGCTTTAATTGCTTCTTCAATTAATTTAGTGGTTTTTTCTAGTCCAAAGACTGCACTGTTAACCGTTAAATCATAGTTCTTAATACGTCCCCATCTACGTTCCGAATAGATTTGATAATATGTTTCTCTTGCCCTATCAGTTTTGTTTAGCGTTTCTTCCACATTTTTTTCTGATATTCCATATTCATATTGAATACGCTTCATTCTACTTGCTTTATCTGCATGAATAAACACATGGAAACAGCTTGGGTAATCAGCTAAAATTGAATCGGAACAATGTTCCATAATTACACAAGATTCTGTATTTGCAAGCTTCATAATAGACCTTTTTTCTGATTCGTAGATAGCATTTAGAGGATCTTTCTCCTTTTTAGAAAAGGCATATCCTTGAGATAATAACTGATTTAACAACAAATTTGGAACAAATTGATCATTTTCTGCAATAAATTTTTCAGAAAGTCCTGTTTCTTCGGCAGCTGTTTTTAATAACTGCATGTCGTAGAAAGAAATACCTAAATCTTTTGCTATTTTTTTACCAATGTTACGCCCTCTACTACCATATTCACGACTAATTGTCACTACTAGTGGATGAATGTTTTGATCAGTTGATAAACCTTGACTAGTATTAACAGTTACCGATTTATCTTTAAATACAGCATCCATGAAACTCAAACGCTTATTTATTAAACGAACGAGGGTTCCAACTAATAAAGCAGCTAAAACTGTTCCTTCTCTTATTCCATTTAGTCGATGAAAAAGAATAAACGAAAAAACAAAACCACAAATTACAAGTGTAACATCGAAAGCTACTTTTAATTTTCCAAATTCCTTCTTCGTAACTATTGAGATGGCACTAACTACTCCTTCACCAGCCATCATAACAACATCAGCAGTTACTTCCATACTAACTCCAAGAGCAAGAATTAAACAACTAAGTACAAATAATCCTATTTGAGCAGGATAACTAGTCACACTTATCCATGATAACAATCCCATAGTAAAATCGGTAAAATAGGCAAATAATCGAGTAGGTAAAAGTCGGTAATAAATTTCCGACTTCTTTCCTCTCACAGAACCGTACGTGCGGACCTCGCATACGGCTCCTGGCAAAACTAAAAATTATTTATT
>NZ_JAHLDV010000082.1 GCF_018861865.1 Clostridium frigoris
TTTCTTCAGAATACCCAATTTTACTCACCATGATATCTTTCCCCTTTCGTAAAGCCTATACTGTATAATATACTATATTTCTCTCTACGACAACTATCTTAACACATAGGGGAATTGATCTACACAGTTAGTCCTATGTATCAAGAACAATATTCTCTTATGATTCTTTTTAGCAAAAGCATACAATATCGTCTTTACAAAGTAGCTCTTACCTGCACCTGTACCAGCTCTTATTGTTATAATGTCACCTTTATTCCATGTCCTAACCACATCTGTTGTTATTAAATCACTTACTCTTTTGTATATCATCTTCTCTTTCTCCTCTTAAAAGATAAAGCAAAACCTGTTAAATACAAGCTTTGCTTTATTTTAATAATACTTCACTATATTTCAAGAACATCACTAGTATATTGTGAGTTTAATAAGGTATATCACAATCACCATAATATACACCAAAGCCCCAATCATGAAAATCCTCTAACGTACTTTCACTAATGATATCAGATACAATTCTTTTTATATCATCACAATGATATAAACCTTTATGGTTATTGGGTAGTAATTTTTCACGTTCTAGATAATCACTGAGCTTCTCATTAAACATCATAATTCCTACTAATTTATTAGCCTTAAACAAAGTATCCTCACCCATATTTATGCACCTTCCTGTAAACAATTAAATTCAGGTACCCTTTCTAGTGAAGCATATCTCTCTGAAATTGCTCCGATTTTATTAACTACTTCTAATTGTTCATACTGTAAAACTTCTTCTCCTGCTGACAATACTTCATACTCCCTCAGGCAAAGTTTTGATTCTGTTGGGTAGAGCTCATACTCTTTTGTTATAGCCTTATATATTCCTGGTACATTTTTACTTGTATCTAGTAAAAGTCCAAATTTCTTTCCTAAAGATATAATATTACAAACTATGACCTCGAAGAATACACCATTATTAAAATCCTCCAATTCACCGCAAAGTGTTAACAAGATAAATATGTATCCTCTTTTATGTTTCTTTAAATTATATTTCTGTATACAGTAATTAATCTCATCTACACTCCCCCCCACTATTCGTGCAAAATCATGCTCAGTAGCCACCAATCCATATATCATTAAACTTTTATATATATACTCTCCACTTACCTCCAATGCATTTGTTAGCGTGTTTGATTTATATTTAATTCGTTGTTTCATTTTACTATCTGTACTATTTCTTTCTTCCTCTTCCAACTCGTCTTTATATATGACTATATCTTGCAAATTTAATTGTTCATTAAATAAGACATTCTCATACTTTTCTTTCATTAACCTTTTCAACTGTTTATCTAACTTCATATTACTAGCTTTCTTCAAATCTTTTTCGTAGTCACCATTACTAAAAGGTCCTTCAGACTCCTTATTACCGGATGTTATATATTTCATAATTTATCTCTCCCTCAAATACTATTTTAGATTTCACAAATTATTTATTGCCCTGACTATTACTAACTCTTACGATTTATAAATCAGTATTTATCTTAAATTAAGTGCCATTTCACCTACTTTCGTTAAAATATCATTCATATGATAAGCTATATGGTAAGCTCTATAAAACACATTGTCATTTTTATTTTCTAATCCATAATCAAAAATCAGATGTTCAAACATATCAATATTAATGCCTACTTCCTCAAATGCTTCTTTATCAAATTCTATTCCAACTTCTTCTGCATAATCCTTTTCCCCTTTTAATAATTGTTCCTTATTTACATTAATTATTGTACAAATTTCATTGACTGAAGCTACTATATTAAATTTCCTAAGCAACGGTTGTAAGCTACCAACTATTGAAATTATTGTGTGTATATTTATAATTGGGTTTGTTGTATCTTTTAACAACTTTCTTAATCTTTTTCTTTGTCCTATTAATGTACTTTTTATAAGATCTTTATATCTTTTATTAATTTCAATATCAGACTTGGTGTCTATATCTATTAATAATTCTAAAAACTTTATATAATTACCTTTTGTTAAAGCACCTTTTAGAAATCTAATGTCCTCTTTTTTAATATTTATTAAGCTATTACTCTTTTTCATTCTGTCTCTCTCCTCTTAAGCTATTTTTGCATTAAAACTTGGTTTGTCAATAATATTTTTCTTTAGCATTCCATCTAAAAGTATTTCAATTACTTGAATATCAAAGTTTTCACTAACCACTCTTTCGTCTATAATCTCTTCGCTCAACTTTAGTCTAGCTTTTCTATCATAAGTTGCTTTAACTATTACTACATCCATGGAAGCTACACCTCTTGTATATTTTTTTAATGCTGATTTTATTCATCTATGTCGGGTTTGACAAGATTTCTTATTCAAGCTTATTCTTCTCCATTTCCTAATCGCATACCGTTGTCTAGGATACAATTAAATATTTTTCGTTGCTATATTCCTATACTACCATGCATTTCTCGTTTTGTAAACCAAGCTACAAAAATATATTTATTGTATTCAATTTGATTTTGATTTATAATATTAATGAGGTGATACTATGAACGACTTTGACAATGAAAAATTTAGTTCTCTACTAAAGACTGCAATTGGTTCTTCAAGGACAATTACTGAATTCTCTAAAAATTGCGGAGTAGCTAGACCATATATATCTAAGTTTCTTAATCTAAAATTAGATACAGCTCCCTCCCCCGACGTAATTTCTAAATTCGCTAATAATGCACGTAACGGTGTAACCGAAGATGATCTTTCAGTTGCAGCTGGTTATATAGAGGATCCCGTTAATCAATGGCTAAAAGAAATGAATCCTTCATTAACCGATACTGAAAGAGATAATCTTATAGTAGACAAAAGAAATCAAGCTAACATAATGTATGATAACAACAAAGAGATTCTTCCGCCTATTAAAGTTCCTGTATTATCACATATAGATGATACAGAAGGCTTTAAAAGTGATAATGATGAAAATGTTTCATATTGGTCGTATGTTACATCACACGAAACAAAAGGCGTTGAAAACTCATTTTATCTAAGCGTAGAGGATAATAGTATGTCTAACACAAAAATACTAGAAGGGGATTTAGTTTATGTACTACCACAGGATTATGGTAATAATGGAGATATTGTGGTTGTGATAATTAATGGTGAAACCTATATAAGAAGATTTAATAAAATCAACAACATAATTATGTTTCAAGCAGAAAATGCTGAATTTGATTCATTCGCATATCCTAATAGCGAATTTAAAAGCTCTGAAATTAAAATAATCGGTAAGGTATCATATTTACACTCTAACCTTAATTTAAAGTAGTAGCCGTCATGGATGGCTACCTACTTATTTTAATATATATTTCTAAATTATCGAAGGATGGTGTTAACATTGAATGCAGCAGTCTATGCAAGGTACAGTTCAGATAATCAAAGAGAAGAATCTATCCACGCTCAAATAAGGGCTATAAATGAATATGCAGACAAAGAAGGTATTATAATTACCAAAATATATACCGATGAGGCAAAATCAGCTACTACTGATAATAGGCCTAAATTTCTTGAGATGATAACCGATAGTGAGTTTGGGTTGTTTGATGTAATCATAATCCATAAACTTGACCGTTTTTCAAGAGATAGATATGATAGTGCCCATTACAAAAGAATACTTAAGAAGAATGGCGTAAGGCTTAATCAGTACTTGAGCATCTAGATGATAGCCCAGAAAGTATTATCCTTGAATCCGTCCTTGAGGGTATGGCTGAATACTATTCTAAAAACCTTGCTAGAGAGGTTATGAAAGGCATGAAGGAAACTGCACTTCAATGTAAGCATACCGGTGGTTCGCCTCCTCTTGGTTATAGTGTAGATCCAAGTACTAAAAAATACATAATTAAAGAGGGAGAAGCTAACGCAGTTAAAATCATGTTTGAAATGTATGCTAAAGGTTATGGCTATAGCCCAATTATAGATAAACTAAATTCTTTAGGATATAAAACTAAAACTGGAAGAAACTTTGGCAAGAATAGCCTATCAGAAATACTTAGAAATGAAAAGTATATAGGTATCTATGTTTTTAATAAGTCTTCTAAAATGTTCAATGGAAAAAGAAATTCTCATGGGACTAAGAAAGAATCGGAAATAATAAAGATTCAAGATGGTTTGCCTGCTATTGTAGATACAGAAACCTTCTATGCGGTACAAAAGAGAATGCTTAGTAATAAAAGGAACGCCTCTAATAAAGCTAAAGAGACTTACCTATTATCAGGTAAAATATTTTGCGGTTCTTGTGGTGCTGCAATGATAGGGCATACAAGCTGCTCTGGAAGAAATAAAACCAAATACTCAACATATAATTGTGGAACACGCTATAGAACAAAGCAATGTAGAATGAAGAATCTTTCAAGAGATTATCTTGAAGATATAGTACTCAATGAACTAAAAACCAAAATATTAAACATTGCCTCTATTAAACGCCTTACTAAAAAGTTAATAACCCATTATAAAAAAATGTTGAATACTAATACTGGTGAGTTAAAGTCATTAGATAAGCGTCTTAAAGAACTTGAATTTGAAATGAACAACCTACTTAATGCTATAACACAAGGAATGTTTCATATATCACTTAAAGAAAAGATGTCTAATTTAGAAACTGAAAAAAACAAAATATCTAGCTACATAAACGAAATCAAGGCTGGAATGACAGGTATTGAGATTAACGAAAAATTAATAGAACAATATATAATTAAAGATATTATCGCTATAAATAAAAAAGATACCAATGATTTAAAGAAAATCATTAATACCTATGTAGAATCTGTTTTTGTATTTGATGATAAGGTTGAAATAAATCTTATCATCATTTTTGTACATATAAATGGTGGAGGCGAGGGGTGTCGAACCCCTGTCCGAAGGCAGCAACACCTAGGCATCTACGAGCGTAGTCAATAATTTAACATTCCCTCTACCTAACCCCTACTGACCAGGTTTAAGTTTTAGTAGCTTCATATTTTCCGTTTCCAGGTCAAAGCTTTCCCGAACTCGGTTCACCGCTGTCGTCGCCCTATCCTAAGCCGCGGTACTCTAAGGTAAGACGTAGCAGTCTAAGCTGCTAGTTGTAAATTATCGTTTGCGTTTAAATTGTTCCAATAGTTTTTTAATGCGGGTCCATAGGTTCCCTCAGCTCGCTTCCTCGACACAACGTACCCCCGTCGAAACCAAGTACGCCCCCAAAGATGTGAAAAGATTAAGTTTAAATCTTTTGCACTGTAATAATATAAAATCATTATTACATATATAACGCAAATCTATATTTTCTAATTTTTTGTAACTCATATATCAATTAAATAGTAATGTTAAGTTCTTTACTATGTTACTGACTATAGACATAATGATACACCATTTTATATTCTTTATCAAGTGCTAATATTATGGAATCTAAGTACATTATTAGAATTTATCTCATTCTCTCTTTTATCTGTCTATCCATATCTCTTTTAGCATCTTTTTCTAGCATTGCATCTCTCTTATCATAATCCTTCTTACCACGAACAACACCAAGATTAACTTTTACCTTAGTATCTTTAAGATAAAGAGCTAATGGAACTAGTGTGTAACCTTTTTGAGCTGTGAATAAACCTAGTTTAAGTATTTGTTCTTTATGAAGCAATAACCTTCTGGCCCTTAATGGATCAACATTAAACTGATTTCCATTCTCATAATGGCCTATATGCATATTCTTAACGTATATTTCTCCATTTATAACATCTGCAAAACTATCTTTTAAGTTTGCTTTACCAGCTCTAATGGATTTCACTTCTGTACCAACAAGCTCTATACCAGCTTCCATTGCTTCCTCTACAAAATAATCATGTCTTGCTTTTTTATTTTGCGCAAGAGTTTTATTTTCTGTCTTCTTTCTCATAACTTCACCTACTTTATTCTTATTAATATAGTGTAATAATGCTTTATACTATTGTGTTTAGTAAGTATTATTATACTATATATAGTACCTTATTTCAAGAATATACAGACGTTTTTAACAAAATAATCCATATATAATCTACAAGAGAGAAAATGTTTTCTCTCTTATATTCTTATATCTCTTATTCTTACATAATTATATTCTTATATTAAGATTATTTTACAATCTACTCTTCTTCCTTTGTTGAATCATCCTTTATAAGTTCATTTAGTTGACTAACTGAATAATCATCTGAGCCTTCTTCATGCTCATCCTCATCTTTAATTATATCAAAATAAACTTCATGAGAAGTTAGATCAACCTTACTAACTATGATTCTTACCTCTTCTCCTAATTTGTACATCTTCTTAGTTCTCTCACCAATAAGGGTTAAATGTCTTTCATCAAAGACGTAATAATCATCATCTAAGGTAGTCATATGAACTAAACCCTCTACAGTATTAGGTAGTTCAACAAACAATCCAAAATTAGTTACTGATGAAATAATACCATCAAATTCTTGCCCAATTCTCTCATTCATGTATTCTGCTTTCTTTAAGTCATCAACGTCTCTCTCAGCTTCCATGGCTACTCTTTCCATATCTGAAGATTGTTTCGCAGCAATTTCGACTTCTTTTTTTAATCTTTCTATTCTTGCATCACTTAATCCTCCATTTATAACCTCTTTAATTATCCTATGGATCATTAAATCTGGATATCTTCTAATTGGTGACGTAAAGTGACAATAATACTTAGCAGCCAAACCAAAATGCCCACTACATTCTGATGAATATTTTGCTTTCATCATAGAACGGAGAAGAAGTGTACTTACTACCATTTCTTCTTTCTGACCTTTAACTTTCCCTAATATATCTTGAAGCATTCTAGGATGAACTTCCTTACCCCACTTTACAGCATATCCTAAATTATGTGCAAATTCACTAAAACGCATTAGTTTTTCTTCATCTGGATCCTCATGAATTCTATATACAAATGGTACATTCAGCCAGAAAAAATGTTCAGCTACAGTTTCATTAGCAGCTAACATAAATTCCTCTATTACTCTATTTGCAATACCTCTTTCATAAGGTACAATATCTATAGGTTTTCCATTTTCATTTAATATTATTTTACACTCTGTAAAATCAAAATCTATAGCGCCCCTATTCATTCTATTTTTGTTAAGAATGGCACATAACTCTTCCATATGTTTAAAGTCTTCATATAAATAGTCATATCTTTTAATTGTTTCTTCATCTTTATCAGTAAGTATTTTTGTAACATCAGTATAAGTCATTCTCTCATTAGTTTTTATAATGCTTTCCACTATTTCATGATCTACATGTTTTCCGTTTTTATCTATCTCCATAAAACAAGTAAGTGCTAACCTATCCACTTTAGGGTTTAAACTACAAACCCCATTTGATAATTTTTTAGGTAGCATTGGTATAACCCTATCAATTAAGTATACTGAAGTTGCTCTTTTTAAAGCTTCTTTGTCTAAAGGATTTTTGTCCTTAACATAATTAGAAACATCCGCTATATGGACACCTAAACGATAGTTGCCATTATCTAAAAGTTCTATAGACACTGCATCATCTAGATCTTTAGCATCCTCACCATCTATAGTTACCATACGTAAATCTCTTAGATCTTTTCTTCTTGCATATTCTTCTTTTGGAATTTCATCAGATATGTTTTCTGTATAAGTTTCAACTGCTTCTGGAAATTCCTCTGGTAGTTTATGTTTCTTGATTATAGATAATATATCAATGCCTGCATCCCCTTTGTTACCAAGGATTTCAATAATTTTTCCCTCAGGATTTCTTTTTTGTTCTGGCCACTGAGTTATTTCAGCAATTACTATTTGCCCTGTTTTTGCACCAAGTCTTTCAGATTTAGGAATAAATATATCTTGAGCAATTCTCTTATCGTCAGCTACTACAAAACCAAAGTTACTACTATCTTGGTAAGTTCCTATTATCGTTTTATTAGATCTTTCTATTACTTTTGCAATTTCCCCTTCACATTTCTTCCCGTTATTTTCTTCTTTTAAAACTTTTGCAAGAACTTTGTCACCATTCATTGCTCCGTTTACATTGTCTGCGGGAATAAATACATCCGGTCTTTCTGTTTCTGGTATTACAAATCCAAACCCTCTTTGATGACCTTGGAATTTACCAACTACAAGACCCATCTTTTCTGGTATGCCATAATATTCAGCCTTTGATCTAACTACATCACCAGCCTTCTCCATTTCAGATAATAAAGCCGTAAAACCTTTCATCTCTTTCTTTTTTATATCAAACACTCTAGCTAGTTCTGCTATATTCATAGGCTTGTATGCTTGTTCTGTCATAAAACTTATTAAAGTTTCTTTTATATCCATTAGATTTCCTCCTATTTAATTCCTACACGTTTTAATTTTTACGTGTTTTGATTTTTATACTTGCTCAATTTTTATATCAACATAATTTTTATACTATTGTGTTTATAAATTTTTCTAAAAATTATTTATTATCACTCTAATTCTTAATGTTATTGTGCTAATTTATTCATGTAATTCTATAATTGCTCACTTTATTATAATCTAAAAACTGCATCTAGTATATACTATGTGGTTATATACTTCCCTAATACTTATTCAACATACGCACCACTTATAGAAGTGGGCGATTGTAAACCGCAAAAGAGGTCCAGTTCTCATTGAACTAAGAACCGTAAGAAACAATATCCTTGTAACATAGAGCTTGTTTAGTATTCTAAACAAGCTAATTTTTATAATAAGCTACAAGTATAATTATTTCATGAGTAGCTCATAATTAATGCACCCCTATCACGTAAGTGCCTTCACTGCGTAGCAACCTTAGATTTTAGGGTAACTATAAGCTATAAAGCAATTTTTTATTTTTATATTGAAGTAATTTATCTAAATAATTTAACAACATTTTGGAAGCTTCAAGTCTGACATCTTCTATAAGTGGCAGTTGTCTAGCCCAGTAAAATTGCTTTGGTGACAGTCTAAATAAGCTTCCAAAGTTGTTAATTTTCAGCGACCCAGGAGATGATTTAATTAAAACTAAACTTTACAATAGGCTTTTCTTTTAAGACAGCATAATTGCTTACTATAGTATCTTTTACAAAAGCTTTTAAATTGTAGTATCCGAAGGTGCTTGAAATTTTATATAAATAATGTATTTTAAGTGTCTTTAACTCTTTGGACAGCACCTTCCAATTGCCTGTAAATATTATATATATCAAAGGTATTTTCTCTTTATACCCAAGAGCTTTACGAGCTATACAGAATGCCGCGGATACATGAATAGATATTCCTTTAGCTTTCATATACTTTATTTTACCCATTTGGCTAGTGTATGCTGGATTTACATAAAATACGGCTAAATTTTCTTTAAAAGCCCTGGAACTGATTGCTTCAATGATTTTTTTATGAGCAAATATACTGATTTTCATATTTCGTTTAGTATTCCCATAAGTTAGTTTGGATTTACTAATGTTTTTAATGTCCTCACCAGCAAGTGGTTTATTTTTATCCCTGGCTATTTGAACAAGCTCTAAGGCACCCTTTTCTAAAATTTTTGAAATTTGCCCTGAAGTTTTATTTGCTATATTAAAACG
>NZ_JAHLDV010000083.1 GCF_018861865.1 Clostridium frigoris
TAACAAAACTAATGTTTCATTCCTTTTAGATATATTTTCACTTTTCAAAGTACAATTTAAATCTTAAAATTTTCAATCTAGTTTTTTCATAGGTTAGTTAACACTATCATTAATTTATTCTAAAATAATTAATTAAAATCTAAACTTAAAAATTGTTTTATTCTTGTGTTAGTTGAGTTGTTTAATAACTCATCCGGGGTTCCCTTATCAAGGATGATCCCATTGTCAATAAATATTATATTGTCTGCAACGTCTCTTGCAAAACTCATGTTATGTGTAACAACAACCATTGTCATGCCGTCATGTGATAGTTCTTTCATAACTTTAAGTACCTCAGCTGCAAGTTCGGGATCTAGTGCAGAGGTTGGTTCGTCAAATAACAATACTAATGGCTCGATGGCCATAGCACGGGCTATAGCAACTCTTTGCTGTTGTCCTCCTGAGAGTTCATGGGGGTAACTATTACACTTATCTAAAAGCCCAACTTTTTCTAAAAGATTAAGTGCTTTATCATGAGCAACCTTCTTAGGTTGCTTAAGCACAGTAGTGAGCCCCTCCATTATGTTCGCAAGAACAGTCATATGAGGAAATAGATGAAAACCTTGAAATACCATGCCTGTATTTCGCCTTAGTGTTAATATTTCTTTATCAGTAGGCTCTTTGTTTCCACCAAACTCTAATTCATTATCTCCAATTCTTATAGTCCCTTGATTAGGTACTTCTAGTAAATTCAAACATCTAAGAAGGGTTGTTTTACCTGAACCTGAAGGGCCTATTATAATTGTTGTTTCACCCTTTTTAATATTCAAGTTTATGCCTTTTAATATTTCATTATCGCCAAAACTTTTGTGTAAATTTTTTATATTAATCATAAATGTCCTCCAATTACCTAGCTACATATCTTTCAAGCTTTTTTTCTATTCTTTGTTGAATTATAGTTAATATTGTACAAAATATCAGATAAATAAAAGCTGCTTCACAATATAGTACAAGTGGTTCATATGTTGCGGCTGTTATTTGTTGTGCAATTTGAAACATTTCAGTCAAAGTAATAGCCGCTGCAAGTGATGTATCCTTAACAAGACTTATGAAAGAGTTTGAAAGTGGAGGTACAGATACTCTGGCTGCTTGTGGCAAAATTATTCGAATAAGTGATTGAGTATGAGTCATTCCAATTGAACTTGCGGCTTCCCACTGCCCTTTAGGTATAGATAAAATGGAAGCTCTAATTACTTCAGAATTATAAGCTCCAACATTTAAAGTAAAACCTATAATTGCTGCGGGTAAAGCTCCAATTGTTATACCAGCAGCTGGTAATCCATAAAATATTATAAACAATTGTACGAGAAGAGGAGTACCTCTTATTATCCAAACATAAAAACTTGATATTAATTTTAAAAGTTTATATGTTGATATACGAGCAAGTGCTGTGAGCATAGCTAAAATTGAACCAAGCAAGAAAGAAATTACAGCTACTGGTATTGTAAATTTAATACCTGCTATTAATAAAGGTAAGAAAGAATCTTTAACTATACCGAGTAATCTTAGTGTATCTGCGTCTAAATTCATTTTATCACCCTTTTATTTTGATACATCGCTGCCAAAATATTTATTTGAAATTTTTGAATAAGTACCATCTGATTTCATATCAGATAATGCTTTGTTAACTGCGGTTACTAATTCTTTATTTACTTTGTTAAACATAATTCCACTTGGTTGTGCATCTCCTTTTGTATCAACAACCTTTATAGCAAGATTTGGTTTTTGTTTTTTTAAATCTAGGAAAGATAAGCTATCATTAACTGTTGCATCTACTCTTTTAGAAACTAAAAGGTCAATTGATTGGTTAAAACCATCAACGGCAAGAAGTGCAGCACCATTGGCCTTTGCAATTTTACCTAGGTCACTTGTTAATGATTGAGCAGATTTCTTGCCCTTTAAATCAGCAAACTTTTTGATAGTATTATCGGAACTATTCACAATTAAGACTGCTTTTGAAACTATATACGAAGTTGAAAAATCATACTTCTTTTGTCTATCTGGTTGAATTCCAACTTGATTTACTACCATGTCAAATCTCTTTGCATCTAGTCCTGCAAACATACCGTCCCACTTTGTTTCTACAAATTCAGGTTTAACCCCAAGACGCTTGGATACTTCAGTCGCAATATCAACATCAAATCCAGTCAACTTTCCTGATTTGTCATGGAATGTATATGGTGCATAAGTACCCTCAGTACCGATTTGTATTTTTCCTTCACTCTTTATTGTTTCTAACAAATTTTTTGATGTTGCAGTTTTACTGGTACTTGTTCCACATCCGACAAGACCTACTGATGCTACTAATAAAGTGGTAATTAATATAGATAATTTTTTCATTTATATCCCCCTTAAAGTAATCCTACTGTTTTAGTAAGGTATTAAATTTATAATACCATAATTAATCCGTTGTTGTCAATATACGTTCAAAATTTAAAAATGAGTCAAGTATATTGAAGATAGTTCCAAAATAGATTTTTTAAATGGATATTTAATATAATTTTGAAAATATAAAAGAACTAAAATAAAGGGTGACCACTGGCCATCCTTTATTTTAGTTCTTTGAGTGAAACTATTTTTTTTAAGAGAAATGAAAGCAAATATTAATAAGCTATTCCCTCAGAATACATAGCATCAGCTACTTTAATAAATCCTGCGATATTTGCACCGGCAAGTAAATTACCTTCAAATCCAAATTCTTTTGCAGCATTACTTGTTTTCATATAAATATCTGACATTATAGCCTTCAATTTATTATCAACTTCTTCAAATGTCCATGAGTATCTTATGCTATTTTGTGACATTTCAAGTGCTGAGGTAGCAACCCCTCCTGCATTAACTGCCTTAGCAGGTCCAAAAAGAATCTTACTTTTTAAGAATACATTAATTGCTTCTGGAGTGGAAGGCATATTTGCCCCTTCGCCAACTGCTATGCATCCATTTGCTACAAGAGTTTTTGCAGATGTTTCATTTACTTCATTTTGAGTCGCACAAGGAAGTGCAATATCACATTTTATTTTCCATATTCCCGAGCAACCTTCATGATATTCTGCAGTAGGATGGTATTTAACATATTCGCTTATTCTTTCTCTGTTAACTTCTTTAATTTTTTTTACTGTATCTAGTTTAATTCCAGTAGGATCATATATGTATCCATTTGAATCACTTAATGCAACTACATTTGCTCCAAGCTTAATAGCTTTTTCGGCTCCGTATATTGCAACATTACCTGAACCTGAAATTACAACTGTTTTATTTTTAAATGAGTTGTTTGTAGCTTTAAGCATTTCCTCAACAAAGTAACACATACCATATCCGGTGGCTTCCGTGCGAGCAAGACTTCCACCATAAGATAGTCCTTTGCCTGTTAATACACCTGTAAATTCATTTCTAAGCCTTTTATATTGACCATACATAAAGCCAATTTCTCTGGCGCCAACACCAATATCACCAGCAGGTACATCAGTATCGGCTCCAATATGTTTTGAAAGCTCAGTCATAAAGCTTTGACAAAATCTCATTATTTCTCTATCAGATTTTCCCTTAGGATCAAAGTCACTTCCACCTTTAGCACCACCAATTGGTAGACCTGTTAGTGAGTTCTTAAAAGTTTGTTCAAACCCAAGAAATTTAATAATACTAAGGTTAACAGAAGGATGAAGTCTTAAACCACCTTTGTAAGGTCCGATAGCACTATTAAATTGTACACGAAAGCCTCTGTTTACATTTACTACTCCCTTATCATTTATCCAGGAAACTCTAAATATAATTTGTCTCTCAGGTTCTACAATTCTATCAAATATTCCGGCCTCCATCCACTCAGGATGTGCTACAGCTACTGGCTCTAGTGATTCTAATATTTCTTTTACAGCCTGTTGAAATTCTGGTTCGTTTGGGTTTTTCTTAATAACTTGTTGAGTTAAACTTGATAATAAACTCATTTTATGACCTCCTCAAATATAATAAATAACTATAAGTTCAATTTTAAAATTAATAGTTATAAATAGTTGTAAATATATACAATTTTATAAAAATTGCATTTATCTACTATATATTCTACCATTTATAGAGCAGTATTTCAACTTCTTTAAGGCTAGTTTTGATAACATTGAGCAGTGGTAAGAGTTTGTGGTGATATAATACTCGATAACAAATTAATTGAAAGTGATTTTTATTAAATAAGTTTCTCAAATAAACTGTATTACATTAATCTAACATGAGTAACAAGGTAGTAAAATATGCCTGAGAAGGTTGTTTTTTTATATAAAATAAAGCTATGCTTAATCTAAGGTATATGTAATTATTACAGAATAGATTTCATGCTAAATGAATTGAAATTAACGATAACATGCAATAATGTAACGTATAAAACAAAAATTAATAAATTAATGGCAATGGTTACATAACGTATTAATATGATATTTGAGCTAATACTCCTTAAAACAGAGATTTATTAGTGAAATAATACAATTAACAGAATATTAAAATACTTGACTAATGCTTCAAATATTAGTAAAATGATTTTTAACGGTAAGCAAAAATTCATTACGACTATAATACGAATTTTTAAAAGCTAGGAATAATAATATTTTATTAGGGGGAATTTTTATGAACGCAATAAATACTGCAGATACGTCATTTATGATTTTTGCAACGGTATTAGTAATGCTAATGACACCGGGACTCGCTCTATTTTATGGTGGAATGGTGAGAAGAAAAAATGTCCTTAGTACTACAGTACACAGTTATACAGCAATGGTAATTGTATCACTTCAATGGGTATTAATAGGATATACTTTATGTTTTGGAAAAGATTTTGCTGGTTTTATTGGTAATTTCCAGTTTCTCGGATTGAATGGAGTTGGATTTCTTCCAAATGTTGATTATGCAGGAACTATCCCTCAATCAGTGTTTATGTTATTTCAATTAATGTTTGCAATAATTACACCAGCTTTAATTTCGGGAGCAATTGCTGAGAGAATGAAATTTCTTGCATTTGCGGTGTTTATTTTAGTGTGGACAACATTAGTTTATGATCCAATTGCTCATTGGGTATGGGGTGCAGATGGATGGCTTAGAAATTTAGGAGCTTTAGATTTTGCAGGTGGAAATGTAGTTCATATAAGTTCAGGTATATCTGCACTTGTTATAGCACTTGTAATAGGAAAGAGAAAAAAATTAAAATCAATTACTCCACACAATCTTCCTATGACACTTCTCGGAGCAGGGATTTTGTGGTTTGGATGGTTTGGATTTAACGCAGGAAGTGCACTTGCTGTAAATGGTGTAGCACTTAATGCATTTATTACAACTAATACTTCTGCTGCAGCGGCTGCATTAACATGGTGTGTATGTGAGTTAATTACTAGAAAAAAAATCACGTCACTAGGTCTTGCTAGTGGTATAGTTGTAGGACTTGTAGCAATAACTCCAGGTGCAGGTTTTGTAAGTCCAATGTCAGCTATATTGATAGGTGGAATTGGGGGCATAATATGTTTCTTTAGTGTAACGGTAGTTAAACAAAAATTTGGATATGATGATGCGTTAGATGCGTTTGGTTGTCACGGAATTGGAGGAATTTGGGGAGGAATAGCCACTGGTATTTTTGCTTCAAAGGCTATAAATTCTGCTGGTGCAAATGGTCTAATTCATGGCAATATTAAATTGCTCGGAATTCAATTAATAGCAATTGTAGCAACAATTGCATACTCAGCAATAATGACCTTTATTATATTGAAGGTGCTTGGTAAGTTTATGAGTTTAAGAGTAACAGCAGAGGAAGAAAGCGATGGATTAGATGTTTCTCAACATGGTGAGGAAGCTTATGGTGGAATAGATATTTAATAAAATAAAAGGGGGTTATATAATGGAAGAAAATTTTTCAAAGATAGATATTATTACATCTTCAAATAAATTTGAGGAATTAAAAGAAGCTTTAAATGCAATTGGTGTCAGTGGTATGACTGTATCTAATGTTTTAGGTTGTGGAATTCAAAAGGGACATAAAGAATTTTATCGAGGTCTTGCTTTAGACATCAATCTTTTACCTAAATTGAAAGTAGAAATAATAGTGTGTGATATTCCAGTAGAATTGGTTGTGGAAACAGCAAAAAAAATACTACACACAGGGAAAATGGGTGATGGAAAAATATTTGTTTATGATGTGAAAAACATTATAAGAATTAGTAATGGGGCTGAAGGACGAGATGCTCTTCGGTATAATAAGTAATTTCATTTATAATTAAAGGATAGCAGAGCAACTTAATTGTATTAAGTTGCTCTGCTATTTCTGATTAAAGGTTATAAATTCTTCTGGCGCAAATGGATTAATATATGGTAATATTGAGTTAGTAGAAATTCAATTTATAAGAATTGTCAGAAGTAAGGACATTTATTATATTAAAAGTAATAAGTAAATTTATGAGTTTAAGAGTAACATAGAAAGTGAAATGAATGTCTTAGATATATCTTTACAAGGTGATGAGGCTTATGGTGGAATAGAGATTTAAGTCACTAAAGTAATTATCTCAAGTATTTATAAAATAGAAGGGGTGCGAATATGGATGAAAAGTTTTCAAAGATAGATATTATTACGTCCTCAAGTAAATTTGATGAATTGAAGGAAGCTCTAAATGAAATAGGTGTTAGTGGTATGACTGTATCTAACGTCTTAGGATGTGGGATGCAAAAGGGTCATAAAGAATTTTATCGTGGGCTTGCTTTAGATATTAATCTTTTACCTAAAATAAAAGTAGAAGTAGTAGTTTGCGATATTCCTGTACAATTAGTTGTAGAAACTGTAAAGAGAATACTTCATACAGGGGAAATGGGTGATGGAAAAATATTCGTTTATGATGTGAAAAACATTATAAGGATTAGTAATAGTGCTGAAGGCCGAGATGCTTTGCGTTATAATAAATGATTTAACAGCGATAGAATAACTTAGATAAATTAAGTTGTTCTATTTTCTTTATATAATTCCATTAATACTTAGTTAAAATTAAAATAAATATAAAGGAGTCTTTTAATTATGAAATTTGTTATGTATATTAACAATGATCAAGAATTTGTAGGGATTGTTGTTGGGCAAAAGGTTATAAAAATCAACAATATATTTAATGCTTTAGGTATAGCTAGTGTAAGTTCTATGACTGAATTAATAGAAAGTTTTGAAGAAAACACAGTCGAGAAAATTAAAAATGCCATTAGTAGCAATAATTTTAAGTATGT
This sequence comes from Clostridium frigoris, assembly GCF_018861865.1. Taxonomy (GTDB): domain Bacteria; phylum Bacillota; class Clostridia; order Clostridiales; family Clostridiaceae; genus Clostridium_AD; species Clostridium_AD frigoris. Next base: position 7,270 of record NZ_JAHLDV010000083.1, read on the forward strand.
ATCATTAAATTCAATTAAATTACTTGCTCCAATACCGAATCCCAAAAGGAATATATTTTGCCTTGGTAAAAATTATATAGACCATGTGAATGAAATTAAAAAAACTAAAATATCAGGTACTGGTATTCCAGATTATCCTATATATTTTACTAAAGTAGCATCACCTGCAATTGGGAATGGTGATTCAATTAAGTTTTCTTCAAAAGTTACAACTCAAGTAGACTATGAAGTAGAACTCGCTGTAGTAATTGGAAAAGAAGGAACCAATATTAAACCAGAGGATGTTGAACAATATATTTTTGGTTACACTATAGTTAATGATGTTTCAGCCAGAGATTTGCAAGGAAATCACATGCAGTGGTTTAAAGGGAAAAGTTTAGACACATTTTGTCCTATGGGACCATGTTTAGTTCACAAAAGTGAAATTACATTTCCTACGGAGCTAAATATAACCTGTAGCGTTAATGGAGAATTAAGGCAAAATTCTAATACAAGAAATTTAATTTTTGATATACCATATATTATTAGTGATTTGTCAAAAGGGCTTACTTTAAAACCTGGTGATATAATTAGTACAGGCACTCCAAGCGGTGTTGGTTTAGGATTTGATCCACCTAGGGTTTTGAAAAATGGAGATATCGTGGAATGTTATGTTGATAAAATAGGTAAATTAGTTAATAAAGTAATAGTTGTTAATGAATAGATAGAGAAAAAGTAGTGAATATGAAGGAAATATTCACTACTTTTGACTACCCTCTAAAATCAAGTGGGTTGCACTTATTGCACAAAGCTTATTTTAAACTATTATATATCATATCTAAGTTTTCTTTCATGCACGTTAGATAATCTTTATTATCTTCTTTACTCTCTATGGTGTGTATTTTTTCAACTTTAGCACCTACTTCTTTAGCTAGAGCATCTGAAACCTTCGTGCTTACCATATCCTCAACAAATATAGTCTTAATTTTATTCGTTTTACAATAATCTGTTAGTTCTTTTAATTTTTTAGCACTGGGTTCGCCTTCTGCAAAAACGCTTTCTACGCTGTTTTGTTTTAGTCCGAAGTCTCTGCAAAGGTATGCAAAAGCGGCATGGCCTGTTACAAAGTCTTTGTTACTAACAGTTTTAAATTTTTTATTATATTCATTGTAAAGAGTATTAAGCTTTAGAGCAAAATCATTATAATTTTTTTCATAATAAGATTTGTTAGCTGAATCTGCTTTTATTAAAGCATCTCTTACATTTTTAGCTTGATTTTCTGAACCTTTTAAACTAATCCATACATGTGGGTCATATTGACCATGTTCTTCTTTTTCGGCTGAGTCTGTATTTTCAATTGGGGTTGACCCCTTTGATGCTTCAACCGTTATCAAATTTTTATTGTCTACAGATTCTAAAACCTTATCTACCCAAGATTCCATACCAAACCCATTATATATAAATATTTTAGCAGTACTTAAGCTTTCAAGATCTTTTGCCTTAGGCTCGAAATCATGTGGTTCGGTACCGTTAGGTATCATAGTTACTATATCAACCTTATCTTTTCCTATTGCAGTAGCAAGTTCTCTCATTGCATTAAATGAAACTACAACTTTTACTTTGTTTTGAGTTTTTACATTAGTAGTTTCGGCTTTCTTACTACCACATGCGGTGAAGGTTAATATTGTACAAATAAGTAAAATGAACATTGACATTTTTTTAAACATTTTATCGCCCCTTAAAATTTCTTCTTGCAAATCATTTGCATTATCATTTATAATATAAGTATAAATGACACTTTTGTCAATAGCAATAACTTTAATCAGTTCCAAATTTAGTATATTAATGTCTTGATAAAGTGACAAAATTATATAAACTGGAGGATAATTATGATTCAAATTAATAATTTATTTTTTTCTTATACAGGCGGGGAGCCTTACATTCTTAATGATATTAGTTTAACTATAAATAACGGAGAGTATATATCGATATTAGGTGATAACGGCTGCGGTAAAAGTACCCTTGTAAAATTAATACTAAAATTTTTATCTCCTACCAAAGGTTCTATAGTAAATGCCGATAAGAATATTGGCTATGTG
>NZ_JAHLDV010000084.1 GCF_018861865.1 Clostridium frigoris
AATATTACTTTTACTAAAGTAATTGACTGGTTAAAATAAAATATTATTTCATTTCTTTACCTATTTCTCTGTTTAATTTTCAAAGACCAATTTGCTTTGTCATCATGTGACAACTTCTACTATAATACTAGGTTTTTTTTGTTTTGTCAACTACTTCTTTAAATAAATTTTCATTAAAATATTATTAAATTGTAATTAACGGTTAGTTTCATGTGCCACTCGTATGTGACGACAAAGAATATTCTATCATAAAAAAAAGATCATGAATTATGCACCTAAGTGCTCTAGATTGATTATCTTTATATTACTACATATATGTCTATATAATTCATTTTTTCGCATTCTGATACACATGGCTAAGTATTAGGAACGCATACTTATCTACAATTCCCCACCTCATTAAATTATTTCTTTACAATCATATATATACATAAATCCCCCCCTTTTGTTGAATTTAAATTCATCACAACTAAATATTACATCTATATTTATTCGTTTTTTACCTAAAACTATTATATAGTTTTGCAATTAGCTATAAATAATTATAACAACCAAAATTGCCCAATTTCTTAAACAAGCTATAAATCAGTGTATAACGATACTTGACTTTTCTATCTAGGTTATTATATTTTCAGATGCAATTCTTAAAATTTTACTAGCTACTTTATTGACGTTGTTAAGAACACATAAAAAAAACTTCCAGCCTCAACATTATTTACATCAAAATTCTTTAAAGTCATCGCTTTTTTAAACCGTTCTTTTAGTTCAGGCACCTTATCTTTTTCAATCAATTTTTCTAAAGAAGATAAATTTCCAGCTTTAATACTCTTGTCTGCAGCCAATACTTTTTCATCTATAGCAGTTCCAGAAGGTTTTAAACCTGTGAAAGCTGCGCCCTCTCCTGCTCTGTGAATCCTAACTAGATTTTCTAAGAAATACTTTTCAAAAAGCACCTTAGCTTCAGGACTTAGTTCTTTGACTTTCATAGTTTGAACAAACATTTGTGATATTTCCTTTTCATATTCAGGTTTAGCCCATTTTAACACATAGTTTACATTATTATTTTTCATTGCTTTTTTACCATCTGCCACAGTTGGACCATCCATCGTGTCACAATGAGCACTGGCAATTGTAGGTAGTGCTATAACAATAGTTAAAGCCATTAAAAGTGTTCCAAAAGTTTTTGATTTCTTGATTTTTTTCATATAAAAATACCTCCTAAAATGTAATTTATTACTCAACTTAAAGTTTTCCTTCAATGTTTAGTTGAGCCTATTTATATTTTAGGAAATATTCTTAAACTACTTAGGAACTATTTGTGAACTTTTCTGTCCAATGCCTTTCTCACTAATTATTAAGCTAAAACTAAAAATAGAGCCTTCACCTACTTCACTTTCTGCCCAAGCTCTCCCACCTAAAATCCCCATAATCTTCTTTACGAGCGAGAGTTCAAGCCCGGAACCCTCCTTCGATAATTGTCTTGTTTCATTTATTTTGTAAAATCTACCCCATATCTTAGCAATTTCTACTGAAGAAATGCCTACCCCCGTATCAATAACATGTACATAAACTTGGTTTTTATATTGTTCCGCTTTTACTGCTATTCTTCCTCCACTTGACGTAAAACGAACTGCATTTGTAATATAATTAATGATTACCTGATCTATCAAATCCTCATCCCCTAAGACTTTCGGTAGATCCGTCGGCACATCTACTAATACTTGTATCTCCTGATCCTCAATTAGTGGCCTCAATTTCATAACATTTCTATGTATAATTTCTAAAATATTTAAATCCTTTTCATTAATCTTAATTTGACCAGATTCAATTCGTGATAAATCTAAAAGTCCATTTACCAATCTATGCATTCTAAGCGTTTCCTTTAATATAATCCTAAGATGTTTTCTTTCTTGCTCCTTGTTATTTGTTACACCATCAAGGATAGCTTCTAAATATCCTCGCACTGAAGTTAATGGTGTACGAAGCTCATGAGAGGCATTAGCAACAAATTGCCTCTGCATCTTTTCAATCTTAATCATTTTATTTTTCTCATCTTCTAAATCTTTCATTGTCTTATCTAGAGTTATCATCATATAATTAAATGTCTCTGCTAAATTGCCAATTTCATCTTGAGAATATACTTTAGCTTTTTTAGAAAAATTACCTTTAGACATTTCTAAAGAAATTGAAGTTATTTCTTTTATTGGTTTTACTATGGACATTGATATAAAATAACTTACAAAAACCGAAATAAAAATGGCAATAACTCCAGCAAAAATAACAATCTTAAAAGCTTCCATAATACTATTAATAATATTAGACAGTGGATTACAAACAAAAATAGCCCCTTCAACCTTATCTCCCACATATATTGGCAATGCCACTGAAAGAACAGGTTCATCCACATATTTTATTATTCCCTTGTTATAAACAATTTCTCCTTTAAGAGCTCTTTTCACTTGATTAACGCTTGGACATATATTGTCAGCATGGGTTAACTCATGAGATCCGCTGATAATTGTACCGTTCTTATTTAATATCCACATATTGCTAATATTAACCTTATTAAAGGTATCTACTAGTTCATTTACTTTACCTAAGTCCTTATTTTTAATATAAGAACTTAGTACATTAGACAGTTCTTTGCCTTGAGTAAGAATTTGCTTTTCTTTTACTCTAAAATAGTATTGACTAAAAAATATGTAGAAAAATAGGCTTGCTATTACAATACTAAGAAGCGTAACTAAAATATAGGTTCCTAACGGTAACCTATGTTACTTACTTTAATTATTATTGAGGGAACGAATTAATATTACCTGTCTCTGTTCTTTTACTCATATTTTCATAAATATCTATAAACCTTTGAACATTATCTCTAAAAATAAGTCCATGAGATGGTGCTATCATCTTTATATCTAAATCTCTTATTTTTTCAATCATATTCTGAATATATCTTCTATCTGGGTGCATTATCAACTTATAATAGCCAATATAATCATCATTAATATCTTCTTTTGCCATATCATTAAAATACTCCTAGTTTGCTACATATGTACTAAAGATATCTCAAGTGAATAAAGTTTTATCATCTATGCAATAAGTTATCATAGCCTCCTGAATATGTAGATAAAATATTTCTATGAATTTAAGGGTCTTGCCTCCTATATCAAGAGTATCCCCATCATCTACAACTAGAACATGTCTTTGCTTTCCTATGCCTCAATTCTATATTTATTTAAGTTATAGAAATATGATTTAATCGAGTAGGAGCTAAATAATTAGTTTATTTAGCGACCTCTCACACCACCGTGCATACCGTTCGGTACACTGCGGTTCAATAGAAATTAATATTTTAATAAATATGTTTCAGATATAGAAACAAATCCTATATTTTCAAGGTATTTATTGGTCAATATTTTGTTTAATATAGAGCTATTGGATGTTCTCCAATAGCTTTTCCTTGTGTTTGCATATTGCCAAGCTTTATTATTGTTCATACCTACCTTAACAAGGTTGCCATATTTTGTTTTAATCTTTTTCCATTGTTTCCAAAAATACATTCTAATTCATCGCCTTAACCATTCATCAAGTGTCTTAAGAATACTTTTACTGTCTGCAATAGTGAGCTCTACTTCTTGTTTAAAGTACAGTTTAAGTAGCATTTGTGCAATTCGATCCTCAACAGTTGGTATCCCTAGTAATCTAGTTCCTCCACTTTTCTTTGGATTTGCAACTGCTTTTATTTCCATTACAGAAGTTTCTTAACTACTACGACTCAATCTACCCCTATGCTTTCATTGATACTCTTTTCTCACAGTTCTTCTGCTTGATATACTCTCTTAACATCAAGCCGTAGTTCTCACATTCCGTACAAATGCCTGTACTAAATTCATGCCACCTTTATGCCGTTCACCGCCTAGACAGTAATCAGGTTTTCTTTAGACTTATCCCAAATTAACGACTACCCTCTGGTTTTGGTGAAATTTCTACGCTTTCGACATTTTCGTAACTGCTTCACATGCTCGTTCATCTCTTTAGTACATACTTGACAAATTTAATAACTCTGCCTTTTCCTTAACGCTCAATACCATAACTTTTGATTACATCACCTTAATTCTTGTCCATGTTCTTTTAGGTAATCTAGAAGTTCATCTACTATCAACCCATCAATTCCATGACTGCCTTTATTGGCCTTTACTCTTTTATATGCTTTATTGATAGTATCTCTAGACAATACTTGCTCAAGTAAATCATTACCGTATCTATTCACATCATTTCTTCCTTCTTCAGACATAGTAGAGATACTATGCACTTTACGTTACCTTTAAAGTTCCACTCTATTCTCTCGTAGAAATCCTTCTTTATGAAGTTGTCTGCTTTCATCATATTTCTTCGTATCTTTCAAAATTTCAAAACCTCCTATTATTCAGTCCTTCCCACGCTAACGTGCTGCGCATGGTACTATGACATCCGCTGACTTCTGATATCTCAGTCATACATCAATGTATGGTTTGTTGTCTCTAAATTCATATCCACAACTTATCTATCAGATCTCCCCTGGTAAGAACACAATCTTTCACTCCATCTATCTGCTACATTTACATCGCCTATTTCGAATAGTTTTGGGCTTCGTTTTGTATTGCAAACTTACCCACAATCATATGACTTTTATGTAGTTTCTGTTCGTCAGACCTGAGTTTGACCGAAGACTTCCTTCAGATTATCCCACTACTCAGATAATCTAAATTATCCGAGTTAAACAATTATTCTAATAAAATTCAAAATGCGCTCTAATCAAACGCATTAGAAAAAAATAGCTCGGATAATCTTTCTATAATAATTCTATCGTATAATACTATTATGCCAGGCGAAACTATATAAAGATGATCTTATTATTAGAGATCAATCTTATTTTACGAAAGGAATTATAATGAAAAATCAAAATCCAAAAATTAATTTATCAGAGTTAATGAGTAAATTGCTCACGCAGTTACATTCGCAGAATTATAGTCAATCAACATTAGCGTGCTATAAGAGTGTTTTAAACAAAATTACTCGATATATGCAATCTAACGATGAAAATAACTATACAAAAGAGATTTGTTCGCATTTTCTTCAAAAGTGGTGGCAACAGAATAATCCGTCATCAAGTTGGTACAATCATGTAAAGACAGTCATTAATCGTTTAAATGATATCTTAGATGAAAAACCATATGTTCGTATGCATTCTTCGAAAGAGTTGATATATTCTGTTGTTTTAAGTTCCCATCTAGATGATTATTTGTCATTTATGCAAAAGCATGGAAACAGAGAATCAACTATAAATGTACGACGGGTATACTGTACTCAGTTTCTTTGTTCGCTTGAATCACAAGGGCTTAGATCTATAGGTGAATTGCAGCCCATTCATATTTATGATGCATTCATTTCAACTTTATCCAAAGAAGGCTTTTGTGAAAAAATTCCGTTTTTTTTGAATTATCTTTTCAGTCAACATATATTAGATAAAAACTATTCTACTCTTGTTCCAAAATATGCAACGCCCCAAATATTGCCTACAGTATATACTAATGAAGAAATAGAATGTCTTCTTAATGCCGTAAATCAATCAACTCTGATTGGTAAAAGAGATTATGCAATTCTGATGATTGCATCACGTTTAGGGCTACGTGCTTCTGATATCTGTAATCTTTCATTTAAAAATATTCATTATGATACCGATACTATTGAAATAGTTCAAATAAAGACTGGTACATTGCAGATTTTACCTCTTTTACCTCAAATCAAAATAGCATTAAATAGCTATCTGTTAGAAAGAAAAGCTTTAAATGGAAACCGATACATATTTTTACGTAATTTTGCACCATTTCTGCCACTATCAAGATCAGCCATATGGTCCATTACTAATAAATATTTTAATTTATCTAGCGTTGATACCACTTCAAAAAAACATGGTCCTCATTCACTTCGTTCAAGTTTTGCTAGTTCTATGATTACAGAAAATGTTCCATACAGTGTCGTCCAAAAAATCTTAGGGCATGAAGACCCTAATTCTACAAAGTATTATGCCAAAATAGATATTGAACATTTACGTGTGTATGCATTGGAAGTCCCTGAACCGGCCGGAGGCTTCGCTCGATATCTAGATAGAACTGGAAGGATTAAATAATGCTATTCAAGAGTGCTCTTTCAGAAGAGTTTAATAAATATCTTCAGATCCGTGCTTCAGCTGGGAAATATATTAAGCATGCTAAATATATTCTACTAAATTTAGATACCTTCTTACATCAATTCAATAGTTTAGAAAAAGAATTATCTGAAGAAACTTTGATTTCATGGTGCAAAACTTTTACGTGCAAATCATCCACTAAAAAGAGAAAAGTGTTAGTCATCAGAGATTTTGCTAAGTATCTTAGTTCATTAGGCTACACAGCATTTATACCTGAGATTCCACGTGCTTCATCAGACTATGTTCCATATATTTTTTCGGAAAAAGAATGGTTACGTATCATTGATGCATGTGATAATCTATCATGTGGTAACACCTGTTCAAATACGCCTATTGAATTTCCTCTACTTGTTAGAATGTTATACGGATGTGGCCTACGGCTTAATGAAGCTCTTTCCCTACAGATGAAAGATATTAATCTTGATGATGGGATACTAATAATCAGGCAAGCCAAACGAAACAGGCAACGTCTTGTACCAATGAGTAAATCTTTAACTATAATATGTCGCAAATACTGCCAACGTATGTTGTGTCTTGTTCATAATGAATATAGTTTTGTGTTTTTTAATTATTACAATAATCATTACAGTATTAGTTGGGCCGAACGATGGTTTAGAATCATACTTGAGCAGGCCGCAATTGTATATGAAAGATCCGATAAGCATGATCGAGGACCATGTTTGCACTGCCTACGGCATACTTTTACATTTAGTTCTTTCGCAAAGGCGGAAATAGATGGATGTACTTTGGATGATTCGGTACCTTTCTTGTCCACATATCTTGGACATGAAAATATTACTGAAACAGATAAATATCTTAAATTCAGTTATGAACTGTATCCATATGCACACAAACGTATTAGCCAATATACGGTCAATGTATTTCCGGATGTAACTGAGGAATGAAAAAGACATCAGACTTATTACAGACCTTATCGAGATACTTTGATGTATATTTACCAATAACAAAGGGATTAAGTATTAATACTATCCGTTCATATCAATATGCATTTCAACTGCTATTTGAATATATTTATTCCCATAAAAACTTGTCTCCCGAGAGGGTATATTTTCATGATTTAGAGGGTGAAACGATAGAAGAGTTTCTAGCATGGTTGGAAACAAAACGAAACTGCAGTGCATCAACAAGAAATCAACGCCTTGCCGCTATATCGTCGTTTTCAAAATATGCTCTAAACAAGAATTTTTCGTCTGCACTTATATTTAATACGACAGTATTAAACATTCCTCAGAAGAAAAAGCCTAAGAAATATCCCTCTTATTTCAAACTTGAAGAAGTTTCGATTTTACTAAAGATGCCAGATACAATAACAGACATTGAAAAACGCGATAGAGTGCTGCTAAGTGTACTGTATGCGAGTGGTGCGCGAGGTCAGAAATTATGCGATCTAACAGTAAATGATATCCGTTTTGACAGCAAAACATCTTTACGTTTAATTGGAAAGGGGCATAAAGCACGCACAATTACAATACCGGATAACTGTGCTAAGCCTCTTAAAAATCACCTAAAACGTAATAAGCTAGATACTGAAATGCAACGAAGCCATCATGTATTCTCAAGCCAAACACATGAACATATGACAATCTCATGTGTTGAAAGTATTGTTAAAAAGTATGTTTCAAAAGCAAATATTGAGTGGCCATATCTTTTTCTTGAAAGACACTATTCACCACATAGTTTTCGTCATTCCATCGCTGTTCATATGTTAGAATCAGGAATTCCATTACCAGTAATAAAGAATTTTTTGGGCCACTCATCAATTGAAACAACCATGATTTATGCAACAGTAAGTGAAGATTTAGTCAATAAGTATTTACGTAATCGAGACTTTCTAAATGAAACAGTAGTAAATGATGATGGAATAGATTCCTCAATCAAATTAACACTTCTGTTCTTGGAAAAAGTTATGAAAATGAAGTAATTTCAAATGGAAGTATATGATTATCCGAGTAGTTTTTATTGAAGTTTCCTGTTGGCAATCATATCTAAACATTACTTGGATAATCGTATTACTCGGATAATTCATATTCCACCTCACGGTGGACACCCTTGTCTTAACCTATGCACTTGGCACTATTAACCCGTGCTAAGGACTTTCACCCATTATATTGCGCCCATGCCGAGCGCACAATTAAAAAGGTATGCTACAGCTGTAGCATACCTTTTTTACTAATCAATTCTTATTGTATAGTTTATGTATTTTCTGAGCCTGTTTTAGAGAGTTTTAACAGGTCAAGAATTCTTAAAAATATTATATTGATGTTAACAAAGATAAAATCAAAAATTTACTTACCATTGATGAGTATTTTTTATATTTTCATCATCTGTTTTTTTCAATATCTTCTTTATAACTATGACAATTTTCAATATTATTATATCTACAAAAATTTATTTTATCCTCAGATTAAAATACACCATTAATATTCTCCAAAGGAGCCAATAATTATTCCTACTATATTATATTACCGCAGAATAAAACCACTAAGTTAAACTTAGTGGTTTTTTATAACCTGACGACACCTACTCTTCCACAAGGTTCCCCCTGTAGCACCTGGTTACATTGAATCTTAACCGACATGTCCGGTATGGGAACAAGTGTTACCTTCAAGCCATAATCACCAGATGAGAATATAAATATTCTCTGAAAATTGAGCTTCATTTAATTTTGGGCAAAATAAAAACACTAAGTAAACTTAGTGTTTTTTATAACCTGGCGACAACCTACTCTTCCACAAGGTTACCCCTGCAGTACCATCGGCGCATTGAAGCTTAACCTTCGTGTTCGGTATGGGAACGGGTGTTACCTTCAGGCCATAATCACCAGATGAGAATATAAATATTCTCTGAAAATTGCACAGTGAATTCGCATTATCTTATTATTATCTTGGTCAAGCCCTCGACTTATTAGTATTAGTCAGCTGAACATGTTACCATGCTTACACCTCTAACCTATCAACCTGGTGGTCTTCCAGGAGTCTTACTTACACCGC
>NZ_JAHLDV010000085.1 GCF_018861865.1 Clostridium frigoris
CAATTATACCAAATAGAGGGGGTCATTGTTTTTTGTGCTAAAAACAGCTACAATCCTTGCAATAGCAGGGTTTTAAATAAATAAAACAAAGATAGTGTTAACACTATCTAACAAAAGAGGGAGGCAATATTATGAAAATAGAGAAAATATCGGATAAAATAGTATATAACGAAGAGAAATTCACTAAAAGGATTATATTTAAAGAAGATAGAGTGCTAAACTTCGTTTTGAATTTTAAACCAGGACAAGGGGTTCCGGCTCATAATCACGAACAAAGTGACCTTATTATTCATGTGATTGTAGGTCAAGGAGATATGGGCGTAGATGGAATAAATCATAAGATTACTCAAGGTGACATCATACACTGCAAGGGTACTGAAGTTTTTAGCTTAACCAAGACTAGTGATAAAGAGATGTCGTGTTATGTTATACTTGCTCCAAATCCATCCCCAATGTATTCAAAAGAAGTGTAGACATACTAATTTTACAAGGAGAATCTGATAGTGAAAGCTATGAATTTTTAAGTTGTAAAAACAATATATTAAATTAGACATAATAAAGCTTAGAATTGTGAGAACAGTTTTAAGCTTTATTATTTTTGTTGCTAAAATCATAAACAGTTTTTTAAAAGGTGTAAAAGATTAATAAACCACTAAAAAGTAATTATTAAATTTTACCAATTAGTGTATGAATATAATGATTTGTCTAAATATAATCAAAAACTCGGTTATTAGTTAGTAAAGAAATCGATTACTAAAATTTAGGAAATGTGATATTCGTCACATATTTTTTTCTGTTGTAGTGATAAAATATGATTATATAGTGAAAAAAATAACAAAGATTTATTGGTTTTATTAGTTCAGTAAACTGGTGGTTTCTTACAAAATTTTTAAAATGGGAGCTGTTATAATATGAAAAAAATACAATCGACCTGTAATTATTGTGGACTTGGATGCAATATAGATTTTTATGTAGAGAATAGTAAGATTATAAAGTTATCGCCAACAGATAATTATCCTGTAAATAAAGGGTTTTGTTGTATAAAGGGATTAAATTTAGATAAACAATGTACAAAAATTAAGGGTAGAAAATCGCCCCTTTTAAGAAACGAAAAAAACGAGATGGTAGAGGTTTCTTGGAAAGAAGGTTTTGATACTTTTGCGAGTAAGATGACTAGTATTCAAAAGGGGTATGGTATTGAAAGTGTAGCATTTATAAGTACAGGACAAATTACTACAGAAGAAATGGCACTTTTAGGTCATGTAGGTAGAAACTATATGGGTATAAATGGTGATGGTAACACAAGATTATGTATGGCAACTTCGGTTGTTGCTCATAAACAAAGTTTTGGTTTTGATGCGCCTCCATATACATTAAATGATGCTGAGCTTTCAGATACCATAATACTTATTGGAGCAAACCCTGTTGTTGCACACCCAGTTTTCTGGGGACGTATAAAAAGTAATAAGGAAGCAAAGATAATAACAATCGATCCAAGAAAATCAGAAACAGTATTGAATACAGATATTTGGATAGATATAAAACCAAAAGCAGATTTAGTACTTCTCTATACTTTAGCTAATGTATTAATTGAAAATGGATGGATAGATAATAGTTATATAGAAAATTATACGGAAGGATTTGAAGATTTCAAGGCACATGTTAGTAAATTCACATTAAATAGTGTGGAAAAAATTACTGGAATATCAAAGGAAAGAGTATTTGAACTTGCGAAAATAATACATAAGGGAAAGAGAGTTTCATTTTGGTGGACAATCGGTATTAATCAAGGATATCAAGCTGTTAGAACAGCACAAGCAATAATCAATCTTGCATTAATTACAGGAAATATGGGTCGAGAAGGAACGGGTGCAAATTCATTAACAGGACAATGTAATGCGATGGGTTCAAGAGTATTTAGTAATACTACTGGACTTTATGGAGGTGGAGATTACGATAATATGCAGCGCAGAAAAATCGTAGCCGAAGCTTTAGAAATTAAAGAAAACTTATTACCATCAAAACCAACATTACCATATAACGTAATTATAGACAAAATAAACAAAGGTGAAATTAAAGGGTTATGGGTAATTGGTACAAACCCAAGACATTCTTTTGTAAATAATCAAGAGTTTCAAAAAGCAGTAGATAAATTAGATTTCTTCGTGGTACAAGATATATATGAGGATACTGACAGTGCAAAACTTTGTGATTTGTTTTTACCATCGGTTCCTGCAATAAAAAAAATAGGGGTAATGATAAATACTGAACGTCGCCTCTCAGCAATTTTACCTGTACTTGAAAAAGAAAATGGTGAATTAACAGATTATGAAATATTTTTTTCAATTGGTAAGCAATTAGGAATGGGTATTTTACTTGATAAATGGAAAACCCCTAAAGATGCTTTTGAGTTAATGAAAAAATGTTCAAAGGGAATGCCATGTGATATAACAGGAATTACTTATGAACTTTTAAATGGATCAAAAGGAATACAATGGCCATTTAAAAAAAATCAATTTTTAGAAAAAGATGAAAGAAGATTATTTGAAGATAACAAGTATTATACGACATCTAAAAGGGCTAAGTTTATGTTTGAAGATCCAATTAAAAATCCAATTGAAATTTCAAAAAAGTTTCCTTATACACTTAACTCCGGTAGAGGAACTGTAGGTCAATGGCATACTCAAACAAGAACAAGAGAAATAGATGCAGTTAATTCAATAACATCAAAAGAGGCTTATGTTTATATAAATTCTGAGTTAGCCAAGGAGTTAAATATAGAGCAAAACGAAAAAATTAGAGTATCATCGTGTAACGGTGTTAATAGTGAATTTATAGCTAAGATAACTAATAATGTGAAGAAGGAACATTTATATGCGCCATTACATTATATAGAGACAAATTCATTAACACCATCAGTATTCGATCAATATTCAAAGGAACCCTCATATAAAACAGTATCAGTAAATATAGAAAAATTATTGAGTAAAGGAGCAATTAATTATGAAAAGGATAAAAATAGATAGAACAAAGTGCGTTGGATGTTTAACTTGCACTACTGCATGTATAATAGCACATGATTCAAGAGAAGCAAGGAGTAGAATAACAGTTGATAGTAATGGCTCGTATGCTCCAATATTTTGTAGACACTGTGATCAACCAGAATGTGTATTTACTTGTATGACAGGTGCTATGAGCAAAGATTATGAAACTGGTATTGTTAGTTATGACAAAAATAGATGCGCTAGTTGCTATATGTGCATAATGGCATGTCCTTATGGGGTTTTAAAAGCTGATGCTAAAAAGCAAACGGAAATTATGAAATGTGATATGTGTATTAGCACTAGTGAAGGAAAACCTCAGTGCATAGCTAAATGCCCTATGGGAGCACTTACGCTGAGGGAGGTATTATAATGAGATATGTAGTAATAGGAGCATCCGCTGCAGGAATAAGTGGAGCTAAAACATTAAGAATGTTAGATAAAAAAGCAGAAATAATATTGGTATCAAAGGATAAAAACGTATATTCAAGATGCATACTTCATCATTATATTTCAGGACGTAGAACTGTAAAAGAGTTAGATTTCACTGAAAAAGATTTTTTTGAAAAAAATAATATTAAGTGGATTAATGGAGTTATGGTTATAGGCCTTAATAATGATGATAAATGCCTTTCACTTTCAAATGGTGATATCTTAACATATGATAAGCTTTTAATTTCTAGTGGAGCTTCGGCATTTATTCCTCCTATTGGAAATTTAAGAGGAGCTAGTAATGTAGTAGGGCTTAGAAATCTTGAGGATGCAATAATTATAAAAAAGCAAGCAAGTAAAGTTAAAAATGTAGTTGTATTAGGGGCCGGTCTTGTGGGGATAGACGCATTAAGTGGTCTTAGAGATAGTGGAGTAAATGTTTCTTTAATAGAGATGAGCAAGAAAATACTTCCATTACAATTAGATAAATATACATCAAAAGTTTATGAGGATAAATTTAAGGAAAATGGTGTAAATCTAAAGTTAGATGTTAAAGCTGAAAAACTAATAATTGATGAAAATAAAAATCCTATATCATTATTATTAAACACTGGGGAAGAAGTACCATGTGAACTCGTAATAGTAGCAACAGGAGTTAGATCAAATGTTGGTTTTCTTGAAAATAGCGGGGTAGATACCGATAGATTTGGTTTAATTATAAATGAGAAGGGTGAGACAAATATAGATAGTATATATGGATGCGGAGATGTAAGTGGAAGAAATCCAATATGGCCAACAGCTGTTAAAGAAGGCATAATAGCAGCAAATAATATGGTCGGAAATGAAATGATAATGACAGACTTTTTTGGAAGCAAAAATACAATGAATTTCGAAGGAATAGCGACGATGTCCATTGGGATGATAGAACCTATTGATGAGACTTATATTGAAGAGGTTAAAATAGATGGGACAAACTATAAAAAGATAATTCATAAAGATGGGAAAATATACGGAAGTATAATTCAAGGTGATCTATCTTATTCAGGAATATTAACACAGCTCATTAGAGAAAATATAGATGTATCTAAAGTTAAAAAATCCCTATTTGAAATAGACTATTCAGATTTTTTTAATGAAGAAAAAAACTTCGAATTTAGTTATGAGTAATATTATTTAAATTTAAAATTTTGTTCGAATTTTTTGGGGAAGAATAAAATTATCCTTCTGAGATTGATATATATAAGCCTAATAGTTTTCGAATTCATAATAATAATAATAATAATAATATGGGGGAAAAATAATGGATATTGTAAATGTAAAAGGAAATTCAAAACAAGGATTAACAGGAGCAACTACTGGTTTTTTTGTAGGATTTGCAGCCGTTGCTCTTTATGGAGCTACAATCGCCGTATTTAAAGAAAGCTTTTCAACTCTCGACCCTATTCTATTAGCACTACTTATTGCAATACCAAGTTTGTCTGGTTCTTTACTTAGAATTCCATTTGCAGCTTGGGTAGATATCAATGGAGGAAGAAAACCATTTATTACTTTGCTTTCTCTTTCAATAATCGGTATGGCTGGCTTGTATATAGTTATGGCTTTTTTTAGACAAAATTTAAGTGAGTATTATTATTTATTATTAATTTTGGGAGCATTATCAGGTTGCGGTATAGCTACATTTTCTGTCGGAGTTGGTCAAGCATCTTATTGGTTCCCGCAAAGTAAGCAGGGGATGGCTTTAGGTATCTATGGAGGCGTTGGAAACTTAGCACCAGGAATATTTACACTGCTACTACCTAATGTTGCTATACCATTGTTAGGATTATCTGGTTCTTATTTAGCTTGGTTAATATTTTTAATAGTAGGAACTCTAGTTTATTGTATTATAGGAAAAAATGCATGGTATTTTCAATTAATTGATGCAGGAGTAGAAAAAGATGAAGCAAGAAAAATAGCTTCGTCGCAGTATGGTCAGGAATTATTCCCTAACAATAAAATAAGTGAAAGCTTATTAATTTCTGTAAAGACCTGGAAAACTTGGGCACTTGTTGTGATTTATTTTACTACATTTGGAGGATTCTTAGCACTAACAAGTTGGTTGCCTACTTACTGGATGAGCTTCTTTAAATTAAGTTTAAAAATGGCAGGTGCGTTGACTGCTATGTATTCAATTTCTGCATCTATTACTAGAATTTACGGTGGAAAGATAGCAGACAAGGTTGGAGGAGAAACTACATCAATTATAGCACTTATTATAATGCTTTCAGGAGCAGTATGTATGAGCATTACTAGCTCAATCCCTTTAGCTGTTGTAGGAGTTTTACTTTTAGCTGCTGGAATGGGTGTAACAAATGCTGCTGTATTTAAAATACTTCCAAAAGAGGTTCCTCATGCAATTGGAGGAGCCGCAGGATGGGTTGGAGGATTAGGAGCTTTTGGAGGCTTCGTTATACCACCTTTGATGGCATCTTTTATAGATAAAACAGGTGAAAATTTGAGTGGATTTTCAAATGGATTTATAGTATTTATAGTGTTAACTATAATTTCACTTGTAATTGTAGGTTCATTTAAAATGGAGTCAAGGAACTCAAAAATGAAGAAGAAGGTTAGTTTATAATGATTGAAGTAGGGAAAGCAAAGAAAATAATTAATGTGGTAGCAAAATCATTAAATCGTGAAATGAAATACGAAAAAGTATATATTTTAGATTCACTTAATAGAGTTTTATCTGAGGATATTTACTCGCTAGATAACTTGCCACCTTTTGATAAATCAGCAATGGATGGTTATGCTATAAGAAGCATGGATACACAAAACAAAAAAATATAATACTTGAAATTAAGTCATTAATAAAAGCTGGAGATTTTTGTGAAGAAACATTAAAAGAGAATGATGTCTATAAAATTATGACGGGAGCAATGCTGCCAAGTGGTGCAGATGCAGTAATACAAATTGAAAGAGTTAAAGTTGAAAGTGATAATTTGTACATTTATGAAGAGGTTAAAAAAGGTAATAATATTATAAAATTAGGAGAAGAAATTTTAAAAGGAGATGTCCCTTTAAATAAGGGAACTTTAATTAGACCGCCTGAGATTGGATTATTAGCTTCTCTAGGGTATGATTTTATTAATGTTTATAAAGCCCCTACGGTTGGTATAGTAATAACTGGTGATGAACTAATTGATATAAAATCTGAAATCAAAAAAGGAAAAATAAGAAATAGTAATGAATATTCGCTAAAGGCTTTAATAAAAAATTCAAATGCAGAAGTGTTTTCAGTGGGGATAGTTAAGGATGATAGGATAGCTATAAAAGAAAAGATATTCTGCGTGAAATAGGAGCAGATATTAAATTTACTTGCGTAGCCATTAAGCCAGGCAAACCTACAGTTTTTGCAGTATATAATAGTAAATTATTATTCGCCCTTCCTGGCAATCCTTCATCTTTAATAAACATTTTTGAAGAATTCGTAAAACCGGCTATAAAAGCTATGATGGGTATTACTGAAAATGAACCTGAGGAATTCCAAGTGGTTTTAAAAGATGATTTTAAAGCTAAAGAGGGAAGAGAAAAATATATATTCGTTAAGATTAAAAAAGAAGATGGAGCTTATTATGCATATAATTCAGGATCACAATGTTCCAATCACTTGCGTGCTATGTGTAATTCTAATGGAGTTATAATTATTCCTAAAAACAGTGGAAGTGTAAAGGTAGGTGAAGTAGTAAATGGTAAATTCATTTTCAGATAAAAGTAAGGAAACTTTAGTCCTTTCTATAGTAGCTACAAAATCAAACACTGGAAAAACAACTTTAATAGAGAAACTTAAACGACGTAAATTCAATTTGTGAGTTTATAGAAAGTAAATTAATAAAATGTATAGTTTAAAGAAGGGAATTAATGATAAATAAAACATTAGCAATATTGGCTGGCGGGCAAAGTAGTAGAATGCTTTATAATAACAAAGCCTTTCTTATATATAAAGAAAAAACATTTATAGAACAAATAATACGTGCAGGTAGTAGTTATAAAGAAATAATAATAGTTGCAAATAACAAAGACATCTATGAAGAATTTAATCTTAGAGTTGTAGGAGATATTTATAAAGGCCATGGACCACTTGGTGGTATTCATGCAGCACTAACAAATTCATTAACAGAATATTGTTTATGTATAGCTTGTGATATGCCTCTTATTAGTCCAGAAATATTAGATATATTAGGTTGTATTGAGGAAGATTATGAAGGGTTAATTCCTAAGGTTAACAATAGGTTGCAAACCCTTTGTGCGGTATATAAAAAAACTATTGTAAATAATATTGAAAAAAGTCTTCAAGAAAATGAGAATAAGATCCGAGAATTCATCGTAAGTATAGAATGTAAAGTAGTTGAAGGCTTATCATATAGAGAATTTTTAAATATTAACACCTTAGAAGATTACAAGAATTTGGAGGCGAAATATTAGATATAATATATTAGAGTTATTGAATAATAGTATAAGAGGATGTAAACTATAAATAGAAGCTAAAAGAGAGAGTGGTTACTTGTTATGAAATTTGAGGATAGAGTAAGAATATTTGAACATAAACTTAATGACACTGAGGATCAAATAATAGAGTTTATAAAAGAAAATAAAAAACTAGTTATTGATACATCTATACAGAAATTATCTGAAATGGTATTTACTGTTCCCAATACTATAGTAAGGTTATGCAAAAAGCTTGGATATGATGGGTTTTCAGAATTTAAAATTGCACTTAAACTAGAAGAGGAAACAGTTATAAATATTGTTTCTACTATACCTGAAAATATTACAAAAACATATGAAATAATGGATAGTAAAGCTATTAATAAAGTTGCTAAAAGAATTAATGAGGCAAGAAATATATTCTTTTATGGAGTTGGGGATTCCTTGCCATTTTGCGAAATGATGACCAAGTATTTGAGATGTGTTGGTAGAAAAGCTGAGTTTTTTACTCATCATCATGATATGCTTTTTACTATTGAAAATACAACACCAAAGGATTTAGTTTTTGTTATTAGCGCTTCGGGAGAAACAGTGCAAGTACTTGAGGCAGTTAAAATGATAAAAGAAAAAGGAGCCACAATAATTAGCCTGACTCATTTGTGTGATAATTCTATTGCTAAATTGTCAGATATCAGTTTATATTGTTTTTCTCCAAAGCAAAAGTTGAATAATTATGATATAACAGATAGAATACCCATGATGATAGTATTACGAAGGGTAATTGAAAAAATTTGGTTATTACAGTCCTAATAAATATATTGTTGAAAAATAAGAAGATTAATATCTGCTTATTTTTTTGTACGTCCAGCATGTTAGCTGAGCCGATAGGCTGAAAGAAGCCTATGTCGCCTAACCAACGGGAAGACAACCTGAGAGCAAGGGATTTACTGGCAACGGTAGGG
>NZ_JAHLDV010000086.1 GCF_018861865.1 Clostridium frigoris
TATTCTTGCTGCTGAAGAGTTTCTTGGTAAAAAGTTTCCAGATAATTCATCAGATGCATATCTCTTATTGACATTTGATGGTAATACTATAGAAGAAATAGAAAAAGCTTACGAAGGCGTAGCTAACATTTGTCTTGAGCAAGGTGCTCTTGATGTATTTATAACTGATACAGATGAGAGAAAAGAAGCCGTTTGGTCTGCAAGAGGAGCTTTTCTTGAAGCAGTTAAAGCAACAACAACTTATATGGATGAATGTGACGTTGTTGTTCCAAGAAACATGGTTGCAAAGTTTATTAATTATACTAATGAACTTCAAAAGGAATTTAATATAAGAATAAGAAGTTTTGGTCATGCAGGGGACGGTAACTTACATGTGTATGTATTAAAGGATGACCTTACAGATGAAGTATGGGATAAAAAAATCGCAGAAGTATTTGAGGCAATGTATAGCAAATCAAGAGAATTAAAAGGATTAGTATCAGGAGAACATGGTATTGGATTTGCAAAAAAAACATATATGTTAGAACAATTAGGACCGGTATATGTAGGTCTTATGAAAAATATAAAATTAGCATTTGATCCTAACAATATATTAAACCCGGGAAAAGTCTGTGAATAAAATCATAATGTTGCCAATGTCGTTAGTAGATGTTGGCTATCTACAATGTTTTTATGTAGTCGATTACAAAAACCGAATTTACATAACTAAATAAAGGAGGCCATGAAAGATGTAATATAATTTAGAAAAAAAATATTAAAAAACTAAAATGGTTTTAGACGTAAAAAATAATTCGTTGAAAGAAGGTTTATTAAATGAGAAAAATGAAAACTATGGACGGAAATACAGCAGCTGCACATGTTGCCTATGCATATACCGATGTTGCAGCAATTTACCCTATAACACCATCATCAACGATGGCAGAATATTGTGATGAACTTGCAGCTAAAGAAACAAAAAATGTATTTGGTCAAAAAGTTAAAATTATGGAAATGCAATCAGAAGCAGGAGCTGCAGGAGCAGTACATGGTTCGCTTCAAACAGGAGCTTTAACTTCAACTTTTACATGTTCTCAAGGATTATTATTAATGATTCCAAACATGTACAAAATTGCAGGAGAATTACTACCAGGAGTATTCCATGTTGCAGCTAGAGCGTTAACAACTCATGCACTTAATATTTTTGGAGATCATCAAGATGTAATGGCAACAAGGCAGACAGGTTTTGCATTACTTGCATCTAATAGTGTACAAGAAGTAATGGATCTTTCACCAGTTGCTCATTTAACAGCTATTGAAGGAAAAATTCCATTTGTAAACTTCTTTGATGGATTTAGAACTTCTCATGAAATACAAAAAATAGAAGCATGGGACTATGATACTTTAGGAAGCCTAATAAACAAAGAAGCAGTAGAGACATTTAGAAATAAAGCATTAAATCCAGAACATCCAGTAACCCGTGGAACAGCACAAAATCCAGACATATACTTCCAAGGAAGAGAAGCTTCAAACACATATTATGATGCACTCCCAGAAAAAGTTGAAACATATATGGGAAAAATAAACTCATTAATTGGAACAGACTACCACTTATTTAATTATTATGGTGCACCTGATGCAGACAGAATAATAATAGCAATGGGATCGGTTTGTGAAACAATTGAAGAAACTATTGATTACTTAAATGCTAAGGGAGAAAAAGTTGGAGTACTTAAAGTACATTTATTTAGACCTTTCTCAATAGACCATTTCTTAAAATACATACCAACTACAGTTAAAAAAATATCAGTACTTGATAGAACTAAGGAACCAGGATCAATTGGAGAACCTTTATACCAAGATGTTAGAACTACTTATTTTGATCAAGAAATCAGACCAGTTATTGTTGGCGGAAGATATGGACTTGGATCAAAAAATACTACTCCAGCTCAAATCGTTGCAGTATATGATGCTTTAAAAGCAAAAACTCCGTTAAACGGATTTACTATAGGAATAGTTGATGATGTTACTAATAAATCACTCCCAATTGGTGAGGAGATTACAACAACGCCAGAGGGAACTAAAGAATGTAAATTCTGGGGTCTTGGATCAGATGGTACTGTTGGAGCTAACAAGAGTGCTATAAAAATCATAGGTAACCATACGGATATGTTTGCACAAGCTTACTTTGCATATGATTCTAAAAAATCAGGTGGAGTAACAATTTCTCATCTAAGATTTGGTAAGAAAGCAATAAAATCAACATACTTAATTAGTTCAGCAAACTATGTTGCCTGTGGTAACCAAGCTTATGTAACTAAATATGATGTTCTAAAAGGAATTAAAGATGGCGGTACATTCTTATTGAATTGTATATGGAGTGCTGAAGAATTAGAACAACATTTACCATCAACAATGAAGAACTATATTGCGAGTCACAACATTAACTTCAATATTATTGATGCAGTTGGAATAGCAGGTAAAATAGGTCTTGGTGGAAGAGTTAACATGATTATGCAAGCTGCTTTCTTTAAGTTAGCAGATATAATACCAGTAGAAGATGCAGTTAAGTATCTTAAAGCTGCGGTTATAACATCTTACGGTAAAAAAGGCGAAAAGGTTATTAACATGAATAACGCTGCAATTGATGAAGGCGTTCAATCAGTTGTTAAAGTTAATGTACCAGCAAGCTGGAAAACAGTTAAAGATGCAACATTAGAATTAGAGCCTAGACCAGACTTCGTTAAAAATATTGCTGATGTAATGAACAGACAAGAAGGAGATTCTTTACCTGTAAGTGCATTTGTTGGATTAGAAGATGGAACATTAATGCCAGGAACAGCAGCTTTTGAAAAGAGAGGAATTGCTGTTAATGTACCAGAATGGCAAGTAGATAAATGTATACAATGTAATCAATGTGCATTTGTATGTCCTCATGCTGTAATAAGACCTTTCTTAACTAATGAGGTCGATCTTAAAAATGCTCCAAAAACTTACGAAAGTAAGAAAGCTATTGGAAAGGGACTTGAGGGTCAACATTTTTCAATAGGTATTAGTAATGCAGATTGTAGTGGGTGTGGGAATTGTGCAGAAGTTTGCCCAGCTAAGGAAAAAGCTTTAATCATGAAACCATATGCAACGCAGGAAGCTAAATTACCAAACTGGAAGTTTAACATAAACTTACCTAAAAAAGAAAATCCAATGGGAACAGCTACTGTTAAGGGAAGCCAATTTGAGCAACCATTAATGGAATTCAGCGGAGCTTGTGCTGGATGTGGAGAAACTCCATATGCTAGACTTATAACTCAATTATTCGGAGATAGAATGTTAATAGCTAATGCTACAGGATGTACATCTATCTGGGGAGCAAGTTCACCAGCTTCACCATATACAGTTAACAAATGTGGTCAAGGTCCAGCTTGGGCTAACTCATTATTTGAAGATAATGCTGAATTTGGATTTGGTATGTTCCTTGGAACTACTCAATTAAGAAATAAAGTTGAATTATCAGCTAAAGAAGCATTAACAATGAAAACAAGTGATGCATTAAAAGCAGTTATTAATGAATGGATAGAAAACAAAGAAGATGCAGAAGGTTCTAAAGCTGCAACTGCTAAAATGTTACCATTATTAAATGCTGAAAAAGATAATAACGAAGCATTAAAAGAAATATTCGCAAAGAGAGATCATTTAGTTAAGAAATCTCAATGGATATTTGGTGGAGATGGCTGGGCTTATGATATTGGATATGGTGGAGTAGATCATGTACTTGCATCTGGAGAAGATGTAAATGTATTTGTATTTGATACTGAAGTATATTCAAATACTGGTGGTCAGGCTTCAAAATCTACACCAACAGCTGCGGTTGCTAAATTTGCCGCTACTGGTAAGAGAACTAAAAAGAAAGATTTAGGTATGATGGCAATGACTTATGGATATGTTTATGTTGCTCAAATAGCAATGGGTGCTGACAAAGCACAAACATTAAAAGCTATAAAAGAAGCAGAAGCATATAAAGGACCATCACTTATAATCGCTTATGCACCATGTATTAATCATGGTCTTAAAGTTGGAATGGGTTGTACACAATTAGAAACTAAGAGAGCTGTTGAATCAGGATACTGGGCTATGTACAGATTTAATCCAGATCTTAAGGATGCAGGAAAGAACCCATTCATACTCGACTCTAAAGAACCAACTACTTCATTTAGAGATTACCTAATGGGCGAAGTTAGATATTCTTCACTTGCTAAAACTTTCCCAGAAGTAGCAGAGGAATTGTTTGTTAAAACAGAAAATGATGCTAAAGAAAGATTAGCAGGATACAAAAAACTTGCTAGTGAAAAATAGTATTTAAAATAAACTAAAGGTAGTCATACTTTGATATGCTCCTCTTATGGTAGACCGTTAAATAATAAAACTGTTTACTATAAGGGGGCTATTTTTTATGTTAAGAAAATCAATTATACGAGGATCCATTCAACATAGATTACATTTATAGAATTGATTTAATTTTGTTATCTTCATAGTATATTTTAAAAAAACTATTTAAATATTTCAAGAACCATTTTCCACAAAAAGGGATATAAAAGAACAGCGACAATTCCTGAAATAGCCATAGTTAGACCACTCATTGCACCCTCAATTTCCCCTATTTCCATAGACCTTGCTGTTCCTAATGCGTGAGCAGATGCTCCCATAGCAATGCCTAAAGCAATTTTATCTTTAATTTTAAAGATTTTATGCAAAAATGGTCCAACGACAGATCCTATAATCCCTGTCATTATAATAGCTACAACTGTAATTGACGAAAGTCCACCTAGCTGCTTAGACATTGCGATTCCTATAGGTGTTGTTATTGATTTTGGTATTAAAGATTCTGTAAGCAAATTGTTTAATCGAAATAATTTTGAAAAGAATACTACACAAATAAAACCTGAAATAGCCCCGCTGAAAATTCCTACAAGTATTGGAACAGCGTTTTCTTTAAATAAAGCAAACTTTTTGTACATTGGTAAAGCTAATGCAACTGTTGCAGGGAATAAGAAGAATGAAATTATTTTCCCTCCGTTATTATAGTTAGCATATGTGATATGGAATTTTTCAAGAAAAAATATTAGTATTATAATTGCTATTAATAGTGGATTAAATATTGAAAGTCTTCATTTTTTCTTTATATAAATTCCAATTTCATAAGCAATGAGAGATGTTATTACGCCAAAAACCGGCGAAGTAATTAAATCATTCATTTTAACGTCCCTTCCTTAAATTTTTAACTACGAAAGCTGTTACAATCCAAACCAAACATGTGGATAAAACAACTATAATAATAAATGGTATCCATTTCCCTTTTAATACGCTGAAGGCTGTCATTAAACCTACCCCAGCAGGAATAAAGAAAAAGGACATATTTGATAAAAGAAACTCGCAAAACTCTTCTATCATTTCAATTTTAATTATTCCTATCTGCAGTCCTAAAAACAGTAAAATAAGTCCTATAACCGATCCTGGAATTGGTAAATGTAATGTTATCTGTAATACCGTGCCAATAACATATGGAATTAAAATAATCATTAATTGCCGTAAATATTTCATTTTTTCACCTGCTCGTTAAAATTTTTTCATATTTAGGCATGTAGTCTCTTGTCAAAGGTAAATCATTATTTACTCCTTTAGCAACTAATATCTTATGAAGACTATAAGTTCATCCGAAAACATGTTTTTAAATATAGTCTTATAAAACAATTTACCACTATTTAATTAATATTAAATATTAATCTAAGCTTTTACTGTTGTTGAAATTTTATATAAGTGATTTATGCATTTACACAAATTGTTATATATCGATTTTAATAGTAAAAACAAGAAAATTGATTAAGAATATAAATCTATTATCATGTTTTTTTATATTACAATCAATATCTAAGTGCACAAACATTAATCACTAAATTTGTATATATGCACACTGATAGTTTTATTTACAGATAATATCTGTTTTACTTAATACGGTATTTTTTACAGCCTTTTAAATTATTGAGATAAAATTAATATTTACTATAATTATCTTTACTTAGGATGAAATAGTTATTTATATTGTTAAAGAATACAAATCTATTACGATAACAGTGTGAAACTATTATCAAAGTAATCTAGTTATTTAAAAATATTTACGTTTATTTAAAGTTTAATTAACTTAAGTAAGCGTTTTCAACGATGGTCATAACTTAAAGAAATAAAGATTGTTAAGTACTTAACAATTATAGAAATATTCCCAATTATGTGTTACTATTAATCCATAAAAGGTCAGACCATACTACCATGAATGAATAAGATTATAAATCCCTATACAAAATGTAGGAGGAATAAATATATGGAAATTTTAGTTTGTATAAAACAAGTTCCAGGTACTTCAAATGTTGAGGTGGATCCAGTTACAGGAGTTTTAAAGAGAGATGGTGTAGATTCTAAAATGAATCCCTTCGATTTATTTGCATTAGAAACAGCCCTTAAGATTAAGGAACAAGAGGGTGGATTAATTAAAGTCATAACAATGGGACCCCCACAAGCAAAGGATGTTATTCGCGAAGCGTATATGATGGGAGCAGATGAGGGTGCACTAATATCTGATAGAAAGTTTGCAGGAGCAGATGTTCTAGCTACATCTTATACAATTTCCCAAGGGGTAAGAAAAATGGGTAAATTTGATCTTATATTATGTGGAAAGCAAACAACTGATGGTGATACTGCACAGGTAGGACCAGAGATGGCTGAATACCTAAATATTCCGCATATTGCAAACGTTTTAAAAATAATAGAATTGAAGGAAAAATCTGTTGTTGTAGAAATGGACATGGCAAATACTATTGAAGTAGCCGAGGTTCAATTTCCTTGTCTTTTAACTGTAGATAAAGATATTTATCAACCAAGACTTCCATCTTATAGAAAGAAATTAGCTACAAAAGATAGAGAAATTAAAATGATAACGTTAAATGACTTTGAAGATAAAGATGAAAAAAAATATGGGCTTAATGGATCACCAACTCAGGTTGAAAGAATATTTCCACCGGCTGTAAACAATGATCGTGAAACCTGGACAGGTAGTGGTTCACAACTTAGTTTAAAAATAGCATCAAAACTTAAAGAATTAAAATTTGTATAATAAATTTACATTTACATAAGAAGGGTGGAATTCTAATGAGCGAATTAATTTGTCATCATGATAAGGTAAATGAATCTATTGCTAAAGAACTAGTGAAGGTTTGTCCCTTTGGTGCGATTGAATATAACCATGGAAAAATAGAAGTTAATGCAGGCTGTAAAATGTGTAAGATTTGTGTCAAAAAAGGTCCGACAGGAGTAATGGAATTTCTTGAAACAAAGGAAGCTCAGGTTGATAAGAGTTTATGGAAGGGTATAGGCGTGTATGTTGATCATGTAGAAGGAGTTATACATCCTGTAACAATGGAACTTATCGGAAAAGCGAGAGAGCTTGCAGCCGTTGTTAATTTTCCAGTTTATTGTGTTTTCATTGGGCACAATATAAAAGAGAAAGCAAAAGAGTTATTACATTATGGTGTTGATGAGGTTTTTGTATACGATTACGAAGAGCTTAAGGATTTTAGAATAGAACCTTATACTGCAGCGTTTGAAGATTTTGTAAATAAGGTAAAACCATCATCATTACTTGTTGGTGCAACAACTATTGGTAGATCCCTTGCACCTAGAGTTGCAGCAAGATTTAGAACAGGACTCACTGCAGATTGTACAATACTTAAGATGAAAGAAAATACAGACCTTGTGCAAATAAGACCAGCTTTTGGTGGTAATATTATGGCTCAGATTATATGCCCAAATACAAGACCACAAATGTCTACAGTAAGGTATAAAGTTATGAATGCTCCCGAAAAAAATTGTGATGAGAAAGGCAAAATTACAATTTGCGAAATGGATAGGGAAAAATTAAGATCTAACATTGAGGTATTAAAGGTTACTAAAAAAGAAGTTGAAGAAAACATTTCAGATGCAGAGGTGATTATTGCAGTTGGTAGAGCCTTAAAGTCAGAGAAAGACTTAGTTATGATACATGAACTCGCAGACTTACTTAATGCTCAAGTAGCTGGAACAAGGCCAACAATTGAAGCAGGATGGATTGATGCTAAAAAACAAATTGGACTTTCTGGAAGAACAGTTAAACCAAAATTAATAATAGCTCTTGGAATTTCAGGTGCAGTTCAGTTTACTGCTGGAATGAATAGTTCAGAACGAATATTTGCAATAAATAAAGATTCAAATGCATCTATATTCAATGTAGCTCATTACGGAATAGTAGGAGATATCTATGAAATAGTTCCTCAATTGATTGAAAATATTAAAAACTCAGGAGCCGAATACTGTATTCGTTAATAGAAATTTGCAGGAGATGATATGATGACATTTCAGTATCATAGGTGATAATTAAAAAGTGTAAAATATGATATCTAAAATCGGGGAGGTAATCTTATGAGTTACAAAAAACTTGATGCAATGGATATAGAATTTCTAGTGTCTGTACTAGGAAAGGATAGAGTGTTTACTGGTGACAATATAAATGACGATTTCAGCCATGATGAGATGGGTGGAATAAGTAAAATGCCAGAAGTATTAGTTGAAGTTCTTACAACTGATGAAGTGTCAAAGATTATGAAATATGCAT
>NZ_JAHLDV010000087.1 GCF_018861865.1 Clostridium frigoris
AATGGTCTCGAATATAACAAATAGGATTATGCCTGTAGTTACAGAGTGGCAAAATAGGGCACTTGAAAAAACATACTCATTTGTTTTTTTGGATGCAATACACTATAAAGTTCGTGACGACAAGCATATTATAATCAAGGCAGCTTATGTTGTTCTAGGTGTAAATATGGATGGAGAAAAAGAAGTACTTGGTATTTGGATAGGAACAAATGAAAGCAGTAAGTTCTGGCTTTCAGTACTTAATGACCTTAGAAACAGAGGTTTGAAGAACGTTTTGTTGTTTTGTATAGATGGCTTAAGCGGCTTCAAGGAAGCAATAGAGGCTGTCTATCCCTTTGCAAAAATACAACGTTGTATAATTCACCAATTGAGAGCAAGTATGAAATATATACCACATAAAGACAAGAAGGCATTTGCAAAAGATTTGAAAGCTGTTTATGGCGCAGTGAATGAGGATCTTGCACTTGAAAATTTAATGTCTGCAAAAGAAACATGGGGTAGTAAATATCCAAATGCAATAAAAAGCTGGGAAGATAATTGGGATAATCTTATAACTTTCTTTGCATTTCCAGATTATATTCGTAGAATTATATATACCACAAATGCCATAGAGAGCCTTAACAGTCAATTCAGAAAAGTAACTAAGACAAAGCTTATATTTCCGAACGATGATAGTCTTATGAAGATGCTATATTTGGCAACTGAAAAGGTAAGTAAGAAATGGACTAGAGCATATTCAAATTGGGACCTTGTTATTAGCCAGCTCAATATATTATTTAGTGAGGTCTTAAATGAAGGAGCGTAGCTTTGGGACTCCGTCCCTCAAACCCCTAGGAGGTATAGTTCAATTTTCTCTGTTAAATAAGTAAAACGGATCACCCAAAGGTAATCCGTTAATATATTATTTTTCAATAACGACTCAATTCACTTATCAACACTTCCCTAACATAATACTTAGAGGGTATATTAATAGCTTAAAATGGAAATGATATACTGAAAAGCAATTACAAAGTAACAACATTTATAAACTATATTAACATTTTTTCATAATTAAATAATTCAATTATTTTGCTTAAAGAAAGAGAATACACAAAATAATTTACACCCTCTTTATTTGAGAATTATTTGCTTTGTTTATTTTTATACATGTTCTTATCAGCAATATTAATAAACTGTTTTGTTACTCCTATAGATGTTTCAGAGAAAGAGTATCCTATAGATACTTTTACTTGAAGTTCCCGATTATGCTTATTTTGCTTACATATTGATTCATTTAGAATTGCAAATAAAGCCTTAACCTTATTAAGCGGTACATCTTTAATTATAACTATAAATTCATCCCCACCTGTCCTAGCGATAACTGAGTTTTTAGTAAAGGTATCCTTTAATATATTAAAAAAACGGACTATTAATTTATCACCAAACTCGTGTCCAATAGCATCATTAGTTGTTTTTAAATTATCCAAATCATAAAATATAATACCTATGGGAAGGTCTTTCTTAGTATTTAGAATATGGATTTCTTTTTCTAGATAACATCTATTATATGCTCCAGTTAAGCAGTCTAAATAACTCAACTTTTTAAGTCTTTCTTCTAATTGCTTTTTATCTGTAATATCCCTACTAAATCCTTCTATTTCAACTAATGTTCCATTTCCATCGTATATAGGAATACAGTATTCTTCTAGCCAAACATAATGACCACCTTTATGTTGATATCTAGCAGAAAGATGTTTAGTAAAGTCAGTGTCATTAGAAAGCTTTTTTTAAATAATATAAAGATCATCAGGGTGAACTATATTAAATATAAGCATTGGATTAGTGTAGTATTCTTCCACATCATAGCCTAGGAGTTTTTTTATGGAAGGACTTATATATGTAAATTTAAATGTTGGATTTAACTCAGATCTATAAATAATATCCCTGGACTGCTCAAATATTTGATTCATTATTTTCTCATGGGTATATGATGATATGTCAATCAAGGAGAGCCTGTACCCAATTATATTATTCTTATCATCTACTATTTGCGAACCTGCTAAATCAACTGGAATAACAACACCTTTTTTTGTTATAACGGAGGATTTTAAGGTTGTTGTCGATATGGAGTTTTGGGGAATAAAAGAAAGAATATTTTGGATGTTTTTATTTAATAGCTCTTCAATGGAGTAACCTAATAGAGTAGAGCAGTTGTTGGTGATAAAAGTTATTAGATTATTAATATCAATTTCAATGTATATTTCTCTTAAAAAACTAGACATTTCGATGTTGTTATAATAGCACATATAAATTCTCCTTTAGATAATTTGAAATATTTATTTTAAGTAACTAAAATTTCATTATTTTTAATTATATGTCTTTTATAGAGAATAGTATATAGTAATGAGTTAAGTTGCATTTTGGGCTATTATAAATTAAAAATAACATTTGTTATATTGAGAGGTAAGTAACACTCAATAAACGGATTTGCTACGCATCATCCATTTATTGGAATGTGGTCGCATCAGCAGCCTATTTTATGGGAATGAATAAAATAGGCATGAGAAGCTGGAATATCGAATGCGGGGGAATGCGGTATCTAGACAAAGATGGAACATCTGATGTGGATATAAAAGAAAAAAAGTTGGGTAGAAAAGTTAAGAAACTGGGAAAAGAAGAGAAACAAAAAACTTGGCGATAGCCAGGGTATGGAACTACTTATATATATGCAATAATATATTTGAGTAGTTTTTTCGTCGTGAAGCCAAGGTTCCACGACAATATTTTAACAACATTTTGGAAGCTTCAAGTCTGCCATCTTCTATAAGTGGCAGTTGTCTAGCCTAGTAAAATTGATTTGTTGGCAGGATAACAATTGATAATTGTTATCTACCCCAGAGACCTACCAAGAGGTAAATCTGCTTCCAAAGTTGTTAATATTTCAGCTCCCCAGGAGATGATTTAATGATTTAAAAGTAGTGTAAAGGAAAAATTAATATGATATAATAAAATTAATTAAAGGAATACAGAATTACAAGGAAGTGAATAATTTTGACAAAAAAACATGATTTTGATGCAGCATGGAAATCAATTTTGGAAGCATTTGAAGTGGAAATAGTAGAATTGCTTTTCCCAGAGATATTTAATAAGATAGCTTGGGAGCTTGGAACAGAATCATTAGATAAAGATTTGCAAGAAATACAGAAAGATATATTTGATAAAGATAGCGCTGAAAACATAATATCGGATAAGATAATAAAGGTAAGATTAAAAGATAAAGGAAGCAAGATCTTATTTATTCATGTAGAGGTACAAAGTTATATTAGTGGGCATGAAATTTTTGGAGAAAGAATGTTTAGATATTTTTATAGGATATGGGACAAATTTAGATATAAGAATAAAGATAGGTCAGAAATAGTAGCTGCAGCAATATATACTTATAAAGGTAATAGTGGAAAAGATAAAAGTTATGTATATAAATTACCAGAGTTAGAAAATGAAATATTAATATATAACTTTAAAACTATTGATGTAGAAAAAATGGAACTTGAAAATATTAGTGATGATAATCCAATCAAATTAGTTTTTAAAATGGCGAAAAGTTTATTAGAAACCGGTGCAAGAGACGAGGATATATATGAGGCAAAAATAAAACTATCAGATGAATTAGCAACCTATAATAAAGTTAAAAACAATGATCAAATAAAAGCATTAGTAGATTTTTTAGGATACTTATTTTTAACTGAAGACATTGCGTTTGAAAAGAAATATGAAGAATATAAAAGGGAAAGAGGAGGTGCATTTAAATTGAGTATAGACGAGATTAGAAGATTGCACTATAAGGAAGAAGGGAAAGAAGAAGGAAAAGGAGAAGAAAGAAAACAACTAGTACTTAAACAATATAGTAAAGGACTTTCTGTAGAATATATTGCAGAAATAAATGATCTAGATGTTGAATATGTGAGGGAAGTAGTAAAGGATGCCATTCACTAGCATCTAAATCAAATTTAGAAGCGCACAAGTTGGGGTGAAAACTGGGAGAGTTGAGTGAAGAATAGAGATGAAAAAACTTGGCGACAGCCATGTGAGGGAACTACTGAAATTTATAGAGATATAATTTTAGTGGTTTTTTTGTTTTAGAAATAAGCAGATTAAAAAGAGGGAAGATTTTGTGAAAATATGTCGATAAATAATAGAAATAGGGTTGAAAATTAAATAAATATGCTATAATAATTAACGAGATACAAGTTAATTATTATATAATCGCAATAATTAACGAGATACAAGTTAAATATTATATAATCGCAATAATCAACTAAATTGTACAAAGGATGAGGAGAGAAAACATGAAGAAAAATAAAAACTAGAAGAAGGTCTTTTTAAGTGTATTTATTATTTGTTTATTAATTGTCACAGGAGTATTTGGTTATGGTCTTTATAAACTTAATAAAATAAACACTGTGGAAATATCTAAAACTGATGATAACTTGGGTATTAATGCTAAAGCATTATCTCAAGGCGAAGATGCTAAGGGTATAACTAATATTGCTTTTTTTGGTGTAGATAAAATGGATGTAAATCAAAAAACAAGTCTTTCAGATTCTATAATGATAGTTTCCATAGATTCAAACAATAAGAAAATAAAAATCTCATCTATTATGCGAGATACATATGTAAAAATAAAAGGTCATGGCCAAACAAAGATTACCCATGCATATGCATATGGTGGTCCACAACTTGCAATAAGAACTATTAATGAGAATTTTAATTTGAATATTAGAGATTATATAACTCTTGATTTCTTTTCATTTGAAAAGATAATAGATGCTATTGGTAGTGTAAGTATTGATATTAAACAAGATGAAATTAGTCCTATTAACGATAAAATAGTAGAAGTTTCTAAAATAGAAAAAAAATCTGTTCCCAAAATTACAAAACCGGGACTACAAAATTTAAATGGACTTCAGGCTGTTGCGTATACACGAGTACGATTTACCTAGGGTGGCGATTATCGAAGAATTGAAAGACAAAAAACGGTAATGTCACTTATTAGCGCAAAGGTTCAGTCATTAGGGTTAGCGAAATTTCCGTCGGTTGTGTCTGAGCTTTTACCTTATACGGAAACAAGTTTAAGCAGTATGGATATAATAAAGCTTGGTGCAAAAATGCTTACATCGAATATAACAACATTGGAACAGGAGAGATTCCCAATGGATGGCTACAGCGAGGGTAAAACAATAGACAAAGTTTGGTATTTGGTTGCTGACATGAAGTCTACTATAACCCAGTTGCATAACTTTATTTATAAAGATATAAAATAAAGTATCTATTAGAGTTTAGTGCCTGCAGATGCTTTCAATTTATAGTTGAAATCACTACAGGCAGTAATACTAAATATGAACTAGAGAGCATTATTCACTTGTCAATTGATCATAGCGTAGTATTGTTTCATCATCTGGTTTTGTAAGTAAGCTCACAATAATAGTTATAACAAAATTAATTATTAATGCTACAAAGCCTTTACTTATACCGTAAGGGAGTGTGGTCATTAAAAACAATGAAACTACACTAGTCACGAGTCCAGACAATATGCCCCACTTTGTTGCTCTTTTCCATGTAAATGCGAAAAGTATTGAAACAAAGGCCTGCGTTAGTCCTGAATATGAAAGTGCCACAACTCCTAACATAAGCATTGGGTAATAAAGTGATAAAATAGCACTACTTGCTAAAAATATTCCTGTTATAATACGTGTCCAAAGAGTCATTGATCCTTCACTGATATCTGGTTTTATTACTCCAAGAATATTTTTGGAGAATAGTCCACCAACAGTAAGTCCAACAAAAGCCATAACAAAAATAGCAGTTAAAGCACCACCACCTGCGATTAATCCTACTGCCCAACCAGGTAGGGTATTTATAGCTACTGTAAGTAAAGCATTATCTGGATTTGCTATATTTTTGAAATTATTAACTGCATAGTAGGCTGCTATTATAAGAAATGGCATCATAATCATATATAATGGCATTAATATTGAATTTTTTCTTAATATTCTTTTGTTGCTAGCAGACAGAGTTGCTTGCGCAGTGAATGGTAACATATAAAAACCTAACATTTGAAATATAATTATTGTGATTGTATTTGGAACTGCACTTGGCTCAACAGTCAGTGTTTGAGGAGCTACTTTAATTGTATTAGCAAATATCCCTGTTATTCCGCCTGGAGTTTTAGCTACACATACACAACCAATAATAACGATGCCTAGGACTAAAAGAATATCTTTTAGAATACTAACCCAAGCTGGAGCTCTTATTCCTGCAATAACAATATACGAAAAAGCTAAAAGTATAGATATTAAGATACCTGTAGTAGGACTAAAGCCTAAATTAAGAAATTTAAAAAGAATTGTCATTCCTGCAAATTGATTTTGTACCCAGGGAACAAGAAATATTATAGCTACTGTTGCAGATACAAATTGTACAAGTTTACTGTTATAACGCCAACCTATTGCATCGCAAAAGGTACTTGCTTTAGATAATCTACCCATTTTCCATATGTATGGATTAATGAAATATCCAACTGGATATGCTAGCAATATATATATCATAAACCAAACTACATAAGATGCACCTTTTGAATATATAGCACCTGGAGTTCCGATTAATGTACCAATACTGTAGATTTCACCTACTGAAAGAAAAAACATTAGAAAAGGTCCGAAAGAACCACCAGCTGTCATAACTTCACTCATGTTTGAATTTATTGCACCACGTTTAGATAATATTGCTATAACAACGGAGAATGCTAAAATTGAAAAAAATACTATAATTGCTATCATTTATTTATGCTCCTCTCTAGTTAACTATCAATATTTTATTAGATTTACTCGTCAATTTTATTTGCGGGATCAATTTTAAATGCAATATATAAACAAAGGGAAGTTAAAAATAACCATGAGAAAATCCAGAAATACATAAATGGAAATCCCATTATTACTGGATAAATTCGGTTGTATAAAGGAAATAAAACAACTAATCCAAAAAATGGAATGCCAAATCCAATAAAAAATGCCGGTTTTCTACTTTTCATAATATATCATCCTTTCAACAAAAATATTTATAATAATGACATTAAATATGTCTTAAAAACGACTTCGTATATGTAGCTTTTTATAATTTTCTAAATAAAGCATTTATAAATATAGATAATATGAAATATATTTAAAGAAATAATTCATTTGACTTAAAACAGTATTCTAAAATTATATTATGTGCTATGCTTAAAAATGGGAGCTTAAAAATGAAATAATTCACTTTATTATTAAAACATAGTGATTATATTGCCCCTAATGAATTATATTGTTCGCAAATTATTCATATTTTTTTGCTTATTATAGTCTAATTGTTACTAATATTACTTTTTATAAACTAATATGTCAAGTGTTTATGAAATATTAATAAAAGTAAAATTCATAATTCTCATTAAGCCACCATAAAACAGTAGATAGTATGTTTATTGTAATGAAATTGCGTTAGCAACTTAGTATATGTAAGTGCATAAAGAAAAATTGGAAAATGGATGGGTATAAATAAGAAGGGGAAATAGGCAAAAGCTGAAAAAGTAGCAGTATTAAGATTTATAAGGTGATACGTGTTATAATATAGACTATCGTAAAACTGGATGGTGATATATTGAAGAAATTAGCAATCGTACTATGCGTATTAGCAATGGGATTTATATTTTATAATTCTTCTAGATCTGGTTCATTATCAAATTTACGAAGTTATGGAATAGTTCAATCGA
Organism: Clostridium frigoris; assembly: GCF_018861865.1. Classification (GTDB taxonomy): domain Bacteria; phylum Bacillota; class Clostridia; order Clostridiales; family Clostridiaceae; genus Clostridium_AD; species Clostridium_AD frigoris. Next base: position 7,781 of record NZ_JAHLDV010000087.1, read on the forward strand.
TAAGGGATGTTAAGTATGATGTAGAAGGTAAAACAGATTCAAATAAATCAAAGCAGGGTGTACTACCCATAAGTGCTAGAGATGAAAAAATAAATTTAGTTATTAGAAAAAATGCTCATGCATTTGAATACTGCTTACTCGCAGTTATTGTTTCGAATTTTTTATTCTTAATAGGGATGAGGGGAAAGAAGGCATTAACTACTATAATGTTTATATGTCTATTATTTGCAAATGGTGATGAATTCCATCAATTATTTGTACCTGGTAGAACATCATTAGTAAGTGATGTAATGATAGATTTTGTAGGTTCTTTAATAGGTATTGGATTATTCTATTTTGTGTATTATAAGATATATAAAAGGCAGACAAAAGACACACAATTAAATCAAAAATATAATCACAAAAATTATTATTTTAAATAATAAGAAGAAGTAATGAAATGAATGATAATAACTAAATTAGCTTTGCAAATGAAGGGGCTGTCTCAAAATAGAAAGTAATTTCTATTACGAGATGGCTCTTTTTTTTTCTGCAAATACAAAAGTGGATTCCGAGGAATCCACTTTTGGTGTATAATTTAAGCA
>NZ_JAHLDV010000088.1 GCF_018861865.1 Clostridium frigoris
TGAAGGTAACACCCGTTCCCATACCGAACACGAAGGTTAAGCTTCAATGCGCTGATGGTACTGCAGGGGTAACCTTGTGGAAGAGTAAGTTGTCGCCAGGTTATAAAAAAAACACTAAGTATATCTTAGTGTTTTTATTTTGTCCAGGTTTAAATGAAGCTCGATTTTCAGAGAATATTTGATTACAAAACCAGTATAATAAAAATTATACTGGTTTTGTTTTGGTTAAAATTATTTGGAATATTAATTAGGGTCTATATTTAATACAGTTTTTTCTGGAAATGGAGAAGTTTTAGAACGAGCCGTTATTACAAAATCAAACCGTGCCCCAAGTGGTGATGTTATCGGAATAACTGAAGTAATAGTTATGCTTCTTATAGTAGCTGGTGCAAGGTTTTTCATTATATCTAAATCAGCAGAATAGGGAGTATTTGCGGAAACATCTGCTATTTTGATATTATTTATACTGAGAGTATATGGAATTGATACAGAATTAATTTTTAAAGTATAATCATCATATCCACCACCTGTATTTTCAAATAAATTTATTATAGTGGCTGTATATCCGGGCTGAGTTACTTGGAAGGATGTTGAATCATTTATTTTATTAGTTGTTGGTAAAAGTGATACTCCAGGAGCAAAACTAAAGGTAAGTGCATTGCTCTTCTCACCACTGTAAACTTTTGTTGAGATATCATTATAGTATTGAACTGACACAGCTTGCGTTGTAATTGTACTGCCTGATTTAAGGTTTGGCACGGGAGATACTGTAAATGAAATCAGACCTGAAATTCCTGGACCTAAACTTGGTATTGATACAACTATTTTTTTATTAACGCTATCATAAGTTGCGGTGCATTGAAGCGTAGTATTAATAGAATTAAAGAAAAAATTATTATTTAATGGAATATCAACTTTACCATTTACAAGAGTAATAGAGCTATTATTTAAAAATGTTAAAGTAAATTCCATTACAGAATTAGTATTTATATTTCCATTTTGCGTATATATTATAGAAGTAGTGAGATCTTTTGCACTTAAATTTAAAACTATATTAGGGTGATTTATTGTCACAGAAAGATTTTTACTAATGGTAATAAAAGCGCCACTTAATTTTTGTTTATATAGAACTTGGTAATTGTTTGTCTGAACTGAGGTTGTAGCTCCAATGGCTTTATTAGAATTTGTGATTTTACAAGTTAAAACATAGGTTATTGTCTTTGACTGGTTAAGAGCATCTATAAATCCTTCACTGGGAAAAGTCACAGAAGTTCCTGACACAATTGGAGTTATAACAATACCGTTTCTGTAGGCTGGGCCGGTATAACTCTGTCCACCACTAGGTAAAACATCTTTCACATAAGCATCATAAACTAAAGTTCCTTGTGGAATGATCATAGTAATAGTATAGGTAATGCTTGAATTAACCTTGAATAAAGAAGAATTATTTGATTTTGTTAGTGTAATAGTTGGTGAAAGTATAGTGACTGAAGCACTTTTATTTTGATTTGTATATTGATAACTGGTTGGGTCATCTTGCTGTGAGTATGGATTTGTATTTGTTGCTGTTGTTATAATAGTAATGCCCGGTGCAAGATTATTATTTATAGTTACATTATAATTTAATGTTAAACTTTGTCCTGGGGCTAGTTTATTTATATATAGCTGAATTCCAAGTGCATCTATATAAGGAGTTTTATAGCTACCTGTTCCAGTAACATTAATAGAACTTTGATTAATAATAAACCACTCGGACAAAGTATCTGTAAGTTGAAAGTTGAAAGCATCTGTTTCTGTTCCTAAAGTATTAGTATTTGTTATCTTAACAGTGTAGGAATAGATTTCTCCTGCTTTTATAGAAGATGGGTTTGTACCAGTGACTGATTTTGTTAATTGTATATTTGGAGTTCCTATATTTATCAGTACTTGTGATCGACTACTATAAGCTGATCCTTCTATATTACTTCCACTAAGTTTAAATAAATTATTGTTTTGACTAGGAGACCCTAATATTTTTATTGGAACTTTGAATGTGATTGTAATTAAAGATTTACCTGGAATATCTCCATAATTAAAGCTTACTCCATGAGGATCAGTTAGCAATGGAGTAAGTCCAAAGGGTTTATATCCAGTAAAGGAATACACAATATTATCTATAGGGTCAGCTGAAAGTGGAAAAAAATCATCTAAGAATACTTGTTTTTGTATAGCTATTAAGGTGCTAGCATCGTAGGTTAATCTGTATTCTGCTAAATCTCCTGGTGCTAAAGTATTAAAAGTTTTTGCAACACCATTTTGGTAGTAGCCCTTTAAAAATGTTTTTGTTATTTTACCAATACTTATACTACAACTTGCAGAAGCATTATCTGTAACTACACTTAAAAGTTGAATTAGAGTTCCAGAAATGTTTGCGATGCTCCTAAAACTATCAAATGCAACCACAGGTAATGGGATAGTCCCACTTAATTTATATCTATAATAACTATCTACTTTAGCATTTATTGTAACAGTAGCTTGAGAGTTGTTTACAGCTAAGGGGAAATTATAAATCAATTCAAAACCCTTAAGAGTGGGGTTCTCTATTGCAGATGTAGGTGGCGTAGAACTAGATACATAGCTAATTCCATCTGGTAGTAGATAATTAACTACAATATTTTTAATATCATAATATTGACATACAGAATATACATAGGTATATTGTAAACTTTGTTGTACATCTGTTGTAACTTTATTTACAGAAGTTGTAATAATTAGGTCCAGAGCATTAAAACTAACATCATTACTCACAATATCATCTAGAGAAATCATACTAATAAGAAGTTTAAATGTGGTTCCATGATATATTAAAGTTCCTGTATTATCATTGTATTTATTCCATACAGCATAATTTAAATTTACTGTAGTATTACTGCTTAATGATAATACTACTCCACCAAAATAAACTTGAGTATATAAATTATTATTAATAAGCACAGTGCTAATAGTAGGATTTCTAAAAAGACTAGCATCAGTACCAGATGTAGATATATTACCAATATACCTTATTCCGTCTGGAAGAAGTATAGTTACATTTACTAGTGATGTGATAATAGTATTATTAGTTAAATTGCAGCTAGCGGTGTATACCTTAGAGTAGTCGTTTAATAATATAGAAGTTCCTGCACCTTTGAGTACTTTTGAAGGAGTTGTAATTGTGGTATAAAATCTTGCTGCCTTAAAGCTCATTACAATACCGCTAGTAATTTTTTGATTCCCAATATCATAAATGCCCCTTGGCATAGTATCTACCTTACAATTTACAATAAATCCATTAAAAATATATCCAAAGGGAATAGTTGTGCCATTTATAAATTTTGTACCTGATTTTACAGTTACATTAAAAGTATAATTAACTTCTAAAGGTGCTAAATCTTTTAAATTTACCCAGGAATAAGAATACCCACCATCAGGATTTTTTACGGAAGATGTGATGCTTTGAGAAGCAGTACTAATAGTTAATCCATCTGGTGTAGTTATAAATATAGTTAAATTATATAATCTAATGCTTGTACTAAGATTTTTAATACTTATTGTAAAATTAGTTGTCCCACCTAAAATTATTGGAATATTTCCGGTTTTGTCTACAGTAACATTTAGTATATCAGAGGCCATAATATCTCTCCTTAATTTTGAATAAGATTTGATTACAATTAATATATTCTCATTCTTAATTACGGTTCATCTTTAACGACATTTCAGCGACCCATGAGATGATTAAACTTAAATTGTAACTATATATCATAGATATCATAAAATAGTATGGAGTAATTATGAATTACTCAATATTATGTTATCATCACGTCTAAATTCCGATGATAATATCAAGGAGGTCAATAAAATTGACACTAATTAATCGTTTTTCAGCCATTGATAAGGCAATTATAAATGCTACTGGCAATAGTTTAGTGATTTGTGGTGATTCAACAACTATAGATGACAACACATCGGACATGATAACAGTCGCTGGCAGTACTACAAGAAATTGGGCAGCAGCTGGTAGTAATGGGACTATAAGTATTCTGGGAGATAGTACAATACTTTATGCAGAATTAATATGGTATTCTACTGTTAGATCTGATGTTCCAGGGTCATTAGATGTTAGAAGTATTCAAGATAACCCTATAACATTTACTACGCCTCTCGGATTAAATCAAATTTCTCCACAAAATACAGAAAGTTATACAGATGCATCGGGTAATATTGATAGATTTAGAAGCACAGATGTAACAAATATAATTAAGGCATCTTTAGGTGGAACCTATACTGTATCAGCTGTTCCAACTAGTTTGCCGCAAGTGGGTTTATCATCTACTAGAGCCGGGTGGACATTAACTGTAATTTATAGAAATGATGTTTTTGTTCCAAAAAAAATAATTTTTTTATCTGGAATAGGGCCTGCTACTAACAGTACTCCATTTCAAACAACAATTACAGGATTTGCCACATCTAGTGATGAAACTGATCTAAAGGGTAATATAATTTTTGCTTGTGCAAATGGACAGCCTCTTAATGGAGTAGAAACTTTAAAAACTGGTCCATCCTTTGTAAATTTAACTGTAGAGGGAAATCCTGTAGGTGAACCAAATCCAAATCCAGGAACTTCTCCAAATAATCCATATAATAGCTTTTTCCCTGGACAAATTAATATCTGTAACCCAATAGACACTAACGTGGGCCTTATTAATATTAGTGGTACAAATGGTAATAAGAATCATGATGGTTTTGTTCCTACTCAAGTTACAGGGGGAAGAAATAAGTGGGATTTAACAAATATAAACTTTAGTAATTCTTTGGTTACAAATCAGAATCAGTTAGCAATACAATTAACTGAAAGTGGAACTATTGATGGCGTTATGATTGTTGAGACTGGTACTTCTGTAAATGCAATAGCTCCAGATATAATAGTAGATTTTAATATTTATGACCCCGACGGAAAGAGTACAAGTAAAGTCCAAGTTGGAGAGCAATTAATATATTCAGTAAAAATAAGTAATAGTGGTAAAAGTGCTGCCAATAACTTTATTTTATCTACTATATTAGATCCTTCCTGTTCATATATTCCAAATTCATTTACTGTAAATGGGGTTGTAAGTCCAGGAGCGGATATAACAAGAGGTGTTAACATTGGCACCATTGATCCAACTGGAGTTGCAAATGTTCTTTTTTCAGTAAGAGTAAATTCGCTTCCTGTGAGTACAACTATAAACGGATATGTAAATTATAATTATTCATTTATATCTGGCTCAGGATCACCTACAACAACAAATTATGGAACAACAAAAGTTATAACTATAGATGTAATTTCAGCAACAATCTCCGTAGTAAAAACCTCTTCTACTCAAACTGCTTTAGTTGGAGATAGGATAAATTATACTATTGATATAAAAAATACTGGTACGGTACCAGTAACAAGTGTTTTATTTCAAGATATTATAAGTCAGTATAGCTCTTTTGTTTCAGGAACTGTAACTATAGATGGAATATCAAAACCAACCTTGGATCCTAACAGCGGATTTTCACTTTCTGATATACCTGTTAGTGGTTCTATAAAAATAATATTTTCTGTAGATATTTTATCATTACCGCCATCAACAATAGTTGATAATTCAACTAGAGTTACATTTACTACTATTAATCCTGCTTTCCCTTTCCCTATAACAAGAACTATATTCAGCAATATATTACCGATTCAAATACAATTTACAGATATTGTTGCTACAAGATGTACTAGTAATGATTACCCTAAGGTAGGCCAAATTGTTACCTATAACTTAAATTTAACAAATATAGGTAATATTACTGCTACAAATGTAAATGTAATTGAACCACCTGTTTATGGTCAAACATTTGTAACTGGAACAGTTACAATAGATGGTGTACCAAAACCTACTTTAAATCCTTTTACTGGTTTTGTTATAAATTCAATTCCTCCACAGCAATCAACTGATATCCAATATCAAATGTTAGTAAATGCGATAAATCCCAATAAAGTTATAGAAAATACTGCTAACGTGCCATTTAGATATCAAGTTCAACCAGGCTCACCGGAGATTGATGCAGAAATAAATTCTAATACAGTAACTACAATAGCAAACTTTGTAAAAGTAGATCTTATTGAAACAGTAGATAAACCTTATGCTACAATAGGGGACATTTTATATTACTCAGTGGCGATAACTAATTCAGGAAATATAGATGCTTTTAATACTATATTTTTATCTAGAATACAAAATGGAACCTCTTTTATCCCAAATAGTGTTGCTATAAATGGAGTTATACAACCTGGTTTTAACCCAAATGTCGGATTTAGCGTGGGAACAATATGCTTTGGAAACACAGTTGTAGTAACTTATAAAGCTCTAGTTAATAGTGTTCCAATTCCTAATGTTGTTCTTAACTTTGCTGAGCTTGTTTATTCCTTTAAGCCAGACCCAAATGGTGTTAGTATTACTATAACAGCAACAGCAACAGGTAATACAGTACAAACTATAATTAATGCTCTGAGCTATACTTTTACAAAGACTGTAGATAAAGATTATGCAGTAGTTGGGGATTTCATGTCTTACTCTACGTTTATTGTAAATACAGGTACTGTAACGTTAAGAAATGTTAAATTTGGAGATGATTTGTCTTCCTTTTTAACGTTCTATCCACAAACAGTTTTCATAAATGGAATTAATTATCCAGGTTATGACGTTAGAACCGGTTTTATTATTGGTGATTTAAATCCGGGAGATACTGCTAGAATATCATTTGGGGTAAGCGTAAATGCAGTACCACCTTCAGGGTTTATAGCAAATACAGCAGATATGGTTTATACCTATCAGCTAAGTCCGAGTGGCGAAGTTATAACAGATAGTGCAAAATCAAATGAAGTTAGAACCAATATTGTCAACGGAAATTTAAGAATTACAAAATCTGTGAATAGAAATTTTGCTACCATTGGTGATACTTTAACTTATTCTTTTAATGTATCAAATATTGGTAATGTAACAGCTACAAATACAAACTTTTTTGATGTTATTCCTATAGGGTCTAGTTTTATACCAGGTACGGTTATAATAAATGGTTTGCCAAAACCAACCTATAATCCAGAGCTTGGATTTACTTTAGGCTCACTTACAGCAGGGCAGGTAGTTTCTTTAAGTTTTAATACACTAGTAAATTTTGTACCATCACCTAATACTCTTATAAATAACGGTTCCGTAATATTTGATTATTTATTTAACCCTCTAGCACCACCAATAAGCAAAACAATAACTAGTAATAATGTTACTACAGTGGTAAATGTTGCTACAGTAACTTTCACAAAAGCAGTAGATAAATTATATGCAACGATTGGTGAGGTATTAACCTACACTTTTCAAGCTACTAATACAGGTACTGTGGAATTAAATAATGTTATATTTAAAGATATAATTCCAAGTGCTGCTACCTTTAATATAAACTCTGTAGTGATTGATAATGTTTCAAAACCTGGCCTTGATCCGAATACTGGTTTTAGCGTAGATAGTATACCACCTAGTGGAGAAAGAGTAATAACCTTTAAGGTTACTGTAGTTAGTCTTCCAACTCCTAACACTATAATTAATAGTGGTTCACTATCCTACAGTTATAAGATTAACCCAAGCGGAACAGAATTTATAGGGAATATAACAAGCAATACTGTAACAACCACAATAAATAATGTTTCTGTTACAAATACTAAAACTGTAGATAAACTATATGCAACGGTTGGCGATACCTTAACCTATACCTCAGTTATAAAGAATAATGGTAATATTAATTTGATAAATACACTTTTTACAGATTTAACTAGACTAAATACTACTTTCATATTAGGGTCTGTAAAGATTAATGGTCAAGCTCAGGCAAATTTAAATCCAAATACAGGGTTCACACTTGGAACTATAATTCCAAATCAATCAGTTTCTGTAGAATTTAAGGTAACGGTTACTAGTGTTCCACTTGCTGGTTTTTTAACAAATAATTCACTCCTAAATTACGAATATAATATAGACCCATCAGGAGTCATAATTATTGGTAATGTAACAAGTAATACTGTAACCACATTTATTAATTTAGGAAATTTAACTATCACAAAAGCTGCTAATAGAACATTTGCAAGAATAACAGATGTTGTATATGATCCGTTTATGATAATGTCTTAGTATACCATTTTTGATTATGTCCCAAACAGACAAAAATATAGTGTAGAATTACCTCATAAGAATTTATAAATGAGGTGTTCGTAA
>NZ_JAHLDV010000089.1 GCF_018861865.1 Clostridium frigoris
GTTTGCTATGCCTATTTTTATTACTAACTGCTCTCTTAACACAAAAATTATAGTTCGATATTACTTCATACAAATTCAAGTTTTACATATTAGTTTCCGTGACTACTCAAAATATTAAAATTTTCATAACGTATCCTACGTACCATTGCTATTACTTATTTAGTTAAGTCATCTGCTGGATTACTTCAACAACTTCTCAGCAGATGCATTGACAACTTCATATGCAGATTTCCACTTTTATAGTTCTCTGAAGTAAATAACAATTTAGAATTGTTATCCCCCCACTTAAATTTTATATTTGTTATGATATGTAACTTTCACTTATAGAAGTGGGGAACCTTCCTTCTGAAATGTCTTTGAATTTTTTACTTATACCTTCTCACTAATTACTTCTTCATATAAAGCATTAAATTTTTCATTGTTTTTTAAACTCTGAAGATATCTCATAAATGGAACCTTTAAAGCATCTCTTTTTAAAGCGAATTCAACTGTAGCTTCTAGAAAACCTAATTTATCTCCTACATCATATCTACGGCCTTCAAACACATATGCATACATGTCTTGTCGTGATATTAATGTTTTTAAAGCATCTGTTAACTGAATTTCGTTGCCTTTACCAGGTAATGTATTATCTAATATATCAAATATTTCAGGTGTTATTATATACCTACCAAGTATAGCTACATTTGATGGTGCTACATCTACTGCCGGTTTTTCAACAAGATCATTTACCTTGTATAACCTATCACTAATTTGAATTCCATCAACTATTCCATATTTATCAACATTTTTTTTATCTACTTGTTGGACTCCTAAAATCGATTTATTTTTTTCTTCAAAACAATCCATAAGTTGTTTTAAACATGGTGTTTTAGCATCAACTATATCATCACCAAGCATTACAGCAAAAGGTTCATTTCCTACGAAAGCTCTTGCACAATTTATAGCATGTCCAAGTCCTTTTGGCTCTTTTTGTCTTATAAAATGTATATCCACCAAATTCGATATCTCTCTAACCTGTTTAAGAAGGCCATCTTTATGTTTATTTTCAAGTTCAAGTTCAAGTTCTACTGATTTATCAAAGTGATCTTCAATAGATTTTTTATTTCTCCCTGTTATAATTAATATTTCTTCTATACCTGACGCAACAGCTTCTTCAATAATATATTGCATTGTAGGCTTATCAACTATAGGCAACATTTCTTTAGGCAATGCCTTCGTTGCTGGCAAAAATCTTGTTCCAAGGCCTGCTGCTGGTATAATAGCTTTTCTTACTTTCATTTATATTTCTCCTTTGTTTTGTAAATTATTTTGTAAGCATGCTCATATTCTTTATTAATTATTTATATTTTTGAAACTATTTTTAACTTTTACATCTAATTTTATATAATGTAATTTTATGTAAATCTGTTTTTGAAAATAGAAATCCCTTCATAATGTAAACACAAGCATTTTATTGTTATACATTTATCAAATCAATATTATATTATATTTTCTCTACAATATACATGATAATCAAAGATTACCATGTACATTTATCCATTTAATTAATAATTCAATCAAACAAAAAATGTCTTAATCACTGTATTTATTATACCATAATACTACAAAATGTGTGTTAAGTTTTTATTAAGTTTATGAACATTCGACATAAGTCCTTCTTTTTATTTAACCTTGAATATATGTTTTTATAATATAAATTAATGTAACTTAATTTATATTATAAATCAAGTTAGTGTCATTAACACTAAACCATACTATTATTTACTCACTAGTTTATACTCATAATGAATGACTTTATTTCAACGCAAAAAAATCAGAAGCATTACTACTTCTGATTTCTATAATTTCTCTTTATATCTTATATAATAATTAATAAAATTATAATTCGTATTGCAAAAACAATAACATATTCTAATATTTCTTAGCCCTAACCTTTTGTTTACCCTGTTTTTCAAATGCTAATAACGCATTAATTTCTCCACCTAATAATATTATTATAGAAGTTATATAAAGCCATAACATAAGCACTATAACTGCACCTATTCCACCATATAGGATCGAGTAATTATTAAAATTATTTACATAGTATGCAAAACCCAAAGAAGCCACAAGCCAGCATAAAGTACTAATTACAGCTCCAGGAATTACCTCTCTCCAAGTTAATCTTTTACAAGGAGTAAAATGATATAACGCTGCAAAGGTAATTCCCATTCCGCCCACAGATACTAAATATCTAATGATATCCCAATTTAATATAAAATCACTAGATAGATTTAAACTACTCGCAATAGTTCTTCCTATCATTTGTCCAAATACCACCAATGCTACTGATGCAATAATTGCAAATGCAAGGCTTACCATAAATAATACCGATATAACTATAGTTTTCCAATACGGTCTTGTTTCTTCCTCATCATAGGCTTTATTTAATCCCTTAATCACAGCTCTAAACCCACTAGACCCCGACCAAATTATACCTACTATACTTAATGACACCAAATGATTATTCGATGAACTCGCTGTATTTTTAATAGTAGTATAAATTAAATTAACAGTACTCTCTGGCATTATTTGTTGTACATATATAAGAATATCTGTACTTTTTAAATCACTATAACTAAGCATTGTAAGAAGCAACAATAAAAAAGGAAAAAATGATAACAGTAAATCATAAGCAAGTTGACCTGCCAAAGCAGTAATATCATCATCTATAATTCTACATAAAAGTTCTTTTAATTTTTTTAACATATAGCACCCCTTTCTTTGTTCTATTTTCAATAGGTTCATCTACTATTTTAAGTATCATACGATACTATTCTACGTATCATACGATACTATTCTACGTATCATACAAAGGTTTACCATTTAGGTCGTTTGGATAGTCTATAATTCGTTAACAGACTCTAAGTTTATTCCATGTAAAACTCATTATATACTATCTTTCACCATCCTACATGTTTTCACCTCCAATGATTATAAATTATATATATGGTAATGCTCATAGAGGTAGTATAACTTTAAATCACAAAATGGGAACTTTCAATAAGTAAAAGCCAAGAAACTCATCCAAGTTTTATAATTATACCAATAACCTTACAAGAGAAAATATACGTTTTCTCGGAAGTGACTTGCAAACAAAATTTTAATACCTACTCTGATATAATATGTATTATAGGTATATATTATTAATAAAGATATTTTAACGACATTTTAGTTTCTAATAAAAACGATTTTGATAATAAAAAGGGGGTTAATAATATGAAATTAGCACTAGCTCAATTAGATATTGCCTTTGAAGATAAGTCTACCAATAAAAAAACGGTAAAACAATTTATACAACAGTCAGTTTCTGAAAATGCGGATATAATTTTTTTCCCTGAAATGACTTTAACTGGTTTTTCTATGAATTCTTCATATATAGGAGACGATAATAAAGAAACTATTGAATTTTTCAAGGAAATGAGTAGTAAACATAATATATCTATAGGTTTTGGATATGTAGAAGGCACATCACACTCCAAAAATAAATACTGTGTAGTTGAACCTCAAGGCAAGGAACTTGTGGTTTACGCTAAAATTCATCCTTTCTCTTATGGAAGTGAAACTAAATTTTATGAAAGTGGAAATGAAATAACCCATTTTAATGCTTTTAATTTCAATATAACTCCTTTCATCTGCTATGATTTACGATTTCCAGAAATATTTCAGATAGCATCAAAAAAATCAACCTTAATTACCGTTGCAGCTAACTGGCCTGACGAGCGTCGAGAGCACTGGATTACTTTACTAAAAGCAAGAGCCATAGAAAATCAATGTTATATTGCTGGAATAAACCGGGTTGGTGAGAGTAATGGGTTAACCTACAGTGGTGATTCTATGATTGTAGATCCATTGGGAAACATAATAGGTACCTTATATGCGGAAGAAGGTTTAGTTATAGCTGATATTAATCAAGATGATGTAACCTCAGTTCGAGAAAAGTTTAGATTTAAAGACGATAGAAAAGAAATACTGTATTATAACATGTATAATAAGTAATTTATAAAGGTTTCGTATGTAGGTCATTTGCAATGCACATAAGAGAATAATAAACCATGAAGGTGAAACTGAATATTCTTAGAATAAAACTCTTATTATAGCATGAAAAATTTGTCATATATTAACACTTTAAATTCAGATTAATGAAATCTCGGAACTACGCTAAAATTTGAATTTTCAGAATTTTATAGGATCAAAATAGTAAGATTTCTTAATGAAATTTGTTATTTTTAGTTTTAATTTAATACACAGGGGAAAGATTTTTCTATTACTATTTTAATATATTTTGAAATAATTAAATGTTTATCCACAAAATTAAGAAAGTTATCCTCTTTTAGTGGATAACTTTATATATTTTTTCAGTAAACAGACCATATTATGTTAATAATAGAATATTTATGAATTTATATTCAATTTTATAGAAAAGTTATCCACAGGTTTAAATTTATTTTACTAAACTTAATTCTGTAATATCATTTCTGATTAAATTAATTGTTATTTTAAAACTGCTTGCATTTTGTAATATAGAGTAATTCAAATAACCTTATATTCCGATGTCGCAACTCATTATAACCTCAAAAGATTAAAAATTCAAGACGAAATTGTAAAAAATTTAACATACTTTTAACATCCCCGTTTTATGTAAATCTTTGTATATTTTTACACTAATATCGTTATAAAAAATTAATTAAATTACAATGATCATTATAAACTACCTACTTATGAAAAAAAGCAAAAAATAATTCGTGTGATAATTAATTTTCAGACAATTAAAAATTAATCCACAATTTAAATGAAGTTATCCACTAAATGAGGATAACTTCATCTAATAACATGTTAATAAAATATAAAATACCAATATATGTAGTTTTTATTGGTATTTTAAAGATTAGTTATCCACATGCTTAGCTTTACATTTTAAAAATATTACTATTATAAATTAAATAAACTATTTGTTTAATTACTACTAGGTAAAAAACAATAGTATAACCCCTCTAATTCCTAAAACTATAGGAGTTAAAATCTCTATATAATAAAAATTTTAGCTCCTATTAGTTTTTTATTATTAAATTAGTTATTTTCAAATTACTTGTTATAGTGAATATTATTTCTTATCAATCGCTAAAACTGTATGAAGAGCTACATTTATACCATTGTAGCAATCTTCAAGTGATGTAAATTCTGGTTCACAATGACTGTGTCCATCCTTACTTGGAACAAAAATCATAGTAGTAGGTAACATTTCCGCAGCAAATTGTGCATCATGTCCTGCACCACTGTACATTTTTTTACTTGTATACCCACATTTATAAGCACTTTCTTGAACTAATCCCACTAACTTTTCATTAAATTCAATTGTGTTACGTGCCCAAGCTTCTTCATATTTAACTTCACATTTATCTAATTCTTTTGGCATGTTTTTAATTATTTCAACAACTTGTTTAATAACTTTTGGATCCTTATGTCTTGCATCTAACGAAAAGTCAACAAGGTCCGGAATACAAGTGTGCACACATGGATGACAAATAATTTCGCCTGTTGTATAAACAAGATTACTATCAAGCTTGTCAAGCTGTTCATGTAAATACTTAAGAGCCGATGATGAGGCCAAAAGAGCATCTCTTCTATATTTCATTGGAGTAGTTCCTGCATGGTCAGTCTGTCCATAAGTTCTAATTCTGTAATTAACCATTCCTACAACGCCCTGAACAACACCAATTTGCTCCTTTTCAGCTTCAAGAACAGGACCCTGCTCTATGTGTAATTCTAGCATTGCCATGTAATCTTTAGGATTTAGTCTGTTTGAAATATCGCCTATATATCCACTCTGCTCCAAAGCTTGTCCAAAGGTTTTCCCCTCTGAGCTCTTTGTAGCTAACATTTTACCTTTATCAAATTTACCACAGACTACACCCGAGCACATCATTGCAGGCGGATAAAGTGACCCTTCTTCATTGGTCCAAATCATAGCTGTAATTGGATGTCTATGAGAAATTTTTTCTGTAACAATTGTTTCAACTACTTCCATTGCTGTCATAACTCCCAAAATACCATCGTAGTTACCACCATTTCTAACAGAATCACAATGAGATGCCATTACAATTCTAGGAAGACCCGCTTCTGTGCCGGGAAAAGTTGCGTACATGTTTGCCAAATCGTCGGTTACAACTTTAACACCAAGTGCAAGCATCCTCTTACTGAATTCCGCTCTTGCCGCAAGTGCTTCTTTGGACAAAGAAAGTCTTGTTATCCCACCATGTCCTGCATCACCAAATTTGGAAAATGTCTCTATTTTGTTTTGTACCCTATCTTTATTACAAGTTAACATTCTACTAACCCCCATTTTTATATTATTTGAGGTGAAGTTCTTTTTATAAACTTACCTCTACCTTCTTCACCTACAAATTGACCGTCCCTCGCAATTATATTTCCTCTACTTATCGTAACCGTTGGGTATCCTTTTAACTTAAACCCTTCATATGGTGTATAATCTACATTTTCATGTAACATTGATTTTGTTAATGTAGTTTCTATATTTGGATCAAATACAACTAAATCCGCATCACTTCCAATTGCAATTGTTCCCTTTTGAGGGTACATACCGTATATTTTAGCAGCATTTGTAGAAGTGACTTGTACAAATCTATTAAGATCAATTTTTCCTGAAGTTACGCCGTAAGTATACATTAACGCCATTCTAGCCTCTATTCCTGGTGCACCATTTGGAATACTCGCAAAACAATCTTTTCCCAATTCCTTTTGACTCATAAAAAATGGACAATGATCTGTTGCAACTACTTGTAGAGTATTATCCTTTATTGCCTTCCATACAACTGGCCAGTTCTTTTTATCTCTAAGAGGTGGTGACATTACATATTTTGCTCCATTAAAGTTTGGCTCCCTATAATTATCTTCTGATAATAATAAGTATTGTGGACAAGTTTCTCCCATTATAGGGTATCCTTCTTCTCTAGCCTTTGCT
Organism: Clostridium frigoris; assembly: GCF_018861865.1. GTDB lineage: Bacteria > Bacillota > Clostridia > Clostridiales > Clostridiaceae > Clostridium_AD > Clostridium_AD frigoris. The sequence goes on from NZ_JAHLDV010000089.1 coordinate 7,025, forward strand.
ATTTCGCTAATAGACGCCTCACAACTATTATGAACTATGTAAAGAGGTGCATTAGCTATTTTAGCAAGTTTAATTGCTCGTCCCGCAGCTTCTCCTTCTGCTAAATCTGGGCGAGATAATGCATGATATATTGGCTCAATTTTGCCTTCAGATAAAAACTTGTTTTTGAGATATTCTATAACATAATAATTTTCTGCATGGACACAACATAACCCGCCGCTTTCATTAACTTTTATAAGCGTTCTTAACAACGTGCCATCATCAACTCTCATTCCATCATACGTCATATACATTTTAAAACTTTGATAACCTTGCTTAATAACCTCTGGTATTTCATTCATAACTTTTTCATTAAGCTCTGTTAATGCAATGTGAATGCCATAATCTATTACTGCTTTTCCATCAGACTTTTCACGCCAAGTATTTATAGTTTGTTTTAATGATTTACCTTTTGCTTGGATCGAAAAATCTACTATTGAAGTAGTTCCTCCACAAGCTGCTGCGATAGTTCCTGTTTTAAAATCATCACTAGAAAAAGTACCACCAAATGGCATATTCATATGAGTATGTGGATCTATTCCACCTGGAAAAACATATTTGTCAGACGCATCAACAATTTCTTCTGCATCTTTTCCTAGGTCTAATCCCATTTCTGAAATTTTACCGTCTTTAATACCAATGTCTGCTTTAAATGTGTCAGAAGCTGTAACAACATTTCCACCTTTAACAATCATATCAAATGTTTTCATTCATAGGCCTCCCTTAATTTTAAAATCACATGTATTATTAAATTCTTCATTTCGTTCTATTTTTAAATTATATCTAATATTATCTTATACAGTTATTTCTTTACTACTTTAACAAATATAATTAGTATATTTAATATTGTTCCTTACTAACCATCATATCACATTATATATGCTAATAGTCCCCATTTTCTTAATTTACTGAATGTTACGACTTTTTGTTCTATTCTCAGACTAAAAAATGTAATTTATTCTTATTTATTCTATTTGTTTAGATAGAAACAGATTTTCCTGACAAATAGGTATAAACTGAAATAGAGACAAATTGATAGTGTTAACTAACCTATGAAAAAACTAGATTGAAAATTTTAAGATTTAAATTGTACTTTGAAAAGTGAAAATATATCTAAAAGGAATGAAACATTAGTTTTGTTATC
>NZ_JAHLDV010000090.1 GCF_018861865.1 Clostridium frigoris
TTTTGAAAAATTAGCTAGAGATGCATCAAGAACATGTCCAGTTGAAAAAGTTACTATAAATTTAAAAGAATCAGATATCAGAACTAAAACTGTTGACGTTGTAAAAGTTGCGCAAGTTTTAGCTGATATCGGAGAAGCTAATATTATAGTATCTGGTGGTCGTGGAGTTGGAAGTAAAGAAAACTTCGTACTACTTGAAAAATTAGCAGCTACTTTAGATGGAGTTGTAGGAGCATCAAGAGCAGCAGTTGAAAATGGTTGGATAGATAAAGCAGTACAAGTAGGACAAACAGGAAAAACTGTTAGACCAACTGTATATATAGCTTGCGGTATTTCAGGAGCTATACAGCATTTAGCTGGTATGCAAGATTCTGATTTCATAATAGCTATAAACAAAGATGCAACTGCACCTATCATGAAAGCTGCGGATGTAGCAATAGCTGGAGATTTCCTTAAAGTAATTCCAGAAATGATAGCTCAAATTAATACACTAAAAAATAAATAAGTTTACTTAAGCGATTTTGATGTATTAATACATCAAAATCGCTCTTTTTTTTATTATAAATTTTATTTACTTTCCAAATGTATATAAATAAACTAAAATATTAGTATTAATACAACGCTTTATACACAAAATATATGAAGGAGCTGATTTTATAATGGATTTCGAAAAAGATGCTGTAGAAATATTAAAAACTGTTATAGATAATGCTTATGATGGTATTATCATTATAGATAAAAATGCAATTATAACTATGATTAGCAAATCATATTGTGAATTTGTAGGGATTTCAGAAGAAAATGCTATAGGAAAACCTGTTATTAATGTTATTCCAAATACAAGGATGCATATTATTGTACAAACAGGTGTTACAGAAACTGCTCAACTACAATCTATAAAAGGCAGCTATATGATAGCAACTAGAATGCCTATAATTAAAAACGGAGAAATAATCGGTGCCATTGGCAAAGTATTATTTAGAAATGTAAAAGAACTAAATACCCTTTATAGTAAAATCAAAACTATGAAAAAAGAACTTGAAACCTATAAAACTCAGTTAAAGCAATTAAATACTGCAAGTTATTCCTTTGACGACATCATAGGTTCAAGTGAAACGATACTAACAGCTAAATCTATCGCTCGTAAGGCAGCTCAAACGCACTCTAATGTACTTATACTTGGAGAAAGTGGCACAGGAAAGGAATTATTTGCTCATGCAATACATTTAGCTAGTGACCGATTGTATGCACCCTTTGTAAAAGTAAACTGCGGAGCTATTCCAACTGATTTATTAGAATCTGAACTTTTTGGTTATGAAGGAGGTGCATTTACAGGTGCTAAAAAAGAAGGTAAAATCGGAAAATTTGAATTAGCCGATGGTGGAACAATATTTTTAGATGAAATAGGAGATATGCCTCTTCATATGCAAGTTAAACTATTAAGAGCAATTCAAGAAAAAGAGGTTGAAAAAATAGGTTCATTAGGAAGCAAGAAAGTTGATATTCGTATAATCGCAGCAACAAATAGGAACTTAGAAAAATCTATGCACGAAGGCAACTTTAGGCAAGATCTTTATTATAGATTAAATGTTGTAACTATTACAATTCCATCTCTTCGTGAAAGGCGAGATGATATTTTGCTTATTGCAAATCACCTAATCACAAAGATTTCTGAAGATTTGAATAAGAAAATTGTAGGCATGTCTAAGGATTCAGAATATTTTCTTAAAAATTATTCTTGGGGTGGTAATATAAGAGAACTTGAAAATATATTAGAACGAGCAATTAATGTAATAGAAAATAGTGATACTATTTGTCCTATAGATTTACCAGATGAAATCACAGGAAGAAAACTGATTAAACCTATTAAAAGTCTTGAAGCAACTATTGTAGAAGCAGAAAAGCAAGCTATTATGGATGCACTAAAATCAACAGATGGAAACAAAACTAAGGCTGCTAAAAAACTTGAAATTGGAAGAACAAGTTTATATGAAAAAATTCAAAAATATAATATACCCTTATAATTGTTCTCAAAAATGAACGGTATTCTTAAACCTTAAGAATACCGTTCATTTTTTAGTACTAAATAGTCATATACACATAAATTAAGTTCTTATAGTCGTACATATAGTTATTTCAAATCTACACATGCTTTAATAAAGTCATCAAATACCCACTATAACATGATCCTTTTGTATATTTTGCTTACCTTTGTTTGGCATGATTCTTGCTTGTTATATTTATAACAAGTGCTAATAATATGATAAAAGGAGATAAAAAATGAAAAAAACTATGTCTAGTTATGACGCAATCACTTTAATAAAAAATGGTGACACCGTTGCAATTGGAGGATTTGTCGGTTCAGGTCACCCTGAAGAATTAACCATTGAAATTAATAAATCTTTTGCCCAAAGCGGAAGTCCTAAAAATTTAACTTTGGTATACTCAGCCGGACAAGGAGACTCAAAAGACAAAGGTTTAAATCGTCTTGGCGAAGAAGGATTAGTTTCAAAAGTAATAGGTGGTCACTGGGGACTTTCTCCCAAACTTTCAAATCTTGCTATCGAAAACAAAATCCAAGCTTATAATCTTCCTCAAGGTGTAATTTCTAGTCTTTATAGAGATATCGCATCAGGCAAACCAGGAACTATTACTCATGTTGGTTTAAAAACTTTTGTAGATCCTAGAATCGAGGGCGGTAAGTTAAACGATATCACAAAAGAAGATATCGTTAAGGTTATTGAAATTGATAATAAAGAATACTTGTTTTATAAGGCTTTTCCTATAAATGTAGCACTTATTCGCGCTACTTATGCTGATGAGAATGGTAATGCCACTATGGAAAAAGAAGCCGTAACATTGGACGTTCTTGCCATGGCTCAAGCAGCTAAAAATTCTGGAGGAATTGTAATACTTCAAGTTGAAAAAGTTGTATCAAATGGCACCCTAGATCCACGAAAAGTTAAAATTCCAGGAATACTTGTGGATGCCATTGTAATTTCAAAACCTGAAAATCATATGCAAACATATGGGGAACAATACAATCCATCATACAACGGTGAAATAAGAATGGCAGTAGATGATATTCCCGGTTTAAAACTAGATGAACGAAAAATAATATCTAGAAGAGCAGCTATGGAACTTATACCCAACGCTGTAACTAACCTTGGAATAGGAGTACCTGAAGGAATTTCCATGGTAGCAAATGAAGAAGGTATTGGCAGCGATATGAAGCTTACTTTGGAATCAGGCCCTATAGGTGGAATCCCTGCAGGTGGATTAAGTTTTGGAGCTGCAATAAATCCTGAAATGATCCTTGATCAACCTAGTCAATTTGATTTTTACGATGGCGGTGGTCTTGATGTAGCTTTTCTAGGCCTTGCTCAATGTGACGAATCAGGAAATATTAATGTAAGTAAATTTGGTCCTAAAATTGCAGGTTGTGGTGGGTTTATCAATATAACTCAAAACTCTAAAAAAGTTGTTTTCTGTGGTGCTTTTACTGCAGGTGGCTTAAAAATAGAAGTGCAAAATGGAAAGTTAAATATTATCAAAGAAGGTAAATTCAACAAATTCATTAAAACTGTTGAGCAAATAACCTTTAGTGGTGAATATGCTGTAGATGTCTCACAACCAGTATTGTATATTACTGAAAGAGCTGTCTTTGAACTTACTAGCAAAGGTGTAGTACTTACTGAAATCGCTCCAGGAATTAATCTTAAAAAGGATATTTTGGCTCATATGGATTTTATGCCAGTAATTTCATCAAATTTAAAATTTATGGATGAAAGAATTTTTGAGGAAAAAATTATGGGACTTAAAGTTTCATAATAATTATAATAAAAAAAACAAGGAGGAATTAATAATGAAAGGTTTAACAATGAATGAACTAAATATTGGTGATAAGGATTCTTTTGAAAAAACTATAAGCGAATCTGATGTATATCTTTATGCTGGAATAACTGGTGACTTAAATCCTGCTCACATAAATCAAAGAGAAGCTGAAACAACAATGTTTAAAGGTAGAATTGCGCATGGAATGTTAACAGCAGGTTTCGTATCCGCTGTACTTGGCATGAAATTACCTGGACCAGGCACTATTTACCTAGGTCAAGAACTTAGATTTACAGCACCAGTTAGATTCGGAGATACTATAAAAGCAGAAGTAGAAGTTATAGAAAAAAAAGTTGAAAAAAATATTATGAAATTAAGTACAATATGTACTAACCAAGATGGAGTTGTTGTTCTTAAAGGTGTTGCAACAGTTATGCCACCTAAATAAAACCTACCCCCATTCAATAAAATAAGTGTTTATTTTATTGAACAGTATTTTTAGAGTTTGAAAATACTGTTCAATTTTTAGAACACCATGATAATGTTTACATGATTAGCGTTCGTTTTATAGAACATGATACTAAGTTCAATAGACATATTTCGAACAAAATAGCTAAAAAGTCATTAAAAGCCATATAAAATTTGTTTTTTATCACTCATTTATTGGCATGATATTTGCTATTTATAATTATGAAAATCTTTACCAATAATTTAATTAAGGGGGATAAAAAATGAATAAAATTATGTCTAGTTATGACGCCATTGCTTTGATAAAAAATGGAGACACTGTTGCAGTTGGAGGATTTATCGGTTGCGGTCACCCTGAAGAATTAACAATAAAAATCAATGAATCTTTTCTTGAAAAAGGATTTCCTAATAACTTAACTTTGGTATATGCCGCTGGGCAAGGAGACTCAAAAGATAAGGGTTTAAATCGTCTTGGCTTAGATGGTTTAGTTTCAAAGGTAATAGGCGGTCACTGGGGCCTTGCTCCCAAACTTGTAAACCTTGCTATTGAAAACAAAATTCAAGCTTATAATCTTCCTCAAGGGGTAATATCTCACCTATATCGAGATATTGCAGCAGGTAAACCTGGAACTATAACTCATGTTGGATTAAAAACTTTTGTGGACCCTAGAATTGACGGAGGCAAGTTAAACGATATCACGAAAGAAGACATAGTTAAAGTTATTAAAATTGATAACAAAGAATATTTATTTTATAAAGCTTTTCCTATAAATGTAACACTTCTTAGGGCTTCTTATGCTGATGAGTTTGGAAATGCTACTATGGAAAAAGAAGCTGTAACCCTAGATGGACTATCCATGGCTCAAGCTGCTAAGAATTCCGGCGGTATTGTAATCCTTCAGGTTGAAAAAATTGTAGCAAATGGCACTCTTGATCCAAGAAAAGTTAAAATCCCAGGAATACTTGTGGATGCCATTGTAATTTCAAAACCTGAAAATCATATGCAAACTTATGCAGAACAATACAATCCATCTTATAATGGTGAAATAAAAATGGCACTTAGTAATATTCCAGGACTTAAGCTAGATGAGCGAAAAATAATATCTAGAAGAGCTGCAATGGAGCTTATTCCCAATGCTATTACCAACCTTGGAATTGGAGTACCAGAAGGAATCTCCATGGTTGCAAATGAAGAAGGAATTGCTAGCGACTTAAGGGTTACTTTGGAATCAGGTCCAATAGGTGGAATCCCTGCAGGTGGATTAAGTTTTGGAGCTTCAATAAATCCTGAAAGCATACTAGATCAAAGTAACCAATTTGACTTTTATGATGGTGGAGGTCTTGATATTGCCTTCCTAGGTCTTGCTCAATGTGACAAAGCTGGAAACATTAATGTAAGTAAGTTTGGCCCTAAAATTGCAGGCTGCGGCGGCTTTATTAATATAACTCAAAATTCTAAAAAAGTTGTTTTCTGTGGAACTTTTACAGCAGGTGGCTTAAAAATTGAAATTCTAAATGGTAAAATAAATATAATTCAAGAAGGTAAAGTTAACAAATTCATTGAAAATGTTGAACAAATCACTTTTAGTGGAGAGTACGCTGTTGATGTCTCTCAACCAGTTTTATACATTACTGAAAGAGCAGTTTTTAGACTAACTAAAGAAGGCGTTACCTTAGAAGAAATCGCTCCTGGTATTGATCTTCAAAAAGATATTTTAGATAAAATGGATTTTACTCCAATTATATCTAAGAACCTAAAACTAATGGATTTAAGAATATTTAATGAGGGTATTATAGGGCTTAAATTAGCTAAATAACAAATGCAGTCTTTGGAATAATAATATTGATATAATTTTCACTAAAATATAAAAAGTAACCGGTTAGAAAAGAGAATAAAATTTTAATAAATGGAGGTTTTATAAATGTTAGGAGTTTTCGGTATCATATTAAGTTTATGTTTATTAATGTTTATGGCATATAAGGGTTTCTCTGTAATTGTCTTTGCCCCTATTTTTGCACTACTCGCTGCTTTATTTTCTGGAATGGCTATTTTGCCAACATACACAGAAATATTCTTGCCCAATCTAGGTAAGTATGTAACAATATATTTTCCGTTCTTTCTATTGGGTGCAATATTTGGAAAAACAATGGAACAATCAGGTGCGGCAAAATCCATTGCCAAAACTATAGTAGAAAAATTAGGAAAAGATAGAGCAATACTCTCAGTAGTTTTATCTGCAGTTATCCTTACTTATGGCGGCGTAAGCCTTTTCGTTGTAGCATTTGCAGTATACCCATTTGCAGCATCTATTTTTAAAGAAGCAGACATTCCCAAACGACTTGTTCCAGGCACAATTGCACTTGGTGCCTTTACATTTACTATGGATTCGCTTCCCGGAACACCACAGATTCAGAACTCCATTCCAATGAAATTTTTTAATACAGATCTCTACGCAGCACCTGTTATGGGAATACTCGGAGCAATTATCATTATGGTATGTGGTATAACTTATTTAGAATGGCGTAAGCGTAAAGCACAAGCAGCTGGGGAAGGCTATGGTGATAACCATACTAATGAACCTATTATGGTTGAAGATGATAGTTTACCAAACCCATTTTTATCAGCATTACCATTAGTTTCTGTGCTTGTTGTCACTCTTATTTTACAAAAATTAGTTTTCCCTCACTGGGATATTATGTCTTGGGTAACTAAAAAGCCTTACAATATGCTATCAGCCGGTGTCGTAGGAACTATGAACAACTGGGCACTAATGATTTCACTTATCGTAGGAATTCTTCTTGCCATGCTTATTAATCCTAAACGTATGCAAGGTAATTTAGCTAAAGCCATCAACGCTGGCGCTATCGGTTCCCTTTTAGCAGTTATAAATACAGCATCTGAAGTAGGTTTTGGTAATGTTATAAAAACACTACCAGGTTTTCAATCTATAGCTCATGCTTTAACAAATATAAATCCTCATGGTAGTCCATTACTATCTGAGGCAGTTACAGTAAATGTTCTATCTGGAGTAACAGGTTCCGCTTCAGGTGGTATGAGTATAGCCCTTGATACTTTTGGAAAACACTACTTACAATGGGCATCAAATACTGGAATAAGCCCTGAATTACTACATCGAGTTGCTGCTATGGCATCTGGAGGTATGGATACATTGCCTCATAATGGAGCAGTTATCACACTACTTGGAATTTCCGGTTTAACACATAAACAAGCATATAAAGATATATTTGCTATTACTCTCCTTAAAACGGGAACATGTTTCTTTCTAATTGGATTACAATCAATTTTACATTTTATTTAATAATTAAATATAAGTATTTTTAATGGGGCTGTCTCAAAATAGAAAGTAATTTCTATTACGAGATGGCTCTTTTTTTTTCTGCAAATACAAAAGTGGATTCCGAGGAATCCACTTTTGGTGTATAATTTAAGCATG
>NZ_JAHLDV010000091.1 GCF_018861865.1 Clostridium frigoris
CTTCAGAATACCCAATTTTACTCACCATGATATCTTTCCCCTTTCGTAAAGCCTATACTGTATAATATACTATATTTCTCTCTACGACAACTATCTTAACACATAGGGATACTATACCGTTTCGCTAATCCAATCCATTTTACAAAGGGTTACTTGTATCGATATATTAGAACATTTCGTAATAATATACTTGTTGTACATTAGAAAAGCATGTTACCATATCCATCTATGTTTTTTAACTAAATATTTTTTTGAAATAGATGTGCCTATTACTGATATTAATGCAGGAATAGAATATAAAATACCAATGTACCTTATATCAATTATATTTAGCAACAACATTACTCCAATTGAAGCAATTATTAAACCATTAAATAGGTAGAATACTCTATTACAATAGATAAACTTTTCCTTATTCTTAATCTCACTTTCAGTTAATTTTCCAATCATTATTTTTTTAGGATTACATATTGCACAAGCAAATATGAAAATTCCAAATAAAAGTGTAACAATATCAAACCCTATTATTATAATTTCTTTATTCATATTTATCTCTCCTACTCACAAAGTATTTACAAGCTTGATTTCAAAATATTCTACAAGTATAACATAAAATATTTATTCAATTATACCACCTATTGTCTTATCCAAGAGTCAGGAGAATAATAAAATGAATGAAAAACCATTACAAGTTCGTATTATATCAACCTATAGCTATTAATAATAGCTATATGCAAACATTTTTTGTGTTAATAAGTGTTATAATTCTTGTAATTATTGAAAAATTACATTTAAATAAACTATTTAATGAAGATGGAAGCAGAAAAAAATAGAATGATTTTCTTGTATAGTTCCTCAATTATAAATTTACTATACTTAAATAATTAGAGAAAAGTTTATTGGCTTGTATATTTACGACAAGCCAATTTTATATTCTTTTATCCTCAATATTGTCTAACATAGCTAAAACTTAAAATAGATTTTATTAAAAAAAACTATAAAAAGCACAATATATATTAGGGATCAAACAATATACCATTCTATTGTGTTGTATTGTTTTCATGGTTTAGAACTACAAAATGCTCATATGGACCATATGGTATAATTAAGAAAATAAGTTAATTCGAATTTGTAAAATATTATAAAACCAAAAGCAATTAAATAAAAAAAGTTGGAGGTGCTGTTGTTGGATTTACTAAAAGTAAAAAATGAATTTTTTTCTCCTATTATATCTTTCATTAATGATAATAAATTTATTAAAGCTTGTTTAATTATAAGTGCAGGTGCTTTAGTATTTTTATTAGGAACCAAAGTTGGAGCGTATATAAAGATGTAAACCATTCACTTAGTATAATACATGTGTTGCGGATTAGGAAAATATGTTAGAGTTAATGTTGGTATTGAAGAACTTTCAAGATTTGAATATTGCTATAGATAATAGATATTACTTAATTTATATTTTATGATATAATTAGTACAAAATATAAATTATTATTAAGGGAGAAATTATGTGGTTATGCTAGAAATAAAAGTAAATGATAAAGTTAAAGTTTTCAAAAAAAATATATTTTCTAATAAGATTAATAAAACTATGGTTGGCATAGTAAAAAGAATTGAAGAGTGGGAAGAAGAAGACGACCATACTAAAATGTTATTTAGAAAGTATGAATTTGAACCAATTGCAACTAATGTTACAGATTAGGAATATATGTCGTCACTAGTACGCCCTCGTATAATGATGCTGGGGTTGATATATATAGCTTATACCAATATTCTGAAAGTAACACAATAGTAATTGAGTTACATTCACTTTGTTGCTATTACCTATTCCTTAAAAATTTCATTTTTATCTTTTAAAGTTAGTGATAATCTCCTTTGCAGCATACAACATAGATATTTTCATCATTAATACTATATATTACAATATTTCTCTTATTAATTTAGTAATCACATGTATTTTTTCTATTTTTAGATAAAATTTCCTTGTCACACATACAATACATGATATAGTATATATGTGTCATCAATATATTAATTTGTATTCTGCTAGGAGGTTCTATTTTGATAAATAAAATTAAGAATAGACTATATAACCTAAATATAGAAAAAAAAGAAACAAATTTTAAGCCTATTGTTTTTAGTAGCATATTATCAACTATTATATTTATAACAATTATTTGTATAATTGACAAAATGCATATATTTAGCAATGGAAAAGATTTAATTAAATTTCTAGGCATGGGAATTTCATTTTTTGTAACTATAATATTAATACAATATGTTATTTCAAGATTTTCTAACAAAAATAATAAAACATAGAGCTATAGCAAACTCGCTTCGCTCATAAAAACCATAGTTAGGGGCATCATAGTATCTATACTGATTAACAAAGATAGTGTTAATACTATCTTTGTTTTATTTATTTTTTTAACCTCTTATAAGACTCTTTCAAACCACAAGTCGGTAAAACTATCTGACCTTCATCCGTATTGCCAACAAAAGTAACATTACCTATGTAAGTTAAATAACCGGTATATGCTGCTATAATTGCATCTAGCTTATCTGTTTTTGCGTGTCTTCCACATCCAGAAAGTATTTTTTCAACACCTTTAAACCCTAATTTCTCTAGTATATCAATTCTTTCTTTTAACCCCTTATCAGTATCTTTTGGTGAAGGAATATATTCTAACAAAACTGTAAAACAGGCATGAGGAAACACTTCTATAAAGCCTTGAATATTATCACTAGATTTTCTGATATTTATTTCCTTATATCCTAATTCCTCAAGCTTTGCAAAAAGATTAAATCCTGTTTTCATCCACCCTTTCCATCCAGTAATTTCATCCATGCTTCCTGGAGTAGAAAATGGATTTATTCCTCTTCTTGATAATTCATACTCGCTAACTTTTTTGTTGTAATGTCCCTTTAGTTTGCAATTTAAAGTCATCCTATACTTATCATTATTCATAAACCCATAATTCAATTTATATGGAGCATCCACCGCTATTATAGATACTTCTTTATTTTTCAAATAATTAAGTAGCCCATCAGGAACCATATTATCTATAAATTCTATATTTAATTTCTCATCTATACTTGCCACCGTCAATTTTTCCTTATGTACATCAACACCAATAAATTGCACAAATCATACCCCCTTATCTTATTCATTTATAAAATTATTTTACTATATTATTTAATAATTAACAATATATTGATTATATTGCTTTAAACTTATATGTAACAATTTAAATATCAAGAATACCTCGCTTCACTAGATATTTAGGTTTGGCGAAATAAGCAAAAGAGAGATATAATGGGAATGTTGTAGTGTTTTACAACATCCCTATTTAAAAAGTTTTAAAAATTTGAAATTATTATATGGAGGCAGAAGAATGGAATCATTAAAATATTTTAAATCTAAAAAAATCTCTGAGAGTATTATAAGAATTTTTGGACCTACTGATGAATTAATGTATTTAGTAGAAGGAGATAAGAAAGCTATTCTTATAGATACTGGAACTGGTGTTGGGAATTTAAGCGAATATGTAAATAAACTTACAAACAAAAAAATCACTGTAATACTTACGCATGGACATGTGGATCATGCATCTGGTGCACCAAATTTTGATGATGTATATATGAACCATGCTGATGAAGAAGTATACAAGGAACATAACGATTTAACTCTACGTAAAAATTATGTTAAAAGTCAATATAAAGATTTTGATAAAATTAAAGAGAGTGATTATGTGCAAACAAGGTCTTCATCATTCTATAAAGATTTGAAGGATGGAGCAGTATTTAATCTTGGAGGAATAACCTTAGAAGTCTACGATGCGGCCGGACATACACCAGGACAAATGGCTATTCTTTTTAAAGAAGAAAGAATCCTAATGGTTGGAGATGCTGCAAATCAAGCCACTGTTTTATTTGACAAAAATTCATTAGGTATAACTAGCTATGAAAAGTCTATGAGGAATTTATTATTAAAAACAGACGGAAAATTTGACAAAATACTTCTTTCTCATGGATCAGGAGATGCACCAAAAGAATTATTGGCTAATATCATTCTGTTATGTGAAGATATTAAAGCTGGAAATGCGGATGAAGTACCATTTGATTTTATGGGTCAAAGAGCATATATTGCAAAAAAAACAAATACTCAATTTGAACGTGTTGATGGTGGCTTTGGTAATATTATTTATTTAAAAGAGAAAGTTAATTATTGAATTTAGGACATATGAAATATAGACTTTATACTTCATAGTCACAATATGAATGCTATTGAACATTTAAGGAAGCTAATAATTGTTATTTTTGTATTAATAGTAATAAAACTATTAATGAATAGACCCAAACCCCTAAGAGTAATTTCTTAAGGGTTTGGGTCTATTATAATCCGAATAAAATTTAGTTGTTTTTATTTAAGCAATTTATTTTTCTTTAACCTAGAATATATATAGCATAAACAATCAACTACTAGATACATATTGTCTTTAAACTGTTGAAACTCTATCGGCAAGTCACATATATCTATATATTCAATTTTATTTGTACCTTCTAATGTCTTTATCTTTGAATTGTATTCTGTACCTAATATATATTTCAATGCATGACGAGGTCCCGCGTGCACGAATACTTTGCTAGGCATTAAATTTAAATATATACCCATTGCTAAAGCTCTATCATACTGTGAGAATTCATCAAAATTTTTTATTTTACCGTTATACATAAGTTTAATAATATCATCAAACTGCTTGCAATTATTTATTTTATTTTCATTAGCTTTTATATATGATGCAGCTAATTTAAAAGCATTTTCTAGACCAAATGATTTCAAAAACCACATGTGGTCAGGGCAAAAAACCATAGCATATTCCACATAATCCTCATAATTAAGTTCTTTACTTTTTGTTTTATAGAGTTCCACATAATTAATATCTTCTTGCATTTTAAGCTTAATATAATCATCAATCATAACCTTAAGCGGCTTACTCATAAATGTTTCTCCTTTCTAATATCGTCATTGTACAATTATATTTACCTTCTTTGAAATATAGAACGAAAGTGGATAGTCCCTAATATTTGCTAACATTAGTTTTAATTTTTTCTTGATTTTGGTTTTATTAAATTCCCTTTGCCCATTAGAACCCCCGTTGGTTGTGAATAATTTGTAACTTAGTTGTTATATGTTTTTTTAAATTTATTGTTTTTTATACAAATGAATTCATCTAAAATAAAACTTGCATTTTCCATAAGCTAGTACTACAATAAAACTTAAATTGCAGAAGAAAATATACTTAACTCTATAATAACAAGTAGAGTATTTTTTTTGTTTTTAAATACCATAATAGCAATTAATATTTTATTAAAACTTCAATTATATGAATATTATATTAATGGAAAATTCGAAGGAGAACACAGGATGAAAAAATTCAAACTTGGACTAGGTACACAGATTCTTATCGGACTTACACTTGGTGTTATAGTGGGTGCTATTTTCTATGGTAACCCAGCAGTTATACCATTTCTACAACCTTTAGGCGATGTTTTCATACGTCTAATTAAAATGATTATAGTTCCAATTATATTTTGTTCACTTGTTGTTGGAATTGCAGGTGGAGAAGATGGAAAACAAATTGGTAGATTAGGTCTAAAGACTTTAATTTACTTTGAAGTAGTAACTACAGTTGCCATTTTGGTTGGAATATTGGCAGGCAATGTATTCCATCCTGGAACAGGAATAGATATGGCATCGCTTGTAAAAACTAATATATCAAGTTATGTAAGTACTACTAAAACTGTTGCAAATCACAGTATGGTAGATATGATTGTAAATATTGTTCCTACAAACATTGTTAGCGCTATGGCTGAAGGTAATATGCTTTCTATTATATTCTTCTCGGTTATGTTCGGATTAGGAATTTCTGCAGTGGGGGAAAAAGCAAAACCCGTCCTTCGATTATGTCAAGGGATTTCTGAGGCAATGTTCTGGGTAACTAATCAAGTTATGAAAGTGGCACCAATTGGAGTATTTGGTTTAATGGGTGTGACCGTTTCAAAATTTGGTCTTAAATCTCTAATTCCTCTGGGTAAGTTAACTTTTACTATTTATGGATGTATGATATTCTTCGTTTTAGTAATACTGGGATTAATAGCTAAAATGGTAGGAGTAAATATTTTTTCATTAATTAAGGTTTTAAAAGATGAAATTATTCTCGCATATACTACAGCAAGTTCTGAAGCGGTATTACCTAGAGTAATGAACAAAATGGAGAGCTTTGGTTGTTCAAAATCTATTGTATCCTTTGTTATTCCAACTGGTTATTCATTTAATTTAGATGGATCGACATTATATCAATCTATTGCAGCGCTTTTTATTGCTCAGTTATATGGAGTTCATTTGTCAGTACTTGCTCAAATTAACTTAGTGGTAGTTCTTGCAATTACTTCAAAAGGTATGGCAGGTGTTGCAGGAGCATCTTTAGTTGTATTATTAGCTACTCTTGGATCTGTAGGTATTCCATTAGAAGGAGTAGCATTTGTCGCTGGAATTGACCGTATTCTTGATATGGCAAGAACAGTTGTAAATGTAGTTGGTAACTCATTAGCTGCTGTAGTTATGTCCAAATGGGAAGGTAAATACGATGCAGTTAAAGGTGAGAAATATCTAGAAGAAATTAAGAACGGTGTTATTGATTCTAAAGCATCTCAAAGTTTGTAATCGACATTGCTATAATCTAAGTAATGGCTTCAATATTTTAATTTTTTAATCTCAGATAAAATATCCTGCATCAATTTTGTTAATATAGCCTATAAAGTAGATAATTTAAAATGTCTACTTTATAGGCTATTATATTATTTTTATAATAACAAGTAATTATGATATTAGTATCCAATTTTTATGTAAATAAAATATAATTCATTCTTTTGCTTTGTTGTATTTAGTACGATCTTGAACTTCTATTTATCATGTTATAAATTTTGTTTATAACCTAATAAATAATCTATATTGGTCATAAAAAAAATATCAACGTATAATAAAGATAAAAGAGAGACAAAGTTTAATTATGAATAATAATTAATTTTCATTGCTATTTTTAGTAGTAATAGACCATAGGAGCCCATTAGATAAGTCTAGTATTTATAATTATCAAAGAAATCACAGGAGGAGTAATTTATGTTAGCTACAGAAATTTTGAATAATCCGTTCCTTAATAAAGGAACTGCATTTACTAAAGAAGAAAGAAAACAATTTGGTTTGACTGGAACATTACCAACACAAGTACAAACATTAGAACAACCCTATGTGTTAAGATAGTTGTCGTAGAGAGAAATATAGTATATTATACAGTATAGGCTTTACGAAAGGGGAAAGATATCATGGTGAGTAAAATTGGGTATTCTGAAGAAA
>NZ_JAHLDV010000092.1 GCF_018861865.1 Clostridium frigoris
TTAGATATCAATGGGGTTTAAAAAAGATGACTCCTGTTCAATACAGAAATCATCTTCTTAAATCAGCGTAGACTTTTTTTTAGATTGTCCTTGACAAAGGGTACACATTATGCATAGCTAGCCTTTTAATTATTAATCTATATAAGTTTTTCTTTAAATATATCAGTCAAATTTAATTTCTCAACTTTCCTCTTAATTTCATCAATATCTAAAGTATATAGTCCACGTTCTACCATTCTCTTAAAATATTCTGCTCCTGCAAATGTATATCTGTTTCTTCTTCCTTCTTTAGATTTCATTTTTTCATTTGCATAGGATATTAAGTCCCCAATGGCGAGTGCACTAGGTAATATTAAAAGAGGCATTCCCAGGTAATTTCGTACAGCATTATGTCCTGCCAAAGCACCTGTCGACATAGCTTCTGTGTGGCCTACAAATAAACCAGCCTTTTCACCTGCGCAGAACAAATTATCAAGGCCTACAACCCTCATATTGTTTGTTCTTGGGGCTACAGATAAATATCTTATGGAGTTTCCCTTTCCCCCTGCTATTGGATCTATATATTTTGCTTTTTCAAGGCCTTTAATTTTCCTTAGCTTATCTAGTGGATAATATGAGGTCATTAGCTTCGCATCGCCAGTATCAAGCAAAATCATATTTTCAGCAAACTCTTTGAGTGCATATTGCTGACATACTTTCATTTTTAGTTTATCTAAATTCACATCTTCCTCTGGTACTTTTAAAACAACTACTCCGTTCTCATTAAGCTCCTTCATAACGTCATCACCCAAAGAAGACTTAGCTAGTTTACATGATCCACTAAATGCTCCATATACATCTGCTTCCCTTTCCCCTTTTAAATCTTCAATACCCGCTCTATAACTTATGCTTACCCTAGGCCCAAATGCTGGGCACCTTAACACACACATTGAACACCCATTTCCATACTTTAAACAGTTACCCATTGGCCCTGTTGAACCCGTAGTTTCTATAAATACATCTGCCTCTACATACTTGCCATCTGATAAATATATGCCTTTTATTTTATTTCCTTTTTTTTCAACATCTACTACCCTTGTTATCATATTTAATTCTATATTCATGTCTTTTAAACACTTAACCACTGCTGGTTCAATTTTATTTACATCATAAAGCCAGGCATTTTTATGCGCAGGAAATTCAACATTTTTATGCCTACTATTCTCATCAGTTACATGAATTAAATCACCTGCCCCAAGCGCTATCAATTCTTCTGCCGCAGTATATCTTCCATTATTTCTCATTATACCACCTGCATTTCCAAGTCCTAAAAGCATATCTGTTTTCTCGTATAATGCAACCTGCGCTCCTGCTCTTTTTGCCGTGATTGCTGCCATGCATCCAGACCATCCACCACCAATTATGATAACCTTCAAAATATTCTCCTCCCTTCTAATACATATTTAGGTTCTGTCTGCATTTTACAGAGTCTTCTTAATTTAAGATCGTTATTAGTTCTTGTACAACAACCACACACTCCTTCTCCACAACACATTTTTGCGTTGTTACAGCAAGAATATTTAATATTTTTATCTATAAATTCGACTCTCTTCATCAGCTCATAATTCAGTATATCTACAGCGTCACAATGAACTAAACTAATATCATTATTAATAGTTAATTCTTTTAATAAATTATTAAATTCCTCCGTCATTATTCCATTTGAACCTATTGTGTTACATTCTATAACCTTTGTTGCATATTTTTCTATATACTCATATACAAAACTATTCTTATATGGCGAATTATCAATCACAACTATAATTTCATTGTTATTTGCATGTAAATGTTTAAGAACAGGTATCATAGGTGCCTGCCCTATTCCCCTTGCTACAATTAAGCACTTACTATTTTTAATTTCATATATGTTTTTTAATCCTAAAGTACCATTCCAAAATGGACCTTTTATGAGTAGGTCCTCTCCTATTTTCAACATATCTAATGCTTTAGTTTTAGATCCCTTTAGTTCTATTGCAATGCTGATGGTATTATTTGTCGTATCAGTATCCATTATTGATATTGGTGTATCAAACCTAGCCTCTGCACTCGGTCTTCTAACAAATATATAACTTCCAACATGAACCAATTCACTTACTAATTTATCACTTGCACAAACAGTAAGTACAATAACATTGTCTTCAAATCTATTTTTCTCTAATATTTTACAATTATAATTTTTTCTACTTTCTTTAGCTTTGTAACCATTCGTTGCATACTCTTGATAAATACATACTCCATTAAAGTTGCAGCAGTCGCAAAAATCCTTCCCTGCTAGCTGAGAACATAATATACAATCTCCTGTTTCAGCAAGATGACACGGACAAAATTCACTTCCTACATCAATACAGTCGTAGGGCTCATAACTCATAATATAACCTCCTTAAGCACTATTATATTAAAATATGTAAAATTGCAAATAAATGTGCATATTAAATATATCTGGCTATTCATATTTTTGTAACACCGATATTAAAACTGCATACTATAATATATTAAGATTAAAAAAACTAATAATTTACTATTTTTAAAGAGGAATATATGTATAATAATAGAATAAAATAGAGGGTGCCATTTAAATGCAATAAATAATGATACTTACTAATGAAAAATGAACAATCTGAATATATTGAACAATTTCTGTTAAAAAATGATATACTATAATAATATTCAATACATCATAAAATATGGAGATGATTTAAATGAAGTTATGTGAAATATGCAAAAAAAATATAGCAATGATATTAACCTCAAAAATTGAAAATGGTAAAACTGAAACTATAGGATTATGTATAGAATGTGCTAAAAAAAAGGGGATTCCCGTCATGGATCAATTAATGCAGCAAGCTGGATTATCCTCAGAGGATATTGAAAGCTTAAATGAACAAATGGGTACCATGTTTAACGACATGAATTTAGAAGATGTAGCCCATGATGATTTAAACCCATCAGATAAGAACATTAAAAATGGCGAAGAGAAAAATATTATTGGTAACATTTTTAATGGATTGTTCTCATCTATCGATAAAAATAACGATTTTACAGAGGATGATGTTGAAGCTTCCCCAAAAATTAAAAATGCATCAGATGATAAATCAAAAAAAAGCTGGTTTAAGAAGAAGCGAAAACATTTAGATACATATGGGGTAAACTTAACAGACAAAGCAAAACAAAACGGTGTAGACAAAGTCATTGGCAGATATAAAGAAATTGACCGTGTGGTTCAAATATTAAATAGACGAGGTAAAAATAATCCTATATTAATTGGTGAAGCCGGTGTGGGCAAAACAGCAATTGCTGAGGGGCTAGCTGTAAGGATTATCGAAAAACAAGTTCCAGAAAAATTATTTAATGCTGAAGTTTATTTACTTGACCTAACAGCTGTAGTTGCAGGCACACAATTTAGAGGACAATTTGAGAGCCGTATGAAGTCGATTATTGAAGAAGCTAAGGAAAATGGAAATATAATATTAGTTATTGACGAAGTGCACAATATTATGGGTGCCGGTGAGGTTCAGGGCGGGGCAATGAATGCAGCTAATATCCTAAAGCCTGCTTTAGCAAAAGGAGAAATACAAGTTATTGGTGTAACCACTCTTGAAGAATATAGAAAATATATAGAAAAAGACGCAGCACTAGAGCGAAGATTTCAGCCAGTTCTAGTTGAGGAACCTACTATAGCTGAAACAATAGAGATTTTAAAAGGAATACGAGGATACTATGAGGATTACCATAAAGTAAAAATATCGGATGATGTAATTGAAGAAGTTGTAACCTTATCTGAGAGATATATAACTGATAGATTTTTGCCAGATAAAGCAATTGATGTAATTGATGAAGCTGGTTCTAGAGCAAATCTAAAAAATAAAGGGCTCATTGAACTTTTAGGACTCAAAGAGGAGTCAATCAGAATTCAAACAGAGAAAAATGAAGCAGAGGCTAATGGAAATTTTGAAAAGGCTGCTGAATATAGGACAAAGCTATGCAAAGTAAATGAAGATATTAGTGAAACTCAAAAGACATGTAGTGAGGTTCAAATTACTATAGAAGATATTGCTTTCGTTATTGAATCATGGACTAAAATTCCAATTCAAAAAATTACAGAAAAAGAAGCGAAAAAGCTATTAAATTTAGAAAACAGGCTTCATAAACGAGTTATAGGTCAAAATGAAGCGATTAAAAGTTTGTCTAGAGCAATAAGGCGAAATCGTTCAGGCTTTAGAAAAAAGAAAAAACCCTCCTCTTTTATTTTCGTTGGACCAACGGGTGTTGGAAAAACAGAACTTGTTAAAACACTTTCCTGTGAGCTTTTTGGAAGTGAGGACGCACTAATAAGAATTGATATGTCTGAATATATGGAAAAGCATACAGTTTCAAAACTAATTGGCGCACCACCAGGTTATGTAGGATATGATCAAGGTGGACAATTAACTGAAAAAGTCAGAAGAAAACCATATTCAGTAATTCTTCTAGATGAAATAGAGAAAGCTCATCCAGATGTATTTAATATGTTACTTCAAATTCTTGATGACGGAATACTAACAGATAGCCAAGGCAGAACTGTTTTCTTTGAAAACACCGTGATAATAATGACATCGAACGCAGGTACTGAGTTTAAATCAAGCAACATTGGCTTTGTTAACGGTGATTACGGAATACTTGAGGCTCGTGTAAAGGATGCATTAAAACAAACATTTAAACCTGAATTTTTAAATAGGGTAGATGAAATAATTGTATTTACACCTCTTGAAAAGAAAGAGCTTAGAGAAATCGTAGATTTAATGATTACGGAGGTAATTGAGGAAGTAGGCGAAAAGAATATTACACTGAATGTTTCAAAAGCTGTAGCTGACTTTATATTAGAAAAAGGATATGATGATAAATATGGAGCAAGACCACTAAGACGAACTATTCAAAAATATGTTGAAGATGAGATTGCAGAGCATTATCTACAAAATGAATTTACCGAGGGTTCAAATATATCTGTAGAATTAAAAGATGATAAAATCATTATAGTATAAAAGTTAAAGGCTGCTGAATAATTTTCAGCAGCTTTTAGCTTTTATTATTGTTCAATTTCTTGTTTATCCAAATTGAATGCTTTTAATGAATTATAAACATTATACCGAAGTTCTAGATAAATAATTAGGTCATAAATCGCGCTACATAAAAACATTGCGAAAAATATATCCATTATCACATGTTGTTTTACGAATTCAGTAGATATAATAATAAGAAATCCTATTATGTTAACTGGAATTTTAATTGACTTCCTAGCATTAGTAGCGTTAATCCCCTTAACAGCCAAGTATGCTGTAATAACATGAATGCTCGGAAAACAATTATATGGTTCATCTGAATTGTAGGTAAATAAAATCATCTTCGACAATATATCATTACCAGTAACTATAGGCCTTATAACCGTAGTTTGAAAAAAGTAATACGTAATAAAAGCAACAACATAACATAGAAATAAAGTAATCATAATTTTATAATAAACTTTTCTGTTTTTAAAGCACAGATATACAAAGCAAAAGGCTAAAAAAAACCATAAAGTCATATAGGGTATTATAAAAATTTTTATAAGTGGCAAAGCCCTATCCAAATCCGTAGTTAGATTATAAACACCTCTATGAGTACTATTTAATGTCCAATAAAATAAATTTGAAAAAGGAACTGAACCTATAAGTATTAGTGGCAAGAACTTTTTAAAAAGATTTTTCAAGTAATCAATCCTTTCTTCAAAGACTATTTTAACGGAAAATTACAATTATTTCAATGATTTTACAAAAATAAAGTTGTTAATATTATGTGACTAATATTGTAGTGACCCAATAGATGATTTAACCACTCTAAACTTATTTATAAATTTTACTTAAAAATCACATCTTCTTAATATTATTAAAAAAGGTATATAGACCATTTAAGCGATATACTAATTCGTTTCACATTACTAGCTTATACATATCTCACTTCTCTTAGGCTCACTCTAAAAGCTATAAAAAAGCTATTAGCAATGTTTATTTATATAACTTATTAAAAAACAAAATAAAAAAAGCCACATGTGGCTTTCTTAATGTAAAATGAAATTTTTAATTTTATCAAATCTAAGTCTAAAATCAGTTTTGCTTTTAACATTGTTCTTAGACACCAAACTTTGAGTTAATAAAAGTTTATTATTTGCATATACATCTACTCTTCCAATTTTTTCACCCTCGCTTATTGGTGCATAAAGCTCGTATAACGGTTTTTTAATTTTCACATCAATTTTTGCATCACTTTTAACCGGAACTATAATATCTCTTTTACTTACCATTTCTACATTTTTATCTCCATTTTTTAAAATTAGTTTTCCTAAAATATCGCCTTTCTTTACCACCTTTTTATATTTATAAGTTTTTTCAATATAATTATTTATCTTTTCAGTCTCTTTCCATCGTGGCGTACAATTTAATGTAATAATAATAATATCTCTATTTTGAATTTTCACAGAAGTCACAAGGCATTTGCCTGCTTTTCCTGTGAATCCTGTTTTTACTCCTGTTGAATTAGGCAAAAGAGACAAAATCTTATTAATATTATGATAACTTCTAGTAAAATTATGATCATCAGCAACAACATCTTTAGAGCCTACAATGTCATTAAAAGTTTTAACCTCTTTTGCTTTCGCAGTTATTAAAGCTAAATCGTATGCGGTTGAATAATGATTGCTACTATCTAATCCATGGGGAGATTCAAAATTACTGTTTAATAATCCAATTTCTAAGGCATACTCATTCATAAGCTTTAAAAATTCATCAACGCTTCCACTTACACCTTCTGCAATTGCAATTGCTGCATCGTTTCCAGATCTCATCAAAAGTCCATATAATAACTCTTTTAATGTTATTTCTTCTCCTTGTTTTAAGCCTATCTCGGAACCACGTATAGTAGCAGCTTTTTTTGAAATAGTTATTTTTTGATTTAAATCTCCACATTTAATTGCAACAAGTGCAGTTATTATCTTTGTAGTACTTGCAATTTCAATTGGAGTATATGCATTCTTTTCGTATAAAACAACTTTTGAATCGCAGTCTAACGCTATAGCACTTATTGCATTAATATTTAGATCCTGTGCATGCACATTTTGAACTAAAATCGTAAACAATAAAAAAATGCTCAAATATATTGATAAATATGCTTTGAATTTTTTTGTCATAATTTCACCTCTCTTAATTTTTCGATAGTGTTAACACTATCTTTGTTTTATTTATTTAAAACCCTGCTATTGCAAGGATTGTAGCTGTTTTTAGCACAAAAAACAATGACCCCCTCTATTTGGTATAATTGT
>NZ_JAHLDV010000093.1 GCF_018861865.1 Clostridium frigoris
TTGCTATGCCTATTTTTATTACTAACTGCTCTCTTAACACAAAAATTATAGTTCGATATTACTTCATACAAATTCAAGTTTTACATATTAGTTTCCGTGACTACTCAATCAAATAACTAATATCATTATTATAGTATTCGTAAATGTATTACTTTTATAACAAAAGTAACTGTTATATTAAACAAAATTAACGGCTTTTAATCTGTTTTTAATGTTATAGATATAATATATAAGAAGTGGAAAGGGGATAAACATTTTTATTAATAGCAGAAATGCTATCCTAGAATAGTACCTAATAAGAAAAAGGATGGAAATGATGAAAGAAATAAAAAATAAAAAAAGAACAAGCCTTAATGTTTTATTGTTTATAATATTTGAATTAGTGTTCACAACTATTACAGGCCCATTTATGGTTTATTATGGTCCATTTAAAAATGTGAAGAGTACAGTGGTAGGTGCAGAAATGACTACCTATACTTTACAATATCTAGCAACATCATTTTTATCAAATGATAAAATAAAACAAATTATGAGTGATCAGAAAATAGAAGTTATAGCGCAAAATAATTTAAATGGTGTAGATTCAGATGTAACAGTAAAAAATAAAAATGATAATGGTATTGAAAGATATGATGTTAAAGGTAAAAAGTTCAAAGGGTATTTACTAGAGATCAATGACCCGACTAGGTTAAAAATAGGTTATAGCAGTAATCTTGGAACAAAAGGGGAGCGTACTAGTGATATTGCAAAAAATAATAATGCACAAGCTGCAATTAATGGTGGCGCATTTATAGATAAAACTTCTGGAACTATTAAAACAGGAGTTGGAGCAAATCCAGCTGGAGTTATAATATCTAATGGAAAAATTGTTTATGACGATATTAAAGATGAAAATCAAAAGAGAGAATGTGTAGCATTTACTAAATTAGGTAAGCTCTTAGTCGGTTTTTATTCTCTTAACGAAATGAAAAAATCCGGAGTAACTGAGGCAGTATCATTTGGACCAGCAATTATAGTTAATGGTAAGAAAGCTATAAATACAGGTGATGGGGGTTGGGGAATTGCACCTAGAACATGTATTGCACAAAAGAAAGATGGGACGATATTATTATTAGTCATTGACGGTAGGGAGCTCTCTAGTATAGGAGCTACTTTAAGAGATGCACAAGACGTATTGTACAAAGCGGGGGCTTATAATGCTACTAATTTAGATGGTGGTTCTTCTTCTACAATGTTTTATAATGATAAAGTTATAAACAAGCCTTGTGGTAGTGAAGGCGAGAGAACTGTACCTTCAATTATATATGTAGAGAAAAGGTAAATGTGTGATAAATTATAAAAGAATATTTTAAAGTTAAAGGAGAAGCAATATGAAGTGGAAGAAAAAAATAAGCATTTGGATAGTAATATCTTTATCTTTGCAATGTTTAGGTTTTTTTTATATAAATCATTATTTTTTAGCTACTGATTCAACAGTAGTTATTAAAAAGGTCGTACAAGATGCAAGTAATAAAAATAAAAATATAGATAAATCTGTGCCAACAAATACTAAAAAATCTCTAAACAAGGGTGAGTGAAATTTATGATATTAATATTACAATCAATAATAATGGGTATAGTTGAAGGAATAACTGAGTTCCTTCCGATTTCGTCTACTGGACATATGATAATAGTTGGTCATTTTATAAACTTTACAGGTGACTTTGCTACCTTATTTGAAATTGTTATTCAGCTTGGAGCAATTCTTGCAATTGTAGTTCTTTACCGGGCTAAGTTGGTGCATTATTTAAAAAATCTAACTCCGGGCAAATCAGGTTTTAAAATGTTGATTAATGTTATTGTAGCATTTATGCCATCGGCAGTATTGGGACTTATATTACATAAGAAAATAGAGGCAACTTTGTTTGGACCTGTTCCTGTACTTGCCGCATTAATAGTTGGTGGTATTTTAATGATTTTGGTTGAAAACAAATTTAGAAGTAAAGATGTAATTGGAAATGTTGATAATATTATTTTACCTCAAGCTATACTTATAGGGTGCTTTCAATGTCTTGCCCTATGGCCTGGTATGTCAAGATCTGCTTCAACAATAATGGGAGCATGGATTGTTGGATTAAACAGCGTTGCAGCAGCTGAATTTTCATTTTTCCTTGCAATACCTACAATGATTGGAGCAACAGCTCTAACATTATTTAAAGCTAAAATGGCACTTACGGGTATTGAGGTAATGTCATTAATAACAGGGTTCGTTGTATCATTTATAGTAGCTATTGTAGTAGTAAATAAATTCATGGCTTTCCTAAAGAATAAGCGAATGAGAGTATTTGCTGTGTATAGAATATGTGTTGGTGTGTTTTTATTTGCACTTGTATTTATGAACGTTTTAAGATAATTGGTTCGTAATGGATCTCTTCACTTTTGTGGAGAGATTTTTTACTATCATAAATATAAAATTATTATTGTAAATTGATTGAATATATGGCACAATAGTGTAATGTGAACGCGATGTATATTATGTTTTATATATAGCAGTTA
This sequence comes from Clostridium frigoris, assembly GCF_018861865.1. Taxonomy (GTDB): domain Bacteria; phylum Bacillota; class Clostridia; order Clostridiales; family Clostridiaceae; genus Clostridium_AD; species Clostridium_AD frigoris. Next base: position 2,536 of record NZ_JAHLDV010000093.1, read on the forward strand.
ATTACAAATTATGAAATGAGATTTTGGGAACAGAGGAGGAAAATATGGGAACAAAGAATATATCAAGGAAAAAAAAGAAACATAAACTAAGAAATTTTACATTTTATCTAATTTTTGGATTAATATTTACAGGAGTGACCGCTCCATTAATTATATTCCATGGTCCATTTACTAATGTAAAAAAAACAATTGTAGATGCTGCAATGACTACACTTAGTCATCAATGGATTGCAAAGCTATTTTTGTCTGATGCAGAAATTCAAAAAATCCGGGATGAAGATACAGTGCAGGTTATGCAACAGGTCAATAATAATAGTATTAAATTTATTAGTAGTCATGACAATAGTATTGAAAGATATGATATCTCTAATGGAATAAAGTTTACAGGTTATCTTCTTATTATTAAAGATCCAACAAGAGTAAAAGTTGGTTACAGTAATAAACTAGGAACTCAAGGTGAACTAACAAGCCAGATAGCTCAAGACAATGGTGCAGTAGCTGCTATTAATGCTGGAGGATTTTCTGACTCATCATCAACTAATACGAAATGGACTGGTACGGGTGGAAAACCAACAGGCATTATAATGAGCAATGGAAAGATTAAATTTAATGATATAACAGATCCAGATAAAAAGGTTGATGTTACTGCAATTACAAAAGATGCACAACTTCTTGTAGGTCCTTATACCTTGAATGATTTGAAAAAGTTTTCTGTAACAGAAGCGGTTTCTTTTGGACCAGCACTTGTAGTTAATGGTCAGGAAACAATAAAGTCTGGAGATGGAGGGTGGGGAATTGCACCAAGGACCGCAATAGGACAGCGCAGTGATGGCGCTATAATATTACTGGCTATTGATGGAAGAACTACTAAAAGCCTAGGTGCATCACTTAGAGATGTACAAAATATAATGATTCAATATGGCGCATATAATGCATCTAATTTAGATGGTGGTTCATCAACTACAATGTATAATGATGGAAGTATCATTAATAAACCCTGCAACGCACTTGGCGAAAGGGCAGTTCCATCTGCTTTTATAGTTAATAATTAACAGATAGGAGAGTAAGTTATGAGTAATGTATTTAAAAAATTGAGATTATGCATTATAATTTCATTAATTGTACAGGGTGGTGGATTTTTCTATTTGAATAATTACCTTTTAACTTCAAGTACTACAGTTAAATCTCAAAAGGTAGGAGACTCAACGCGAAGTAATAAGACTTCTGTTTCAACGTTTAAAGTACCAAGTAACGCTACAACCATAAATATTTCCTATGATGCAAGTTATATTTCATATTACTTAAATAAAGAGTTATATGTTGTTAATACTAAAACATGTAAAAGCGTTAATATACCTTCATCTAATGGGGCCAAAATATCATTTTGTAAATGGCTTCCAGATAGAAATAGAATGCTTATTGTAGAAACATTAAACAGAAATCTATCATTATCATATTATGATGTTACTCAATCACAAAAAAGTAAAGTATCCGATATTTTGATGATTAGTTCAGCGTCTACTGTAAAGGATATTGAAGCATCACCTTTAACAAATGTAATTTATATAAAAGTTAAGAATGGTTATAAGTATTATTCTATATATTGGGTAAATATAATGAAATCAAGAAAAAAAGTTGTTACTAATTCTGAATACATAGGAAACATTCAAGTAATACCCCATGAAGACAAAATGGTGTACGAAGATTTAACAAATAGCAAGGTTTATGCAACTGGGCCAGATCATGCTTTGAACTTTGGTGATTCAACAAAATCATGCTTACTTGCAATAGATAATAATGATCAAGTTTATATTGGAAATATTAATAGTAATAATAAAATCGATAAGATACATTATGGTAAATTAGGCGGTAAATGGGAGCTATTTCTACTAAGTACACCAATAAGTAAAGATAAATTGTTTGTTACTGGTAGTGGGAAGGTTTATATAAATGATAAGATTAAATGTACGGTAACAGAACTAAAAACAAATAAAGAAACAATTTATAAAGGTAAATTTATTCAAGCATATAGCGACGGAATTGCATCGTTAAGTGATGGAAATTTAGTTGAAACACCGTTCAATTAAAATAATGAGCTTGGCCTATTAATAATTTGGAGGATATATTAATGATAAAGAAAATTATAATAAAAGTAGTAGTTTTTATATTTATATTTACGATATTATTAATAGGCTGTGCAAGGGATACGATCAATACAACGAATAGTGCAAAAGTAGATAATAGTGATATCCAATCTAAAATGTCTAAATATATAAAAAATTATTCAGCAAAGAATAAATTTAGTGGCACAGTTCTTATTGCGAAAGATAATGAGGTAATATTAGATAATGGATATGGAATGGCAGACAAGAATAATAAAATTGCTAATAAATCAAAAACAGTTTTTGAAATTGCGTCATTAACAAAACAATTTACGGCTACAGCAATTTTAATGTTACAAGAAAAGAAACTTTTAAGTGTGCAAGACACAGTTGACAAATATATTCCAGACTATCCAGAGGGAGATAAAATAAAAATATACAGTCTTCTTACTCACACCTCAGGAATTCCAGATTATAATCAACCGTCCAAAAAAGGAAAATATACTTATACACCATTGGAAATCATCGAGCTTTTTAAAAATAAACCACTCAAATTTGTGACTGGAACAAAGTACGAGTACAGTGGATCAAATTATATATTACTTGGATATATAATAGAAAAAGTGTCAGGTATGAAATATGAACAGTATGTAGAAAAAAACATATTTAAACCTTTAAAACTAAATAACACCGGATTTTTAAGCAATAAGAGGACTATAAAGAACAAAGCAATTGGATATTATCTATCTAAAAAACAGGACAAATATAAACCAGCATTTAATTCAGAAAGCTCAACACAATACTCTGCTGGAGGGATTTATTCAACAGTTAAGGATTTATATACCTGGGATAATGCTTTACTTGGAAAAAAATTAATTAATAAAAAATCATTAAATGATATGATTACTCCACGCCTACATAGTTATGGATATGGATTGATTATTACAAAAAAAGGTAATGGGGATAAAATGATTTGGGATAATGGAAGTATTTTAGGCTATTCATCATATATAGGGAAAAATATTAATAAAAATTATGTGATTATTATACTAAGTAATAAATACCCATACAATGTTATACCTATAGTTTCAGGATTATCAGATATCTTAGAAATGAAAAAGTAACTTACGTAATTAGTTATATGAATGATAACTTAAAAAAGTAAATTCAAAGGAGATATTAATGAACAAAAATAAGCGTATTATAATTTCAAGTGTAGTAGCTATATTTGTACTTGCTGGAGGCTTTGGTATATATAACATAGTAGAATCAAACAGGGTTAAAAAGAGCGTGAGTACACACGTAACTAGTATCTTACTGCCAACTGTTAAAGACTTCTACAAAGTGGGGGAGGCAGTAAAGATTAATGGTATATCTGTGAAAATTGATAAAATAGATACATCAAATGGAAATAAAGTTAGTAGGCCAGATGGAGGATTAGAATATGTTATTGCAACTATAACTGTTAAAAATGGAGGTAATAGTAAGATGAATTATGGCGATGATTTTCAGATTCAGGATGATAAAGGAAAAATTACGGATCCTATAGTAACAATGATAGATGCCAATCATACATTTGAAAGTGGTAATCTGGGACCTAAAGGAGAGTTTACAGGAACTATGACATTCTTAGCAGTAAAGGGTGCTAAAGGATTGAGTTTAAACTATAATTGGGACTTATTGAAACATAAGATAGTTCGTTTTAAAATAAATTAAAATTAAAAAAATAACCATACTAGATTATGGTTATAAATTTTTATGTTAGCATGATCTGAAAGTTGAATTTGTATATAAACAGTTTAACTTCTAATTATTTTTAAAATAGTAAAAAGCGCCAAGAGATACCGTTGGAGCTTTTTTATTTTTTGTAATATAACATAGATCATTTATAAATAACGGAATCTTCGAAATCAAGAGTTAAATGGTAAACAAATGAATAAGAATTAGCAATTTAAAAGATAATATATATTCTTAATGATCTTTTGAATTATAAAATCATAAATAAAATAATATGATAAACATGTTCGCAAGTGGGCATATCAATAATTGAGGGGTGATATAATATTGAAAAAAAATATGTAATTAAAGTAATATTTTTATTATTTACATTTATGCTAGTAGTGATAGGATTTGCAATATCCTCTTCGATTAATGATTCTAAAACAGATGTTCAATCTAAGCTGTCTAAATATATAGATAATTATTCTGTTAAAAATAAATTTAGTGGGACAATTCTTATTGCGAAAGATGATGAAGTCATATTAGACAAAGGATATGGAATGGCAGACTATAACAAAAATATTGTTGATAAACCGAAAACAGTTTTCGAAATTGCATCCTTAACGAAACAAGTTACGGCTACAGCTATTTTAATGTTACAAGAAAAGAAATTTTTGAGTGTTCAAGACACAATCCCTATGTGTTAAGATAGTTGTCGTAGAGAGAAATATAGTATATTATACAGTATAGGCTTTACGAAAGGGGAAAGATATCATGGTGAGTAAAATTGGGTATTCTGAAGA
>NZ_JAHLDV010000094.1 GCF_018861865.1 Clostridium frigoris
CAGGTTGATAGGTTAGAGGTGTAAGCATGGTAACATGTTCAGCTGACTAATACTAATAAGTCGAGGGCTTGACCAAGATAACATAAGTAACAATTAATATTAATATTGCGATAATAATTTGTTCGTAAGAGCGAAAAGATTAAAACACTGTGCAATTTTGAGAGAATATCTCATAAAATGTATTGACAAGTTAACTATAGCTTGGTATACTTTTATAGTAAGGTTAATACCTTATAAATCTGGTGGTTATGGCATGAAGGTAACACCCGTTTCCATACCGAACACGAAGGTTAAGCTTCAATGCGCCGATGGTACTGCAGGGGTAACTTTGTGGAAGAGTAGGTCGTCGCCAGATATTCATATGGATCTTTAGCTCAGTTGGTTAGAGCTACCGGCTCATAACCGGTCGGTCTGGGGTTCGAGTCCCTGAAGGTCCACCATATGGGGATATAGCTCAGCTGGGAGAGCACCTGCCTTGCACGCAGGGGGTCAAGGGTTCGATTCCCTTTATCTCCACCAAAAAACAGTCCATATTGGACTGTTTTTTATTTCGTTAAAAATCAGTTACAAATTAATGAAATAGGAAAAGAATAACACAGTTTTAATATGAAGGGAGAACTACATTGTCACTATATAGAATAAAGCAGTTTTATAGATCAATGGTTGCTAAAATTGAGGATAAAGATGTAGATTTCCTAAAAAATCATTTAAAAACTTATGAATTGTTGTTATTTAACCAATTGCCTATATATGAGCAAAAGCACTGTATAAATGTAGCTAGAGATGTAGAATTAACTTGTACACGAAAGAAAATACAATCACTTTTTTTGATAAAAGTTGCGCTATTACATGATATAGGTAAGATATATAGTACAATGAATCCAATAGATAAAGCTATAATGGTTATATTGAGTAAGATAACAAATGGAAAAATTAGAATGTATAGCAAATTTAAAAATGTTAATATGTATTATAATCATGGAGAGATAGGATGCAAATTATTGAAACAATATGGATATGATGATAGATTTTTATTTTTGATAAAAAATCATCATAACAATAATATAATAGATGATATAGAATTAAATATATTAAAAGAATGTGATGATAAAAATTAAGAAGCTAATAATAGTTTCTTTTTTTATGGCCATTTATAATAAACTTGAAAAAAACATATTAAAAAATTTAAAAATTTTTATATTATAAAAAATTTTTAATAATGGGTGAAGAGTGCTAGAATATAATTAAATACATATACTAGGAGGATGAAATGAATTCGAAGGAAAGAAGAGAATATATAAAAAACCTATTAGTTACAAATGATAATACATATAAAGGTCAGGTTCTAGCAGAGAATTTAGGAGTTACAAGACAGGTTATTGTAAAAGATATAGCAATTATAAGAGCAGAAGGAGTAAACATAATTGCAACTCCAGAAGGTTATTTAATCCCTAGGGAAGAAAATAATTTTGTACGCAGAGTAATAGCAGTTTCACATGGCCGCAATGATATATATAACGAGCTTGAATGTATTGTTAAGTATGGTGGAGTAGTAGAAGATGTAACAGTAGAACACCCCTTATATGGCGAAATAAGATCAATGCTTATGATGAAAACACTTGTGGATATTGAAGAATTTACAAAAAAGTTTAAAGAATCAAGTGTTCAGCCATTATCATCTTTAACTAAAGGTATACATTTGCATACTATAAGGGCAGATAATGAGGAGATTATAGAATTTATTATAAAAGAGTTAAAAGAAAAAAATTATTTGATTTGTGATTAGTTTATTTTATATAATAATATTTTAACTAATTAAATAAGAGGTGAATCTTGTGAAAGGGAAAAAAACAATAGTAACTATTATGGTGATAATAGTATTTATTATAATTTTCTTAGGTAACATAGTTAATCTAGCCATCAATATTCAGTGGTTTAAAGAAGTTGGTTATCTGTCTGTATATTTTACTAAGATAGCATCTATTTTAAAGTTAATGGTACCAGTATTTGTAGTAATCTATATATCAATTTGGACATATTGTAAAACATTTAAAGCAATTATTTTAAAATGTAAAATGGGTGAGGCTGTTAATAAAAATAAAGAAAAGATAAAACATAGTATTAGTATTCTAATTAACACTATAATTTCTTTTATAATTTCCTTTGGTTTTGCATCTAAATATTGGTATACAATATTACAATTTGCGAGTACTACAAAGTTTAAATCTGTAGACCCATTATTCAAAAAAGATATTTCATTTTTTATATTTAAACTTCCATTAATTGAGTCGTTATATAAGATGTTTAAAACGCTTATATTAGGTTTAATGATAATTACGGTGATAACGTATATTATATTAAGGGTGAAGGAATATATAATGTATCCAAGTAAAAGGAACAATTCTTCTGTAATTAAAAAAGTTAAAAACATTAGAAACATTAGAGGTGAATTAACTAAATTTGCAGGTAGGCAGCTTGCGGCTTTATCATCACTTATATTATTATTGGTATCTTTAGGATATTTAATTAAATCATGGGATTTGGTATATTCAAAAAAGGGAATAGTCTTTGGAGCAAACTATACAGATGTACATGTAACCTTAAGGTTTTATGAGGTAATAGCAGTAGTATCTTTTATATCCGCTATAATCACATTTATAAGTATATTAAAATATAAAATAAAACCTGTAGTTATATCTATTATTTTGATTGTTGTCTTAGTTATTGGTGAAAACATAACATCAACTGCAGTTCAAAAGTTTGAAGTTCAATCAAATGAAAAAACTCTAGAAAAACCTTATATTCAGTACAATATAGATAGTACAAGAAAAGCTTTTAATATAAATAGCATAGATGAAATACCATTTGAGATAAAAAATGATTTAACTAAAGGTGATATTAAAGAAAATAAAGATACTATTAATAATATAAAAGTAAATTCGTATAAGCCAGCGTTAGAATTTTATAACCAATTCCAATATTTAAGGTATTATTATGGATTTAATGATATAGATATTGATAGATATAATATTAATGGAAAATATAACCAAGTATTTATTGCACCAAGAGAAGTTAACTTAGAGGCTTTGAAAGGCAATTCAAATACTTGGCAGAATAGACATTTAGTTTATACTCATGGATATGGAGTGGTTGTAAGTAAGGTGAATTCAGTAACTAGTGAAGGACAGCCAGATTTCATAATTAACAATATACCACTAGAAAATAAAACAGATATAAAATTATCTAACCCCAGGATATATTTTGGTGAAAAAACCAATGATTATAGCATAGTTGATACTAAAATTGGAGAGCTTGATTATCCAAAGGGTGGGGAAAACCAAATGAATAATTATGAAGGCATGGCTGGCATAAAGATGAATATTGTAAATAGAATTCTATTTGCAATAAATAAAAAAAGTGCTAAATTTTTATTATCTGATGATATTACGTCAAATAGTAAAATATTAATTGATAGGAATATAATTGAAAGAGCAAAAAAAATTGCTCCGTTTTTAACATATGATAACGATCCATATATTGTAATAAATGGAGGGCGATTATATTGGATTGTAGATGCATATACAACCTCAAATAGATATCCTTATTCACAGCCACAAGATGGGAAAAATTATATAAGAAATTCAGTTAAAGTGGTTATTGATGCATTAGACGGAACTCCTGACTTTTATATAATTGATAAAAACGATCCCATAGTAAATAGCTATTCAAAGATATTTCCAAAATTATTTAAAAGTTCAGAGATGATTCCAAGTGGCATAAAAGAACACTTTAAGTACCCAGAAAGCCTATTTAGTCTGCAATCTGATCTCCTCGAAAAGTACCATATAACAGACCCAGGAGTGTTTTATAATGGAGACGATGTATGGTCTATAGCAACTAATCAAGACAAAATTGAAGGTAAACAAGAGAAAATTGATGCTTCTTATTTAATAATGAAATTGCCAAAAGAAAGTAAACAAGAAATGGTTTTACTCGAATATTTCAATACTAAAGGTCGAGATAACATGGTATCGCTGTTTGGAGCAAGAATGGATGGAGATAATTATGGTAAAATGGTATTGTATATATTGCCACCAAAGCAAACAGTGTATAGTCCAGTGTTATTTAAGCAACAGATAAATCAAGATACTGTAATATCAAAGGAATTGTCACTTTGGAATACGCAAGGGTCTCAGGTCCAATTCGGAGAAACAGTAATTGTACCAATTAAAAATTCTCTACTTTACATAGAACCTATGTATTTAAGGGCTAAGGGAAAAACAAGTATACCAGAGATGAAAAAAGTTATAGTATCTTATGGTGATAAAATAATTTTAGGTGACAATATAGAATTAGCATTAGATCAGATATTTAATTATACTGATAAAAGCAATACATTAAAACCTGTATATAATTCAGAGTTAGATGATAATGCACTGGACAATATAAAAACAGCTAAAGATTTATATAACAAGGCAATGGTAGCCCAAAAAAATGGTAAATGGGATGAGTATGGATCATATATTAAGCAATTGGGTGATATACTCAACAAGGTAATTAAATAAAATATATTTAACACAATCTAAAAAACTCTATATATTGCGTTGTATGTTTAAAAAAGGATATAATAACAATGTAAGAATAAGTTTTAGGTATGCTGGAGGGTTATAATGGATTATGATGTACTTATTTTAGGCGGAGGAATAATTGGATGTGCAGTAGCTTATGAAATTTCTAAATATAATCTTAATATAGCTGTTATTGAAAAAGACTATGATATAGCTGATGATGTAGCATTAATAAATACTGCTATGGTATATAATGGTGTTGAGAGTGAAGATACTTTAACTGCAAAGCTTGAACGCATGGGAAATAAAATGATGGATACTATAAGTGCTAAATTTAATATTCCATTTAAAAGATGTGGTTCCCTAATACTCGCTCAAACGGAGGAAGAAGTAGATATAATACAGTCAATATACAATAGAGCAATAGATAGAGGAACAAAGGATGTGCTTATTTTAGACTCTGAATATATATATGAGATGGAACCAAATCTAAATGTAAATATAAAAAAAGCACTATATTCTAAAAATACAGGTGTAATTTGTCCATTTGATTTAGCGTTATCCTATGGAGAAGTAGCTTTTGATAATGGTGTCAAATTTAAACTAGAAGAAGAAGTAATAGATATTCAAGAGATAACAAAAGGATTTAAAGTTATTACCAATAAAAATAAACTAACTTGTAAAATGGTAATAAATACAACTCCATCAGAAAACTACAGCGTAGTAAATGAAAAAAAAGTTAATGAAAATAAAAAGAAATCTACCGTGAATGAAAAAAATATTGCTATAAATAATAATGAGGGAGTATTGAAATATATACTTTTAGATAATAGTGAAAAAACAAAATATTCTCATGCATTATTTATGATCAACTCTAAGGGTGAGAGAATTTATACACTGCCAACTATGGAAGGAGATACGGTAGCTGCTATTAGTACAAGTGAGAATGTTAGTTATGATGAAGTAGTAAAAAGAGTATCTAAGATAACTAGTGTCGTGGATGATATGAATGTTAAAATGTTTTTGGATTGGCCTTTTTTTGAAGAGCCTATGGTAATTGATGATAGTGGTATAGATGAAGGACTTATTCAAATTAAAGGAAAACATTATGGGCAAGTTACTATGACGCCAGCTATTGCAAGTCTAGTATGTGAGAGTGTAGTAAGCATGATGAAGTGCAAACTTAAAAAAGATTTTAATGATAAAAGAAGGGAAAACTATAAATTTCGCGATTTGTGTGATGAAGAAAGAAAAAGAGTTATAGAGCTCGATGAAAAATATGGTAGAATCATATGTGGGTGCCAAAAGGTAACTGAAGGTGAAATAGTTGATGCTATACGCAGACCGTTAGGAGCAAGAACAGTAGAAGGCGTTAAGAGAAGAACCGGTGCTGCATTTGGAAATTGCCAAGGGGCACATTGCCTAAATAAAGTAGTTTCTATTTTGGCGAGAGAGACTAGTAAAAAAATGACAGAAATAACTAAGGACTCAAAAAACTCTAATATTTTGTTATGTAGAATAAAAGAATTTGATAGTATGTAGGGGATGAGTATATTTGAAAGAAGAAACCATTTATGATATTAATGAAAATGATGCTGTATTAACAACTTTAGTTAGGATAAAGGGTTCAGATCTATGTAATGTGGTTTCAGTAAAAACGAGTAAACCTATTAATAAGAAGATGTGGGTAGAATGTTCGAAGGCATTAAGTAGAATACATGTAGGTCCACCTATAAAAATAGGAGATGTAGTATGTAAAAATTTGCTTAATACTGGAATTGATATTATCTGTACCAAAAATGTTGAAAGAAATAGCTAGTAAAGCTAATTTTTAAATATAATGATTTATTAATTTAATATTAAAAATTTTTATTGACTTTATAAAAAATAAGATGTAATATTTTATATAAAATAAATGATATTACTCTGAGAGTATTAGAATAAAAGTATAATTTAATAGTTTATAAAACCTATGATGAAAATAGTAACAAAATATAAGGTTTAAGAGAGTCAGTGGTTGGTGAAAACTGATACCTTTATTTTTGCGAATCCATTTCCGAGGGACTGTGAATAGCAGTACGGTATAACCGTTATATTTGATGAAGAGGATTAAATATTTATATTTAATTAAGTAGGGTGGCAACGCGGAGTCTTTCGTCCCTTTTTTAGGGAAGAAGACTCTTTTTTTATTGTATTTTATAGTCTAAGTAGCTTAATTAAGATTTGAAAATTACAAACATTTATAATATATTTAAGGAGCATTCCTGTTATGAATTAAAATGAACTTTGAAAAAAAGAGCACCTGCTGATAAAATACAGGGTATAACAGTTGCAACTTTTATCCCTAATTTATAATTATCAGT
>NZ_JAHLDV010000095.1 GCF_018861865.1 Clostridium frigoris
TTAAATTTAGAAATGGATAAACATAAACATTAATAAAGATAAGTAAGAAATCATTCGTATTATTTAGGGACAGTTTCTTATCAAACTTATAATTAGATTATACAAGGAGGTTTTTAAATGTTAGGAGTTATCGGAATTCTATTAAGTTTAGTATTATTAATGTATATGGCTTATAAAGGTTTCTCAGTCATCGTTTTCGCCCCTATTTTTGCATTACTCGCTGCAATATTTTCAGGACTAAATGTTCTTCCAACATATACAGAAATATTTCTTCCTAATTTAGGGAAGTATGTAACAGTATATTTCCCATTCTTTTTATTAGGCGCTATATTTGGAAAAACAATGGAACAATCTGGTGCTGCGAAATCAATTGCAAAAACCATAGTTCAAAAGTTAGGTAAAAAAAGAGCGATGTTATCAGTAGTGTTATCAGCAGCTATTCTTACTTATGGTGGGGTTAGTTTATTTGTTGTAGCATTCGCGGTATATCCATTTGCAGCATCTATCTTTAAAGAAGCAGACATTCCTAAACGTCTTGTTCCAGCAACTATTGCACTTGGTGCATTTACATTTACTATGGATGCACTTCCTGGAACACCGCAGATTCAAAACTCAATTCCAATGAAATTTTTTAATACAGATCTTTATGCCGCTCCTGTAATGGGGATACTAGGATCAATTATTATTTTAACATCCGGCATGGCTTATTTAGAGTGGCGTAAACGCAAAGCGCAAGCCGCTGGAGAAGGATACGGTAAAAAACATACCAACGAGCCTATTATGGTTGAAGATGATAATTTACCAAATGCATTAATATCAGCAATACCATTAATTTCAGTACTTGTTGTTACCCTTATTTTACAAAAACTAATTTTTCCTAATTGGAATATTATGTCTTGGGTTACAAAAGAACCTTACAATATGCTTTCAAAAGGTGTTGTAGGAACAATGAACAACTGGGCACTAATGATTGCACTCGTCATAGGTATTATTCTTGCCATGGCAATTAATCCTAAACGTATGCGAGGTAATATCGCTAAAGCTATCAATGCCGGTGCTATAGGATCTCTTTTAGCCGTTCTAAACACAGCATCTGAAGTTGGTTTTGGTAATGTTATTAAAACACTTCCTGGTTTTCAATCAATCGCTCATGCTTTAACAAATATAAATCCAAACGGTAGTCCACTTATATCTGAAGCAATTACAGTAAACGTGTTATCCGGAGTAACAGGTTCTGCATCAGGTGGAATGAGTATAGCTTTAGATACATTTGGCAAGCACTACTTGGCTTGGGCTTCAAGTACAGGTATAAGTCCTCAATTGCTTCATAGAGTTGCAGCTATGGCATCAGGTGGAATGGATACATTGCCTCATAATGGAGCTGTTATTACACTCCTGGGAATTGCAGGCTTAACTCACAAACAAGCCTATAAAGATATATTTGCGATTACTATCATTAAGACAGCAACATGTTTTCTACTCATTGGATTACAATCAATTATTCATTTTGTATAATGGCTTAAAATAAAAGGAGGAGTTTTAATGAAAGGTTTAACAATGAAAGAACTAAATATAGGTGATAAAGACTCTTTTGAAAAAACTATAAGTGAATCTGATGTGTATCTTTATGCAGGCATAACTGGTGACTTAAATCCTGCTCATATAAATCAAAAAGAAGCTGAAACAACAATGTTCAAAGGTAGAATTGCACACGGCATGTTAACAGCAGGTTTTGTGTCTGCAGTACTTGGAATGAAATTACCTGGACCAGGCACTATTTATCTAGGTCAAGAACTTAAATTTACAGCACCAGTTAGATTTGGGGATACAATCAATGCTGAAGTTGAAGTTATAGAAAAGTTAGACGTAAAAAACATCATGAAACTAAGCACAACATGTACTAATCAAGATGGTGTTGTTGTTCTTAAAGGTATTGCTACTGTTATGCCACCTAAATAATAGTTAGTAATCATTTTTTTAAATACTAAAGGTATAATTGCTGGCTTGTCATCAGATATAAACATATGAATTTTAGCTCAAAATTAATATAATTACAAAAATAAATAATAGAGACCATACATAGATTTGCTTTACTAAATCCATGTATGTCACTATTATTAAATCATCTCCTGGGTCGCTGAAACAGCTTCGAAGAAGATGCATTGACGACTCCAGAAGGAGATTTATGTTCCCACTGAAGTTTTCTGTATATTAGTGTATGTAACTCCCACTTATAGAAGTCCAAGACTTTCCTTGTGAAATATCGTTAAAATATATCTGAAAGCTCAAACTGCAAATCCTCTGTTTTACTTCGAAAGGTACTACTAATTGATATATCTTCTTGCTTAAACCTATTAAATATTGTCTCTAATTCATTATGCTTAATACCTATACCACTATCTCTTACCTATATTTCAATAAGTTCATTTTTATCTTTAATATTAACATATATCTTGTTTCCTGCATTTGAAAATTATACTTAATCCTTTTACATCAGTGTACGAAGTAACCGAATTAACTGTTTCTTCTACAATCTCCACTATATTATTATTAGATATATTAAGTTCAAAGAATCCTGCCTCAATTTTTGATAAATCTACTATGTTATTTATGAGTTTGGATAACCTATATCAGTTTTGCCTCATTGAATTAACATATTTAAAAATAGAATCTTTTTTTTCATCTAATGATCCACTCTTAGTCCTAAGACAATAATAATATATTTTTCAATTGTTGCTTACAGTTAAATTCTATTCATAACGCAAAGCATCTATAGGATTTAATTTTGCAGCTTTTCTTGCTGGATATATTCCAAAAAATATCCCTACTGCTGATGAGAACAATATTGTTTCTAATATAACAATAATTGAAACACTAGGAGTAATGCCAGCGAACGATCCTATTATTTGAGCTGCAACTATTCCAAGAGTCATCCCTATAAGCCCACCTATGACTGACAATATTACGGATTCAGTCAAAAATTGAAACAATATAGCATTAGTTGTAGCACCTATTGCTTTCCTAATACCGATCTCTCTTGTTCTCTCAGTTACAGAAACTAGCATTATATTCATAACTCCAATACCTCCAACTAAAAGTGATATTGCAGCTACTGCACTGAGGAATGTTGTAAAAATTCCTAATACTTGGTTAATCGATTCAAGCATACTAGCTGAATTAGTAGCCTTATAAAGATCTGTTGCTTTGTTATCATGTTTAGCCTGAAGAATTTTTAATGCCTCATTTCCAGTTTGCACTGAATTTACTTGTGAGGTGGATGTCATGGTAAGCGTTGATATATTAAAATCTAATGGAAATAGCGTTTCAAGAAATGTAATTGGTACTGTTACAAGTGTCGGTGTACTGTCACCACTTCTACTTGGTGGACCACTTCGGCTGCCTCCAAACATACTACTTGCTTTTGAAACACCAACAACAGTTGCACTTTTACTAGAACCTACTGGTCCTAATTTAAATGACTTACCTACAGCATCATCAGTTCCAAATAAAGCTATAGCTGAGGTTTGATCAATTACTGCAACGGATTTACCTTCCTCAACTTCTCTCTCATTTAGGAATCTTCCATATACAATTTCTACATTGCTAATTAATGCATAATCTGTATTAACGCCAGTAACATTTGCTGTGCTGGTCTTTGTATCAGTCCTAGCTGTGCCTTTCTTAGACACAGTGGGAGAAATATACTTAGCAGTACCTATTCTATCTTTTATTTGCTTTACATCATCAAGTGTAAAATAATCACTTATTTGTTCTACTTTCGATGGATCAACATTTAGCGTAACTGTATTTGACCCCATTTTAGCAAATTCTTCTCCAATATAATTTTTCCCTCCATTACCAAGTGCAATAATAGTAATTACTGAACTTATACCTATTATAATTCCTAGCATTGTGAGAAAAGATCTCATTTTATTTGATAAAATACTAGATATAGCCATTTTAAGACTCTCTAAAATATTCATAACTGCCCTCCATTTAATCTTGAAAATATTTACGTACCAATTTATTATTTATAATATTGTTCTTCCCGAAACTTGGTAATCATCTACTATTTCTCCATCTAGGAATTTTACAATTCTTTTTGCACATTTTGCTATATCATCTTCATGTGTAACCATTAAAATAGTAGCACCATCAGCATTTAATTTTTGAAATATTTTCATAATTTCAATTGATGACTTAGTATCTAGGTTACCTGTTGGTTCGTCTGCCATAATTACTGCAGGATTGTTGACCATCGCTCTTGCGATTGCCACTCTTTGTTTTTGTCCTCCAGATATTTCATTAGGCCTATGTTTAATTCTGTCGGTAAGACCAACCTTTTCAAGTGCACTGAGTGCTCTATCCTTTCTTTCTTTTGATGGTACTCCCGCATAAAGCATTGGAAGCATTACATTTTCAAGTACCGTTATCCTTGGAAGTAAATTAAATGCTTGAAATACAAATCCTATCTCTTTATTTCTTATTAATGCAAGTTGGTTATCCTCGAGATTTGATACATTCTGATCATTTAAAAAATATGAACCTCCATCCATTCTATCCAAACATCCTAAGATATTCATAAAAGTAGATTTTCCAGAACCTGAAGGTCCCATTATTGCAGTGAATTCGCCTTTCTCTATTTTAAGGCTTACTGATTTAAGTGCAGTAAAATCAATATCTCCAGTTACATACCTTTTTAATACATCCTTTACTTCAATCATTATTTTCCTCCTACATTCTTAGCATCTTTAACCAATACACCATTTGTAATGGCGCTACCTGGATTTAATATTACACTCTCCCCTACTTTTATACCGCTTAGAATTTCCATATCAGTATCTGATTGGACTCCAAGCTTTACAATTTTTTGAACTGCTTTCCCGTCACTAACAACAAACAAATAAGTTGACCCATCTTTGTTGGTTAATATTGCCTCCGCAGGAACTTTCACAACAGCCAGTACTTGTTTAAGTAATATATCTACGTCTGAGTCAAAATTCACTTTTAACTGTGGTGCCGCTTCTAGTACATCGAGTTCTACCGTTAAAGTTGTATCTCCACCTGTAGCAGTTGTATTAACTGTTGCCGTTGGATAAATTTTTGATACCTTGGCTTTATAACTCTTACCATTACTTAAAATTGTTGATGTTTGTCCAAGAGCCACTTTAGCAGCATCATATTTTCCAACTTTAACAACACCCTTTAAACTTGATATATCCTGAACGGCTATAGCTGTTCCCTGAGCGCCAGTTTGGCCACTTATAACATTAACTTCTGTTACTACTCCACCAATATCAGAAGTAATATCTGAGTTTTGCGATAATTTAATTTTTGCTGAATCAAGGGTTGCTTCTGCAGATTTAACAGCATTATTAAGCTGTTTTACCTTTTCATCCGATAAAACACTTGCCTTGGCGGTACTAATTATTGCAGTATTTGCAGGAGTATCAGCCGTATTTGCTATAGTATCCTTTGCATCATCATTACTATCCACTGCATCCTTCTTTTGAGATATAGCATTATCATAATTGATTTGAGCAGATTGTACTTGATTATTCAAATCCGCTATATCGTAAGTTAAAAGAGTATCACCCTTTTTAACCTTATCACCAACACTGACTTTAACATTTGAAATCTTAGTTGCCCCAGATACTGAATAATTTTTTTCATTTTTAGATTTTATAGTAGCTGTGGTGGATAAGTACATCTTTACATCACCTATTGCAACCTTTGAAGTCTTTACAGTTGTAACTTGTTTCTTATTTCTTGAAGCAATCTGTATTCCCCCAATAATACCAATAATTGCTACTATTACTACGCTAATAATAATTTTCTTTTTCATGATAACCTCCTACATATTTATAATTCTAATAATTTATATTTTACACTGTAATTATTAAAATAAGTATTAAAATTTTCTTATTTATATACTAAATTTTCATTAAATTACTTCAATACATACTTATTATCCTCCTAATTAGTCCTTAATATTACAATATAAAAAATTAAGGCATAATAAACCCTCGACTAATTTTATTTATTAATTAGTCGAGGGTTTTAATTTTCTATAACGGCTTTATAACAATTTATTTACTATCTGTTCATCAGTAACATAACACACATATCTTTAAATCTTTCCATCTACTAATTGTTTAAAATTAATGCTTTCTAGTTCTGCATTTAACTTCTTTTGTACTTTTGTCATAGCTTTATGCACAATGCATACACCACTTTTATTCAAATTACAAAAACTTGGCTCAGTTACACATCTATTAACACATATTGGGCCATCTATTGCTTCAATTACATCTCTTAAGTTTATTTGCTGTGGCAATTTATTTATAGCATATCCGCCCTTGACCCCCCTATAAGATTTTATAATATCCGCTTGTATTAGCTTTCTTAAAAGTTTTAATAGAAATCTTTGCGGTATGCCCTCTTTTTCTGAAATTACTTTTGATTCTACCTTTTCGCCATAACCTAATTTACATAAATAAATTACTACCCTAAGACCGTAATCTGCTTCTTGTGTTATTTTCATATTATATCTCCCTAAGTATACTCATTTGGTATACTTTATACCTTAAGACATTTACTGTATTTTGTCAACATTGAATTATATAAATTTAATATTAACATCTATACCAAAATAAACCTGCTCACAAATTTTATCCATGAGCAGGTTCCAAAATTATATTTTTATAAAATTACTTTAATGACTCGATAATGCTACCTGCAAGGCTATCCATTAAATCTCCATCCTCTTCTTTCATACTAGAGTTTATTGACATCTCATTGTCTAAAATAGTTATTTCTTTCATGTCATCCAAAAGTTCGCGCATCAATTTACCAGATTGAGGAGCCCATGAACCA
>NZ_JAHLDV010000096.1 GCF_018861865.1 Clostridium frigoris
ACGAACACCTCATTTATAAATTCTTATGAGGTAATTCTACACTATATTTTTGTCTGTTTGGGACATAATCAAAAATGGTATACTAGGACATTATCATAAACGGATCATATATAAGTTGAATTTAATTAAATGCAAGTTGAACTCTTTAATTTTTATGATATACTTGAAGATGTAACTTTATAAGGCTCAAAAATAAGAAGTAAAGTATGATTTATTAATAATAAAAAAGATAGTTATACTTATTATAATGGAGGAATTATTATGAAAACGAATGAATTGCCAAATTATTTTAAAAAAACTGATAATGAACTGTGGTTTGAAGAAGTTGAAGTTGAAAAAAAAGATTTAAAAATTAGTTATAAGGTTAACAAATGTTTTTCTTATTCCAAATCTCCTTATCAAGAGGTAGCTTTGATCGATACTAATGCATTTGGTCCGTGTCTTGTTCTTGATGGTGTAATGCAGACTACATCTGCTGATGGATTTATATATAATGAAATGATTACGCATATACCAGTACTTACCCATAAGAATCCAAAAAATGTTTTGGTGATTGGTGGAGGAGACTGTGGAGCGGTAAGAGAATTATCGAAGTATGAAGAGCTTGACACAATTGATATGGTGGAGCTTGATGAATTAGTAACTAAAGAATGCATAAAATTTCTTCCAGAAATAAGTGGAGGTTCAAGCTTTGATAAAAGAATCAATTTTAAGTTTGGAGATGGAGTTGAATATGTAAAGAAGACTGATATTAAGTATGATATAGTTATGGTTGATTCACCAGATCCTGAGGGTCCTGCTAAAGATTTGTTTGGAGAAGAATTTTATAAAAATGTAAAAAGAACATTAAAAACTGATGGAGTAATGGTATGCCAAAGTGAATCTCCAATGATTCATCGTAACATAATTGAGAATACAAGAAGAATATTAAAGAATAATTTTAAAATAGTAAAAACATATATTGCTTTTGTTCCAACTTATCCAGGTGGAATATGGAGTTTTACAATGGCATCAGATGTTTATGATCCTAGTAATATGGACGTAAATAGATTACCACTAGAAACTCGTTATTTAACAAAAAAAATTGTAAAATCTTGTTTTGATCTTCCAAATTTCATAAGTGATTTAAAATAAATTATCAAATTTTATAAAGCAAAGTATATAAATAATTAAAAAAGACAACATTAAGGTGGGCAAAAATGAATATTTTTAAGAAAAAATCTTTTGAGCAGATGCAGGATGGAATACATCAATCTGACTTAAAAAAAGACCTTACAGCAAAAGATATAGCAGCTTTAGGTATAGGAGCTGTTATTGGGGTAGGGATATTTGTTGCGACTGGTACAGGGGCACATATTGCAGGCCCAGCAGTTATTATATCTTTTGTATTAGCTGGAATTGTGGCTTGCTTATGTGGATTATGTTATTGTGAACTTTCAACAATGTTTCCGGTAGCAGGTAGTACATATTCTTATGCCTATATTACATTTGGAGAAATAGTTGCAATGTTAATTGGGTGGTGTTTAACGGCCGAATATTTAGTTGCTTGTAGTGCTGTTGCTTCTGGTTGGTCTGGGGCGTTCGTAGGGATTTTAAAAACTTCAAATGTTAATTTGCCAAGTGTTATTACATCCTCACCAAGTAATGGAGGTATAGTTGACCTACCCGCAATACTAATAGTGTTATGTTTAACTGTACTTTTATGTTATGGTATGGAGGAAAGCTCTAAAATTAATAATATAATTGTATGTATAAAAATAGGTATAATACTTGTTTTTGTATTAGTGGGAGTAGGACATATTAATTTGGGAAATTATAAACCTTTTGCACCATTTGGGTTTAAAGGAGTTTTTGCAGCAACTGCATCAATATTCTTTTCATACCTGGGATTTGATGCTATAGCAACTAGTGCTGAGGAAGCTAAAGATCCTGAAAAAGGTGTATCTAGAGGACTTATAGCATGTTTAGTTGTAGTAAGTGTATTGTACATTGCTGTTGCATTTGTACTAACAGGTATTGTCCCTTATAATTCTATAAATTTACAAGATGCATTGCCTTCTGCACTATCGAGGATAGGAATAAACTGGGGTTCTATTTTAGTTGGAGTAGGTTGTATAATTGGAATGATATCTACACTTTTAGTAGTATTATATGGTCAGGTAAGAATATTTATGGTAATGTCTAGAGATGGATTATTACCAAAGTTATTTTCAAAGATTCATAAAAAGTATAAAACACCATATATAGCAACAATTATTACAGGTGTTATTGCAGCGATAATAGCTGGATTTTTACCATTAGATATTATTGTCCAATTTCTAAGCATTGGAACTCTTTTAGGATTTATAGTTGTAGCCTTAAGCGTAATAGTACTTAGAAAGAGAATGCCAGATTTTAAAAGGACGTTCACATGTCCATTTGTACCAGTTACACCAATACTTGCAATAATTTGTTGTTTGCTTTTATTAAGTAGACTTGGAATAAAGACATGGATTGGATTTATAGTTTGGTTAATAATTGGAATTATTACATATATAGTGTATGGTAGAAAACATAGTGTTATTCAAAATGAAAATTTATCAAAATAGTAATATATTGTGAATTAATAAGCTTACCATTTATTATAAATGGTAAGCTTATTAATTTTATTTACAGACTAACAATTTGTTCTTTCTGAATATTGATTATTTCAGCATCCGTATTATCTTCTATAAAAGTAATTATATGTTCCATTGTGGAATCTAATTGTGATGAGGTTCCACATATACCAGCAATACCTATAACAATTGTTTGATGAATATCTTGTTCATCTACTTCTGATACTGATATGTTAAACTTATTCTTTAGTTTTTGAATTATACTTTTTACTACCATTCTCTTTTCTTTTAAGGAGTGTGACCATGATGCTCTTAGGGTAACTTTCATAACTAAAGTCTTCATGTGTTTTTCACCACCATTTTGATTACAAGTATAATTTAGTGTCAATTCTTCTATCGTAGTCTGACCAATTACCTGATTCTGTTTTATCCTTCATTTGAGAAATTTTATTCATAGTAGCATCTGTTGAATCAGCAAAATTGACTATAAATGATTCTTCCATTTTCATTCCTCTTGGAGAACCAAATTCAGGTTTACCGTGATGTTGAACTATACATCCCTTTATTCTAGCAATAAAATCTTTAGAATAAAGGGATTCATTCCCTCGAATAGCTTTATCAATTAACTCTACACCGATAACAATATGACCTTCCATTTCGCCTCTAAGGGTATATTTAAAAGGACCATCATAATATAATTCATAAATCTTACCAATATCATGAAGTTTTGCTGCAAGTACAGCTATTTCAGTTCTCCTACATTCATATCTTTCGCAAAGAGTAGCAGTTAAATACATAACATTTAATGTATGTTCTGCAAGACCGCCTATATAATTATGATGCATAGATACTCCACCTATTCCTCTTTGAAATTTATCTAAGAATATTTCATTCTTAAAGAAATAATCATTTAAGGTTTTACCTTCATTTGAAATAATATATTTATTTGTAAGGGTATCCATTTCAGCCATAATATCTTCAATAGGTCTATTTACCGTTGGTAGATAATCTGATAAATTATAATCTAAAATAAATTCATATTTTTTTACATCTAAGTTTTTATCTTTATATCCCTCAATTTCTAGTACGCTTCCTTCTTTAATATCCCCATTTTTGCTAGGTATATTAGCTTTTACTTCTCCACTTTTGTCTACCAATATACAGACAAATTTAGAAGCATCTTTAAACATTATTTTCATTACCATTAATGAAATTTTTATATTAGTTCCGCTTTTTATATCTTTTAAAAAAATCTCTTTTGTAATCATATGATCCTCCAAGTTAAATTTATTTTTCTGATAAAGTAAGTGCTAAAATCTATTCGCGCTTATTACTGTACCATATTTATTTGTATCTGACTAATTTTAATTAAGCGCTTACAACTTTTATGGAGAGATTACAATAATAACTGTGGTAATAAGGTATTAATTTCATAATTCATGGCAAAATAAAGGAAAAAAGTATTATTGATATAAATAAGGAGAGGATTTAATGGAAACCCAGAAAAGTTTAAAGATTATCCCTTTAGGAGGACTTGGAGAAATAGGTAAGAATATAACGGCTATTGAATACGCGGATGAAATCATTGTTATAGACTGTGGTGTATCGTTCCCAGATGAAGAAATGTATGGGGTAGATTTAGTAATTCCAGATATAACTTATTTGAAAAATAATGCGGAAAAGGTAAAAGGATTTTTCCTAACGCATGGTCATGAAGATCATATAGGCTCGTTACCATTTATTCTAAAACAATTGAATGTACCTATTTATGGTACTAAATTAACATTAGGATTAGTTGAAAATAAATTGAAGGAACATAATATCTTGCCATATTGTGAACTTCACATTGTAAATGCTGGGGAAACAATAGAACTACAAAATCTTAAAATTGAGTTTATAAGAGTTACTCATAGCATAGCTGATTCCTGTGCTATTGCAATTCATTCACCAATAGGCGTTATTTTACATACTGGTGATTTTAAAATTGATTATACCCCAATTGACGGATTAGTAATGGATCTAGAACGTATCTCAAATTTAGGTAAAGACGGTGTTCTATTTCTTATGGCTGATAGCACAAATGTTGAACGTGAAGGGCACTCGATTTCTGAAAAAACTATTGGAAAGACTCTAACTAGAATATTTTCTAGTGCAGAGGGTAGAGTTATTGTAGCCACATTTGCTTCGAATATTCATAGAATTCAACAGATTGTAGATGCTTGCGTGAGATATGATAGAAAAATTGTTTTTATTGGAAGAAGTATGGATAATATTTCACAAGTAGCTATGGAGCTCGGATATCTTCATATACCAGAAGGTTACCTTATAGATGTAGACGAAATGCGTAATTACGACAACAAGGAAATTACAATAATAACTACGGGAAGTCAAGGAGAACCTATGGCAGGACTTGCTAGGATGGCTTTTGTTACTCATAGAAAAATAACTATAGAACCTGAGGACTTGTTTATTATTTCAGCATCTCCAATCCCGGGTAATGAAAAACTTATTTCTAGGGTAATCAACGAGTTATTCAAAAAAGGGGCAGAGGTAATTTATGAGGATTTAGAAGAAGTACATGTATCCGGACACGCATGTCAAGAAGAATTAAAATTAATTCATGCATTAGTTCATCCTAAATATTTTATGCCAGTACATGGTGAATTTAGACATCTAAGAAAACATGCTAAGTTAGCACAAGAATTAGGTATGCAAGGTGAAAATATATTTACTATGGAAACAGGGCAAGTTTTAGAACTTACAAAGGATCAAGCTAAGATTACAGGAAGGGTACATACTGGATCTGTATTTGTTGATGGACTTGGAGTGGGTGATGTTGGAAGCATAGTGCTTAGAGATAGGAAACACTTAGCAGAAGATGGTATGCTCACAGTAGTGGTTACTTTAGAGCGGGAATCTTATAGTATTATTGCAGGACCTGATATAATCACTCGTGGATTTGTATATGCGAAGGAGTCGGATGTATTGATTAGGGAAGTAAAAGAGATTGTTAGGATTGAACTTAATAAGTGTTTAGAAAATAAAGTTATTGAATGGCATGTATTAAAGTCAAATATAAAAAAATCTATAGAGCAATATTTGTATAAAAAAACAAATCGTAGACCGATTATTCTTCCAATTATTATGGAAATTTAAACTAAAAAGTACTTGATAATTATTAATATTATCTTGAGCACTTTTGTTTTAGTAAGTATAATAAGGTTTTAAATAGTTAAAAATAGCTAAGAAAAAAGTTTGTTTATTACTATTTATTAACATTAAATAAGGCTTAAGGAAGATAATAATAAGGAGTATACACCATTAAAATAAAAGGAGGATCATAAATGAATAAATTTCAAAAGAAAATTGAAGATGTAATGGAATGAATAGAAAAATCAAATTTGTATAAGTGTCAAACAAGAAGGGATTTAAAAAAGTAGCAAAAGCTTTAGTTGAAACAAATGGAACTGTACCTGATTTTACAAAGTATAATTTAAATACAAAACATTGGAAGAGTGCTGAAAAATTCATTTAAATATGTTTTATTAAAGAAATTGTAAGGAATTAATTTAAAAACATATACATTCCTACGCCACTTAATTATCTCATTTTTTATTTCTTTTTAGATAACAGATTATAAAGTTTTAACATAATACTCCTTTTTTATTTAATTTTATTTAAATAGTGATAAATTTCTATGAGTATTATTTATAATATTGCACATTATAATAGTACAAATGAAAATCATTATCAAGAAGAGGAGGTGACTTATATGTCAAGGAATAGAGTATTAGTACCACAGGCTAAAGCTGGATTAAATAAATTTAAAATGGAAGCTGCTAAAGAAGTAGGAGTAAATCTTACAGATGGTTACAATGGTGATTTAACTTCAAGAGAAAATGGTTCAGTAGGTGGACAAATGGTTAAAAAAATGGTTGAGGCTTACGAAAACAATTTATAATGAGAAGATAAAATTTCAGTGTGAAAAAAAAGTCTAGCGTAATTATAATGTACCCTATCGGGTAGACAATTTAAAAAAAGTCTACCCGATAGGGTATTTTTATGTATAATAAAGAAAAGCATGGTAGTTTAGCAATTTAAATTTGATAGGATT
>NZ_JAHLDV010000097.1 GCF_018861865.1 Clostridium frigoris
CACATAGCCAATATTCTTATCGGCATTTACTATAGAACCTTTGGTAGGAGATAAAAATTTTAGTATTAATTTTACAAGGGTACTTTTACCGCAGCCGTTATCACCTAATATTGATAGGTACTCTCCGTTATTTATAGTTAAACTAATATCATTAAGAATATATGGTGTGCCACTTGTATAAGAAAAAAATAAATTATTAATTTGAATCATAATTGTCCTCCAGTTTATATAATTTTGTCACTTTATCAAAAAATTAATATATTAGTTTTGAAATAATCAAAGCTAACACTATTGATAAAGATGTTATTCATGCTTATATTATAAGTTATAATGCAAATAGCTTGCAAGAATAGATTTTATCATAATTATCATTTTCTATAACTATTTCATCTTTAACTAGTTCTAAAACATTATAGAACTTTTATATCGTTGCATTCATATATTATGATATAATACTTTATATATTGTAAAATTTGGAGGTAATTATGAGCAATAAATTCTTCAAGATATGCGGAATCTTCATTATATCAGTAAATATAATAATATTTTTGGTACTTAGTTATTATCTGCTTTATATATGGAAAATCAATATGTTACTTCCATCACTCGTACAAATATTCTTTATTCTAAATATATTTTTTTCAATAATTGTTTACTCTAAAATGAACAAAGCCTATCATACTATAGAAACAACCCTTGAAAATGCATATTTATCAGGTTTTGAAGCAATGGCCGCTTTAGTAGATGCTAAGGACTTCTATACAGGAGAACATTCAAAAAACGTTTCAAAATATGTGTCTATGATTTGCAATAACTTAAATTGTGGCAAAAATAAAAAAGATATCAAAAATAAAGTTAGAATTGCAGCTACTTTTCATGATCTTGGGAAAATTGGTGTTCCTGATATTATTCTAAAAAATCCTGGCAAATTATCTGATTCAGAATACGCGATAATGAAGTCCCATCCAGTTATAGGTGCAAATGTTATAGCTAAAATAGATGGATTTACAGAAATAAGCACTATAATTCGTCATCATCATGAAAGATGGGATGGAAATGGTTATCCTGATGGGTTAAAAGGAAATGAAATACCCTTTGGCTCCCAAATAATTTCTATAGCGGATACCTTTGATGCTATTACATCTGATAGAGTTTACAGAAAAGGCCTAAATAAAACTATTGCACTAAAAATTTTAATTGAAGAAAAAGGAAAACAATTTAATCCCGAATTAGTAGATATTTTTATTAAAAGCATTAATATTACTAAAGATTAATTTACAAGGTTTAATAGTGAATGTGCATATTAAACCTTATTTTTAAAAAGAAACTCGACTAATTCTCTGACTTTTTCATTACAAATCCTATAATTAATCTCTAGACCATTTCTTTCGCCTACAATTAATTTTGCCATTCTTAATTTTTGTAAATGCTGGGATAAAGTAGATTGTGGAATTCCTAGACAATCTTGCATGTGACTTACATTACATGTTCCTTTTCCGAGTAATCCATTAATAATACATAACCTTACTGGATGCGCTAATACTTTAAGTATTTCTGCAATTTCATTATATTCCATATAATCCTTTTCCATAATATTTACCTCTTTCTAAATGTATTTTCATATTAATATTGTTATATTCATATATTATGATACAAATAATAAATAATATCAATACTAATACCAATAAAAAATAACATATCAATTATAATATTATTTAACATGTTATTTCTTATTTTGCTTTTCATCTTGCGTATTATTTATCTTATCATATTTAATAATTCTTCCTCAGATATAACTGCAATTCCGAGCTTCTCTGCTTTGGTAAGTTTACTTCCCGCATTCTCTCCTGCTAACACGTAACTTGTTTTCTTAGAAACGGAGCCCGATACCTTTCCGCCATGGCTCTCTATCATTTCTGTGGCCTCACTTCTACCTATTGTAGCTAATGTTCCAGTTACAACAAAAGTTAATCCATCAAACTTATCATCACCCTTACTAACTTCCTCTACAGCCATATTAACGCCATAAGCGTTTAATCTACTTATTACTTCTCTATTTTTATTATCTTCAAAAAATTTCAATATACATAAGCCACTTATTTCACCTATATCCGAAATATCTTGCAGCTCTTCTAAAGACGTGTTTTGTAAGTCTTCAATTGATTTATAGTGTTTCATTATACTTTTTGCTGCTACCTTTCCAATATTAGGAATTCCAAGGCCTGTAAGTAGCAGATGTGCTTCATTCCCCTTTGACTTTTCTATAGCATCTAATAACTTATCTGTATTTTTTTCTTTTCCAATTATACCTTGCTTTATAAGTTCATCCCTATAATTAAACAAGGAATATACATCTGCAATATCTTTGATATATTTCAAACGAATAAGTTCCTTAACATATGCACTACCAAAACCTTTTATGTCCATAGCAGTCCTGCTGACAAAATTAATGATGCGTCTTTCTAATTGCGCCAAACAGTTAGGGTTTATACATTTGATGTCAGCAGTATCTTTTACGCGAACAGTAGGTGCGCCGCAAACTGGACAAATTTCAGGAATTTTAAACTCCTTTAATCCCTCAATACGTTTTTCTTTCATTACAGCCTTAATTTTTGGAATAATCTCTCCTGACTTGTAAACTACAATTATGTCTCCAATCCTTATATCTAAATCATCGATAAAATCTTGGTTGTGAAGGATTGCTCTTGATACAGATGTTCCACATAAACGAATCGGTTCAAATATTGCTGTAGGAGTAATTCTGCCTGTTCTTCCTACCGATACTTCAATATCAAGTAATTTCGTTTCTTTTTCTTCTGGAGGAAATTTATAAGCTATAGCCCATTTCGGAACTTTCGAAGTATTTCCAAGTTCTTTCCTATCTTGCAAATTATTAATTTTTATAACAACTCCGTCAATATCGTATGCTAAGGTGCCTCTTTCCTCACCGATATCTTGAATAGCACTCCACACTTCATCAGCTGTTTTACATTTTACATAATTCTCAATGACCTTTATCCCCTGCTTTTTTAACCATTCATAACCCTGCGTATGTGTTTTAAATTCTATTCCTTTAATATCTTGAATATTAAAAATGAATAGAGATATTCCTCTTTCTTTTGTTATCTTACTATCTAACTGCCTTAATGTACCCGCTGCACAGTTCCTTGGATTTGCAAATACCTTTTTTCCTAATAACTCTTGTTGTTCATTAATTTTATCAAATGCGACATTTGACATATATACTTCTCCACGAATTTCAAGGTATGGAACTTCATCTTTAAGTTTCCGTGCAACATCCTTAATTACTTTAGCATTTTCAGTGACATCCTCGCCTTGGATAATTCCATCACCCCTAGTCACCGCTACTGTTAAATTACCATCTACATACCGCAGAGCCATTGACAAACCATCAATTTTACGCTCAATAACAAATGTCGGATCGCCTAGTTCTTCAATCATTTTATTTACATAAGCGTAGACTTCTTCTTTTGTAAATACATCTTGCAAACTGAGCATTGGAACATTATGTTTTACGAGTACTCCACCTTTTCTTTTAGCGCTTCCACCTACTCTTTGAGTTGGAGAATCTAAAGTAATAAGTTCTGGATGCTCTTTTTCTATCTCTTTAAGTTTTAACATCATTTGATCGTATTCATAATCCGATATTTCTGGATTGTCCTGATTATAATATCTATCACTATGGTAATTAATTGTATTTTTAATTTGATTAATTCTATCTTCTTCATTTATCATATCATTATTCACCTATTCCTCTAGAAGCTTCTGAATGTCGTTAAATCATCTCCTTGGTAGCTGCGACAGCTTCGAACAAGATGCATTAACGACTTATAAGATAAAACGACTAGCATTCTCACTAGCTATTTTATCCAAAACGTCTCCATTGCATACACTATGCAAAAGTTACATTCAAATAAATAACAATCAAAATACTAGTCTTATTTTAACAAACTTTATAACATTTCTAGTGGTGCCTTATCTAATATCAACTTTTTTATTCCCATATTATCAAAAGCTATCGAAACCAATGTATCACCATTAGAACTCGATTTGGAAACAATAGTACCTATTCCAAATTTAGTATGTTTAACTTTTCTGCCTACTGTAGCTTCATTACTTATATTATTTCCACTATTAACACCTTGCTGATCTGAATTGTCTCCATGTGACGTTGCTGATACATAATCTTGTGGCGCAGTTTTACTTAACAGACCATGCGGATTATATTTATGAAAATCCTTTGCGTTTTTTCTCTTTAAAACCTGCGAGGTCCTATTTTTAGCACCACCGATAATTTCTTTTAAATCTGGAGAAATTTCACTAATAAAATCAGATGGTTGATATGAAACATTTCTACCAAATACCATTCTACTTTCTGCAGAAGTTATATAGAGTTTCTCTTCAGCCCTTGTTATTGCAACATAACATAAACGCCTTGATTCTTCCATTTCAGTTGGGTTATTAATGGAGGACATACCTGGAAATATTCCATTTTCCATACCTACCATAAATACTACTGGGAATTCTAACCCTTTGGCACTATGAACCGTCATCATTGCTGTTGTATCAATGGTTTCATCAGGGTCATCAGTGGTTGAGCCTAAGCTTACCCCCTCTAAAAATGTTAAGAGTGATTTATCTTCTGAGGTTCTTTCAAATTCTACAGCATCTGATACTAATTCTTTTATATTTTCAACTCTACTCTCATCTTCTGGTTCTTTAGAGTTTTCTAGTTGCTTTAAATATCCTGTATCTTCTATTATAGTCTTAATAAGCTGAGAGACTGTAATCTCTTCATTTTTAGCCATAAAATTATTCATAAGACTCACAAATTTACTTATAGATGATTTATTCCTAGTTGTAAGTGTAGGTATATACTCTACATCTAAAATAGCACTATATAAACATTGATCTATTCCATTTGCAAATTCTTGAATCTTTTGAATAGTTGCATCCCCTATATTTCTTTTGGGTACATTTATAATTCTCTTTAAGGCAATATCATCAAGGGGATTATTAATAAGCTTTAAATATGCCATTATATCCTTTATTTCTTTTCTATCATAAAACTTTAATCCTCCAACTATCTTGTATGGGATTAAATGTTTTCTGAAACTTTCCTCAAAAATACGTGATTGAGAATTCATCCTATATAAAATTGCAAAGTCTTTATAACTTCTATTTCCCTCTGCCATAATTGTTTTAATCTGATTTGATACAAAGTTTGCTTCGTCTCTATCTGTAAAGGCTCTATATAAATTAATTTTATCGCCATTTTCTTTTTCAGTTCTAAGTGCTTTATCTTTTCTTTGTGAATTGTTTTTTATGACTTCATTAGCCGCTTTAAGTATATTACCATTTGATCTATAATTTTGCTCAAGTTTTACAACTTTTGCTTTTGGGTAATCTTTTTCAAAATCTAAAATATTAGTGACATCTGCACCTCTCCATGCATAAATGCATTGGTCATCGTCCCCAACTACACATATATTTTCAGTCTTATCTACTAAAAGCTTTATAAGTTCATACTGTGCTTTATTTGTGTCTTGATACTCATCCACCA
Source organism: Clostridium frigoris (assembly GCF_018861865.1). Lineage (GTDB taxonomy): Bacteria > Bacillota > Clostridia > Clostridiales > Clostridiaceae > Clostridium_AD > Clostridium_AD frigoris. The sequence continues at coordinate 5,585 of NZ_JAHLDV010000097.1, forward strand.
TAATATACTTGAATTTTGAATGATAAAAATCCAAAACATCCTTATTATTTTTTAAGAGTTCAACAGCTTTAAATATAAGATCATCAAAATCTAACGCATTATTGCCCTTTAACTTTTTTTGATAAAGAAGATATACATCTGCTACTTTATTTTTTCTATAATCACTCTCATTTTCTTTTTTAAATTTAGCAGCAGAAATAAGTTCATTTTTAGCACTTGATATTTTGTTTAAAATTTCTGAATCTGTTAGATCTTTATCATTTATATCAATTTCCTTCATGCACTGTTTAATTAAACTTTTTTGATCATAGCTATCATATATAGTAAAATTTTTATTATATCCTATTTTATCTATTTCCCGTCTTAGGATTCTAACACAACTAGAATGGAATGTAGAAATCCACATGTTATCTGCTATATTACCTACAAGCGACCTTACCCTATCCTTCATTTCACCCGCTGCTTTATTAGTAAATGTTATAGATAAAATTTGTGATGGATATATGTTTAAATCTTGAATCATGTGTGCAATTCTATAAGTCAAAACTCTAGTTTTTCCAGAGCCTGCACCCGCAAGTATTAACAATGGACCCTCAACTGTAATTGCAGCCTCACATTGCTCTTTATTTAACAAACTTTTTAAATCCATGAAACCACTCCTCATATATTATATTAATACTAGTTACATCTAATATTATTTTAGATGCATCTAACTTTTTTACCACTCCACCTTAAGGCATAAATATACCTATAATTATATCACATTGTGCAAGAACTTAACCACTATAAAAAATATAGACGATTAACTTATACCACTCTTTCATCGTTAGTCAAAACGAGTGAATATACATTAACCGTCCCTCTTTATATGTAAATCCATGCACGCTAATCATCTCTTTCAGAGCTGTAATCATCTCTTTCAGAGCTGTAATCATCTCTTTCAGAGCTGTAATCATCTCTTTCAGAGCTGTAATCATCTCTTTCAGAGCTGTAATCA
>NZ_JAHLDV010000098.1 GCF_018861865.1 Clostridium frigoris
AGTAGGTGTATTAAACTTACCCAAAATTATAATTCAAACAAAGTAAAGCACCAACAATTCGTTGGTGCTAATGTTTCACTTAATTTGGGACATTTTCAAAAATGATTGACATATGAATGTGCCATAATATAAAATTAGTTCCTTTAGGCAAAAGGAACTAATTCATAACCTTATTTGGTAGAATATTTTTTATATGATTATAATATAGTATCAACTACCTCTATGCCATTGGACTTCATTTCCCAAAGTGATATAACTTTCATTAAGTCACCATCATGAGTTCCAATGTCAAAGGTTTCTACTGAATCTATTGGTATAATGATTCTTCTATCAATGTTTTTTTCATTAAAATATGTTTTTAATGTCTCTGCAAAATGCTTAACACATATATCCGTCGAACAGCCTTCTATAATATAATTTTCAATTTGTGCTTCATTTTTATTTAGCCATTTTTTAAATTCTGGCACATGGAATCCATTAGTACTATTCTTATGTATTATTGTAGTATTACTATGAAGAGTAGCTCCACAATTCAATGAAGAGATAAGCTCTGCCTCTGTACTATTTTTTAAGCAATGTCTTCCATAGATTTTAAACTCAGTAGAATTTTCATCATGTTGCTCCAAAAAAAATACCTTCTTATATCCATATGTGCGCTCATTAATAGCTACAACATTATCTATAATAGTTTCAACTCTTGGTGAAGACATTATTCCAGCATGGACAAAACCATTTACCATATCCATAACTATCAAAGCTGTTTTTTCTTTTGGAAGGTCATTTAGATTAACTACATTTCCCTTTATTTCATTTTGCATATCAAATATTTTATTTATTAGTAAATTTATCATACATATCATTTCCTCTCTTTTATTATTTAGTATTTTAAATTATATATCACCTAAGGTGATAATTAACCTATTAGTCTAAAAAATTATGTTCCCAGTTTTCATTAAACATATAACAGGTTGCAGGTCTTCCAGCTGTTGTTTTTTCTTTGCTAGTTTCTACAACCATCCTCTTAATCTTGCGCCTAAAATTAGCTCTTGATAAAGGTTTTTCTAAATTAAGAATAGCCTCATATATTTTTTGAGCTTCTCTTAACGTAAAATATTTTGGAAGCAGCGAAAACGCAATTGAGGTATATTCTATCTTATTTTTCAATCTATCTAACGCATAATACACTTCGTCAATATGATCGAAAGCAAGTTCATCTTTACTCCACTTAAGTGGCTCATAAGAAGGTACTTTAATTGTAATAATGCCATTTTTAACAAATCTTTCAGAAACAACATAACCTATTTTAACCTCACCATCATCAGAAATAAGTGTTATATTATAAACATCAACTCTCTCTATTCCAGAATTATCTGATGAAATAAAATCTTTCTTTACCGTAAACCATTGAGCATAAGTAGCATCATCACCTGCTACTGCCTTAATATTTGTTTTATCAGCAAGTGCCAAGTAAGCTATCGAAATAACCCTCATCCTTGGGTCCCTATCTACTAGATCCCCAAAAGTTTTTAACTGTTCAAAATACACACTATCAATATTAGTTTCTTCTTTTAGTTCCCTGTAACAAGCAGTACTTAATCCTTCATCAATATTAACGAACCCACCTGGAATTCCATAACATCCAATATATGGGTGGTCATCTCTCCTTACCAAAAGTAATTTAAGCGCTTTATCAGGATCTTTTCCCTCTACAGGTATATCATCTATTGTAAAAAGTAACATATCCACTGTATTAGATGGTCTATCATAATTCCCTGGCACATAGCTATCCAAAAATTCCTTTTCAGTTAATCCATCCTTATTTTTTATATCTAAATTTCTCATAATCATTTTTCCTTTCTATATTATTTTATTATTATTTTATGACTATGCTAATCTAATCACTTTGTATTGTTATAATACTATTACCTTAGCACCATATAGATACAAAGTCAATGTTTTTGTAATAAATACTTAAACTATTGTTACTGTTAAAAAAACGAGTCTGAATTTATACAGACTCGTTTTTTTAATATATCTTTATTATTTTAATAATTTTTCGATATCAGTTTTTATATTTAACGGAAGCACTGTTGGCGCATATCTCTTAATTACTTCCCCTTCTTTATTTATTAAAAACTTAGTAAAATTCCATTTTATTTCCTTACCTAAGAATCCTTTTTCTTCATTTTTTAAATATTTATACAATGGATGTGCATTTTGCCCATTTACATTTATTTTTTCAAACATAGTAAAACTAACCCCATAATTTAATAAACAAAACTGCTGTATCTCTTCATTACTACCAGAATCTTGCTTTGCAAACTGATTGCAAGGGAATCCTAAAATTTCAAAACCTTGCTGCTTATATTCGTTATATAATTTTTCAAGACCTTCAAACTGAGGTGTTAATCCACACTTACTTGCAGTGTTTACAACTAGAACAACCTTACCCCTATATTCCTCCATCTTTATATCTTGTCCATCCATTTCTTTTGCTGAAAAATCATAAAAATTCATATTGTCTACTTCCCTTCAGATTAATTATTTTGGTTTTATTCAATTTAATTTTACTCAACTTCATTGTATATTTAAATGTTTTTATTGTCAACTTAATTTCTATTAAACTTATTATTTTATTACATACGAAAAAAATAAGCGTAAAATTTCTATTTAAGAGACCTCACGCTTATTATATGAATTAAATTTTATTATATGTTAGTGAAATAACTCTGTAACATCTACATCGGGGTGATGATAACGACCTCTTTTTCTTGTTACTTTTTTATATTGAATTGATTTTTGTGGGCACCACTGCATACAAGCAAGGCATTGCTCGCATTTATGTTGCCATTGTGGTTTGCCCTCAATCATTTCTATGTTATTTGTAGGACATACCTTTGAGCATGTACCGCAACCATTACATTTCTTGTCTGTCCAAAAATCTTTATCTTTTTCATACGGGCTAAAACTACTGTAAATCATGCCACCAACTGTTCTCCTTAAGCTTTCCCCTAGTCCACTAAATCCAACTATCTCATTATTATTTAAACTTTTAACAATTTCACTGATTTTTTCTTTTTCATTGTCAAAACACTTTTTCTGTTTTGCTTTAGAGTAAGGTGCGTATATTACTTGATAATTTCCTGGCATTTTGATTTTAAATGCAGCACTAAGTTTAATACCCTTGTCAGTTAACAGCTCTTCTAATTGTTTTATAGATGCCCCGGCTGCTGCTCCAAAAGTTACAACAGTATAAACATATGAATCCTTTGTAATACTAATTTTTTCAATAAACTGTTTAACTAAAAGTGGAATTCCAGAAGCGTATACAGGAAAAATAAATCCAATTTTATTTGATGTTGTATTATTAATATTCATATTTTTTTCACATATTTGTATAATTTCTGTATCTTTAAGTCCTGCCGATATATCCTTTGCAACCTTTAAAGAATTACCTGTACCACTAAAACAATAGATTATCGATTCCATAAAAACACTCCTATACTCAATATTATTCCCATTACAACAATTTTATTTATAACTATTATATACAATGCTATTGTATATAATAATTAATGTCAAGATTTTATAAAAAAAATATGGAACCTCTCTTTAAAGAAAAGTTCCATATCCCTTTATACATTAAATCATCTCCTGCGGAGCTGCAATATTAACGACTTCAGAAGGAGTTTTATAATCTACCTAAAGTTTTATATTTATTATGGTATGTAACTCACACTTATAGAAATAGGAGACTTTCCTTCTGAAATGTCGTTAAATATTATTTAGTCATGAAGTCTTTACCACGATGCATATCAACTTTCTCAACTTTTATTACTTTAATTGTTTCAATAACATTTTTTTCCATTGCTAGTTTCCCATATTTATTTACTTCATTTTTATCTTTTGGAGTATGATGAAGCGCTGTTGCGCCACCTATACATCCACCTAAGCAAGCCATTCCTTCTATAAAATTACCATTGGATCTATTGAATTTTAATAACTTCAATGCTTTATCACACTCAATAAGTCCATCACAGCTTATAGGTTTAAATTCTGATGTTGTATTTGAAGTATCAACTAAATGTTTTACTGCTTCTGTGAGACCACCTGATCTAGCAAAAATTCTTCCGTAATAAGATGCATTATTTAATGGAAGTTCTTCGCATTCCTCAAGGTCTATTTCATATGCATCGAGCATTGCCTCAAGCTCTTCAAAAGTCAATACATAGTCAGTAATTCCTTTTATATCAGCTTGCTTTATTTCCATTTTTTTAGCTGTACAAGGTCCAATAAACACAATTTTAGATAAGGGATCTGCATTTTTAATAAGTCTACAAACTGCTATCATCGGTGAAACTGTGCTTGAAACATGTTTTCCGAGCTCAGGATAATGCTTCTTAATATATGAAACAAAAGCTGGGCAACAAGAACTTGTCATTGTTTTAAGTTCCTCTATAGTCTCTATAAATTCTTTTGTTTCATTTTGCACTACCATATCAGCACCAAGAGCTACTTCTATAACATCATGAAATCCCATTTGTTTTATACCTGAAACTACTTGTCCAAGTTTAACATAAGTAAATTGGCTAGCTATTGCAGGTGCAACTACAGCATATACATGTATGTTTTCTTTTGGTTCTTGTAATAAATTGACAACATCTACTACTGAGGATTTATCCATAATTGCACCAAAAGGACATTGATAAACACAAGCCCCACATTGAATACATTTCTCATTATCAATTACTGCTTTTTTATCTTCATCAAAACTTAAGGCTCCAGCATTACAAGCTCTACGACAAGGTCTCATAACATCAGAAATCGCATTGTATGGACAAGCTGTCTTGCATTTACCGCATTCAATACATTTATTTGGATCAATGTAAGATCTTCTATTTATAATTTGGATTGCCCCCACAGGACATGCTTGAGTACATTTATGTGTTATACAACCTCTGCAACCTTCAGTGACAGTAAATCGTTGGATCGGACATGCATCACAAGCAGAACTTATTACTTCAATAACATTTTCATTCGTTTTATCTCCACCCATTGCAAGCTTAATTCGATCCCCAACAATGGCTCTTTCCTTATGAATACAACAACGTGTTTTTGCTTTAGGTCCTGGAACAAGAACCTTAAATAGATTTTTACCTTCTTTTTTAAGAGTTCCTTTAATAGAAAGTTTAACTACTTCTTTTATTACCTCATATTTTATAAGTTGTATATCATTATCAAACGCTCTCAAATAAATCACTTCTCCTAGGTTTAGAATGTTGATCATAAATATCAAATTTAGTCGTCTTAAAACGGGAGTAAAATATATTTACTACCCATCATTAAAAATCTATTCATTAAAATGTCATTAATATTCTTCTTAATACCCAAATTTAACTATGTTAAAACAATAACATAGTGTTAATAATTTATCAAGTGAAATTTTAGGCTTGCATAAGGTTAAACACGCTGACTCTACTTCTTATATACCTTATACTCTTTCCCACTACTCTTAAATTTAATATAATAATATTAATATTAAATATATTTATAGTATTTTTTTCATAACACCAAATATATATCAAAAAAAAAAGAGCAACACAATTCGTTACCCTTTTGTAATGCTTTCATTATTATTTACCGAAAGTTTCTTTCCAATCATTAGAAAATTTTTCTATTCCAGCATCTGTTAATGGATGTTTTATCATTTGTTTAATAATTTTAAGTGGTACCGTAGCAATATGTGCACCTGCAACTGCAACATCTGTAACATGCATTGGGTTTCTTATGCTAGCTGCAATTATTTCAGTATCTATTGCATGTACTTTAAATATTGTTACAATAGTTCTTATTAAATCCATAGCATTAGCATTTATATCATCAAGTCTTCCGATGAATGGACTTACATAAGATGCACCTGCTCTTGCAGCAAGTAAAGCTTGCCCTGCACTAAATATTAATGTTACATTAGTTTTTATTCCTTCTTTTGAAAGTACTTTTACGGCCTTTAGACCATCCTGCGTCATTGGAATTTTAACAATCATATTTTTATGGATTTTTGCTATTTCTCTTCCTTCTTTTATCATACCTTTTGAATCTAAAGAAATAACTTCTCCACTTATAGGTCCGTCTACAATAGAAGCTATTTCTTTTATAACTTCATTAAAGTCTCTTCCTTCTTTTGCAATTAAAGATGGATTAGTAGTAACACCACAAATAACACCCATGTCACTAGCTTCACGTATATCTTCTACATTAGCTGTATCAATAAATAATTTCATATAATAATCCTCCTTATAAAAAGGATAGTGTTAACACTATCTTTGTTTTATTTATTTAAAACCCTGCTATTGCAAGGATTGTAGCTGTTTTTAGCACAAAAAACAATGACCCCCTCTATTTGGTATAATTGTTG
>NZ_JAHLDV010000099.1 GCF_018861865.1 Clostridium frigoris
AGTAGGTGTATTAAACTTACCCAAAATTATAATTCAAACAAAGTAAAGCACCAACAATTCGTTGGTGCTAATGTTTCACTTAATTTGGGACATTTTCAAAAATGATTGACAACTTGCATTTAATTAAATTCAACTTATAGTAACACTTTACTTTATTAATAATATTATATTAATAATAAAGTAAAATCTATATGGGGAGTTGTTTATTATGATTGATATAATTAACTTAAGTTATCCTAGAAAAATAGTAGTTGATAAAATTAATAATCTCATTTTTGAATCAAGAGTAAGTACTATTAAGCTAAATATGAATATTAAAATAATAGGTTGTACTATAGGAATAGTTTTTTTTAGTAAACATCTTGTTTATGCACACACTTCAGTAGAAAACAGTACCAAAATAATTAATTTTTTTAACTATTATGGGCCACCTCTAATCCTTACGGCTACTGATTTTTATAAATTATATATGCCTATAAAAATACATAAGAAAAATGTACAACTGTAAATAGTATATTATTTTAACTAAAATAATGAATTAAAAATAAATATTTAAAATAGTCTTGAATATTTATTATAAGAAAGTTAATATTAGATGAGAGTTAATATTAATTTAAAGACTTTTATACAAAATACTATTAAACAGAAAAGAAGGGGTGCGATCTTATGACTAATACTACTTTTAGTGGTCTTGAAATGTTGAAAATTGCCATACTAATGGAAGAAGAAGGGTACGATTTTTACATTAATGGCGCTAATTATACTAAAGGAAAAACAAAAGAATTTTTATTGGCTGCTGCGGGTCAAGAATTTATTCATAAAGAGAGATTCACAAAACTTTTTAATGATTTAAGTACTGGTAAAGAAATGGATACTACCTATCTCTTTGATATTGAAGTAACAAAATACTTGAAAAATTTAATAGAAAATCAAGTCTTTAATAAAAAAGAACAACCAAAGGATGCTTTCAAAGATTTAAAATCAGCACTTACTTATTCACTTAAAACAGAACAACTTACAATAAGTATTTATACACAAATGTATGAGAAAGTATCTCAAAACAATAATTCTGGGATATTGTCCACAATTCTTGAAGAAGAAAAGTCACATGCAGCATACTTTGCAAAATTACTTAAAGAAATAGTAGCATAATAAGAATTACAGATTATAAATGTATTAAAAAACATAAAGATTTCAAACTGTTACCTATAGTATAATCATTTAAAAAAATGTTTATACTATAGGTTTTTTTACATACTTTGTAGGAGCTTAATCTTCTAAATCAATTTCTACAATTTCCGGAATAGCAAAAAATCTTATAGGAAGTTTTCCATTACCTATGCCATTGGTTAATAATATATCTCTATCTTTCTCATGAATTATTTTCTTACAATACATTTGACCATATTTAGAAGATGTATATGGCGCATATACTCCAAAAAAAGTTACTTGACCCCCATGAGTATGACCTGCAAAACCTAAGTCATAATTAATAACATTTTTATAATCACTGAAAAAATCTGGGTTATGTGATATAGCAATAGTAAAATTGGTGCTAGTTTTTTTTAACACATTGGCATCTGGAATTCCCTCAAGTAAATCATCTACGCCTATTATTTCTATAGTATCTCCGCCCTTACTAATCAATTCCTTCCTATTTTTAAGTATCTTAAAGGAATTTGAATTAAGTTTTTTTAACAAATACTCTTTCCCCCTAAAATAATCGTGATTTCCAAGGACTGTAAAAATTCCTAACTTAGCTTTTAATTTTTTTAGAACTTGAATCTCCTTATCTAAATACTTACTTACATCCCTCTTACTTTTTACTGAAATGTCTAAATAATCTCCACCTATTATTATAATATCTGGCTCTATTTGATTAATTTTATTAACTATATTTAATAATCTCTTGCTACTAAAACCCCTTCCATAGTGCATATCAGATATAAAAATTATTTTAAAATTGTTAAATCCTTTTGGTATCTTGCTGTTTTTAATTATAATTCTTCGAACTCTATAAACTTGAGCTTCAATTAAAGCCCACAATATAAAAATAATAAATAATCCTGTTAAAATATTAAATTCATTAATCATAAATTTACTCCCTTTACAAATCTATATTTCAATTAATAATTTTTGTCAATAAAAGAAGGATAACTTCTCTGTCACTATGACAGTTTGGTTGTCCTTCTTTTTATTGTTTAGATAGTTAAAATGTATTATTCTCTATCGTTTAATGGAACATAATTACTAATTCCCGAAACACATTTATATGCAGGTCTAATAATCTTACCATTGTTTATTATCTCCTCAAGCCTGTGAGCACTCCAACCAGCTATTCTTGCTACAGCAAAAATAGGAGTAAACATCTCATCCGGTATTCCAAGCATTCTATATACAAATCCTGAGTAAAAATCTACATTAGCACTTACACCTTTATAAATCTTTCGAACACTTGCAATTACAATAGGTGCTAGTTCTTCTACCCTAGCATAAAGGTTATATTCCTCCTCTAAACCTTTCGCCTTTGCAAGTCTTCCAACGTATTTTTTAAAAATAACAGCTCTTGGGTCAGATATAGAGTAAACAGCATGCCCTATTCCGTAAATTAGTCCTGTTTTATCAAAAGCCTCTTTAGTTAGTATCTTTAATAAATATTTTTCGATTTCTGCATCATCTTTCCAATCACTTACGTTCTCTTTAATATCTTCAAACATTTGAACAACTTTTATGTTTGCACCCCCATGTTTGGGCCCTTTTAAAGAACCAAGTGCAGCAGCTATTACTGAGTAAGTATCTGAACCAGATGATGTTATTACATGTGTAACAAATGTAGAGTTATTACCACCACCATGCTCTGCGTGAAGCACTAATGCAAGGTCAAGTATTGTAGCTTCAAGTTTAGTGTACTTACTATCATCACGAAGCATGTACAATATATTCTCAGCTGTACTTAACTCCTCAAGTGGGCTACGAATAATTAAATTGTTATTGTTATGATAATGTGATAGTGCCTGATAACCATAAACCACCATTAGTGGGAAACAAGCAATAAGCCTCATGCATTGCTCTAAAACATTACTTGCAGATGTATCCTCAGCTTTATCATCTATGCTATAAAGTGCTAATATACTTCTTGCTAGCGAGTTCATTATATTTTTACTTGGCATTTTGAGTATCATATCACGAACAAAGTCATCTGGAAGACTTCGATATTTAGAAAGTAAATCTGTAAAATTTTTAAGTTCTTCTTTCCTCGGAAGCTCACTAAAAAGCAATAAATAACAAGTTTCTTCAAATCCAAAACGACCATCTTTCAGAAAACCATCCACTAAATTATCAATACTTATGCCTCTATATTTTAAAACACCTGGAGCTGGAATTGTCTTATTATTTTTAATGATAGAAGCATTCACTTGACTAATTTCCGTTAAACCCACAAGCACTCCACGACCATCAACATCTCTAAGTCCTCTCTTAACTTCATATTTAAGAAATAACTCTGGTTCTATAAAACCGCTCAACTTTTTAGGAATTGTTTTTTTAAACTGAATCAATTTGCTGTTCTCCATAATATCTCCTCTCCCCAAGTAGTACTAATAACTTTCTACTATATTTTTATAAATTTTATTCTTAATTAGTAACAATTCAATAACACTCTATACTATATTACACTATATTACGTATCAATACATAAAATCTTGAAAATATTGTAGATTATTACTAATCCATTTCTGATCGTCTTTGCAAAACTGCAAGTCCTGTACGAACAACTTCTTTAATTCCGTAAGGCCTCATTAATTCAATAAATGAGGATACCTTATCCTCGTCTCCAGTTATTTCAATAATCATGCTCTTTGTATTCATTTCTACAATATTGCATTTAAATATATTTACCGTTTCTATAATAAAAGATCTAGTGCTTTGATCAATAGTCACTTTTATAAGTGCCACTTCTCTAGAGACCGATTTTTCAGGACTTAACTCTAATATTTTTATTACATCTACCAATTTATTCAATTGTTTTACAATCTGTTCAGTGATTTGTTCATCTCCACCAACTACAATTGTCATACGCGAAATACTAGGATCATCCGTAATACTAACCGTTAAACTATCAATATTATAACCTCTACGTGTAAATAAACCGGCCATTTTGCTTAGAACCCCTGGATGGTTTTCAACTAAAATAGATAAAATGTATTTATTCATAATTTACACTCCCTTTATAACGTACTCTCTTCTTCACTTACAATACATTCTATTAAAAAAGTTTTGTTACTAACCATCGCTTCCTCAATAACCCCTTTTAATTCTGAATTAGCGTTAACTCTTTTCCCACAAAATCCATAAGCTTCTATAAGTTTCACAAAATCAGGATTTTCACATAAACTCACTCCGTAAGTATTTTTATATACATTGCTTTGATACTCGCGAACCATGCCAAGATTTGAATTATTAAATAATAAGAATATTATATTCAAATGATTTTGTTTTATAGTTCCAAGTTCAGACATACTCATTTGAAAACTTCCATCCCCCATTACTGCGACAACACGTCTATTGGGAAAAGGAAACTTACAGCCAACTGAGGCAGGTATGGAGTATCCCATTGTTCCAAGACCCCCACTAGTTAAAAATCTTCTGTTACCCACCATATCAAGATAATGGGAGGTCCAAATTTGATTTTGCCCTACATCTGCAGTAATCAAAGCATCTTCTTCTATCATTTGTGATAAAAGTTCTAAAGCATATTGTGGATTTACTTTTTCGCTTGAAGGTCTAATTTTAACATATTCATTTTTCCAAGTCATAATTTGATCCATCCACACTTTTGTATCAATTTGTGTTACTCCATCAGTAAGTTCTTGTAATATTTTTTTACAATCCCCAACTACAGGAATAAGAGCACTAAGATTTTTACCTATCTCTGCTGGATCAACATCAATATGAATAATATCTGCCATTTTTCCAAAACTCTTTGATCCACCTGTTGCTCTATCTGCAACTCTTGTACCAACAAGAATTAGAACATCAGCCTCAGCTACAGCTTTATTTGCATATTTAAAACCATGTGAACCAATTAATCCAACATTGTAAAAATATTTTGATGGAATTCCATCCTTACCCATTAATGTGTGTACCATTGGAATCTTAGATTTTTCTATAAACCTTATTAACTCCTTTTCAGCCTTGGCAGACATAACTCCACCACCCACACAAATAAGAGGTTTACTGCTACTTTTAATCTTCTCTATTGCCTTTCTTATTTGTCTTTTATTTCCATTTATAGTAGGTTTATATCCTCTTATGCTAATTTCACTTGGATATTCAAATTCAATTTCAGTATTTTGAATATCTAATGGTATATCCACTAGTACAGGACCTGGTCTTCCTGTTTTTGCTATATAAAATGCCTCTTTCATAATTCTTGGTATATCCTTTGCATCTTTAACTAGATAACTATGCTTTGTAAAAGAGTCTGTTGCCCCAATTATATCCGCTTCTTGAAAAACATCTTTTCCAATTAAATCTGTTCGAACTTGCCCAGTTATTGCAATCATTGGTATAGAGTCTGCGTATGCAGTTGCAATACCCGTTATAAGATTAATAGCTCCAGGCCCTGAAGTTGCAATGCATACTCCTATAGACCTTGTTGACCTAGCATACCCACTAGCACTATGTCCTGCCGCCTGTTCATGTCTTACCAATATATGTTCTATATCAGACTTCCTCAATGCTTCAAATAAAGGCCCAACTGGAACTCCCGGATAACCAAACACTATTTTCACCTTTTCTTCTTGTAAACATTTAATTATTGCTTCCGCAGCTTTCATTTTTGTACCCCCTTCAATTTTTTTAAATTAGAATTTTGAGTATAAAAAAAAGACCTCATCCCATTGGGGCGAAAAGTCTATCGCGGTACCACCCATTTTATATCTTGATTTTATAACGATGTATAATTTATATACACCGGCGCGGCTTACCCTATATGGTTTATATATAATATATAAACCATATAATTTCAGCTTACAACTCAAGGGTGAGTTTCAACATTAACCATTTATGGGTTTACACCATCCCCACTCTCTTAGAATATGAAGAATGTCTACTTTCCCTATCACAGTTTTCACAATATTCAAATTTATTTTCTACGTTTTAGAACATTATACTTTATGGCCCTTTTTTTGTCAATATTTTTTTGCAAAAATTCTAATTTCTTATGATCCGTTTATGATAATGTCCTAGTATACCATTTTTGATTATGTCCCAAACAGACAAAAATATAGTGTAGAATTACCTCATAAGAATTTATAAATGAGGTGTTCGTA
>NZ_JAHLDV010000100.1 GCF_018861865.1 Clostridium frigoris
ACAGACTTGTCAAGTGTTTTATGCAAAAAAAATGGGGGAATCAATAAAAATTAATGATACTAAAAATGAGTAATCACAGGAACTAGGGAGTTTCCGTGAAATCTCTGATTAACAAAGGGGGAAAAATTATGTCATCTAACACATTAATAAGTAATGTAAATAAACATATACAAGAAAATTATTGGTTATATATTATAAGTATTCTATGTGTATTTACAGGTATAATTTTGGGGATTTATAGTGTGAAATATATGGGCGAATTTGAACGAAATGATTTAGTGAATTATTTGATTAATTTTATTGATCCTTCAAACACAAGTGGGATTAGTTACAAATTAATATTTTTTCAATCAATTAAAAATAATTTACCAGTGATTATTTTTCTATGGTTTTTAGGTTTAACTATTGTAGGATTACCAATTATTGTAATTATTGATTTGTTAAAAGGATTTACAGTTGGGTTTACCTTTAGTTTTATGATTAGTGGGCTAGGAAAGAGTGGTGTTGGCATTGCAATACTAGGAGTATTACCTCAGAATTTAATTTATATTCCATGCATCATTTTTGCATCGGTGATATCAATGGAATTTTCTATAATGTTATTAAGAAATAAGTTCAATAAACAATGGACAAGTAGTATATCTAGCAGAATAATATACTATAGTGTAATCTTTGTTATAATAATAGTTTTTTTGTTTATAGGGATAATTATAGAATCATATATTGCTCCTTATTTTGTTAAAAATCTTATTAATAATCTAGGAAGCCTAAGTAAATGAAGAATAAGGATTTATTCCATTTTATTATGTTAATAATTAAATGCTTTATTATTTTAATGGTAATTGGTATATTTCTTCCAAAGGTTGTAGATTATTCACTTGAAAGATTAATTAACAACCCAAAGATATACAAAAACAGTATTGTGGTTTACAAATTAGTTGATAATAATTATAAATTGGCTTATAATTATATTCGTACGTTTTATTTATTTTTTAGAGTCTAATATATTTATAAATATTAATATTCTCTATAATATAGGAGAAAAATTATGAATGATTTAGTGACAATCTATATAAAAAAATTACAAAACAATAAATTGACGAGAAATACTATTGAAGCCTACACGAGAGATGTTAAACGATTCATTGAGTTTACGGAGAACAGAAATGAAACCCAAGAAGAAGTTGATAACATCACAATAATGGCTTATGCTGAATATCTTAGAAAAGAAGGTAAAGCGAATAGTTCTATAGCAAGAAATATTGTTTCTATTAGAAATTACTATAAATACCTTATTAAAAACAATCTTGCCGAAAATGATCCAACAGCTTACTTTTCTATTCCCAAAATAAAACGGAATATACCTCAAATTTTGTCAATTGAAGAGGTAGATGAATTATTAAACCAACCAGATGAATCATCAATCAAAGGGCTTAGAGATAAAGCAATGTTAGAATTAATGTATGCAACAGGCATGAAAGTCTCGGAACTTCTAAGTTTAACAATATATGATATTAATTTAGATTCGTTATACATAACATGTAATAATGGTAGAAAAAATGAAAGAATAATTCCAATAGGTAGACATGCAGTTAGATGCATGTCAGAGTATTTAAAGATTAGATATAAAATAAACTTAAATAATTTAAACTTACTTTTTTTAAATACAAAAAGTGAGAAAATGACGAGACAAGGTTTTTGGAAAATAATTAAAGAATATGCTAAAACCACTAGTATAAAAAAAACAATAAATTCCTATACAATAAGACATTCATTTGCTGTACATTTATTACAAAATGGCGCAGGTATAGGCACCGTTCAGGAGCTACTAGGACATAATAGTATGTCAACTACTCAAATTTATTCATCGATAATTAAAAAAAATAAAATATCAGAGGTTTATAAGAATACTTTTCCTAGAGCATAGTTATCAATTTAAAAAACTTTTTAATAAATAAATTAGGTTCAATATCATAAATTAAATAGAAAAAAATGAGGATTTGTCTTTTAAAATAAAGATGAATTCTTATTTTTTGTTCTTTGAAATAAATAAATTTTTTAATTATTATAGATAAATAGTGATAATATCAATACATTTTGGTAAAAATAATGTTATGAGGTTTAAGCATTGCAGATGACTTTAAGAATTGTTGTCTAGCATAAAGGATTATGAGGAGGATAAATATGAAAAAAAAATCTAGAAATGTATTATGTTTAATTTTATCATTAATTTTTACAACGCAGTTTTATAACATGCCTGCTAAAGCGGAGAATAAAGATGATAAAGGGATTGTCGTTCAGGCAAGTTCAGCATTATTAATGGAACCAACTAGTGGCAAAATAATATATGAAAAAAATTCTCATGAAAAATTTGCTCCAGCGTCGGTAACTAAAATAATGACTATGTTACTTGCAATGGAGGCAGTAGATTCAGGTAAAATTAAATTAACTGATAAAATAACAATAAGTGAAAATTCAAAAAAAATGGGTGGAAGTAGTATGATACTTGATACTGGAGAAATAAGAACCGTGGAAGAAATTTTAAAAGGAATTGCTATCGCATCAGGAAATGATGCAGCAGTTGCAATGGCAGAATACTTAGGAGGTAGTGAAGGGGCTTTTGTTAATATGATGAATGCAAAAGCAAAAAGTCTAGATATGAAAGATACTAGTTTTAAAAACTGTACTGGGTTAAGTGCAGATGGCCATTTTACAACTGCATATGATATTTCAATTATGTCTAGAGAATTATTAAAACATCCTAAAATACTAAAATATTCATCAACATACATGGAAACTATCTCTGAGGGTAGGAAAGCTCCAATAGGTCTAGTAAACCATAATAAGCTTGTTAGGTTTTTTAATGGATGTGATGGACTTAAAACTGGATTCACAAATGAAGCAAAATATTGTATATCAGCTACTGCAAAACAAAATAATGTTAGAATGCTTGCAATAATTATGGGTGCACCAACTTTTAAAATAAGGAATAGCGATGCCAGTATGCTTATGAACTATGGGTTCTCTAAATTTGAAACTAAAAAAGTAATAGTAAAGGATCAAAATTTAGAGAAAATAATTTTAAATAAAAAAGGTGACAAGTTTCTAATAGCTAAAGCACAAAAAGATTTTCTTATAACTCTTGAAAGAGGGAATAAGAATAAAGTAACTAAAAAATTTGTTCTAAAACAAGGGTTAAAAGATTATAAAAAAAATGTAGTTATTGGATCTTGCGAAATATATGTTGACAGCAAACTAACTGGCAAGATTAATATTTATAGTGATAGAGATATTAAAAAATCTAGAGTATGGGATAACATTATAAATAATTTTACAGATTTATTTGATAAAGCAATTTAACTACCATATATTTTTAAATTTTAATAATGTAACTTCTGAGCAAATAAATAATTGCTTAGAGGTTATTTTTTATAAATTGTATCATTTTATAAATTTTAATATTATACTTAAATTAAACTTGATATAAAGTATGTAAAGTAAAATTAATATGTCTTTATAATTATTTGTTTATTTAGGAGAGAGTGTAAATGCCATTAAGTATAAAAGTAACTAATTTTGAAGGCCCATTTGATTTATTATTACATCTTATAAAAAAAAACAAGATGAATATTTATGATATTAACATTGTTGAAATTACCAATCAGTATTTGGAGTATCTTAGAAGTATGAAAGAAATGGATTTAGAAATGACATCAGAATTTGTTGTTATAGCTGCAACTTTAATTGAAATTAAATCAAAATATTTGTTACCAAAGAATAAAGAAGAGGTTAGTACACAGGATGAATATGATATAGAGAAGGAATTAATGGATAAGCTAGTCGAATATAGAAAATACAAACTTGTAGCTGAAAATTTGAAAGCGATGGAACAAGAGACAGGTATAATGCTTAGTAAAAAGCCTGAAATAATTGAAGAAGATAATCATAATATTAAAGGAGTAGATTTTTTAAAAGATATTACAATTTTTGATTTGAATAATTTATATAATAATTTAATGGAAAAATATAAAAATAAGATGAATATAGATATTATTGTAAATAAAGAAATACTAATAGATGAATTTAAAATAGAAGATAAAATGGAAGAGTTAAAACAAAAGTTAAATGATTTTGGAAAAATTCACTTTACAAACTTAATCTATGGTTATTCATCTAAAATAGAAGTTATTGTTATGTTTTTAGCATTACTTGAGTTAATTAAGATTAGGAGTGTACGAGTATTTCAAGAAAGTAATTTTAAAGCTATATATTTAGAAAGGGTAAATTAATATGAATGAATCTAATATTAAACATTTAGAGAGTAAGGATATGTCTACTAATGACATATATTATTCTATTATTGAATCATTGTTATTTGTTACTGGAGAATCATTAAAATTAACAGAACTTGCAAATATTTTAGAGTGTAGTATTGAGTTTACAAGGCAGTTAATAAATGAATTAAAAGTAAAATATGATCAGCAGCAGAGAGGTATTAAAATTATAGTAACTAATGATGAATATCAATTTGTTACAAAACCTTGTAATAGTGAATATGTTCAAAAGCTATTAAAGATAAATATTAGACAATCTTTATCTCAAGCCTCACTTGAAACTTTAGCGATAATTGCTTATAAACAGCCTATGACTAGAGTAGAGGTTGAGGATATAAGAGGAGTTAAGAGTGATAGAGCGATTTACACCTTGTCAGAAAAAAGACTAATAAAAGAAAGTGGACGAAAAAATGTTCCAGGAAGACCAATTATATATGTAACTACGGATGAATTCCTTAAACATTTTAATTTTCATAACCTAAATGAAATGCCTTCTTTAGAAGATTTTAATAAAGAAAATTTGCAATGTGATGTTGCTATTGATAAGGCCTAGTAAATATTTTTAGCTTTTAGTATACATATAGTTGTAACCCCATTATAATACGGTTTTTAATTTTAAAAACCGTATTATAATGGGGTTTATTTTAATTTTACAAGTTGGTATATACTGTTAACAATGATTATTCATCACATTTTTCTTTATTATCAGACTCTTTATTTTCAGGTTCTGTATCTATAGCATTTTTATCTTTAAACATACCTTTAATAATATCGATAACTTGTGGTACAGTATCAACAATTTTATCATATGTATTTTGCTGATCTACAGATAATAGCCTAATTGAATCATTTTTTACAACTAAAAAAGCAACTGGCTTAACCGTGACTCCAGCACCAGAACCACCTCCAAAGGGATATTTACTAGTTGAATCAGCAGTACTCATATTATTAAATTCACTACCTCCAGATGCAAAACCAAAACATACTTTTGAAATAGGAATTATTGTAGTTCCATCTAATGATTTCACAGGGTCGCCTACAATGGTGTTAACATCTATCATATCTTTTATACTTTCCATGGTGCTCCTCATTAAATTTTCAATTGGATGATTATCCATGTACATTTCCTCCTCTAAATTTTTTTATATTTAATTTGCCATGTTTTATGTTTATAAAGCAAGGTAATATAATAAATGCCATATAAATAATTTTCACTAAATTGATGTAAATTATACTCGAAATTTCCATATTAAGATTATTATATTTAAAATGAGGGGTAACTTTAAGATTCATGTTTTTAACTTTAGCAACAGTTATTAATTTTAAGTACAAAAGGCTATAAGCTGAATGAATTAAACCAAATATAATAGCTACCAAGGCAGCATCGTCCAACCCATATTCTAGTTTAGTATTTAAAATTAATTTAGGCCTAAATCTTAATGTTTTAAGTTTATGAATAATTGAATTTACATCGCTTAAAATTAAAGGCTTAAAGAATATTAACATTCTTGCTGGTTTAGACTTTAACTTATTTTTTGAATTACTTTTTAAAGGTTTACTTACCTTTAGTTTCTTTTTATATATATAAATTTCCAAGACTTTATTTGTGTATTTAAGAGTTATTTTTAAATGAATTGGAAATAATATAATTGTTAACACAAAAAGAAACATTATTAAAAATTTAAACATCACAACCTCCAATCTATCTAATAGTTGGTATTATGCTCAACAATCAATAAAAAAATCAATAAATGGGGATAATATTATTTTTTTTAAGAAAAAGATCGTTTAAAGATATGAAAAATTGATAGTGTTAACTAACCTATGAAAAAACTAGATTGAAAATTTTAAGATTTAAATTGTACTTTGAAAAGTGAAAATATATCTAAAAGGAATGAAACATTAGTTTTGT
>NZ_JAHLDV010000101.1 GCF_018861865.1 Clostridium frigoris
TGCCCACATAAATACAAAAATTCAATATATACCAAGAAGGTTTCTTTTTGAAATAATGAGATTTTAAGAATGAGTGAGATATCGAGAGTAATTTATAATATAGAGAGGAAGTTGTTATTAATTGCATATCTTAGTTTGTGTAAAACAAGTACCTGATACTACAGAAATTAAAATGGACCCCAAAACAAATACAATGGACAGATCAAGTGCACCTACTATTATTAATCCTTTTGATGCTCATGCTGTTGAAGAAGCAGTTAAAATAAAGAAAAAATTTGGTGGTAAGGTCTCCATTATGTCAATGGGACCACCTCAAGCTCAAGAGGTTATTAAAAAATGTATTGAAATGGGTGCAGATGAGGGATATCTACTCTCCGACCGTGCCTTTGCAGGATCAGATACATTATCTACTAGCTATATTCTTGCAATGGGTATTAAAAAAATAATTGAGATTGAACCAATTGATTTGGTATTCTGTGGTAAACAAGCTATAGATGGAGATACTGCACAAGTAGGACCAGGTATTGCCTGTCGTTTGGGTATGCCTCAGTTAACTTATGTTGAAGCTATTGAATCATTTGATTTGAAAAAGAATATTGTTATGCTTCATAGAAAGATTGATAATGGGTACGAAGTTGTACAAGCAAAGCTCCCATGCCTAATAACAGTTGAAAAAGATATTAATGAATTAAGCTTTTCACCTTTGACAAATATGATTAAAGCAGCCCGCTATAACCCTACTACTTGGGGGATTAATGATTTTAACGCCGATTTAAGCCAATTGGGATTAAAGGGTTCTCCAACTTCTGTACGACGCATTTTTCCACCGAAGCAAAGAGCCGGTGGCGAATTGCTTAAAGGTAGTGAGGATGAAGTAGTTAAAACGTTAGTTGATAAATTAAAAGGAGGAATACTTGAATGTCAGCTATAAATAAAGAATATTCTGGTGTATGGGTTTTTGTAGAGCAGTTAGAAGGAAAACTAGCCACCGTTACCCTCGAACTCATTGGTAAAGCAAAAGAACTTGCTTCTAGTTTAAATGTACAAGTATCTGCAGTTCTTTTGGGTGATAAAGTAGAATCTATTATGTCTACACTTTTCGAACATGGTGCAGATACAGTATATATTATCGATGATCCAGTATTTCATTTTTACAGAGCTGAAACCTATATGAAAGCATTTTGCTATCTTGTAGAAAAATACAAACCAGAGATATTATTAATGGGAGCAACAACAACTGGCCGAGATCTTGCTGGTGCAGTTGCAACCACACTAAAGACAGGATTAACTGCTGATTGCACCGCTCTTGATATTGATTTAGAGAAAAGAATGTTACTTGCTAGCAGGCCTGCCTTTGGTGGAAATATAATGGCTACTATTGTATGTAAAGACCATAGACCTCAAATGGCTACTGTCCATCCAAAGGTTATGAAAATGCCTATTCCTGAGAAAAATAGGACCGGCATAGTGGTAAAAGAAACATTTGCCATTAAAGAAGAGTCTTTGAAAACTATAGTTCTAAAAATAGTTAAAGATGGATTAGAAAATGTTAAACTTGAAGACGCAAAAATTATAGTGAGCGGCGGTCGTGGTATACAAAATGAACAAGGAGTTAAGCTACTTAATGAACTTGCTAGCATCCTTGGGGGTGTTGTTTCTGGAAGCCGTGGCGCTGTTGAAAAAGATTTAATTGATCATAAACGTCAAGTTGGTCAGACAGGCAAAACGGTATCTCCAAAACTATACTTTGCAATAGGAATATCGGGTGCAATCCAACACACTGTTGGTCTTCAAGGGTCTGAAACTATAATTGCTATAAATACAGATCCAGAATGTCCTATGATGAAAATTGCAACATATAGCATTGTTGGAGATGCACTTACAATATTGCCTAAATTGATTAAAGTATTTAAAGAGTCTCTATCTGAGCTTAAGAATTTAAATTCCAATATAAAGGGAGGGGTTAACGTTGAGTGAAAAATTTGATGCTATTGTTGTTGGAGCTGGCGTAGCCGGACTTGCAGCAGCTTATACTATGTCAAAAGCAGGTCTTAAAGTTATTGTAATTGAAAAAGGTCAACACCCTGGATCAAAAAATGTTATGGGTGGGGTCCTGTACAGTCATATGATGGCGGAAATCATTCCTGACTTTTGGAAAGATGCTCCACTCGAGCGTCCCATCATTGAACAAAACTTATGGATTATGGGCAAAGAATCTGTCGTTAAAACAGGCTATAAAGACATGGAATGGTCAAAAGCTCCCTACAATAACTTTACTGTATTTAGAGGCAAATTTGATCAATGGTTTGCAAAGAAATGTGTTGAGGTTGGTACACTGATTGTTAATGAAACCGTAGTAAAAGAATGTATAATGGAAAATAATAAAGTGATTGGCGTTCGCACGGACAGACCTGATGGAGATATATTGGCCGATGTAGTTGTTCTTGCAGACGGAGTAAATTCGCTCCTCGGTAAAAGCCTTGGTTTTCATAAAGAATGGCGCAAAGACCAAGTTGCTCTTTGTGTTATGGAGGAACTAAAAATGCCTTCTGATAAAATAGAAGAACGTTTTAACCTTGATAAAGGAATGGGAGCAACCATTGAAATATTTGGTGATACCACTTTAGGCATGGTAGGTACAGCTTTCATTTATACAAATAAAGATCATATATCCATTGGATGCGGTGCATTACTCTCACAAATGTATGAGAAACGCGTTGAGCCTTATGAACTATTAGAGTATATAAAAAATCACCCTATGGTTAAACCCTTAATTGCTGGCAGCCAGCCTTGCGAATATTATGCACATTTAATTCCAGAAGGTGGTTATAAAAGCATTCCGAAATTAGTGGATGATGGAGTTATTGTTATCGGTGACGCAGCTCAGTTTGTTAACGGTATACACAGGGAAGGCTCAAACATGGGAATGACTTCAGGACGTTTTGCTGCTGAAACAATTATAAGAGCTAAAGGTACTAGCGATTTCACGAAAAGCACCCTTTCTAATTATGAGGATCTAATTAAGGAAAGTTACATTACAAAGGATCTTAAGAAATATAAAAATGCTTCTTCTACTATGGAGAATAATGGTGCTTACTTTAATCACTATATGCCAGCACTCAATAAATCTGTAAGTGAAATGTTAACAGTAGATGGTGAAAGTAAATCTAAAAAGCAAAAATTAATAGTAAAACACATGACTAAGGGCAGATCAATGTTTACTGCCGCTTTAGATATATTTAAAATGTTAAAGGAAGTGAAATAATGAGTGATATAAAAAAGAAAGTTAATATTGATGATAAATTGTTTTTGAATACTTATATTGCAGATACTGCATCACATCTAATTATCAAAGATGAAGGTGTTTGTGCTAATTGCGTTGAAAAGAATTGTACGAAATTTTGCCCAGCGGGAGTATACCAGTATAAAGATTATAAAATAGTTGTAGGGTTTGAGGGATGCCTTGAATGTGGGGCTTGTCGAATTGCATGTCCACATGATAATATTGATTGGAACTATCCTCGTGGAGGTTTTGGGGTACAGTTTAGGTTAGCTTAGTAATTAAACAATCTTAAGGGGTGTGCAATTTAATGTACACCCTAAATGTTTTTAAAATATTATTGTTATTAGTAATCCAATGACTACAGCTAAATGATATTTTAATCCGATTTTACTTATAAGTCCCATAGTCCTGCCTTTTGTATTCATGTTTTTATCATAAGATATAAAATCAAATATAGATTTATAAGGAAAAAATATTAAAACAGTCAATAGTACAACAAATGGATAAATGTGCACTACATATAAAATAAATGTTAGTATTAAAAGCATTATTACATTAAAAATCCAAAGCTTTTCTGCATTTTTTACACCCATCAAAATAGGAAGTGTTTTTCTACCGACATCAAGGTCCTCTTGTAAATCACTTAAGTTATTAGATAATAATATAGTACTTATATATATTACTGTAGGAATTGCAACTAAAAATGTATTTAGGTTAATGACACCAGATTGAATATAAATCACTGTTGTTGTTATACCAATACCCATTGTTATTCCAGCAACAACTTCACCAAAGGGAGTATATGCAATTGGAAAAGGACCAAAAGCATATGAAACTGAAATAATACCTCCTATAATTGCAATAAGCATAATATAATAACTTGTCTGACTAGCAATAAAAATACCAATCATACAAGCAATAAGTCCAAACAAGAATATGACAACCAAAACTTGTTTTGAAGTAATCTCCCCGCTTACTAAAGCTTTTTCATCACCACTTTTTTTGTCGTCCGCCCCACTTTTAAAGTCAGAGTAATCATTAACCATATTAGTTGCACTTTGAATAAGTATCATGGCAACTATTAATAATATAAAATATAATATATTAAATTTACCCAAAGCATATTTTGAGTAAATTGAGCCTAAAATTACAGGTACAATCCCTGCAAGAAGAGTTTTTATATCCATAAGTTTAATTATTGATTTAAGCATCATTTCCTACCTCTCCTTACCAAATGGATTATCTTTATTTGATTTTATAATGGAGTTCGTAACTGTCATATATGATATTAATACATTATTTTCATCAAACATTTCAACACTCCAAACATGAGATGTCTTACCCATATGTATTAATTTTCCCTTTGCTATAATATATCCTTCTATTTTTTTTGCTTTCATATGGTTTGCAGTAATAGTTTGCCCTACTGCTACTTGATCTTTATTTATCTTTTGAAGTGAGGCATAACCTGTAATGGTTTCTCCAAAGGCAATTGTTGCCCCTCCATGCAAATATCCGAAGGTTTGATTATGGAACTGTGTTAAATTCATTTTTGCCTCAAGTTCCCTATCTAGCACATGAATATATTCTATATTTAACCCATCTATTAAATTCATACTACACTATTCACCACCTATTTTAATATAGTCTATTGTATACTCTCTTAAAGTAACTTCATCAATTTCCACGCCTAACCCGTAGCCTTTAGGAACTTCAATTATACCATTACGTGCAATAATTTCCGGTTTAATTATATCTTTTTTAAAGTAACGGCTTGATGATGATAAATCTCCAGGGATGTAAGTATCCTTTAAACTGGCTAATTGAACATGCAATATTTTAGAAATACCGCTTTCAAGCATGCTTCCAATCCAATATTTTATATTGTTTTTCCTGCACAAGTCAATCATTTGCTTTGCATAATAAATTCCACCAACTCGACCTATTTTTATATTTAACACTTTAAATGCATTTACCGAAATTGCACTCTTTAAGTCATTAATTGTTTGAATGCTTTCATCCAAACATATCGGCGTACTAAGCTCTTTCTGAAGTTTTTGATATTCTAATAAATCTCCAGAATTAAGTGGTTCTTCTATACAAATTAAATTAAATTCATCTAATTTTTTTATTTCATTTATTTGTTCAAACTTATAACTTCTATTAGCATCCACTAACAATTGAATACTTGGGTAAATTTCTCTAATAACCTTTAACTTTTTAAAACCATCTGCCGGCTTAATCTTTAATTTAAAGCGTGTATATCCTTCTTTTTGATAATCGTCAATTTGTTTTATAATCATGTTAATATCTAAATCCCCAAGCACAACTCCTGCGTAAATTTCATCGGTAGTTTCTTCATTAAATACAAGTTTCATAAGAGACAACTTATTTCTTCTAGCATATAAATCTACCAAGGCATTTTCAAGCCCTGCTAGTGCCATGGGGCACTCCATCTCTAAATATTTATGTATATCAAAAGGATTATCCATATCTTTATGAATTACATCTTTAATATATTTATTTATTAATACCTTCTTTGAAGATGCTAATGTCTCATTTGTATAAAATAGATCATTAAATGAAACCACTTCCCCATAACCTACATTTTGAAGCTCATCCGTAGCTTTTATTACAATTGTTTCACGATACTTTATGGAAGCTTGTGATGTTTTGAAGTTGAAATTCAAAGGCATCTTAATATGAAAAAGTTCTATTTGTTCAATTTGCATATATACACCCTCTTATAAATTCTGATAGTGTTAACACTATCTTTGTTTTATTTATTTAAAACCCTGCTATTGCAAGGATTGTAGCTGTTTTTAGCACAAAAAACAATGACCCCCTCTATTTGGTATAATT
>NZ_JAHLDV010000102.1 GCF_018861865.1 Clostridium frigoris
TTCAGGTGTTAATTCTTTATTTTCAACTATTTCCAGTGTCACTAATTTATCTCTATCTTTTTTACTTAGAATCGCATTAAGTAGTGCTATTAAATTATCTTTCGTTTCTTCTTCACCAAAGGTCTTTTTAAATATGAAGTCATTTAAAGGTTTTAATCTTTCCATATAATCATTCCTTCCTATATTCTTATTTTATCAGAAAATTACATTTTATTCTACTCTACTTTTAAAATATCTATGATAAAATTTAATTCCTTCAACTTTTTTTATCTTTTGACTTGCTACAAATTAAATTGCTATCTAACAATGTATATGTGTATCAAAATAAAAAAAATTAGAAGTTACTTACTTTCCACCCAATATAACCTTTATTATATTAAATTCCAATTCATTTTGAATCAATAATTACATAATCCAGTACAAAAACTTTTAACACCAAAAAAAACTACCAAAATTATATTTCTATAAATTTCAGTAGTTCCATCCCGTGGCTGTCGCCATTTTTTTGTTTTTGTTTTTTTCCCAATTTCTTAACTTTTCACTCCAACTTCTTCACCATTAATCCGCATCAGATGTCTCATCTTCGCCTAGCTTCGCATGCCTAACTTACACTTTCCAAACATTCCCAAGGGTCTGACCCCTTACAGAGTTTGGAAGTGAAGCGGACAAGCTCTGTTGCTACACACATGTTTCATGACAAAAGAACCCTGCATCTTTAAATGCTGTTCTGAAATTAACCGTTTCTTTATCTGCATGGAAAACATATATTGCAGCTCCATCCGACATAGCTTCAAAAGTCCATTTATAAAAATTCAATAAAAACTCATAGAATTTCTTATCTGCCATATTATCATTTTGTATTTTACCTGCTGTTCCTTCATAGGCTACATTATATGGAGGATCGGTAACCGTAAGGTTTGCTTTTTTTCCCTCCATCAAAACTTCATAGGTTTTAGCTTCTGTGCTATCACCACAAATAAGTCTATGCCTTCCAAGAATCCACACATCTCCCTGTTTACTCATTGTAGGCTCTTTTAATGATCCTTCGACATCAAAGTCATCTTCCTTAATTTCTTTATCATGAACCTTGGAAAACAAATCATCTATCTCCGCAGCATCAAACCCTGTAAGAGATATATCAAACATCCCACCATCTAGCTCACTAATTAAATCCACAAGCTTTGGAAGATCCCAATCACCAGATACTTTATTTAAAGCAATATTTAGTGCCTTTTCTTCTGATTCATCCATATCCACAACCACACATTCTATTTCCGAAGCACCCTGCTCTTTTAGTATTTTATATCTTTGATGTCCCCCTACAATGTTTCCTGTCCTTTTATTCCAGATAGCAGGCTCTACATAACCAAAGGTCTCTATGGACTTCTTTAATTTTTCATATTCAGGATCACCTGGTTTTAAATCTTTACGTGGATTATATTTCGCTGGGTTCAATTTATCTACTGATACTTTTTGTATATCCATTTAACTTATTTCCCTCCTTACAAAATAAAAAGCCCATCTACTACCTTAAAGTAATAATGAACTTTCACAATTTATTCTTTTCTGCCTTTTCTTTAAAATGTCCATATCTATGTTCAAAACAGCATCTTCTGCTGCAATACTTTCTATACCTATTTCCATAAACCTTAAATTCACTACCACAGTATAAACAAATAAATGAATACCATCACTTTCTTTTTTATCTTTCTTATCTTTATTTTCATTCCACCATTTCCTTCTGCATTTATCGGAGCAAAACCTTGACTTTCTTCCACGTTTATCTGAAGTGTTAATGGGTTTGCCACATCTATCGCAGCTGGTGTTTTTACTAGGTAGTTCAATTTCACTTTCTATTGGCACGGATTTCCCGTAACCAAGAAAACCGCTTAACCCTTTGCTCTTGCAAAAATCCCTTACTGCATCTCTATTAATTACTAAGATGCTTGAAATACTGCAGTACCCATAGCCTTTTCTACGGAGCTTTAAAATTTCATCCTTTTGCTCATGATTTAACACTATTATCACCACCTGTTTAGCCTTTGGCAATTACTTTAAATCTTTGCTATTCCTACAATTGCACTATTTCGCAAAATTTCCCCTCCCGCCCCCTGGAATATAGCAATTTTTCACAGGTCGGGGACCACCCGACGTTGTCGTATCAATGCCTAGCGATTTATACCCCCCTACCCTACACAACTTCATCCACAACCAACGAACAAGTTATCCACAGATACCTAACAATAACTGTGGATAACTTTTCTATTTATCTCTAAAGTTATAAGAGTAAACTCTTCCTTTCCTTCCCCATCTACCATCTTCTTTAGCAGTCTTACGGTCATGGCAAGACTTACACAAGGCTTGCCAGTTACTCTCATCCCAGAACAACTTTTCATCTCCTCGGTGTGGTTTAATATGATCCACTACTTCTGAAGCACTAACAACTCCTTTTCTTTTACATGTCTCACAAATTGGGTGACCACTTAAGAACTGCAGCCTTAGCTTTCTCCACCTACTACTGTTATATAAATGTTTATAAGGTCTGCTATTTTTGTTGTAGTCACTGTCCACTTCTTTCTGATGTTTCTCACAGTACCTTTCATTGGTTAGTTCAGGACACCCTCTAAAGCTACAAGGCTTTGACGGTTTTCTTGGCATAGTTCTTACCTCTTTTCATTTAAGCACTGACTGTGTTACCTTAATTAGCTGTTCCTTACTTAATGCTTCCAGATACTTTTGACGCTCCCTGTAAGAGCACTGTTCTAAAAGCTTACTGACTTCACCCTTTTTTATAAAAACACCAGAGAGTATTAGATCTTTACTGCTTGACTCCATGTAGTGCCTTCTCCAAATGTTATAATAATTTAATGCTGTGCTTTCGCTATATCCATAACTTATTAGTTTTGTAATACTAACGTTTCTGTATTCTTTTTCAAAGCCTTCACAAAGTTTATATATTTCCTGAAGCTTTATCATTTTTGTTTACTCCTTTAATTTCTAATTTATCTTTCAGTATGCACCTTGGAAAAATACAATATAAAATATTACTACTAATCTTATCACTCCATATACATTTTCTACATTTATGAGTAGCCATATATATTCCCCCAAAATAAATCTCCTAAGGGTATCCTCAGAAGCTATCTCTTATAATATTTTTTATAAAAATAACCCTCAGATTTCTCCAAGAGTTTTATCTATTCTTCTACACTTTAAATTATATCAGATATGAAACGGACAAAACGGACAGGTTTTAATTTTTTCTTAAAATTCTTCATTATATTCAGCTGTCCCAGTCAACTTTAGCAAATCTATTAATAATTCAGAATAAATCACTTATCTATTTTATCAACCGCTACTGCGGGATTACCTTTTGCATTTTCCTTTACATTGTCTAATAATACCTTTAAGTTATTATATTTATGAAATTTACTATATGTTATTTCCACCATCTCTTCAAAACTACAGACGTTGCCCTTATTTTTAAGTATTCTAGGAATCTTTTCTTTATCATACAACTCAATAAAATCATTATAGCTTTTTCTTACTTCATTTATTTTTAACTTCCCAAATACAAAAAGGTGCAAAAATAGCACATCACAATAATTTACAATATCAATTGCAGCCAAAGACCTTATATGGGAAGAAGCCCGATTGTCATCGGACATATAGTAATATATGTTACAAGCTTTTGCAAATGCAGCAGTAACTCTTTCACCTTCATTTATAGGATTTTCACCAGGGTTATAACTGTCATCCTCATTCTTAAGTAACTTATATGTTTCTGAATAAACTTTCTTTTGTGTTTTTGTTAATTTATCATACTTTAATATTTTGATTTTTTGGTTATTCTTAAGTTTATCAATTTTTCTACCTTCTGTAGTGTCTTTTTTTATTTCATGCTCATAAACATAATCACTAATATATAAACAGCCCAGGGTTTCCATGGCAAGTCCAATAGACTTTGTCTTTACTAAGTGAATTAAAATATCAGCATCAAATACTGCTTTTATACGTGCCAAATTTTAACCCCCCCACTTAGTCTAATAAACCCTTCATAAAATCTTTAGCATCATCTGTTACCTCAATACTGTCCTCATAACCAAATTTTTCTGGTCTGCATCCCAAATAACTGAATATCCTAACTAAATCATCATAGGTCGTGTTTCCATTATCATAATTTTCTTTTAGAATCTCTAAGTCATTTTGTAATAAATAAGTGTCCTTAGATGGAACATTTAATTCATTTGTATAACCTAAATTTTTTGTTATATTTTCTAATTGATCAGGAGTAACCATACATTCATTTAGAGTGACTTGAACTTTGTTATTAATCCTCCCAGTTTCATAAAGTCTTTTAGTGATTGCTACATAATCAACACCATATTTCTGTTGGAGTCTTACTACCATTACTGAATCTATAGGTCTTGTTCCATTTTTACTCATTTCATCAACAAAACTACATATATCATCTTTAGGCATAAGTAATTCTACAGCAAAAGCATTAGCCATTATTTCTTTAATATTCTTAATATCAGCATCAACCATCTCTTCAATAACAGAATTAGTCTTAATATATACCCTATCTTCTAATAAATGATATATTTCATGTGCTATTGTAAATCTTTCACTACCAAGTGTATGATTTGTGTTAGTCACAATAACAAATGCACCATGTTTATAGCCAATAAATCCTGCAAGATTTAAATTACTAAATGGTGTTCTTATAAGTTTTATACTTATTCTTTCAGTTATTTCTAACAAATCTAGTATCTCTAATAATTGCTTAGCACAATAATTTCCTAATCCATACTTATCTCTAAAGTTTACAGCCCTATCATATGCAATTTTCAAAAACTCATCCAAACTACTCACCTCTAATCTCTTCTTGCGCGAATAGCGCATCAAATAGTAACTCAATACGTCTTACTTCTTTCAAATTTATTGAATCCATACCTTTTGCTTTAAAAGCCATAACAAAGGTTTTTTCTTCTGTTTTTTCTTCTTCAATAAATCCATATAAAGTATCAACATCTATCTCAAACACTCTAGCAATCCTAACAGCTTCTTCAAGTGAAACAGCTCTTTGATTATTTTCTATCTTAGCAATAATAACTCTGCTTAATGCTGTTTTATTACCAAGTTCCTCTTGAGTTATTCCCTTTTGTTTTCTTAAAGCACTTATTACTTCTCCAATATTTCTCATTTTCATTATTAAACACTCCCCCGCATATTCATTATACCGAACATCTTAGTTGTTTTCAATACTAATATATGAATTTAGTTCGATTTTAGTACATATTATTTATATCTTTAGCAAATTTTCTTATTAATATTCATATAAATAGAATAAATTATCTAGCTTTATAGGGTTAATCTATGGATTTGAAATATTATACTTTTTAATTACCCAAATTAAAAGCCTCTTAAATTTCTCTAAGCGGCTGTTTTGTTATTATTAATTCTCTACATCTTATACTCTGTCACATTCTTAACGGACAAAACGGACAGGATCTAGGTTTTAAGTAATTTTTATTATTTTAAATAAAATAACGAAAAATCGAGTAGGTAAAAGTCGGTAATAAATTTCCGACTTCTTTCCTCTCACAGAACCGTACGTGCGGACCTCGCATACGGCTCCTGGCAAAACTAAAAATTATTTATTCAT
>NZ_JAHLDV010000103.1 GCF_018861865.1 Clostridium frigoris
ACAATTATACCAAATAGAGGGGGTCATTGTTTTTTGTGCTAAAAACAGCTACAATCCTTGCAATAGCAGGGTTTTAAATAAATAAAACAAAGATAGTGTTAACACTATCACCTTAACATGAGATGTATTTAAATGAAATTACACCAATGTTTAAGAAAAAGGCTATAAGACTTGAACCTTAACATGAGATGTATTTAAATTATTTTAATAGCAGGACAACAACGCAGGGGAAAGACTTGAACCTTAACATGAGATGTATTTAAATGAATGTGAAAAATATGTTAATGAAAGAAAACCAATACTTGAACCTTAACATGAGATGTATTTAAATAGTGTTCCTCTCTTGGCATTACTCCGCTTATATGTTCTTGAACCTTAACATGAGATGTATTTAAATGCAAAATGGGTGAAGATATTCCTAAGAATTTGACAACTTGAACCTTAACATGAGATGTATTTAAATATTACTGAAAATATAACAAGACCCTCTTTTTACCTCTTGAACCTTAACATGAGATGTATTTAAATTAGCCCAAGCAGAACTCAGCGACCGACTATAAGACGCTTGAACCTTAACATGAGATGTATTTAAATGCAACTGGAGATACTGTTGAGACTGGTACAGATCTTGAACCTTAACATGAGATGTATTTAAATCCAGTTTTAATAAGTAAAGTTAAATCGTTGTAAGCTTGAACCTTAACATGAGATGTATTTAAATGGTTATGCCAGCATTTATAGTAAATGGGGTTGAAACTTGAACCTTAACATGAGATGTATTTAAATGGATAACAATGCAGCAATATTAAATGCAGATCACCTTGAACCTTAACATGAGATGTATTTAAATACAACTATACAGTGGGAACCGTAATAGATGCTATTACTTGAACCTTAACATGAGATGTATTTAAATGTATGTAATAGTTTTTGTGTATTAGATGAAGAAGGACTTGAACCTTAACATGAGATGTATTTAAATTACAAAGACGGAATACATCATTTTACCAAATGACGACTTGAACCTTAACATGAGATGTATTTAAATTCATCATATGCGAGTTTATTTAAAGCATCCAAACAAACTTGAACCTTAACATGAGATGTATTTAAATTTGCAAATAGTTCTTCTATTGTTTTAAGCTTTGATTCTTGAACCTTAACATGAGATGTATTTAAATAGTATTCTTTTGTTTGTTCAAGCAAAGAAGTCATTGCTTGAACCTTAACATGAGATGTATTTAAATTGTCTTTACCCCAAGATAACATATTAGCAGGTAAAGCTTGAACCTTAACATGAGATGTATTTAAATTGTCCAAACATTACTTTATATTCACCATTTTCATCTTGAACCTTAACATGAGATGTATTTAAATTCATTAGTATTTATTACTTTTTTGGGTTCCTCCCATCCTTGAACCTTAACATGAGATGTATTTAAATTGGTCATATACTGGATTAGTTAAAAGTCCGTCTGTCTTGAACCTTAACATGAGATGTATTTAAATACATTACTAAAGGTTGCTTTGCTTAAATCTCCTAGCCTTGAACCTTAACATGAGATGTATTTAAATATGGATGCGTTATAAGTGCTATGCCAAATAGTAGATACTTGAACCTTAACATGAGATGTATTTAAATAAGTACAGGAGCATCTGAGGTAAGAATTGATGAAGTCTTGAACCTTAACATGAGATGTATTTAAATCGCTTAGTCATTCGTAGACGTTCCCTCGCATCCGTTCTTGAACCTTAACATGAGATGTATTTAAATGTGGAATATATATGCTTAATTCCCTTAAAAACTTCACTTGAACCTTAACATGAGATGTATTTAAATGACTGTAGTCAATATGGCTTAAGGGGGTACTAATATGCTTGAACCTTAACATGAGATGTATTTAAATTAGTTTGAGGTTTCAAGCCTGCCACTAATTGATAATCTTGAACCTTAACATGAGATGTATTTAAATCAACACACGTTTACCCACAATCCAACCCATTTATTCTTGAACCTTAACATGAGATGTATTTAAATTTGGATTTTTGGGTATATATTCTTCATCGAATAGCCTTGAACCTTAACATGAGATGTATTTAAATAATATTGGCTGGAAATAATATTAAAGGTATAACTGTCTTGAACCTTAACATGAGATGTATTTAAATATATAATCGCTACCCATTTTTACAGCTGCTCCGCCTCTTGAACCTTAACATGAGATGTATTTAAATGCAGAATCTAGGTATACAAATCTAATAACATATTTCCTTGAACCTTAACATGAGATGTATTTAAATTAGATAGTATGAAACGATACTTCTCCCAACCATTTCTTGAACCTTAACATGAGATGTATTTAAATTTGGTTAATACATCATCATATAGTTATCAAGAAGCAACTTGAACCTTAACATGAGATGTATTTAAATTTAATCGAAGAAGAATTACCATTTAAAGTTATTAGCCTTGAACCTTAACATGAGATGTATTTAAATCTACATACTTTAACACATTAAGCAAAGGACAGATAGCTTGAACCTTAACATGAGATGTATTTAAATAAGTGCCAATAGAACTATCTAAAGGTTATATTAATCTTGAACCTTAACATGAGATGTATTTAAATCCTTGTGCTGATAATCTTGTATCTATCATATTTGCCTTGAACCTTAACATGAGATGTATTTAAATTTGTTATAAAATCATTAATAGCATCATGCAATATTAACTTGAACCTTAACATGAGATGTATTTAAATTAATGAGCAAATGCTTGATAGTATAACAGAATATTTCTTGAACCTTAACATGAGATGTATTTAAATATGTTGAAACTATGATTCATTATTTTCACCTTCTTTGGCTTGAACCTTAACATGAGATGTATTTAAATCTTTGTATTGTTGTCATAAATATAAACATCTCCTATACTTGAACCTTAACATGAGATGTATTTAAATTCATAAAGCACCGTATTTTTTCCACCTGTGCTTGCTTCTTGAACCTTAACATGAGATGTATTTAAATAGGGAAGAAATTTAATCCTCCTAGTGTTCAAGTAGGACTTGAACCTTAACATGAGATGTATTTAAATTTGATTATCCTTTCTAATATGCTGTGTAGCTCCTTCTTGAACCTTAACATGAGATGTATTTAAATGAGAAACTGGACTTCTATTTTAGTATGAGCAAAGGCTTGAACCTTAACATGAGATGTATTTAAATTTGTTAATTTTCCCCCTTATGATTAGCCATAAATTCCTTGAACCTTAACATGAGATGTATTTAAATACCCATAGTGTACTGCCATACCATTTATTATTAACTTGAACCTTAACATGAGATGTATTTAAATTTATTAAAACCGCCTTTTTAATTTATTATTTTAAGTTCTTGAACCTTAACATGAGATGTATTTAAATTCAGCCTTATACACATTGTCTTTTTCTATTGGATACTTGAACCTTAACATGAGATGTATTTAAATTAGTATGTAAATAACCTTTATATGCAATTTTTGAACTCTTGAACCTTAACATGAGATGTATTTAAATTTCGTTATCCCCCCTATTATTCATATTATCTTCATACTTGAACCTTAACATGAGATGTATTTAAATACGTCACAATTCCATCTACTAACACCCATTGATGCTACTTGAACCTTAACATGAGATGTATTTAAATTATCCTCTATATATAAAATAAGAGAATGCATTTTCCTTGAACCTTAACATGAGATGTATTTAAATTAGTCTTTTTAACGCTTTTAACTTTAGGTAATGTAACTTGAACCTTAACATGAGATGTATTTAAATAAATAATCTATATCGCATATATAAGTTCTTGCAAGTCTTGAACCTTAACATGAGATGTATTTAAATTTATATAATACAAAACAATAGTTTTATTGGTTGGAGCTTGAACCTTAACATGAGATGTATTTAAATACCTATTTACCATAGTTTCAAGGCTATCATTAAAACTCTTGAACCTTAACATGAGATGTATTTAAATGCGGATGGTATAAGTCCAACATTAAATACAGGGGGCTTGAACCTTAACATGAGATGTATTTAAATTTTTGAAGCTCAACTACATTTGTAGAATTTGGCGCAGCTTGAACCTTAACATGAGATGTATTTAAATTAATGATAGAAGGGTACGGGTTAAAAGAATGTCAAACTTGAACCTTAACATGAGATGTATTTAAATGTGTTAGACGATTTAAAAGAAAGAGCAAATAGAGTATCTTGAACCTTAACATGAGATGTATTTAAATCATGGTGGTGATGGACTTTGGTTAAGCCTATTAACTTGAACCTTAACATGAGATGTATTTAAATTAGTTTCCCTCTATAAGCTACATATTTATTTTAGCTTGAACCTTAACATGAGATGTAGTTGAATTTGTTTGAGCAATTCCACTAGACAACACAGTTCTTGAATTCTTAAATCTTAATTGAACAAATAAAGTGTTCATTTGGAGTATACCGTATACGAACGAGAACTAACAGGCTCGAAAGTGGCATTATATGGTCGTGATTATACATATAAATCGTTCATATAATATATAGACTTTAAACGAACGATTTAATATAATAAGTATACAGAGGTGATTACCCCTATGTGTTAAGATAGTTGTCGTAGAGAGAAATATAGTATATTATACAGTATAGGCTTTACGAAAGGGGAAAGATATCATGGTGAGTAAAATTGGGTATTCTGAAGAA
>NZ_JAHLDV010000104.1 GCF_018861865.1 Clostridium frigoris
ATATGTATCTTTGAATCCAATAAAAGAAGAAGAACTTCTTATTATAGAAGAGTCATCGTCATAAAAATGTTAGAAATAGAAATTGCGACAACTATGTTGACAAACTCCGAATTGATAGATTCCTTTTCATAAAAACTCCTTGCAGCATCATCTGAAATAGATAGGAGTTCACAATAATGTGACCAACTTATTCGTCCAGTCAGTGACTGGACACTTTTATACAATAAATAAAACTTTCTCATATTAAATAGATTGGAACGTGAAAATCCCTTTCCTAATTCCTTAGTAAGATATTTAGATAAATTCAAAATCAATTGTCTACTTGTTGTGTTATCAAATTTTTTATCGTGTTCAAACTCAACTATAATTTTTCCAATTTGCCAATAAGCTAAAAGTATCTCGTTATTTACCTACCTTGCAACATTCTCTCTTGCATTATTTATTATTTGCTTTATCTCTAATACTATTGTTTTATCTAAGCTACCTGACATAATCGTCCTCCGCATCCTCTATAATTTTCTCACTGTATAATACTCCTTCGTCGAATTAATTGTTAATAGGATTATAAAAACAAATTTCATACACTACTGTTGATTCCTACGTAGACCACTTTTCACCTTGTTTGTTTTTGCATATATTTGCACTAGCTATTAGTTTTCTAATTACCTTTATTATATCCTCTTTCCTTACCTTATGCACTATTTACATAAGCACTATAACTAAGATTCTATAAATAAAGATAAACCATCACCAAAAAAATTTCAATTACGAATTAACCATACCACTTAAAATCTTCCCTTCTAGTCCTCTTAAAACAGTTTCCACACCATTAACTTTTATAATATTTCCATCTACTATTTCTACCTTCACATCCCCAATAATATACTCCCTCACTTTATCTTTCTTACTAGTCTTTACATCCTTATCTTTATCTATTTTCTTGATTTTTATATCCTTATCTTTTGCTACCTTTTTTAATATTTTATATACCTGAAGTTCTAAGCTGCTTCCTACTTTTAGCTCATGAGTATTTTCTGCATTTTTCAAAAGATACAAAGTTGTATAAGTTACAAGTCTAGTTCCTGTTTGAATTGGGACTATGTTATCAACTTCTTCTATAGATTCTAAGTTAATTCTTAAATACATATCATCCTGCGTACCAGCTCTTGCTTTAAGCTCAGTGCAGTCTTTTCTCTTATATTCTAAACATTCTTTAATCTTTCCATAATATCTTACTCCACCCTCACCTTTGAAGCTTTCTATTGATTGGTAAAATGCTAAATACTCAACTGAGTCTCTAACCTCTTTTAATCTTGCTATTGGAATATGATAAAACAAATTTTCTTTATACTCTTTCAAATGCTCTTTATTCTTCACATTAACAATCATTACATTCAAATGCTTAAACTTACCATAGTCATCATATTCATCTATAACTACTCTATCATTTCTTGCATCGAGTGGGGATTGTTCTATTATTTTCTTTAACTGTTTTGTAATTAACTTAGTACTTCCCGGCAGCATAGGAAAAGCTCCTATATTAACTTCTCCTATACTCTTATAAAAGTTATGATACTTAAACTTCTCTTCATCTCCATAAGGAAACATAACATAAGCTCCAAAAGTATCATATTTAAATTGAACCTTGTTACTAAGCTTTGATACTATTGCATCCCTATATCTATGCATTACATTTATATCATCTTCAACTGGGCCTATGATTCCCTTCTCATCCACATAAATTCTATACTTGGCATCAAATATATAGATTCTATTGTCATCTTTATTATTTAGATTTCTAATATTAAGTACAGTATCTGGTCTTTGATTTGTCGTTGGAGATGAATATGACTTGTTATACCATAGCTCTAACCTATTCTTATTATTAGAATAAATCATCTTAGCCTGCGAATCCTGGGATAATGTTAAGTAGAAGCCATTATCCTTATACTTTAATATTCCGTATTCCTCTACCGAATAACCTAGATCACTTAGAATATGATGTATTTTCATATAACACCACATTTCATATAGCTGATACAGTTTTTTAGGAGTCATCTGATAAAGTCCATCTCCTAAAGCTAGTCCCTTACTTAGCATAATATACTTTTTGTAAACTTCTCTATAACCTGGAGCCATCTGAAAAACTAAGCTCATAGTCTTTTTGCCTGTAAGATTGCTAACATTACTAAATCCATTCTTTAAATGTTTGTTTAATATAGATATCTTATTTTTTAAAAACTTGTATAAATCCACTTTATGATCAGTATTATCAACATTGTTATTGGCTTTATTACTGATCATATTTATAACTATATTTTTCACAACAACATTTAGTCTTTTTATAATATTAGTTATCATGTACTTAACAAATCTATTTTCATATATATCTATAGTTGTGATTTTTCTTTTATCCACCACCATAGTTGCAATATAATTTTTATCTTTTCCCTTAATAAATCCCTTTTGATTTTCTACGAGAACTCCTGAATGTTTTCTTAGGTAAGCTATTGTATTACGTGAAGGTACCCTTGATTTTTCTACTCTTCTTATAGACTCTATAGTTTCTACATTATGCTTAGGATTTGATATAATTCTTTTGATAGCTCTTTCTAAATCATCAAATATACATTTCAGAATGCTAATAAATTCTGCATTGGTTTGATGCTTAGTATCCACCAGCCTAGTTTCTAAATAAGTTTTACCCATAAGTGCAAATGCTAAAGAATATATCTCGTCATTTACTTCATTCATAATATCCATATAATCCTTTTGATAATCAATTTTAGACGGAAACACTTCTATGTCTATAGATAATATATCTTTTCCATCTTTATTAATTATAAAATTAGACAAACCAATATCTGACGAAAAATCCACCATTCCAATGTAACAATTACTTATTTTTTGAAACTTATTATTAAAATTGCTACCCATGTGTATACTTCATAATTATAGTCATCTTATTTTCTAAAATTATCTGGAATGTAACATTTTCATTAAAACAGGGTTTAACTTGAGTTCCACTGACATTTATGATTTCGCTATTATCTGAAATGATTTTTGCTATAACAAAGAAAGTATTTCTAGTTTTTTTTAATACATCTCATATTTTAATGAAAAATGAATACAACCGTATGTATTTTTATTTGATTTATATCTACCAAGGATTTTTGACTCTTTGCCAATTACCCTAATTAGAAGCTACTAGCGAACTTATTTCCTTAGTCACCTTACATGACTCATTAGTAGATACATAGCAGTTATTTCTTTCTTGAATTAGATTTTATATATTTTTACCTTCTAGCACTTCCAATACTGCTTCAGCAATTGCTTTTCCTAGTAAGGGTGGAACTGCATTCCCAACTTGTTGGTATTGCGCATCCTTTGTACCTTTAAAAATATATGAATGTGGGAATGATTGCAATCTTGCAGCCTCTCGTATGCTTAATACTCTATCAACTTTGGGGTGAATGCACATAGATTTTCTTACATTGACAACAGTCCCGCATTGGGTGTCATACTTTAACCTTTTATATATAGTATCCTGTGTCCTTTTGGGGTTAGCATAGGTGCTTTGATTTTCTTTCTTTAAATTGTGAAAATTTTGACCTTCGGTTAACTGCCTAAACCTACTAATCGCTATTTGTCTTGAACTCGTTTTAGTATGATTATATATTTCTGTTAAAACAAAAAAGTATGAGGCATTTAGTATCTAAATCATTATTTTCTTTGTCATAATAGTTAACTGCTTGTTCTGGTTCAATTCCTCTAAATCACTAATAGCATTAATATCAATTTCTACTGTATAGTAATGAAAATTAAAAATTAATTAACTTAATTATTCTATGGCTCATATCAAACTAAATATCAGTAATGTCAAAAGAGTATTCCAGTGCTCATTAACTGGAATACTTCTTACACGAATAATTTATATGCTTTATTATTAATTGAATTATAATTACCTGAAGTAGCTCAGGAGACATAATAATAACTTGAAGTTGTTGTTTGCAACCTCCTCCAAACCCTAACCTATAACTTAAGTAAAGAAATATCTATTTTTTCACCCTTAAGATAGTACCCATACATATTAATTGCCGGTAATTGTCTAATTTGAATATGCTGAAGACCTAATTCATTTAACATTTCCATATTAGCATACCCTTTATCCCCTATGTGTTAAGATAGTTGTCGTAGAGAGAAATATAGTATATTATACAGTATAGGCTTTACGAAAGGGGAAAGATATCATGGTGAGTAAAATTGGGTATTCTGAAGA
>NZ_JAHLDV010000105.1 GCF_018861865.1 Clostridium frigoris
ACTGATAATTATAAATTAGGGATAAAAGTTCGAACTGTTATACCCTGTATTTTATCAGTAGGTGCTCTTTTTTTCAAAGTTCATTTTAATTCATAACAGGAATGCTCCTTTAATTTAAAGAGGATAATAATTTACTTAAGTATATCATTTTCATAAAAATACCCTAGATCATTACAAATAATAATCTTAGGAATAATATTTAAAGTAAAATATTCACAGTCACAATTTAATATCCACTCACAATTTTAATAAAATACGCAACAAAAAACCTTCAAAATTTTTTTTATTATATTATTAAAAATATTCCTTAAACAAATTATTTTTTCATAACCCCAAATATCTTACCTATCATATATTTTTATTAATTATAGTTTTAAATATAATCACTGTCAATGATAGTTTTTTTAAAAAATATTTCCACTTAATGCAGCATAAGTCATAAAATCAAATTACTATAAAATAAAACGCTCTAAGTTCAATAAAGCCTTACAAAAATGTAATGTTTTATTGTATAAATCAATTTATTAGTTTCCTTAATTCATATAGAATTTATTTATGTTTGGAGCCTAGATTGACCAGGACATAAATATGATATACTAAAAGAAAAAAATAAAACGCATAAAAGAAGGGAAAACACTAAAAATGGATACAAAAGAATTTCAGAAAAGATCTCTAGTTTCAATATTCTTCTCATATTTTAAACCACACAAGAATTTATTTATATTAGATATGTCATGTGCATTCTTAATTGCAGTTATTGACTTGTCGTTTCCAGCAATAACTCGTTATTCTCTAAATAAGCTAATACCTATTAATGCTTATAGAACTTTTATAATTATTATGGTAATTATGCTAATTGCTTATACATTAAGAGCTTTTTTCTACTATATAATAACGTACTATGGTCACTCTTTTGGTGTATTAGTAGAAGCAGATATAAGAAGCGATTTATTTAAGCATATGCAGGAATTGTCTTATGGATACTTTGATAAAAACCGTACAGGTCAACTAATGAGTAGACTTACCGCAGATTTATTTGATATAACTGAGCTTGCTCATCATGGTCCTGAAGATGTTTTTATATCCACACTTACAATAATAGGATCACTAGGTATCTTATTTACTATTCAGTGGAAATTAACTTTGGTTATTGCTTTAATCTTGC
The DNA here is from genome assembly GCF_018861865.1 of Clostridium frigoris. Classification (GTDB taxonomy): domain Bacteria; phylum Bacillota; class Clostridia; order Clostridiales; family Clostridiaceae; genus Clostridium_AD; species Clostridium_AD frigoris. Next base: position 1,166 of record NZ_JAHLDV010000105.1, read on the forward strand.
CTATATTTTTATTAGTTGTATGGTATAGACGTTCTGAAATGTCAAAAGCTTCTCTGGAAGTGAAAGAAAAAACTGCTTCTATAAATATAAATATTGAATCAGGGCTTTCAGGCATGAAAACAGCAAAAGCATTTGCAAATGAGAATTCAGAATTTGATAAGTTTAGTGAATCAAATGATGCTTTCAAAACATCTAAAACCAGATTTTATAAGACTATGGGATATTTCAATGCTACAATGGAATTTTTCCTTTGTATTTTGCCAGCGACAGTTATCTTAGTAGGTGGAATATTAATTATGAAAGGACAGATGAATCAAATTGATTTAATCACTTTTACTTTATATATTGCTACTTTTATAACTCCAATTAGAAAACTTTCAAACTTTGCTGAACTATTTGCAACAGGTGGAGCTGGACTTGTACGTTTTGTAGATATGATGCGTACTGAAACTGAAATGAAAGATGGTCCTAATGCTATAGAACTAGGCAGAGTAAATGGCGAATTAGATATTGAAAATATTAGCTTTTCTTATACAAAAGGTATTCGAGTATTGCACAATATTTCTCTTCACGTCGATCCTGGCGAAACAATTGCTGTCGTAGGTCAATCAGGTGGAGGCAAATCAACACTATGTAAATTGATTCCCAGGTTCTATGATGTTGATGAAGGAAAAATTTTGCTTGACCATGTAGATATACGTAGTGTTTCGCAAGAATCTTTGCATAAAAATATTGGAGTTGTAGAACAAGAAATATTTCTTTTTGCTGATAGTATTCTCGAAAATATTAGATATGGTAGACCTGATGCTACTCCTAAGGAAGTTGCAATTGCAGCAAAACAGGCTGAGATTTATGATGATATTATTGCTATGTCTGATGGATTTAATACTTTTGTTGGAGAACGTGGTGCAATGCTTTCTGGTGGACAGAAACAACGTATTTCCATAGCCCGTATATTTCTAAAAAATCCACCATTCCTAATTTTAGATGAAGCAACCTCATCCCTTGATAGTGTTACTGAAGCTAAAATACAAGAAACTTTTGATAGTCTAATTATAGGCAGAACAACTTTTGTTATTGCTCATAGATTATCTACTGTTAGAAATGCAGATAGAATTCTTGTATTTGATAGTGGAAATATTATTGAAGATGGAAATCACGAATGTTTAATGAAAAAAAACGGTATGTATGCTGAACTTTATAAAACTCAGCATATAAGTAAATAGATGATTTCTGACAATATGGATACAATGGAGCCCCTTTGAATTAAGGGGTTTTCGTTGTTTTTTGTTGAGAATGCAATAAGAAAATTGTACTTGGATCATACTGGCATCATGCGTTCTTATGAACCCACTAAAAATAAAAACCTTTATTATGGATAAATATTCTTTTTATGCAAAGAATACTAATGAGGTGATATTAATGAATAGTAACATTGAGTTTTTAGATTATATTTATCAAAATGCTGAAATGGGCAAAAGTACAATTAGTGAATTAATTGATATTGTAAAAGATGAACCATACAGAAAAAATTTGGAGTCACAATTGAAAGAGTACACTGAAATATTTGATATATCTAATAGTAAAATTAAGGATACACAAGAGTCATCTAAAGGCATAGGAACTCTTACTAAAATAGCTTCATACATAATGATTAATATTAAAACACTAACAAATAAAACCCCCTCTCATATATCTGAAATGCTAATTCAAGGTAGTACCATGGGGATTATTGATATTACAAAAAGACTTAAACAATATAAAGATGCCACTCAAGATATAAAAGACATAGCAAATAGGTTGTTAAAGTTCGAGCAACAAAATGTTGAAGAAATGAAAAAGTTTTTATAGGCAATCAATTTAGCAATCATTAAGTACTGCTCCTTTACCCACTTGCATGATAAAAATCACTATAACAACTAATGTCATAGTGATTTTTTTATCTCTTATCCTATCTATAATATGTCTAAAGATATAATCTAATAAACAAAAAAAATAAAACGGACTGGCTAAATTACACCAGTCCGCTACTAGTTTTATATATATATTTTAATTAAAGGGGGACTCTAATTAAAAAATTTAATCAATAGCTAATTGCTATGTATTAACAATAACAATTCTCTGTGTCATTTGAATGTCGAATATAATAATAAATTGTTAATTTTAGCAACATTGCTTGTCCGTTTCACTTCCAATCTCTGTATTGCCAACATAAATCAAAAATAAGCCGTAGTATCCTTTGTAATTCAAATTAATAATAAACTAACAATGTCGTGAAAGTTACTTTCACGACATTGTTAGTTTATTATTATATTGAGTGATATTTTTTATTTATTTAAAATTCAATATAATATTAAATAGAAAAATAAAAACCACAGTTATGAACTAATTTATTTGATCTGATACAAAGAGAGAAACATTAAATTATTTTTTAGAATGCCCATCAAACTTAACATCTTTAAGTTCAGGCTCTACTTTGATAATTACTTCCGCATTTTCATTGAGTTTTTCATGTTCTATCCTCATTTCATTGATATCTTTTTCAATTTCTTGTAAAGTGTATCCAAAACAAACACAAGTAGCACTAAAATTTCTAAAATCTCTATCCATAAATTTCACGTCCCCTTCATAAAATGTATATATAAAGTATATTGTACATTTCTTTCTATTATTACAATAGACATCAATAATACACTGGCAATCCATTTTTCACTTTGCTTTTACGTAGGTACTAACTAAACAAAAAAATTATTTGATAATTTATTCTTAATTTAATTATTCTTAATTTAATTATATTGAATATAATTATATGAAAGTAGGGGATTAGATGTTATTAACCAATGCAACATTAGTTTTATTAAATCAGCAAATATCTCATGAATTAAATAACCATAATATTTATCGAAACCGGAGTTTGTCAACATAGTTGTCGCAATTTCTATTTCTAACATTTTTATGACGATGACTCTTCTATAATAAGAAGTTCTTCTTCTTTTATTGGATTCAAAGATACATAT
>NZ_JAHLDV010000106.1 GCF_018861865.1 Clostridium frigoris
TCCTATCAAATTTAAATTGCTAAACTACCATGCTTTTCTTTATTATACATAAAAATACCCTATCGGGTAGACTTTTTTTAAATTGTCTACCCGATAGGGTACATTATAATTTGAGCAGTTCTTTTAGTTTGTTTAGAAATTAATAATAATAATTTAATTTTAAAATTATTATATCTTAAAATAAGATATTAATATAAATATAATATGTATTAAGATATGTAAAAAAAGTACGATAATAATGTAAACGCTATTACTATAAAGTATTAAGCTAATTATGGACAAAATCTTAAAGAGAATGGAGTGATTTATGTTGAAAAAAATAAGTACTAAGATAATAGCTCTAAATGTTTCAGTTGTATTATTAACTGCACTATTAATTGGAGGACTAGCAACATACAGAATGTCAGTATTAAGTAAAAACACTATAAAAACAATTGATTTTACAGTTAGGAAAGATTATGATGAAAAAATTAAATCTCAAGTGGATAATGTTATAACAATGCTAGGATCCATTGATAAAAAATATCAAGGTGGACAAGTGAGTTTGATAGAAGCTAAAAAACTTGGTGCAGATTTAATACGTGAGATGAGATATGGAGAGGGTGGCTATTTTTGGGTAGATACAGTTGAGGGAGACAATGTGGTGCTTCTTGGTGGCGTATCTGAGGGTAAAAATAGATATGATTTAAAAGACGTAAAAGGTAAAAGTATAATTAAAGAAATTATTAAAAATGGTTTAAATGAGGGCGGTGGATATACAGATTATTGGTTTCCTAAAAAAGGAGAAAAAGTAGCATCTCCAAAAAGAGGATATAGTAAGGGTTTTAAAGATTTTAATTGGGTTATAGGAACAGGAAATTATGTTGATGATATTGACAAATTTGTTGGAAATGAAAAGGTTGTTTTACATAAAGCGTTTTTACTTAGTGTAACTAATTTTATAATTCTAGCTTTTGGTGTTATTGTATTGTCAATATTTATTTCGTTTTATTTTAGTAAGAAAATATCAAATCCTATTTTAAAGATAAGTAAGCTTGTGGATAAGACGGCGAAACTTGATTTATCATATGATGAAAATTTGGAAGTAATTTTAAAATACAAAGATGAAACAGGAATTATTGCAAGAGCTGTTATTGATCTAAGAACTGCACTAAGAGATATAATAATTAACTTGAAGGAAAATTCCATAGAGGTTCTTCAGTATTCAAAAACTATGGTAGCAGCTACGAGTGAAACTGTTCAATCTATAGAAGCTGTATCTGTAGCAATTGAAGAATTAGCAAAAGGAGCTACAAATCAAGTGCAAGATGCTCAAAGCGGTGCTAATGAACTTACAAGCCTTACACTCGAAATTAGTACTGCTGTAAATAGTTCAGGGTTATTAAAAGATTATTCTAATGAAACTAAGTTAGTTAATGCACAGGGACTTAACTCTATGAAGTTACTTACTGAAAAATTTAAGGAAAGTAGCAATTCAAATGAAGAAGTCGTAGAAAATATATCTACGCTTCAAAACAAATCAAACTCTATCGGGAAAATTATAAACACTATAAAAGAGGTAGCAGAACAAACAAATCTTTTGGCATTAAATGCTGCAATTGAAGCTGCTAGAGCCGGTGAAGCTGGAAAAGGATTTGCAGTAGTAGCTGATGAAGTAAGAAAACTTGCAGAAAAGACTTCTATAGCCACAAATGAAATTACAAGTATGATTGGTGAAATTCAAGGAGAAATCAGTAATGTAACAAAAAATATAAAAAAGGGTGTAAATATTAATAAAGAGGCAAATTTATCTATGGAGTTATCACAAAAATCATTTAATATCATAGAAAAATCTATTCTTAATATGATTACTCAAATAGATACTTTAGTTTTAAATATTAACAAAGTAGATAAAAATAAAGATAAGGTATTGTTGTCTATAGAAGAAATGTCTGCAGTATCTGAAGAATCAGCAGCATCAACTGAGGAGATAGCTGCTTCTATGGAGGAGCAAACCAGCTCGATGGAGGATATATCAAATACTGCAGGTAACTTTGAGACAATTGTATCTAAACTGGATGCAATAGTACAAAAATTTAAATTATAATAGTGAGAATTTAAAAACAGCAAAAGTGGAGAATAGAAATTAGATTTCTAGGTTAATCTAATCATAGAAAGGGGGAGTTTTTAATGCCAAATAAAGCTACAAAAATGAATATACAGCATGATCTAAATAAGAAACATAATAAGCCAGGAATTAAGGATGCGCAAGGCGAAGCAGTTAATAATAAACCAATAAAAGAAGCAAAACATACTTTTCGTTAAAAAAAGAGCCCTTGGGCTCTTTTTTTGTAGTACAAATTATTTGCTGTTTTTATTTCCTCGAAATCCATAATTAGTTGAAACTGATCTTCCAATACTATTAATTTTACCAGTTATGCATCCCCTGCAATGAGAGGGTGTATCTCCAGTACAAATTTTACCTGGGTACAACGCATAATATTTTCTGTATTCACCTTCTGTAACATTAGGCATAACTACATTGGCACCACTTTGTAATGCCATTAGTCTTCCGTTTTTATTTAAGGACTCCATGGCAGTTGTTGCGGGTATGTTGATATCTGGTAGAAGCAACCGTGTTATAGCCATAACTTTAAGAGCCATAATTAGTTCTCGCCCATGGTAACTTGCAAGTGGTGTGTCCTCATTAGGAATGAAAGGTCCTATTCCTAACATGTCAGCATTAATTTCTTTAAAAAACAATATGTCATCTGCATATGATTCTATAGTTTGATTTGGGAGACCAACCATAACACCTGTTCCTACTTCATAACCTAATTTTTTTAGATTCTTCAAACAGTTAAGTCTGTATTCATGACTCATACCAGGGTCTAGATCTTCATATAGTTTTTTATCAGTTGTTTCAATTCTTAAAAGATACCTATCAGCGCCAGCGTCTCTAAATGCTTTATACTCATCATAGGTTTTTTCACCTATACTTAAAGTTAGAGCTAGACCTAAAGCTTTGATATCTTTTATTATTTTGATGATTTTGTCCACTGTATAATAATCGTCTTCTCCACCTTGAAGTACAATGGTTTTATAACCAAAAGACTTAGCTTTAGTTGCAAAGTCTAGAATTTGTTCATGAGTTAATCTATATTTGACTAAATTTTTATTATCTCGTCTTAGTCCACAGTAAAGGCAGTTGTTCTTACATATATTGGTGAATTCTATAAGACCACGAAGATGAACATCATCACTCATATATTTTTTTCGAACTTCATCTGCAGCAGTAAACAATTCTTGGTCTACATCATTGCTATTTAAAAGATCAATGATTTCTAGTTTACTTAAGTTATGTTCATATTTTGCTTTATTTATTATTTCAAATAATTTAGTCATTATTTGCTACCTCCTAATATTTATGCTTAATCTCTTTAGATTACAAAATAATTATAAATTATTTTGTCACTAACGTATAGTGTTAAGACTATCATAATATTATATAAAATATATGTAAATATAAAATAAAGAAAATATTTTAATATATTAGTAATTTAGAGGAATACTAGTTAAATAATTCTTCGAAATCTGAAGTAATAATTTTAGATAATAATAAAGCTAATATTATTGACTTAACCTACGAAAAATGATAATATGAAATTAGAATCAATTGTATACAATTTAATTGGAAATAATAAAAATTAAGGGGAGATTATACATGAATAAAGTTGAAATTTATACAAGCAATAGTTGTGGATTTTGTCATTTAGCTAAGGAATTTTTTAAAGAAAATAATATTGAATATACAGAGCACAATATTTCAGAAAATTTAGAAGCAAAAAAAGCGCTAATAAAAAAAGGATATAGATCAGTACCAGTAATAGATATTAATGGCCAAGAAATAGTTGGATTTGATAAGGAAAAAGTGGTTGCAATACTAGGAATTTAAAAGCAATAAAATATTTAGACGATAAAAAGAAGCTAGCACTAGCTTCTTTTTATCGTCTAAATACAATTTGGTATATTAGAAATCAAAAAAGTATGTCAATCATTTTTGAAAATGTCCCAAATTAAGTGAAACATTAGCACCAACGAATTGTTGGTGCTTTACTTTGTTTGAATTATAATTTTGGGTAAGTTTAATACACCTA
>NZ_JAHLDV010000107.1 GCF_018861865.1 Clostridium frigoris
TAGAAGAATTAGTTTCTATTCTCAAAATATTCACCACCTTTTTTTTATAATCTCTACTAAATATTATGCCATAATAGATCCTATAATATTAAGTTATTTAAAAATAATTTAGCAACAAAATTCATCTCCGTCTATAGAGAGCGGAGTCTTCTTTTGCAAATAAAGATAAATCTTTTTACCTTAAGTCATACATATTTGAAAAAGAGAGGATAGAAATATTTTTAGAGGGTCTTCTAATATGTGGAGTTACAAAAAACAAATGAAACAGCTATGAATTTTCTCATAGCTGTTTCACTTGTTTTCCTATAAGTATTTTTTTAAATCCTCAACTTTTTCTAAATCAAATATATCTGTTGCTATTTTATCAATAACACCCTCTGGTAACAATCTAATCTTATCTGTATAATAATCAGAAAGACCATTGAATCTTTAACTTCTTTACACCATGATGTATCACCTGTACTAATAGAATGTGTTTTTGGGTTGACAGGCTTTCAATAGCAGTGTATAAAACGTATCCCTAGGAAAACTGAATATTATTTACCTTAAAATATTAATTAAATCATAAAAATAATATTTTCTGTTTCTATGTTTTTCATCGGAATAAATTATTTTTGCTTCCACCAACTTTCTTAAATAACTATCTAAAGTAGTTACTGGGATTGTCATTCTACTCTTTATTTTATTTTTTGTGAAAATAGGGAATTCAAATATAACATCTATAACCTGTCTCATTTTATTACTATTTATTATTTTTATGCTTTTGTTTATAGTTACATTATAAAGTTCATTTATTTTTTCTATTTTATCAATCAATTTATTTGATTCATTTATACACGCAGATAAAAAGAAGTCTATCCAATCAGAATAAATTTTTCTTACTGCAACAATATCTTTTTCATATTGATCTTCATCGTCTGCTTTATCTGTTACATTAAATCTAGTTGCATTTAAAAGATCATAATATTTATATTTATCTTTTTCTAAACTTTCACTAACAAATAAATTAGCACTACTTATAAATCCTTTATTGTATAAATATAAAGGAATTAGTATTCTACCTATTCTACCATTACCATCTAAAAAGGGATGGATTGTCTCAAACTGTGCATGAATTAATGCTATTTTAATTAAATCATTAATATCATCATTTTCATTCATAAATTCATCTAAGTTACTCATGAAACTATCTACAAGCTGCGGTTCTGGTGGAATATATGAAGCATTTTCTATCTTACTACCTTGTGTTCCTATGTAATTTTGAACAGATCTAAATTCTCCTGGAGTTTTACTTCCACCTCTCACCCCACCACCAAGTAATGTTTTGTGTAAATTTTTTATTAATCTACTGCTTAGAGGCAATATTTTTAGCCCATACACACCTTCTTGCAAAGCAATATAATAGTTTGTGACTTCTTTAATATCATCCGTAACATTTTTTTCATCTGATCTATATTCTAACATTTCATCAATAGTTGCCTTAGTACCTTCGATTTTAGAAGATTCTAAAGCCTCTTTTAATGAGAATAAATCCATTAAAAGATCAGGTCTTACTTTTGAACTTTTTAATTTCTCATTATATATAGCAATTTCTTTATTTGCTTGTATTACTTTATTAAACAATCTTTCCTTATCAATTAATTTATCGTTGGGCAATGTAAATGGTAAATATGGTTTTTTCATTTAAGAAACTCCTTATTTAAAACATTTTAACTAGTATTATAGTTGCTATCACGAATAAGTATATCATTTAAAACTAAAAAATATACATTTTAGTTTATAATTTCGTTTTAAAATGAATATGCAGTACTTTTTTTATTGAATTTATGAGATTTATTATAGGTATCAAGAAATATTTTTTGTAATACATTTATTAAATATGAGCAAGCTAAGTTTAGAATAAACTTACAAGGAGTGAAAAACATGAAGTCTTCATCTCACAGAATAGCTATTCCTACAATTTTAGAAGTAGGAAAAGGAAATATTAATAACGTAGGAAGCTTAATTAAAAAAGCTATGTTGCAAAAGGTCTCGATATGTTATGGAGAAGGAATAGAAGAGTTATTTGGAGTGTCTATAATGAAATCTTTAAAAGAATCCAACATTCAGATTTTAAAAATAGAAACTATCTTAGCCATAAATTTTGATGAAATTAGTACTATGGCATTTGAAATATCAAATGATGTTGAGGCTCTTATTGGCATTGGTGGTGGTAAAGCTATAGATGCTGTTAAATATATGAGCTTTTTAAAAAAGCTACCATTTATTAGCATACCAACTTCAACCTCTAATGATGGGTTTTCAAGCCCAGTTGCATCCCTTTTAGTAAGTGGAAAACGTATGTCTCTTCCAGCAAAAACTCCTTACGGTATAATTATAGATATTGATGTAATTAAAGGAGCCCCTGAGAAATTTATATTTTCAGGAATTGGAGATTTAGTATCAAACATCACTGCTCTGTATGATTGGAAATTTGAAGAGCAGCAAGGAAAAGCAACTATTGATGACTTTGCAGCTATGCTTTCAAAAAAATCGGTAAATAGTTTTGTACGTACTGAATTTAAGACAATTAAGGATGATTTGTTTTTAAAAGAGTTAGTGGATTCACTAACCTTAAATGGTATATCTATGGAAATTGCAGGTAATAGTTCACCGTCCTCCGGCTCTGAGCATTTAATTTCTCACGCTTTAGACGAATTTCTTGAAACTCCACAACTTCATGGCATACAGGTTGGAGTTGCGACCTATATTATGTCTAATGTGCAAAATCACAGATTTGAGAGAATATCAAAAATATTAACGGAAACAGGATTTTTTAGATATGTTAAAACTCTGAAAATGAGAAAAGAAGATTTTAAGAAAGCTATAGATATAGCTCCTTCAATAAAACCTAACAGATATACTTATATTCATGTTGAAGAAAGTAGAGAAATGGCTAAAAAGTTTATTGATGAGGATGAAACATTAAATTCTATGTTAATATGAAATTAAATCTTGCAATAGGATTTTTAATGGAATCAGAAGTGAAATTGCTTATTGATGATTTAAAGCTGGTGGCGCAAAGTGGTGTACGTATAAGAATATTAACCGGGAAATATATTAATATCACTCAACCTCAGGCTTTATATTTAGTAAAGGACGCACTAGGTGATAAGGTAGATTTAAGGTTTTATAATATAAGGAATAAATCATTTCACCCTAAGGCATACATATTTGAATACGAAGAGGATGCAGATGCTTATATAGGATATTCTGATATGTCGAGGTAAAGGAAGCAAAACAGCTTTTTCTCATAGCTGTTTCGCTTGTTTTCCTATAAGTGTTTTTTTAAATCCTCAACTTTTTGTAAATCAAATATATCTGCTGCTATTTTATCAATAACACCCTCTGGTAACGATCTAATCTTATCTGTATAATAATCAGAAAGACCATTGAATCTTTTTTTTTAGCTGAGTAATAAGTAGCTCGGTCTTGCCTTCTTTCTTTCCCTCTTTTATTCCATCACTTTTTAATTTACCAAAGATGTTTGATGCATTAGAAACCATAATTTCGACCTCCTCTTTTTTATTCTCATCGAATCATCACCTGTGCAGCTGTTCATCATCTTCGATGCTGAAATATTAATGACTTCAGAAGGAGATTTAGAATTACACTTAAGTTCTCTATTTGTTATAGAATGTAACTCTATTATTTGATTAGGAGACTTTCCTTTTGAAATGTCATTAAGCATATTTTCCACTAATTCATTCATATTATATATTTCATTGCTATTAGTTGTATAAAGCATTAGTTGTGGCTTTAACGGGCATATGTGAAATTTATCTTGCTGAATTTTAATTTAATCTAATTCTAAAGAATATAAGAAAATGAAATGTTATATTGTATGGGCTTGATAGGTTGGAAATAAAAAAGCCTCTGGTTATATAATGTACCCTATCGGGTAGACAATTTAAAAAAAGTCTACCCGATAGGGTATTTTTATGTATAATAAAGAAAAGCATGGTAGTTTAGCAATTTAAATTTGATAGGATTC
>NZ_JAHLDV010000108.1 GCF_018861865.1 Clostridium frigoris
TTTGCTATGCCTATTTTTATTACTAACTGCTCTCTTAACACAAAAATTATAGTTCGATATTACTTCATACAAATTCAAGTTTTACATATTAGTTTCCGTGACTACTCAATTATTTTTTAATTATATATCATTCGTAAATTTTTTTCAATTCTTAATTTTCTCACAAATGACTTTTATAAGTACAATATTATTCATATGCTTATATTTACTACATTTTATATAAGCACACTAAAAAAGCTTCTAAGTACTATACCTAGGAGCTTTTTGAGTTTTATAGCTGTATTTATGTTAAATTTATAAACACATCATTATTTGTTTTTTGAAAAGTGTTCCATAATTTTTTTCCAAATAATTTGTGTTTCAAGAAATTCCTCATGATGTTTTTCTACATTTCTATGGTATTTCTCTAGTTCTGACAAAATATTCATAAATTCAGGTTTTCCGAAATATTCACAAATTTTAGGTAACGTAGCTTTTAACTCTTGTCTCATATCTTTAATCTTTTCCTCATAACTATCTGGCTGTGTTATATATAGCAATAATGGTTTATACCGAATCCACCCTATACACACATTGTAAAACCGTGTAATAACCTTCTCGTTATCAGCCCTAATAAACTTGAGTCTTATTGGGAGAACACCCTCTAAAAGGTGATTGTATGTAGAAAATCCATCATGAAATGTGTAACATGGCACACGTAGAACTTTTCTATCGCTTAGGCATGTAGCTAGGAACGTATCTTCTCCTCTAGCACCTGGTGGATTGTAAAACGGGAAAATGCGCTTAGGATTTTTAAGATTAATGCACAAATTGGCCCCTGATATAAATTTAGAATGGTTTTTTTCCATAACTTCTACAGCATCATGGCTAGTAAGTATACTTGTATCAGCATAAGTTATTCCTCCGTTTTTCATAACCGCTTTCAAACTATCCCAATTAACTATATCATTACTGATAGCCTCAATAAATGATCTAAAATCTCCCTCAGTCATGATATCGTTAAACTCCATATATGGTATAGGCGATATATACCCACAGTGATGTCCATGGGTAATGTCCGCATTTTTAATGTTTTTAAGATGCTCTGACAGAACAAATTGACCTCCCCAAATTGCGGTATCATGTGTATTGGTCACTGCCATCGGGTACTCATCATCATCTAGAAACACCAGATAGTCCATATTCTTTTTTATAGCATTATATAGCACCGCATTACGCTTGGCTGCATACCCCTTACCAAAAATCTTTTTAGTTTCTTCAAGTGTAATGACATTTTCTCTAATTAAATAGTCAATTTCTTCTTGTGTTGATACACTTCCAATAAAAGTGCTACTATCAATCCGTTTAACCAAATCTGGATGTATATTTGTGTAATCAGTAACTTTAGTTTTATTATAATGAAGATCATATGCCACAAAAACATTTAAACTTATCCTTTTATTTTCTACCAAACCAGATTCTTCCCAATTGCTTATGTTAGTTCTAAGTACCTTTTGGAAGCTTTTTCTTCCAGTTGCAAACCCTATTCCAACTTTAATTTCATTAATCTTCTGCATTTAATCGCTCCCTTTTTATGCAAAATATAAACACTTATATCATTCTATTATACCATATTAAATACAAATATTGATTATTATGGTTTGTTTATAGTATGTTAGCTCTAGAACATATTTTTACATGCAAATGCTCTTAAATTAAAAAACTCCCCCAAACTCTCGTCTGAGGGAACATAAAAGGCACTTACCACGCGGGTAAAACATTCTTATCTTTTTTCTATCCTTGCAACACACTCAACGTGTGCTGTCTGAGGGAACATATCTACAGGCTGAATTTCTTTAGTAATATATCCAAGTTCATTTAAAATTCCTAAATCACGAGCTAATGTACCTGGATCACAAGAAACATAAACTATAGTAATAGGGCCCATATGACTTATGGCTTCTAGTAGAGATTTATCGCAACCCTTTCTTGGTGGGTCAACTACAACCACATCAGCATTTACTCCATCTTTTATAAGCTTTGGAATAATTATCTCTGCCTCTCCTACTAAAAATTCTGTATTCTCTACATTATTTACATCAGCATTTATTTTAGCATTTTCAATAGCCTGTGGTACTATTTCTACTCCATAAACTTTTTTAGCCTTCTGGGATAAAAACAATGAGATAGTACCTGTACCGCAATAAGCATCGAGTACCACTTCTCCACCGCTTAAATTTGCATACTCTAGTACCTTATCGTATAGTACCTCTGTTTGAACTGAATTAACTTGAAAAAATGATAATGGAGAAACTTCAAATTTAAATTCTCCTATGTAATCAGTTATTGTATCTTTACCCCATAACGTAACACAATTTTCGCCCAGTATTACATTAGTCTTTTCACTATTAATATTTTGTATTACACTTACAATCCCCTTAATCTTTTTAGTAACTATTGCTATAAACTCTTCTTTATAAGGAAGGCTTTTACCATTTGTAACTAACACAACCATAACTTGTCCTGTTTTAGATCCTTTTCTAATCATAACGTGACGTAAAATTCCTTGATGATTTTCTTCGTTATAACATTGTATATTAAACTCTTTTATCCACTGCCTTGTTAGTTTTACTACTATATCCGCTACACTATCTTGAATATAGCAGTTTTCCATGTTAATTATGTCGTGACTTCTTGCCGCATAAAAACCAATTTTTACTTCCCCATTTTTATTGCTTGAAGGTAATTGAACCTTATTTCTATAATTATATGGTGACTCCATCCCCAGGGTTGGGTGGACAATTACTTCTTCTAATTTTCCTATTCTATTTATAACTTGTATTACTCTATTGGTTTTAAAATCTAATTGTGCCTCGTAATCTATATGTTGCAAGTTGCAACCACCACAGTTTTTATATATGCTGCATACTGGTTCTATTCTACTTATAGATTTTTCGATTATTTCAAGTAACTTTCCAAAGGCAAAATTTTTAGATATCTTAACAATTTTTATTAACACCTTTTCGCCTACTATCGCTCCCGCAACAAAAACAGTGAAGCCATCAATTTTACCTACACCTTCACCCTCATATCCCATGTTATCTATTATTATCGTATAATCTTCATTTTTTTTAATAGGAATAATATAATTTTCAAGTTTTCTTTTCATTTATTCTCCTCCAACTTTCTATCTAATGCTATTTTTCTCATGCTAAAAACATCTAGAATCTTTTTCTAGATGCTTTTATAGCAAATGCAAAGAAAAAATACTTAGTTCTTTATTTAAATTTTTCTTATTCTTTAAACGTCTCACATTCTGTTTTTTCACTCTTCAAAGCACCTCTACCATATATCATAATATTATGTGCCTTGCATACATCATCTTCATTATGAACACAATTTTTAACTTCACATTCAATTCTTGGGCTCATTTGTATTTTATCACCATTAAATGCTTGTTTAATCTCTCCAATAACATTCATATTAAGCACATTATTAATTGAATTTTTTAACCCCTTTTCAGCAAATGTTTCACACTGTGTGTCCGCGCTACTATGAACATTTGACCCTAAAATATTAATAGCTGCCGCTGAACATATTCCCGACATATTATTAACACAATTTATAGCAGTACAACTTAGAGTTCCTCTCATATCTATTCCTCCAATTATTTGGTTTCAATATTATATTTTATTATAATTCCTTGCTTTACTTTTTATTATACTACAGATAAAAAAAAAGCACCATATAGGTGCTTTAAAAGAAATCAGTTGCCATGTTGTTTACTTGTACTTATAATTATAACCAATTTTTTTTTATATATACATAATTATTTTAAATATTTTATATTATGGTAAATGAATCGAGTAGGTAAAAGTCGGTAATAAATTTCCGACTTCTTTCCTCTCACAGAACCGTACGTGCGGACCTCGCATACGGCTCCTGGCAAAACTAAAAATTATTTATTCAT
>NZ_JAHLDV010000109.1 GCF_018861865.1 Clostridium frigoris
CCTACCGTTGCCAGTAAATCCCTTGCTCTCAGGTTGTCTTCCCGTTGGTTAGGCGACATAGGCTTCTTTCAGCCTATCGGCTCAGCTAACATGCTGGACGTACAAAAAACTCTCAGAGTTTAATTTCTAAGAGTTTTATCTGTGTTATTTATTTTGGTACATATTATCATAATAATTTTGGTACTCACCTGACGTGATATTATCCATCCACTCTTTATTGTCTAAATTCCATCTTATTGTTTTCTTAATTCCTACTTCAAAGGTTGTTTCAGGATACCATCCTAGCTCTTCTTTTATCTTTGATGGGTCTATTCCATATCTTTTGTCATGTCCTAATCTATCTTCAACATACCTTATTAGTTTTTCTGTTACTTCCTTATCTACATTTTCATTTATATAATTTATAACAGTTTTAACTATTTGCATATTTGTTCTCTCGTTATGTCCACCAACATTGTATACCTCACCTAATCTCCCACCGTTAATAACCATGTTTATTGCTTTGCAATGATCTTCTACGTATAACCAATCTCTTATGTTCATTCCATCACCGTATACTGGTAGATTTTTATGATTTAAGCAGTTGTTTATTAGTAGTGGTATTAATTTTTCTGGGAATTGGTATGGTCCATAATTATTTGAACACCTAGTAATATTTACAGGCATTTTATAGGTATCATAATATGCTTTTACCATTAGATCTGCACCTGTTTTACTTGCAGAATATGGGCTATGTGGATCAATTGGTGTAGTTTCAAGGAAGAATCCAGTATCTCCAAGTGATCCATATACTTCATCAGTAGATACTTGCATAAACTTCTTTCCTTCTTTAAACCCACCTTTAATTTCCCAGGAATTTTTAGCTACGTTTAAAATATTTACTGTACCTAAAACATTAGTTTTAACAAATATTTCTGGTTCTTTTATACTTCTATCTACATGTGATTCTGCTGCAAAGTTTACAACATAATCAATATCATTACCTTCGAATAGTTTTTCTACTAATTCCTTATCACATATATCTCCGCAAGCAAAAGTGTAATTATAATTAGTCTTTACATCTTTTAAATTCTCTAAATTTCCTGCATAAGTTAATTTATCTAAATTTATAATTTTTATATCAGAATATTTATTTAACATATAGTGAACAAAATTTGCTCCTATAAACCCAGCCCCACCTGTTACTAAATAAGTTTTCATAATTAATTTACGCCCCCTAATATTCAAATGATATTTCTACCTCTTCGTCATTCCATAATACACCACTATCATATTCTGGTGCATAGTAGTCTGTGCATTTATAATTAAATCATCACCTGCGGTGCTGTATTAACGACTTCAAAAGGAAATTCAAAATCCCACTAAAGTTTTCTATTTGTTAAGGCATGTAACCGCTACTTATAGAAGTAGGAAACTTTCCTTCCGAAATGTCGTTAAATACGGCGTCATCTGAAAGGACTAAAAAACCATGAGCAAATAGTTCAACCTTTAGTTTGCCTCGCCTTAAGTATTCGTTATTTACTGCTGTTATTTCTATTTCACCTCTAGGTGTTGAAATAATTAATATTTCCTTTATATCTGCAAGCATTAATACTGATAATGGATAATATATCATTGGCTTATTATATATTGGAAGTATTTGCTTTGATACTGCTTTGGTAACTGGGTAAAGTCTTGTTCCGGAACCTCCGGCTAAAATAATACCTTTCGCGTTTTTCGCTTTTTCGCCTTTTTCATTTGGCAAATATTTGCTCTTCTCCCGAGGTCGTTACTATGGATGTAGCGTAGCGAAATCTATTTGTTGGTTGCTAATATTTTCGGGCAAAAAAACAGGGTCTTAAAATCCCCTGTTAGTGGCCTTATCTATAATAAATTTAGCCAATCTCTCCTATTATATAATATTCTAACAATAGTAACGGTTTTGCTCTCCTCAGTAACAATATAAAACACAATATAATTATCTACTAAAATTCTCCTTATACCTTTATAAGCAAGTCTATCATCAGCAACTAGAGCACTCCTAAAAGGCATGTCTTCTAAAGTAATAATTCCTTTAGCAATTTTTGAAACTACTTTTTTTGCGGTTTCAGGTTCCAAAAGTTCTTTAGATATATATGCACCAATTCCATATAGATCTTTTTCAGCGGGTTCAGTAATCTGAATATCATAAGTACTCATTTTATAAACCTTTCTGTATATCAGCCAATGCTTCTTTAAAAGGTCTCAGTTTTTTCTTCTGCATTGCGTCAATACCCTCGTCAAGCAATTTATACAATTCAAATTTACCCACAAGTTTTTCATAGGTTTCAATACTCATAACCGCTAAATCACCTTGACCATTCTTAGTTATATATACTGGTTCATTATACTTATGACAGAATTGTGATATTTCAACATATTTGTTTCTTAAATCTGAACTTGGTCTTATTGATGGCATAAAATACACCTCCCAAATAGTATATCAATATTATATCATAATATTGATATATAATCGAATTTTAAGCAATCATTAGATACCAGTTGGTTTATCAGGCACACTTTTGGAGGGCCATTAAATCATCTCCTGGGTCGCTGAAAATTAACAACTTTGGAAGCAGATTTAGACTGCCACCAAAGCAATTTTACTGGGCTAGACAACTGCCACTTATAGAAGATGGCAGACTTGAAGCTTCCAAAATGTTGCTAAATGAATCACAAAAAAACTGCTTATACTTCAGTAGTTCCATCCCATGGCTATCGCCATTTTTTTGTTTTTGTTTTTTCCCCGATTTCTTAACTTTTCACTCCAACTTCTTCACCATTAATCCGCATCAGATGTCTCATCTTCGCCTAGCTTCGCATGCCTAGCTTTCGCTTTCCAATCATTCCCAAGGGTCTGACCCCTTACAGCGTTTGGAAGTGAAGCGGACAAGCTCTGTTGCTAATCATTCCCAAGGGTCTGACCCTTTTGTGGGGACATGCTTTGCTGGTCCCACTTGCTACTCCCGAAGTCGTTACATAAACTGGAAGTTTATGTTTGCTACTTTAACGACAAAAAAACTACCAAAATTATATCTCTATAAATTTCAGTAGTTCCATCCCTTGGCTGTCGCCAATTTTTTTCATTTTTCCCGAGTTTCTTTATCTTTCTCCCCAACTTCACGTCACTTAATTCGCATCAGCTGTCCCATCTTTGCCTTGCTTTCGAATATCCAATCATTCCCAAGGGTCAGGCACGTTTCAGAGTTTGGTAGTGAAGCGGACAAGCTCTGTTGCTAACTTTCTAACTCTTTCTTTATTTGTATTATCTTTTCTTTAGAAAGACCTATGGCTTTAATTATTATATCTATACTAACTCCTAGTTTTAATAGATTTCTTGCATCTTCTATTGCTTTTTCATTTATTCCTTCATCTTTAGCCGAACTAATCATGTTAGCCCTCTCATGAAGTGATCTTTCTCTTGATTTGTAAAGTTCTAATGTCTTTGGATCACTACTTAGATATTCTATTTTCTCTTCAGCCTTTCTAATATCACCGTCCATCTCCATCAACTCCCCTAATTCTTTCTCACTTATATCTTCACTTAAGAAAGATAGCCACCTTTGTAACTTATCTTCTTTTAAATTCTTATTCTTTAATTTTCTGAATTTCGCCATTTCTATAAAGTGAATTTCTACTACATCTGTTAACATGTAGTCTTTGTCTCCATCTTCCCATAGATGAAATGTTGTATGAAATTTATCAGGTATTTTTATATATTCAAAGTCTACTATATTTATAGTTATGACCTTAGTTAGATTCTTATAATCATCG
>NZ_JAHLDV010000110.1 GCF_018861865.1 Clostridium frigoris
TGATAATTATAAATTAGGGATAAAAGTTGCAACTGTTATACCCTGTATTTTATCAGCAGGTGCTCTTTTTTTCAAAGTTCATTTTAATTCATAACAGGAATGCTCCTTATACAAAATATTTTAAATCTTCATTAAACTTATAATTTTTATAATACAGTATCTAAATTAAGTTCACATTAAAATTTGCTGAGAATCTTCTAAGAGAAATGTATACAATTGCTTAGCATGTTTCTCTTTTATTATTTAATTACTATGTATTTATACTAACAAACAATTATCTAATAACTATCAAATGATTATGTTATTTTTATGTTATTATTGAATTTCTATAAACCTTTTTACAAAAAAAACTACTGAAATATAAATATATTTCAGTAGTCCACTTTTAAATTTATGTTTTAATAAAATTTTATCCTTTAACTCCACCTACTGTTAGTCCTCCTACTATCTTCTTTGATAAGAAAATAAATGCTATCATTATAGGTACAATAGATATGGCAACACCTGTGAAAACTGCACCATATTCTGTCTTATATGTTCCTCTAGCAAGCATTACCATTATAGGAAGTGTAAACTTATTAGGATCAAATAATAATATAAGCGGTATTAAGAAGTTATTCCACGTTTGAATAAATGTGAATATAGACATTGTAGCAACACTTGGAAATATTAAAGGTAACACTATCTTATTAAATATTTTAAGCTCACCGCACCCATCTATTCTAGCAGCTTCTATAAGTGACCTACTTATTGCACCATCTGTATATCCTTTAATAAAGAATACTGACGCTGGCGTTGCAATAGCTGGTATTATTAAAGGCCAATATGAATCAAGTAAGCCAAGCTTTTTTACCAATTGGAATAACCCTATCATACCTAATTGTGTAGGTATCATCATTGTAGCAAGTAGTACCCAAAAGAGAACCTTATTTCCCTTAAATCTGAATTTTGAAAATCCATAAGCAGTTAATGCACTAAAATAACCACTTACTGCTGTTACTGCTGATGCTATAATTAAACTATTTAATAAACCATTCCATATAGGTTGACTTTCGAGTAGTCTATTATAATTTGCCATCAATGCAGTGCCTGGTGTCAAAGACAATGTTGTAGCGATTTCACCATTAGTATGAGTAGCATTAATTATCATTATAAAAAATGGTAAAAAACATAAGATGGCAAGCGCTATAAGCGCTATATACAAAACTGTTTTACTAATGATTTTACCTAGTTGTTTACTATCGTTTTTTAACACATTATTATGTTCCATCTCTACCCCCCTTATTCGTAATCATCAGCATTTCTATTTATAAACTTGAATGATATTATTGCAAATACAAGTATTATTACAAATAATGCATACCCTACTGCAGCACCATATCCATAGTTATTATTTACAAATGCAGTTCTATAAAGATACATAACCATTGTCATAGTTGCATTATTAGGATCCCCTGATCCATTTGATAATGCATATGGTATATCAAAAGATTGCATTCCTCCAATTAATGATGTTATGACAGAAAATAATATTGTTGGTCTTAATAAAGGAATTGTTATTGACCAAAACTTTTGTGTTTTTGATGCTCCATCAACAGTTGCAGCTTCATAAAGTTCTTCAGGAATATTCTTAATTCCCGCCATAAATATTATCATGCTATATCCAAACCACATCCAGAAGGAAGTAAGTGACACTATGCCTCTAGAATACCCTTCACTCATAAGAAAGTTTATTGGTTCTTTTATTAAATGAATATTCATAAGTATTTTATTTACTGTTCCTGCTTGCCAATCAAATAAAAATGCAAACAAAATACCAATTAAAGTCGCAGTAACTAGATTAGGAAAGAAATATACTGCTCTGAAAATATCTTTCCCCCTTAATCTTGCTTCATTTAATACTACAGCTAATATTAATGCTAAAAGTAATTGAGGAATACCCCCGCACAGCCACATAATCCAGGTATTAGCTATGGACTTTAAAAAAACAGGATCTACAAATAATCTTGAATAATTCGCAAGACCTACGAATTTAATGTTTTTTGACATACCGTCCCATTTAATAAAACTAACATATAAGGAATAAATCATAGGATATAATTGAAAAATAAGAAATGTTATAAAAAACGGTGCGATAAATAATAATCCATACTTTTCTCTGTCTATTTTACCTTTAACCAAAGTGACACCCCCTATTTTTTAAATAGCCTTATTTACTTAAAAACAGTTAATAAGGCTAATTACTATTTATTTTCTTTTACATGTCACCTAACTAATCTACTTTTAAGTCGGGATATGCGTTTACTACATCAGCTTTGAATTTTTTAAGAAAAGCATCTTTCGAAGCTGTTTTACCGAGTATTAATAAATCTACTTCTTTATTCCAAGCAGTATTAATAGTATCATCATATTCTGTAAACAATTTTCCATTAACTCCTTTAACAAGTTCTGTGTATACTTTATAGACATTTTGACCCTTTAAGTATGCATTGTTTCCTGCGTCTGAACTTGATAATTTAGCTTGAACATCTACGTTATTCATGAAGTCACCTTTATCTTTTGCCTGTGCTTCCATAAAATCTGTATTTGTAGTTAGATATTTAACAAACTGCCAAGAATTATCTTTTTCTGTACTATTTTTAGATATTCCAAGCCAAGTTCCACCCCAATAGTATGGTGTTGGAGCTTTTACAAATCCATAATTACCAGTTTCCTTTGGAGCATCTACTCCTAAAACAAAAGCAAGTCCCCAAGTTGGAAGCATATATCCAAATGTAGTTTTATCTGACATAGATCCAGTCCATGCTGGTGTCCATTGATTAAATTTAGCATCTAAACCTTCTTTTCTAATTTGAGCAGCTTGATCAAGATACGTCATCATTTTAGCATCGATAACTAATTTACCATCTTTTACCCATCCCTTAGTACGGCTACCTATAGCTACATTTACTAATTCATTATATCCAGCTAATAACTTAACCTTTCCTGCACTCTTAGTTTTAAGCGTCTGTCCTAATTTGATAAAGTCTTCTGTTGTTGTCATCATTTTCTCAATAGCAGCAGGGTCATCTGTTCCAAGATACTGCTTTGCAATACTTCTCTTATAGAAGAATCCACCTGGTGTTGCCTGCCAAGTTAAAGCTCTAATTGACTTATCTGCTTCATTACGTCCTAGATCTACAGTATACGGTACCATTTTACTTGTAAGTTTTTCTGCACTATAAGGTGCCTTTGATAAATCCTCATAATAGTCTGTGTTTGTAAATTTCTTTACATAAGCAGATTCTGCTAAGAAAACGTCTGGTCCACCAACACCAGCACTCATTGTAGAAGATATTTTAGTTGTATATGCACTATTATCATTAGGTATTGAAACAAGTTGAACCTTAATATTTGGATAAGCTTTGTTAAACTTAGCTATAATACCTAGGTCCTTAAGCTCAGTATTCCATGACCATACCTTTATAGTTCCCTTGTAGTCTACTGGTGCTTTTGCAGCACCTGTAGCTTCTGTTTTAGAACTCGAATCTGTTTTTGTAGCTGTACTTGATCCACAGCCAGTTATCATTGAAGTAGCCATTATAGTTGATAAAGTTAACAATGCAAATTTCTTCAAATAATTTTTTTTCATTATTGTCCCCCCCGTTAAATCTGAGATTTCACGGAAACTCCCTAGTTCCTGTGATTACTCATTTTTAGTATCATTAATTTTTATTGATTCCCCCATTTTTTTTGCATAAAACACTTGACAAGTCTGTAG
>NZ_JAHLDV010000111.1 GCF_018861865.1 Clostridium frigoris
TTCTACAGACTTGTCAAGTGTTTTATGCAAAAAAAATGGGGGAATCAATAAAAATTAATGATACTAAAAATGAGTAATCACAGGAACTAGGGAGTTTCCGTGAAATCTCAAATTAAATAAGGGGGCGTATTAATTAAGTACAAGCCCTCTTATAAAAAATAAGTTAAGATTTCTAAAGTATTTATAAATAAGTAAAGTAAGGGAGCTTTGATTATGACAAAAAGTTCTAGTAATTCGTTATATTCTGATAAGTATATTAAGTTTTTAATAGCAATTATCGTAGGTATTATTATATGGTTTATACCAGCCCCTATAGGAGTTAAACCTCAAGCCTGGCACATGCTTGCAATTTTTGTTGCAACAATAGTAGGGTGTATTTTAAAACCGTTTCCAATTGGAGCATTGTCTATAATAGGATTAACTGTATCAATTCTAACGGGAACTGTATCTACAAAAATTGCAATTGAAGGTTTTGGCAATAGCAGTATATGGCTTATAGTTATGGCATTCTTTATTTCAAGAGGTTTTATAAAAACAGGCCTTGGAACAAGAGTCGCTTATCTATTTGTAAGATCCTTCGGAAAAAAGACCCTTGGGCTTTGCTATTCAATTATTTTCTGTGATCTTGTAATAGCACCTGCTACTCCAAGTAATACAGCAAGAGCAGGTGGAATAATTTATCCTATTATAAAATCTCTTTCAGAAGCTTTTGGTTCGAAACCTGAGGATGGAACTGAAAGAAAAATAGGATCTTTTCTTATATTTTGTGAATTTCATGGAGACATTATAACTTCTGCAATGTTTATGACAGCAATGGCAGCGAATCCATTAGCGCAGACTCTTGCCGCAACTTTTGGAGTCAACATTACTTGGCTTGGGTGGTTTATAGCGGCTATTGTTCCAGGTGTTATTTCTCTTATAGTAATACCTCTTATAATTTATAAACTATATGCACCAGAAATTAAAAGTACTCCTAATGCACCTAAATTTGCCAATGATGCCCTAAAAGAAATGGGTCCACTTAAAAGAAGTGAAAAATTCATGGCGTTAATATTTGTTATAGTACTTCTTTTATGGATAACAGGAACCATAACT
This sequence comes from Clostridium frigoris, assembly GCF_018861865.1. Taxonomy (GTDB): domain Bacteria; phylum Bacillota; class Clostridia; order Clostridiales; family Clostridiaceae; genus Clostridium_AD; species Clostridium_AD frigoris. Next base: position 1,096 of record NZ_JAHLDV010000111.1, read on the forward strand.
AATATAGATGCAACGCTTACAGCATTTATTGGCCTTTCTCTTCTTTTAACTACTGAAGTTCTAACTTGGGATGATGTAAAGAGTGAAAAGGGAGCTTGGGATACGCTCATGTGGTTCTCCGTACTTGTTATGATGGCAACTCAGCTTAATAAGCTTGGACTAATACCATGGCTTAGTAATACAATTGGACAAAGTGTAAAAGGATTTAGTTGGCCTATTATTTTAATTGTTTTACTTTTAGCTTATTTCTATAGTCACTATATTTTTGCAAGTTCAACAGCACATGTAAGTGCTATGTACTCAGCATTTCTTGGAGTTGCAATAGCAGGAGGAGTTCCACCTATGCTTGCAGCTATAAGTTTAGGAGTGTTTGGAAATCTATTTGCTTCAACAACTCATTATAGTAGTGGTCCTGCACCTATTCTTTTTGGTTCAGGTTATGTAAGCCAGAATAAATGGTGGAGTTTAAACTTTATTCTTGGAATAGTATACTTTATTATATGGATTGGTGGAGGGTTAGTATGGTGGAAAATTATTGGATTATATTAAATATAATTCAACAAGTATTAAAGCTATTTAACGACATTTCAGAAGGAAAGTCTCCCTCTTCTATAAGTTAGAGTTATATACCCTAACAAATAGAAAACTTCAGTGGGAATATATTTTTCCTTCTGAAGTCGTTAATATTGAAGTGACCCAGGAAATGATTTAATGACTCATATTCTGCACAATGATTTTCATATTTACTATATTTAAATAACTTAAGTTTTTATGTGTTCAGTGGAATATGAGTAATGATATTGTTAACTAACTTATGAAAAAATAAGAATTGGTAATATTAAAATTTAAGTGGGGGTGATGTTAGATGAAATTTGAATTTGGTTTTGGAAATAAAACAATGAAATTCAATATAGAAAAAGAAAATTTTATGGAGGAAATTTTACCTAATAAAATCGAAGTAGATTTAATGAATGAAGAAGAAGTTAAGAGAGCAATAGATAATCCAATTGGATCAAAAAGATTAAAAGAAATTGCTATGAAAGGTAAAAAAATTGTTATTATAACTAGTGATATTACAAGGCCAATGCCAAGTAAGATTGTACTTCCAGTAGTAATTAAGGAACTAGAAGAGGCTGGGGTATGCTATAGTGATATAACAATTATTTTAGCAATTGGGAGTCATAGACCACATACAGAGGATGAGAAAAAATACTTATTAGGTGAATCAATATATAACAAAATTAGATGTATAGACAGTAACCCATTGGATTTTAAACATTTAGGATTCACAAAACGAGGAACACCAATAGATATTTTTACAGAGGTAGCAGATGCAGATATAAGAATTTGTCTTGGAAATATAGAGTATCATTATTTTGCTGGATACAGTGGTGGTGCGAAGGCAATTATGCCTGGAGTTTCTACTAGAGCTGCAATTCAAGCAAATCACAGTAGAATGGTTGAAGAAGAAGCTAAAACTGGGAACATAGATACTAATCCAGTTCGATTAGATTTAGAAGAAGCAATAGAAACTATATCAATAGATTTTATTGTAAATGTAGTTTTAGTTAAAAAGAAACAAATTATTAAGGCTGTTGCTGGGCATTTTATAAAAGCGCATAGAGAGGGATGCAAATTTTTAGATTTAGCTAATAAAATAGAAATTAAAAACAAAGCAGATATTGTGATTACAACACCAGGTGGATATCCAAAAGACATTAATATGTACCAATCTCAAAAAGCTCTAGATAATGCAAAAAATGCTGTTAAACAGGGTGGAATTATAATTTTGGTGGCATCTTGTTTAGAGGGACTTGGTGAAAAAGTATTTGAAAAATGGATGATCAATGCAAGTTCTCCACAGAGTTTGATTGTTGATATACAAAAGAATTTTGAACTTGGAGGGCACAAAGCTGCAGCAATTGCAATGGTATTACAAAATTCAAAGATATTCTTAGTATCTGAAATGGAAGCAGACTTTGTACGCAAAATATTTATGGTACCTTTTAGTAATGTTCAGGATGCTATAAACAAGGCTTATGAAGAACAAGGCGCTGATGCTAAGGTAATGACAATGCCTTATGGAGGATCTACATTACCAATACTTCGGTAAGATATGATTACTAAAGTTTTTAATTTAAGATGTAAACCTTTTATTTTATAAAATATCTTCTTATAGAAAGTAGATTTAGTAACTAATTTATTATGTAAATAAAATAGTAAATACCAAAAAAAATTGAAAACATAAATATTATTATAAAACATCTATAGATAGTATAGGTGTTTTTATTGTATTAGAACTATATGTTTGTTCTTTAATTATATTAATATAATGAATGTTTAATTTAGCGATAAGGACACTCCTATTAATTATGGATAAATACAATAATAAATTTTACTTAAGTTTATAGAAACTTTTACAGTATAAACTAATAGTATATAAATAAAAGAATAGAAAGTAAAACTAACATTTTGAGTATGTCTAGTGATAATCGATAAATAGGGATGTCTTGGTATAATTATATTGTAAATGTAGTAAGTTATAGGGGATAGTGTTAACTAACCTATGAAAAAACTAGATTGAAAATTTTAAGATTTAAATTGTACTTTGAAAAGTGAAAATATATCTAAAAGGAATGAAACATTAGTTTTGTTATC
>NZ_JAHLDV010000112.1 GCF_018861865.1 Clostridium frigoris
CTTGTTTGCTATGCCTATTTTTATTACTAACTGCTCTCTTAACACAAAAATTATAGTTCGATATTACTTCATACAAATTCAAGTTTTACATATTAGTTTCCGTGACTACTCGTGTAAGATATCATACTACACAAATACATGAATTCTAAAATATAAATGAATTTTTGATAAGTAGGGTATGTGTTCATTTTCTTACTAAGTATATACTTTCTCTGAAATTTACTCCATAATTTATCAATAGTTAATTTTTTATCTGCTATAGTTTCAAGTATAAGAGCACTGATTCCAATATAGCTTTCGGTTAGCGTTACATATTTATTAGGTAATATCATATTTATCCTCCTACACTATTCTTTTTCAAAAATATCACATTTATCAAAAATATAAACAATTAAAAATTTCATTGGAATAAGAACCGCACTTTTACTATTAGTATATGATAATGTTTCATCAATTATTGTATCATATAATTTTATTCCAGATAATTCAATTGACAATTCCTCATATTTTTTAATAATAAAATTCTTTACTCTTTCAAATTTATTGGCAAAAAGAATATCTTGATTTATGCTCTTGACAGCCTTTTCAACAACATCTAATTTAGTAATAATACTCTCAATCTCATCTCTTCTATCATTTAAATCATTAATCTCAATTTTCTTTATACTAGATATTCTATTATACGTAGTTAATTCATCATCAAATACTATTTTAGAATGAATATTTCCTGATATTTCACCTATTATATCTATAATAATAGTTTCAGTTATAGCATTATAGTCAATAAGATTCTTTATATGTAGCACTGAGGACAAACGCTTCAATAATTCGATATCATCAATTGTATTAAGTAAATCTCTAATATATTCATTATTTACAACACTATATTTAAAATCTATTGAAAATTTTGCTTTTAATTCTTGCACTGTAGTTTCAAAAAATCTTTCACTATCATGTGGTAACTCACAATCAAAAGTATTTACAATAAATATAAATTTTTCTATTCTACCATTCCATTTAGCATCTTTATATACAATTTTAATTAATCCCTCTAAATCTGTTTTGAATTTCTTTTGTATTTCTTTTTTTAATGATTCCTTAAGTCTCGTCGGTGCATATATTTGATAAAACAACGCATCTTCTACAACCCAACCATCATTTTTTTGATCTCCGCCATAATAATCAGGCATCTCGTAAGTTTTTCCTTGTGATTCATAATATATTTTAAAGACTTCTTTTAATTTCAATTGATAATTAATCCCTGTTATTCCATTAATAAAAAGAATTATACTTTCAATATAATCATATTTATCCAGTGTAATCACCCCTACTTCTTGTGCATTTCATGTAAATAAAACCTCGTAACTACCTCATATATATCATAAATTATAACACTAATAATTAGTACCTACAATGTCGAATCCATTTACTTTTTATCATTAAGTTCATATTTAAACCATAAAAAAACACCTAAATATCTTCATTACCTGAACCTAATTAAACCATTATGCCGCCTTCGGCATAATGGTTTATATGTTATTCATTAATTACGTCTTCTTAAACTACAACTAAGATGTCCTAACTCCTAACATCCGCTCCAAATCTCCATTATTCCCTCCATTACCCCCCTAGGCTTTCTCTCAAACTCTCCCCAACTAAAATCATACACTTTCCCATTGCACTCTACCCTAATTTCCTCATCTTTAATAAATATCTTCATTCCTTCTATAGAAAACCCCTTAATTCTACCATCCTTGTTTATGCTTTTTTTACCTAATTAACATTTAAATGGAATTTTGCTTTTCACCTCTTAATATAATACAATTAGAAGTAATTTAATGTTAAATTTTATAAATAATAGAAATATATCTAGCCTTTATCATTTTACAAAGTTAGATAATTTAAATAGTATTCTTGATAAAGGGTTATTGTCTGTTGAGGATTTAAAAAGATTTAATATTAATTATAAAAATAATGATAATCTAAGATTAGATGGCATGTTAACTGGTATTAGTTTATCTATAAGTTATCCTAACTACCGCATGTTTTATAAATATAGGAATTTAGTTGCAAATTTAGTTGCAAATTGCGACGTTACTTGGTGTGTTATTCAATTAAATCCACAATTGTTAATTGATAAAAAGTGCATATTTTATACTTCAAACGCTGCCACAATTTGTTTTAATCCAAGTGGTATCAATGGATTACAAAGCTTATTTTATGAAAATGACAGTAGATTGATGTATGAATTAACTGATGAATTTACTACTGACCCTCAAGCAGAAGTAATAGTTTTAGGTGAAATGGAACCAACTTATATAAAATCAATTAAATTTAATACTCCTGTAGTGAATTTCCCTGAAAATTTTGACTTTAAAAAATATAAAGAAAAGTATACACTAGAATTTGATAACACCGTTTTTAGCTATAGAAAAGACTATGCATATTGGAGGAAATGATGGCTATAAGAAACGTATTTATCGTTGACAACAGTGAGAATTTTTTCAAAAAAATAGATATAGAATTTAAGTGGTTTCCTGGATTCGCAGTATCCCAAAAACAAAAATCAATAGATGATTTACATGAAAATTTCAAAGAAAAATATAAAGGTAAAAACCCTCTAGAGATATCTAGTAAATCTAGAGATGATTTAGGCATTAATTTAAGCGCATTTAATTTGATGATTAACACCCCAAAGGGTAAAGAGTATAGTGTAGAATGTGCATTTCAAAGTAGTAAAGTTTTTGAAAATGGAGGCCCTTATAAGGATATACTGTATATGACATCTAGAGACGCTAAAAAGGACAAACGATTAAAAGAATCAGGTAAATTAATAAGATTTGAATTTTACAATGTTGTATGGGAATTAGAACCCAAAACACTGTTCTATGATTGGCTATATATAAATGCACTATATAAAAAGAAAGCCTTGGCAGCTGAAGTTTTAAAATTTGATGCTTTTACAGATATTGAATTTAATTCTATGAAGTCAGTTAATTGTCAAGCTGGATCAGTGGCATTATTTGTCTCATTAAGTAGAAAAGGATTATTAGAAAAAGCAATTGTAAATCCTTTAAACTATAAAAATATTATATTGACTAAACATACAGATAATCAACAAATGAACTTTCTTGACTAGAAACAATTTTAAAGAAGTGAGTAAATCCGCTAAACTGGTACCTATGTCAAGCACATTATAAAAAAGAGTGTTAGGTATCTAAAAGATGATTTCTGTATTGTTAACAGGAGTCATTTTTTTAAGTTCCATTGGTATCTATAATTGTTATATCACTTTATTTTTTATGTTAGCATTTTCATTATAAAACCTTATTGCGTTTTATTTTTTCTTTCAATTACTATTTTATCACACATAAATCGAGTAGGTAAAAGTCGGTAATAAATTTCCGACTTCTTTCCTCTCACAGAACCGTACGTGCGGACCTCGCATACGGCTCCTGGCAAAACTAAAAATTATTTATTC
>NZ_JAHLDV010000113.1 GCF_018861865.1 Clostridium frigoris
TATCTTTATATATTCTTGTAGAAGAATTAGTTTCTATTCTCAAAATATTCACCACCTTTTTTTTATAATCTCTACTAAATATTATGCCATAATAGATCCTATAATATTAAGCTATTTAAAAATAATTTAAAAGCGGAATTCATCTCCGTCTATAGAGAGCGGAGTCTTCTTTTGCAAATAAAGATAAAATTAAATGTTTTGTTAATATAGTATGCATTATAATCACCTCAACTTATATTATATCTAATTTAATATAAATTATTAAAATAACAAATCAAACCAGTTAATATAAACTGTAAGTTAGTACATTATTTTCTTAAATTGCCACTCAAGGGTGTTGTCTTTTAGCACCACAAATAGAAGATAAATATTTTCCAAAAATATGGGTAAAATAAAACTGAATGATAAACATGACACATGGAATTTACATATGTGAATACAAGATGCTTTTCAATTTGATAATGAAGTGGCTAATTAAAAGATATTATACCATGGAGGGGATAAAATGAGTTTTAAAATTATTGCTGACTATCATACTCATACTAATATCGCAAAAGGACATATTCCTTTACTTAATATTATTTTAGGAGAACATGCTAAAGGGACTATTGAATCAAATGTTAAAGCTGCAATAAAAAGAGGATTAAAAGAAATTGCCATAACAGACCATGGTTATAAACATATTACCTTCGGGATGAAACTAAATCAATATGAAAAATCACGTAAATTAATTGATGATCTTAATAAGAGTTCATTATTGAAGGAGAATGACTTTAAGATTCTTCTTGGCGTAGAATGTAATATAATTAATAAACAAGGTGATATAGATATTAAAGATGAAGTAATTGATTACCTGGATATAATTTGTGTGGGTTATCATCCTGGAGCAGTACAAAATCCATTTTTATTAAGGAATTACACAGAAGCTGCAATTAATGCTATTAAAAAATATGAAATTACAATATTAAATCATCCTTTAGAGCATGTTAATCCAGATATTATCGAAATTGGAAAGGTTGCAGCTCAAAGAAACACTGCTTTGGAAATTAACAGAAGTCATAGAAATATGGATATTGAAACAATAAAAAAGTTAAAAAATATGGGTGTCAAATTTTCATTGGGTAGTGATGCACACAAATCGGAGGATGTAGGCAATTTTGGTAAAGCTTATAATATTGCAGTTGAGGCAGGCCTTACAGATAATGATATTATTAATGCTGATGGAAGTGCACATAGATCAATGAAATTATTAAGAGATTAGTTTTGGTAAAGGATTGTAGAAACATTTAATTCATTAGAGAAAGCGTGTCTAAAGAATGTTTAATATAGATGTTTAATGCATATACTACAATTATAAAAAAATACTATAAAATAAGAAATCAGGTGATTTAAATGATATACATATATAATTGTTATGGAGGTACCCACTCATCTATTTTAGCAATTGCTTACCACTTAAAAATACTGGATGAAAAGCAAGAGCCGACTAAGGATGAAATATTGAAATTACCTAACTTTAATAAGTTAGTATATGGAAATCGTGGAGAACTTTTTTATTATGGAAGTGATGAAGATGGAAATAAAGTCTATGCTATAGGTAGGGGTCGTTCAAAGGTTTTAATTCCTGGATTATATAATTTAGCTTCTATGCTTCATAAACAAAGTCTATTAAGTGAGAAAATTGTATTTTCCAATACATCACCAACTGTTCCATTACTAATGACCTTTGGTGGATTATTTTCTAGGTGGCTAAAAATTGATTTTATAGGAGTGCCCTTGCTTGTAAAGGGAGCAAAACAATCATACAAGAACATTATAAAGCTTGTAAATCACACAAAGAAGACATCAAAGGAAGGTCAGTCAGGAGTTATTATTTTAGATAATAAGGAATTTAAGAAAAAATGATTTTAACTAAAAAAAGATTACATCAACTAAAAGTTGATGTAACTGATATAAATATATAATTAAATGTTTATTCAAGCTAATACTTCCTTATTTATTACTACCTATAATCAAAAATATTTATTTTACATAGTACTAAATTTACTTTCTCTTAAATTGCTCTTTTAGTCATTCTTTGCATTTTCATTATAAGGATGCAAATAATCTTTTATATAAATGTCCTAGGATTTTCACAGGTCATTAACCCTGACATAATACAAATCCCATCTGCACCTGCATTAATAGCTTCTTGAGCATTTGCAGGCAAAATTCCACCAATAGCATAAACAGGAATATTTGTGGAGCTACATACTGATGATAAAAAGCTTAAACCCCTTGGTGGAACATCTTTCTTACAGACAGTCGCAAATATATGTCCCGCTATAATATAAGTTGCACCTAAATTAACAGCTTCTATTGCTTCATTTAATGAATGGATAGACACCCCAACTTCATTAAATTCTTTGCATACACCTGGATTAGATTTTAAAACATGTAATGGCAGATGAATCTTTTTACAATTAAGTTCTGTCGCTACTTTATAGTAAGTATGTAATATACACTCTGTATTATTTTTTTTGCATATTTTTAGTACCTTAGTTGCTAAATCCTTATAATCATTTTCAGATAAATCTTTTTCTCTAAGTACTATACTCACAGACTTAATCATTGTGTTTTTTTCATTCAATAAGCAAATGCCTTGTATCTGCTGTAAAAAGTCATTATTACAAAGATGACGATTGGTAATTGCAAGCATTTTATACATATATATAATCACTCATAACTGGTTGAAGACCATGACTTTTAATTACATCAGATATTTCTGCTACTGAACGCGAGTCCGAAATCTCAAATTGTTCATCACCTTTAGCCTCATCTTTAGCACTATGACCACCTATTCCAACTGAAACTCCAGCTGAAATTTTAGTTGCTGCAATTCCAATTACATTATCACGAAAACCAGCACGTTCACGAGTTGATATAGTAATGTTTGCAAAAGGCAAAAATATTCTATATGCAGTAATTATCTGTAGCAGCTGCTTTTCATGTACATCTTTTGGATTGATTTTATCATTATTAATTATTGGACATAACCTTGGACATGAAAGAACAATTTCAGCGTGTGGATACTTGCGTTGAAGAAGGTATGCATGAAATCCTGTTGCTAAAGCATCCTTTCGAAAATCATCTAGTCCTAGAAGTGCAGCAAATCCAACACCGCGCATCCCACCTTTTAATGCTCTTTCTTGTGCGTTAAAACGATAAGGGAAAACACGTTTGTGTCCCTCTAAATGTAATGTTTCATATTTATCTGAATTATAAGTTTCCTGAAATACTGTAACAAAATCTACACCACATTTATGTACGTATGCATATCGGAGTTTGTCAACATAGTTGTCGCAATTTCTATTTCTAACATTTTTATGACGATGACTCTTCTATAATAAGAAGTTCTTCTTCTTTTATTGGATTCAAAGATACATA
>NZ_JAHLDV010000114.1 GCF_018861865.1 Clostridium frigoris
ATGTTGGACATAAAAATACTCCTCCTTACAATCTTTGATAATTACTTATCTCAATTATTGCCAAGAAAGAGTACATTTTATTCTGTTTACACAAAATTATTTACAGGCCCTATTAGGCAGTTAAGATTTACATCTTAACTGCCTTTAATAATATAATTTACAAATAAATATCTGAAAAATCTGCTCGGATTACTTTATTTTCATCTTTTGGAATATTATTATACCCAATATTTTCATTAAGTACCTTTCCTGGCAGAAGTCTTATTGTAAACGTTCTACCTTCTCCAAATTTACTCTGCGCATATATATTACCACCATGCAATTCAACAATTGATTTCACTAAACTCAAAGCAAAACCTGTGTAAATCTTGGAAAACTAGGTGGTAAAACACTTCTTTATTTTGAAGTTATTACTACTAAGGGGTTACTCAAGATCTTTATTCCTCCTATAAAGATGCTTCCAATTACTATAATTATCAATCCAATTTTGAAGTAATGACTTCACATTTGAATCATTTATTATATCTTAAACTTCTGTACCATCTCATTAAGTTTTTGTGCAAGTTCTGCTTGCATTTGCGATGTTTGCGATACTTGCTCCATAGCTTTTGAAGTTTCCTCAATACTAATTTGAATATCTCCTGTATGTTCTGCAGAAAGCTGTGAACTTTGTGCTAAAACTTGAGCAGCCATACTAACCTCATTTATCGATGCTCCCACTTCTTCTGACATAGCTGCGATTTCCTCTGACATGGAACTTATAAATTCTCCATCTTCACCATATTGTTTTCCTGCCTGTGCATATTGCTCTAAGACAGGTGCAATATCTTCTATAATAAACTTGAGTATGTCATTACTATTTTCAGATAAATGTTTAAATGCATTTTGAACTTTTACTATAGTACCCTGAATTGTATTTACAGTTTCAGATGATTGCTCTGCAAGTTTTCTTACTTCATCTGCAACTACTGCAAATCCTTTTCCTTGTTCTCCTGCTCTTGCTGCTTCAATAGCTGCGTTTAATGCTAATAAATTAGTTTGCGATGCGATGGCCGCAATTCCATCCGCCATAACCTTTATCTCATCTACAACTTTTCCATCTTCTATAGCTATTAATATTTCTTTTTCCTTTGTTTCGTAAATGCTCTTACTTTCTTCAAGCGCCTTATTAGCATCGCTCCTAACTGCTTTTGCTTTTTCTTTAATTTTTGAGGCATTATTACTACCTTCCATAGCCTTTGAAGATAGTTCCTCCATACTTGAATTAACCTCTTCAACAGATGCAGTTATCTCCTCTGATGTAGCACTGGATTCTTGAACTGACCTATTTATCTCCACTGTTGAACTATCTACAATTTCTATTTTAGTAGTTATTTCCTCAACTGTCGCTGAAAGCTCTTCAGCTGAAGCACTCATATCGGAAGAATTATTCATTATTTCTTTTACTAATTCTTTAATATTTTCCTGAGCAGTATTTAATGCAACCCCAGTTTGTCCAAATTCATCTTTCCTTGTAATAGTCATCGTTTCTGAAAAATCATAACGAGATAATCTACCTGCTAAACTTTTTATTTTATTTAATGGATTAATTATATTTTCACTTAATAAGTAAGCCATAAAAATTATAATTAAAAATGCTATAATCGTATAAATTATAATTGTATATCTAACTTTACTAAACTGAGCTATATTATCTAAGTTTGCTTTTTCAGCTGATTTAACATTTATCTCAATACACTTTTCTAAATTATTAGACATTGAGATTCTTATTACATCAAGATTTTTATTAACACTCATAGCCTCCACATACTTATTAGCTTTTACAAGATTAATTACCTCAATCCTTCCCTCTCTATATTTTGCTAAGTCACTTTTATAATCACCGTAAGTTTTTTCTTCTTCTGAAGATACAAAAGGGATACTTAGATAATGCTTATCAACGATTACATCTTCATTTGATAAATCATTTATAGCTTTTATTTCTTCATCTAATTTTGATTTATCTTTTTCAAAAACAATTCTAAGCATCTCAGCTCTAATACTATTTACATTTCCTTTAGTTTCTTCCATATATTTTATAGATTGTAAATTAATATTATATATGGACACAGAACCATAATTTATTTTAGCTAAACTTATTATACCCTCTACCCCAATAAAAATCATAAAGATGCAAACAACTGAAAATACCGACACAATTTTTTTCTTTACACCTAGATTAACAAAAAATTTCATCTTAACACTCCCTCTCTCTTTTTATACTGCATTTTCATCCTATATTAAATTTCATCTTATATTCATGTTCAATAACATCTGCCACTCCCTTCATGTATGACACCTGTACAAAATATATAATATTTTTAATATAAGATTATTGATTATCATAATTTATAAAACCATTAAGTATAATTACACACTTTACTATCGGTTAAATTATAATATTCTTTACATATATATTCGTTTTAACTACATTTTCTATTATATTTATATATATTATACTAATTTATAATACATTTTCATATTTTGCTTGTTTTTATTACATTTTTATAGTGAATATTTGTTTTTATTCCAAATACTTTTTAACTTAAACCATTCACGTAAAAAGCAACAACACCATGAAATTGTTATCCATGATGTTGTTGCTATCTTATTTTTTAAACCTTAATTTAATCTACACTATTTTTTATTGTTTCACATACCTTTTTAATCTCTTCTTTTGTAAGTCCAACAGAACTTGGAAGGTTTATTCCTCGTGCGTAAAGTTCATTTGTTATGCTCAATTCCCCATGTCTACTGTTCTTATATGGAGGCATATTATGTATAGGCATAAAGAATGGTCTCGCTTCTATTTTCTCTGAGTTTAATTTTTTTATAAGTTCATCACGGGTTATACCATATTCGTCTTCAACTAGGATTGAATATAACCAATAACAGTTTTCTACATTTTCTCTTTCGGCAGGTAATGTAATTCCTTTAATTTCACCTAAAAGCTGATTATAATACACTGCATTTTCTCTTTTAATTTTTAAATATTCTTTAACATTTTCAAGTTGAGCTACTCCAAATGCAGCTAAAAGATTTGGCATTCTCATATTATATCCTATTTCTGAATGATAAAATGCTTTATTTTCAGTCACTACTTTTGTT
>NZ_JAHLDV010000115.1 GCF_018861865.1 Clostridium frigoris
AAATGTACTGTAACAAGCAGGCTCATCGCCCAAAAGAAGGCATAGCCTAAAAGACTAAAAAACCACTTGAAAACTGCTTAAAAAATCAAGTTTTAAGGTGTGTTTGCTATACCCAAAAACAGGTTGAAACGTAACAAAGCACCAGCTATTGCTGGTGCTAATAATTAAAACTTTTTGGGACATTTTCAAATTCAGTTGACATATTTTTTTGCAAAAATTCTAATTTCATATAAACTACCACCTCTATGTCATCTCTGCTTTATTATCTTTCATTTTAAGAGTTGAATAAATTAAGTGAGGTGCTTTCTGATGAAACTGCATTCTCACATATATTCCAGCAACATAATAAGTACAAGTCTAATTTATGATGATAAAATATGTTTATATGCAAAAAGGCTTAATAAAAAAAAGGATAATAATTTTGCCTTTATGACAATTTATTATCCTTCTTTTAATAAATGAAATCTTAAATATATTCCAATGTTTTACAATAGCATAGTGCTAAAATATCACTAAAACACAATGTTTTAACTTTTTTAAATTTACTAATTAAAATACTACAATTTAAAATTCATCATAGAATTTTGGAGATTTATAGCCATATCAGATAAATTTTCAGCTGCATTAGCCACTTCTTTCATTAATGCTGTCTGCTGCTCAGACGCCGCTGCTACATTTTGAGAATTTTCTGATGACACGTTAGATATTTTTGATACATTCTCAATACCTTCAAGCATATTGTGAGTACCCGTACTTATTTCCTCTACAACAGCCGACATATCCTGCATTTGTGATGACATAAAGTTTACATCTTTCACTATATCAGCAAAAGAAGTTCCTGCTTCATTAACCACTTTTATTCCATCATTCACGGCTGTAGTACCATTATTCATAGCTTTTACCGCACTTATAATTTCATTTTGGATTTCGTTTATTAATTCAGATATATTTCCAGCTGCATTTGAAGATTGCTCTGCTAACGTTCTTACTTCATCAGCAACAACAGCAAAACCTTTGCCTTGTTCTCCTGCTCTTGCTGCCTCAATTGCTGCATTTAAAGCTAATAAATTAGTTTGATCTGCAATAGATGTTATTGAGGATACTATGCTTCCTATTTCTGTAGATTTCTCCCCTAATAGTGATACTACTTGCGAAGAAACAGCCACTTTTTCACTAATGTTTTTCATATACTCAATAGCAGAGATTACCACTCCATTACCTTTTTCAGCTTTCTTAAATGTATTTAGTGAAGCATTTGTAACATCTTGAACATTTTGTGATATTTGTTCTATACCTGTAAATATCTCTTTTGCTGCTTTTGATGCATCAACAGCAATAACTACCTGCTCCTCACTTCCCTCTGCAACCTTTTGAATGGATAATGATATTTCTTCTGCAGACTGCTGAGTTTGATCTGAACTTGCTGTAAGCTCCTCTGAAGTTGCCACAACTTGCTCTAAGCTTTCCATGGTACTCATAATTAGCTTCCTTAAATTATTAGCCATTCTATTTAAATTAATTGCCATTTCCCCTATTTCATTTTTATTATCAACATCTAATGTTTGAGTTAAATCACCTTCTGCAATAGAAAAAGAGAAATCATTTACTTTCTTTATATTTTTTGTTATATATGAACTTAACATAAGCACTAATATAACAACTAAAACAGAAGATAATAATATAATTCCAATAATCTTTCTTAATAAATTTTGGAGTGGTGCATAAAGTTCACTTTCAGGCATTACTAATGCAACTATCCAATTTGTTTCAGGCAGCATTTCATAGTAGACTTGTTTTTTACCATCTACATCCTTATATTCATCATTACCCTTTTTATTTTTAATGATTTTTTGACCTAAATCAGCTATAGCCTTATTAGAATTCTCAGTAATTTTAACTTTCATTATGTTTTTAGTACTACTTCCTGCTAGATATGTACCATTACTATCTAAAAGCAAAGCTTTTCCACCGTTACCAACTTTAAGTTCTGCTATCTTCTTTTGAATATGCTCTATATCCATATCAGCTGTGGTGACCCCAAGAAATTTATTGTTTTTATCATAAAAAGGAGCTGTAGCTGTTACCATAGCAACTTTAGTTACAAGATCAACATATGCAGAAGACCAAACAACAGGCTTATCAGTATTTACACCATTTGTATACCATTCCTGTTTAGTGTAGTCATATTTTTCAGTTATGTACTCGTCTGAATATGTTGGTTTCCCATTCTCTTTAAATGCATAAGGAGAAAAATACTTTAAAGTGGAATTATATTTGTAAGGTTCAAACCATATTCCAAGTCCAAAAGTATCTTCATTCGTACTTATACTCTTTTGTGTAATAGCAACAAACTCATCTTTTTTCATGCCTGTACCTAAGGCTTCCAAACTTCTAGATATTGTAGCCGGAATTTGCCCATGTCTTTGGAGATCTGTTTGAATGGAGTTTATGTTTTCCTTTAATTGATAACTCATTTTTTGTTCAATCTCTGTGTTTATTGTTCTTTTTGAATTACTATACGCAAAAATCCCTATAGAAATAGATGTTATTAAAAATACAGGTAAAATCGATATTAATATAATTGTATTTATTTTTGTTGTTTTACTGAACAATATAGAATTCTTAGTATTTGTTTTTTTCATAGTTCCCCCCCGGAACTATCGTATTGTCGTTTTCATGCATTAAAAAATTAAATTAAAATTTGTTTTACATAATATTTTACATTATACCATAATATGTTCATTATTGTTAAGTAAAAACATTAATCGAGTAGGAGCTAAATAATTAGTTTATTTAGCGACCTCTCACACCACCGTGCGTACCGTTCGGTACACGGCGGTTCAATAGAAATTAATGTTTTAATAAATATGTT
>NZ_JAHLDV010000116.1 GCF_018861865.1 Clostridium frigoris
ACAATTATACCAAATAGAGGGGGTCATTGTTTTTTGTGCTAAAAACAGCTACAATCCTTGCAATAGCAGGGTTTTAAATAAATAAAACAAAGATAGTGTTAACACTATCTAGAAAATATAGGAGGACAAAATATGAAAACAGTTTCTGTTTATGATTCTGTAGGTATGGTTTTAGTACATGATATGACGCAAATTATTCCCGGGAAATATAAGGGAAGTCGATTTAAAAAGGGGTATGTGGTTAAGGAGCAAGATATCCCAGTACTTCTTGAGATGGGAAAAGAAAATCTATTTGTTATTAACTTAGAGGATGGAGGGGTGCATGAGGATGAAGCAGCAATTAGAATTGCTAAAGCAGCTGCAGGTATAGGCATTGAACTTAAAGTTAAAGGTGAGGGCAAAATTGAGCTAGTAGCATTGTATGATGGTCTACTTCAAATTGATGTGGACAAGCTTATGGAAATTATTGATCAAGAGGAGGTCGTGCTAGCAACACTTCACAAAAATCAAGTAGTAAAAAAAGGACAGGTAGTGGCGGGTACAAGGGTTATACCACTGTTTGTACCTGAAGAAATTGTAAGCACAGCGGAAACTGTATGTTTGGATAATGCAATTATAAGAGTAACACCATTAAAGCCACTTAAAGTAGGGCTTGTAACTACAGGAAGCGAGATTTATCATGGAAGAATAAAAGACGCTTTTGGTCCTATTTTAGATAAAAAGTTTGGTTTATTGGGAAGCACAGTTGTTCATCAAATAATATCTGATGATAATGATGATATGATTGCAGATTCTATTAAGCAGTTACTATCTGAGAAAGTAGACATGGTAGCAGTTACAGGTGGTATGTCTGTAGACCCAGATGACAGAACACCTTCTGGCATTCGCAAAGCAGGAGGAAAAGTTGTAACTTATGGTGCATCTGTTCTTCCGGGCGCGATGTTTTTGCTTGCATATATTGGTGATATTCCTGTTGTTGGTTTGCCAGGATGCGTAATGTATCATAAGATAAGTATTTTTGATTTGATTATACCAAGAATTATGGCAGGAGATAAGCCTACCAGAAGTGATATTAAGAAGCTAGCTCATGGAGGTCTATGTAGAAATTGTGAAACATGTACTTATCCAAATTGCGGTTTTGGAAAAGCATTTTAGGGGTTAATATATATCTTATATTTCAATAATATTGTGGTGATATCAATTTTAAAATTCTTACAGTGGAAGGTGAACAATATGTTGGAAAATATATATGAAGAATTAGTAAAAAAGGTTAACGATGGTTTTAAGTGTGTAATGTTAACATATCTTAACTTATACAGCGATAGAGACGGAACTATAACAAAAAAGATTATTCTAACTTGTGATGAAATACAAAACAAATTGATTATACTCAGTGATGATATTTACAATGAAATACAACTTTCAATGAATACTGGAAAGATTCGAGTTTTTAATATAGAAGAAAAAAAATCTCTTATAATAGAACCATTTATTCCGAAGCCTCGTTTGATTGTATTTGGTGGTGGTCACATAGCCATGCCTTTATCTGAATTTGCATCAAAAGCAAATTTCTCTGTTACTGTTATAGATGATAGACCATTCTTTGCCAACAAAAAACGTTTTCCAAAAGCGGATAAAGTTATTTGTGAAAGTTTTGAAAAATCCTTTAGTTTATTAAATTTAAGAAAATCTGATTATGTTGCTATTATAACTAGGGGCCACAGGTATGATGGATTAGTTTTACGTGAAGTTTTAAAATATGATCTTAGTTATGTTGGTATGATAGGATCCAAACGTAGAGTAAAGGGTATGATGGAAGAATTACTTAGCGAAGGATTTTCAAGTGACAAGCTTAACCTAGTTAATTCCCCTATAGGCATTGATATATATGCTATAACACCAGATGAAATAGCATTTTCAATAATAGCAGAGTTAATAAGTTTTAAAAATAAAGGTACTATTAATAATTCTGGTGAAAAATTTGTTATACCTGAGTTTGATATAGATGTAGCAGAAAAAATATTTGTGGAAGCAGAAATTTCAAAAGCGCTTATAACAATACTTTCGTCTAAAGGATCTGTTCCTAGAAAAGCAGGGGCTAAAATGATAGCTTACTATGATGGTAGAACAATTGGAAGCATAGGTGGTGGTTGTAGCGAAGCCGCGGTAATAGTTAAGGCAAGAGAGATCATGGTAAGTAAAGGTTTTATAATTGAACATGTTGATATGACAGGTGAAGTAGCTGAAGATGAGGGTATGGTATGCGGCGGAGTTATGGAAGTTCTTATAGAATCATTTTAGTGGTTATCATCATTTAAGTATATACTTGAATGGTGATATTTTTTAAAAATATTAGCAATATTAGCAATATTGGAAATATTAAAATCATTTTACCATGCGTATCCCAATGAGTAATATTGAAGTATTTAGCCATATATGTAGAAATATAGAGTTAATCTTATTAGAATCTATTTATGAAAAAAGTGACTTGTTATATATATGATAAAATACTCTTTGTCGTCACATAGAAGTGGCACATTAAGCTAACTGTTAATTACAATTTATTAGATTTTAATTAAAATTTATTAAAAGAAGTAATTGACAAAACAAGAAAAACCTAGTATTATAGTAGAAGTCGTCACATGATGACAAAGCAAATTGGTCTTTGAAAATTAAACAGAGAAATAGGTAAAGAAATGAAATAATATT
>NZ_JAHLDV010000117.1 GCF_018861865.1 Clostridium frigoris
ATGCATATTTCATAATCTTTGACACTTCATCAGTTGTAAGAACTTCAACTAATACTTCTGGCATTTTACTTATTCCACCCATCTCATCATGGCTGAAATCGTCATTTATATCGTCACCAGTAAACACTCTATCCTTATCTAATATAGACACTAAAAAATCTATATCCTTAGCATCAAGTTTTTTGTAACTCATAAAATTACCTCCTCGATTATTCATTTAGTAAAACCGCTAAATGGTCTCATTTAGTAAAACCGCTAAATGGTCTCATTTAGCAAAACCGTTCATTGATTTAGTAGCTTAACTAAATAATTTATTAGTTAAGTTAAATCTACAGGTTAATTTAAACTTAACGGTTAGCGAACACAGTACTCAGCTCCTGAATTTTTAATATTTTCAATTAATTGAGGAACTATTTCATATATGTCTCCTACTATTCCATAATGAGCTACATTAAATATAGATGCATTAGAATCTTTATTTATTGCAAATATACGCTCTGAACTATTCATTCCGGCTGTAAACTGAACTGCACCTGAAATTCCAAGAGCTATTATTAATTTAGGCTTTACTGTTCTACCAGAAAGACCAATTTGTTTTTTAGCATCAATCCAACCTGCTTCAATTGTTGGTCTAGTACCTGCAACTTGTGCATCGAGTAAATCTGCAAGTTCCTGAATCATAACAAGATCCTTTTCTGACTTTAAAGCTCTACCAACTGCAATAATTACTTCTGCATCTGATATATTTTCTTCAACCTCTTTATTGGTAACTTTTAATACTTCAATGTTCGATTTAAGTTTTGACTTATCCATTTCACAAATTGTAATTTTACCTTTTGGAATGCATAATTTTTCAGGGGCATTCATAACCTTATATCTTACTGTCGACATCTGAGGTCTATTGTTTGGGCATATAATTTGGGCCATAATATTACCACCAAATGCTGGTCTTATCTGTACAAGATCTGTATTTTCTTTCATCTTAAGTATTGTACAATCAGCCGTGAGTCCTGTTCTAAATCTTGCTGCAACTCTAGGGGCAAGGGATCTGCCAATAGTTGTTGCTCCAACAAGTAAAGATGATGGTTTTACCTTGTTTACAAAATCTTCAAATGCTGCTGTATAAGGCTCTATCCTAAAATCTTTAAGTTCCTCGTAGTCATATACAAATACTTCGTCAACACCATAATTAAGTAATTCCTTAGCCTTTTCCTTTATATCATGACCTATGAACACACAATACACTGGAAAATTAACAACAGCTGCAAGTTCTCTAGCTTTCCCGATAAGTTCCATTGTTACAGGATGTATAACTCCTTCTACATGATCCACATACACTCCTATACCCTTCCATAAACTCTTATCAACTTGAACTGCCTTTGTTTCAAGAAACTCCATTAAACCCACTGGACCTTTTTTAACACAAATCTTGCACATTTTACAGCCTGCATTAACTTCGATTTTTCCATCATTATATTCAATAGCCCCAAAAGGACAAACCTTTAATAATTCTTGAACATTGGATTCATTTACTTTCTCTTGGTGACAAATTAACTTACTCATTATAATTCCACCTTTCTTATATAACTTTTAATTCCATATATATATTTTTAAATTTTCTATACAAATTTCAAGTCTTTAAGCTTTGATGCTATTTTTAGACTAAGCTCTGCACCACTACCTGTCCATGTTTCACGATCATTATTTACATCTGGTGGGAATATTCTCTCAACCTGCGTTGGTGATCCATTAAGTCCATATTTCTTTTCATCTTTATCTTCAAAATCGTTTAATGTTATCATTTTTATTTCTCTATCTTTTGTAACTAACTTTTTCTTATAAGATGGAAGCCTTGGCTGATATATATCTTTATCTACAGTTAAGAGACATGGAAATTGGATCTCGGCTACTTCAATAGTATTTGCCATATCCATTTCTACAGTAATTGATTTTTCTTTTAATTCTACTATTTTTAAAACGTTTGCAATATGTGGTATGCCTAGGTATTCAGCCATTTCTGGTCCTACTTGAGCAGTATCACCATCAGTTGTCTGTTTTCCACATAATATAAGATCAAATTTACCCATTTTTCTTACCCCTTGAGAAATTGTATAAGATGTAGCTAGAACATCTGCTCCTGCAAACTTTCTATCAGAAATTAACGCACCTTCGTCTGCCCCCATCATATATGCTTCGCGTATAACATCCTTTGCTTGTGGTGGTCCCATGGTAATAACCTTTATTAATCCACCTTGCTTCTCTTTAATTTTAAGCGCAGTTTCTAATGCAAACAAATCAAAAGGATTCATTTTAGAATCTACACCATCTCTTTTTAAAACACCTGTAACTGGATCTACTTCAACATTCGAAGTTCCTGGAACCTGTTTTATGCAAACTAAAATTTCCATATGTTTATTCCTCCTACATTTTGTATAGAATTCTAAAAGCTCATTATTGGCTAGATGGTCTGACCACCTTTTAATTTATAATAACATACTATTCAAAATATTTCTACCATTGTTATTTAATTGTCAATGTTTATTTGTTTTTATTATAAAATATCTATGATCGAATTGTGATAATGTCTTATTATACCGAATTTGATTATGTCCCAAAAGGACTATAGTATAATAAAACCTCATGACTAAGAAATGAGGTGGACAAAATCAGAAAG
>NZ_JAHLDV010000118.1 GCF_018861865.1 Clostridium frigoris
GCAACTTTTACAACGTCAACAGTTTTAGTTCTGATATCTGATTCTTTTAAATTTATAGTAACTTTTTCAACTGGACATGTTCTTGATGCATCTCTAGCTAATTTTTCAAAAACTCCTGGTCTAATAGTTGCCATTTGTGGTCTATGGTCTCCACAAACTATAGTAGCCATTAGATTTCCACCAAATGCTGGTCTTGTCATCATTAAATTATTGTTTTCTGTATCTATATCTAATGAAGTACAATCAGCAGTTAGTCCTGTTGAAAGTCTTGCAGATATTCTTGGTCCTAAATCTCTTCCTAGGTAAGTTGCTCCTACGAAAATTATTTCTGGTTTTCTCTCTGTTGCTAAATCACATATAACTTTTGCATATGCATCAGTTGTAAAATGACCAAGTAATGGAGAACTTGCTACTATTACTTTATCAGCTCCAAATGCTACGAGTTCCTTAACCATATCATCTGTTTTATCTCCAAGTAAGACTGCTGTTAATTCTTCTCCTAATTTATCTGCGATTTCTCGTCCCTTACCTAAAAGTTCGAAAGAAATTTTTTGAAGTTCTCCGTCTCTTTGCTCAGCGAAGACCCATACACCTTTGTAATCTGCTATATTCATTGATTGCTCCCTCCTACATTTTAGATAAAGTGATTTTCTTTTAATTTTGAAACTACAAACAATGCAGCTTCATCTGCTGGTAATTGTATTAATTCGCCTTTTCCCTTAGGTTCTTTAGTCATTGACTTTTTAACCTTTGTTGGTGAACCTTTAAGTCCAAGAAGAGTTACGTCTGCACCAATATCTGTTGCATTCCAAACTTTTACTTCTTTACTTTGGAACATTTCAAAAATGTTCTTTATATCCATATATCTTGGTTCATTTAATTCTTTTATAGCTGTTAAAAGAACAGGAGTTTTAACTTCTATATCTTCATATCCATCTTCCCAAGCTCTTCTAACTTTTAATCCGCCCTTAATTACATCAACTTTTTCAACGTATGTAATTTGTGCAAGATTTAAATGCTCTGCAATTTCAGGTCCAACTTGCGCTGTATCTCCGTCAATTGCTTGTCTTCCAGCGAATACTACATCGTAGTCTAATTTCTTTAAAGTTGCAGCTAATGCATGAGATGTAGCTAAAGTATCTGCTCCTGCAAATGCACGATCTGATACTAGTATTGC
The DNA here is from genome assembly GCF_018861865.1 of Clostridium frigoris. Taxonomy (GTDB): domain Bacteria; phylum Bacillota; class Clostridia; order Clostridiales; family Clostridiaceae; genus Clostridium_AD; species Clostridium_AD frigoris. The sequence goes on from NZ_JAHLDV010000118.1 coordinate 1,178, forward strand.
TTCATCAGCACCCATAGCTAAAGCTTCTCTTAATGCTTTTTCTGCCTGAGGTGGTCCCATGCTAATTACAGTCACGTGCGCACCATGTTCATCTTTTAATCTTAATGATTCTTCTAATGCATTTTTATCATCTGGATTTATTATTGATGGAACGCCTTCTCTTATAAGGGTTCCTGTTTTAGGATCTATTTTAACTTCATTTGTATCTGGAACTTGTTTTAAACATACTACTATATTCATTTAATTTCCTCCTACTTTAATAGATTTCCAGCTATAACCATTTTCTGAACTTCTGAAGTTCCTTCATATATCTCAGTAATCTTCGCATCTCTCATCATTCTTTCTAATGGATATTCTTTAGTATATCCATATCCTCCGAAGATTTGAACAGCTTTAGTTGTTACTTCCATAGCGGTTTCTGCAGCAAATAATTTTGCTCTAGCTGCTTCTACTGTATATGATAAACCATTGTCTTTGTTAAATGCTGCCTTATATACCATAAGTTTAGTAGCTTCAATTTTAACATCAAGTTCTGCAACCATCCATTGAAGTCCTTGGAATGCTGCAAGTGGTTTTCCAAATTGTTTTCTTTCTTTCATATATTTAGTAGCTTCTTCAAGTGCTCCTTCAGCAATTCCTAGAGCTTGAGCAGCTACTCCAATTCTTCCACCATCAAGAGTTTTCATTGCAATACCGAAACCTCTTCCTTCTTTTCCAAGCATGTTTTCTTTTGGAACCTTGCAGTTCTCAAATACAAGCTCAGTTGTTGATGATGCTCTTATTCCTAATTTATCTTCATGTTTACCAATTGAGAATCCAGGGAATTCTTTTTCAACTATGAAAGCTGTAATTCCTCTTGTTCCCTTAGTTTTATCTGTCATAGCAAAAACTACAAATGTATCTGCTACTCCACCATTTGTGATAAATATTTTTGAACCATTTAATATATAATTATCACCATCTAAAGTTGCTGTAGTCTGTTGTCCTGATGCGTCTGTACCAGCATTAGGTTCAGTTAATCCAAAAGCTCCTAATTTTTCACCTTTTGCAAGTGGTACTAAATATTTCATTTTTTGATCTTCTGTTCCAAAAGCATCTATTGGACCAGCACATAACGATGTATGAGCTGATAATATAACTCCTGTTGTTGCACATGCTTTTGATAATTCTTCAACAGCCATAATATATGATAAATTATCTCCGCCAGCTCCACCATATTTAGTAGCAATTGGAATACCCATCATATTGTATTTAGCCATTTTTTCTACAGTTTCGCTAGGAAATCTTTCTGTAACATCTATTTCCGCAGCTA
>NZ_JAHLDV010000119.1 GCF_018861865.1 Clostridium frigoris
CTGAAGGTAACACCCGTTCCCATACCGAACACGAAGGTTAAGCTTCAATGCGCCGATGGTACTGCAGGGGTAACCTTGTGGAAGAGTAGGTTGTCGCCAGGTTATAAAAAAACACTAAGTTTACTTAGTGTTTTTTTGCGTTAATATAAGAGATAAAAGCCTATTCATAATAAAGTAATATAAAGGTTTTAAGGGAAGTTCAGAATTTTGAACTTCCCTTAATTTATATATTTAGAATATTGTCCACTAAATATAAAATATTCAATCATTATGCAGTTATTTATGACGGACTTAATGAACATTCCGACATAAAGTATTTATTTAAAAAAATACTATTGTATTACTAAATTCTTAATAAAAAAATATTCATTATGAACAATTTTTTGTAATTGAACTTATCTAGAAGTCTGTTTCATTTAGCTTACGATTTATTCCTACTTAAATATCTTTGTAATAGGTTCCCATACGCCTTCAGAACTCATACAAAAGTACAGTTTTCCATCAGTATCTTCTTCTAAATCAAAAAGTTTTCCTTCACTATTAATATTTACTTTCTGAGTTTTACATGTATTAAATCTTCTATTTTCTATCAGTTTTACTAAGGTTCTATCTTCTAGTAGACAAAACATTTGATTATTAGACGTAATAAATATATTATTAATGCCACTAAATTTTTTAATCTCTTTCCATTTATATGTTTTCATATCTTGAATTTTTAAGCTATCAGATGAGTAAGCGATTAAATGTTGTTTATATAGTTTAAATCCCATAATATCACCTGACAAAGGAACCTTCATATCTATCCATTGCTTATTAGATTTTTTTAAAACTTTATTATTAGAGAGAGTGTATATATTTCCGTCTAAATCAAAATCAGTAAGTGAAACCTTGGATGAAGTATTCAACTTGTTCCACTTAATTCCCTTATCCAGTGATATATATAGTCCATCTTCAGCATCCACTAAAATCTTCTGTTGATTTGAATGTATATCGAAAATATAAGACTGGGATACTAAAACATTTTTCCACGTCTTTCCACTATCGTTGGTTGAAATTAATCCTTTAGGTGTAGTTGCATATATTAAGTTATCAGTAGAATATGAATTTGAAGAGAAAATTTTAAAAAATATATCCTTCATAGTGAGTACGTGCCAGTTTATGCCTTTATCTGTTGTTATACTAGCTGCAAGCGACATGTTTGTCTTATATGGATTAATAAAATATGAAACAATCATTGATTTATCATTTGCATAGTTTGGTGAAATAGATATAGTCTCCATCGATACTTGCTTTCCATTATTCAAATTAATTTTACTACCTTGCTTAAACAAGCCACCTCCCCTTGGAATCTTGTGTATTCCAGAAATCAGTTGTTTAGTTGTAGCATTAAACATGGTTCTTGTAAAATATCCTTCTTTATCTAAAGATACAACAGCAAGTACAACTATATTATCTTGCTTACTTAGTGTAAAATGATATCCAGCTGCCCAATTTTGTCCTGGAATAATTTCATAATAACTTTTACACTTTTCTATTGCCTCTTTACTGGTAAGCTTAATTTCTTCATTTTTTATATACCCATTATTGGTGATAGGTCCATTATTAGGGTGGTTGTTAACAATCTTTTTATCATGTATTGTTAATATCAACTGTTTTCCCGTTCCAGGAACGATAAACATAAAATTCCAGTACCGTCTATTTCCATCGTGTCCATCATCCATTACATTTAAGTCATCATTGTCAATACTAGTAATGAACATTAGCTCAGCCTTTGAATCCCACTTTTTAGATGTTGTAGAGGCAATTTTTAATGCTTCACTTAAACTTATTGTTCTATTTTCATTAACTGATTTAGTTATACATGGTGAAGCAGTTCTAATCACCAAAGTATTTTTTACTATATTTTGATTATTAACTTCTCTATTTACGGAAATTTTATTCTTAGCATAAACAGTATAATAAGGATTATTGGTACAGACTATTATAATAATTATAATAGTAACCATTTTACTTAATTTTCTTTTCATTAAATCACCTCAGCATGTATTTTGCTCAACTATTATAATATTATTTATATATTTTTGAGTTTTAAAATATTTTCAAGATAGTGCGCTAAAGTGGTAACTAGAGGCAATATTTTAGGTACATGAGGAAATTGTCAGAACTTTGTTGGAGCCTTTTGGCGATGATATTTTCAAAAAAATATGTGGTTATGATTTGAAAAAAATTGATAAGAAAAATGAATTTATGCTTGTAACCATGGGTATTAGAAAATAATTGATACACTTATTTAAATCAGAATAAGAATTAAACTTATATATAAGGGGCTGTCTCAAAATAGAAAGTAATTTCTATTACGAGATGGCTCTTTTTTTTTCTGCAAATACAAAAGTGGATTCCGAGGAATCCACTTTTGGTGTATAATTTAAGCA
>NZ_JAHLDV010000120.1 GCF_018861865.1 Clostridium frigoris
AGTCAGATCTAATCCAGAGTACCACGAGACACGTGAAACCTTGTGGGAAGCTGGGAGGACCACCTCCCAAGGCTAAATACTACCTAGTGACCGATAGTGAAGAAGTACCGTGAGGGAAAGGTGAAAAGAACCCCGGAAGGGGAGTGAAATAGAACCTGAAACCGTGTGCCTACAACCGGTCGAAGCACTTTTTATGTGTGACGGCGTGCTTTTTGTAGAACGAGCCAACGAGTTACGATATGTAGCAAGGTTAAGTACTTAAGGTACGGAGCCGAAGGGAAACCGAGTCTGAATAGGGCGTTCTAGTTGCATGTCGTAGACCCGAAACCGGGTGACCTATCCATGGCCAGGATGAAGCGGAAGTAAAATTCCGTGGAGGTCCGAACCACGTTGGTGTTGAAAAACCATGGGATGAGCTGTGGATAGCGGAGAAATTCCAATCGAACTCGGAGATAGCTGGTTCTCCTCGAAATAGCTTTAGGGCTAGCGTCGATTAATTGAGTAATGGAGGTAGAGCACTGAATGGGCTAGGGGCTGACAACAGTTACTGAACCCTATCAAACTCCGAATGCCATTTACTTTTATTTCGGCAGTCAGACTGCGAATGATAAGATCCGTAGTCAAAAGGGAAACAGCCCAGACCATCAGCTAAGGTCCCAAAGTGTAAGTTAAGTGGAAAAGGATGTGGGATTTCTAAGACAACTAGGATGTTGGCTCAGAAGCAGCCACTCATTCAAAGAGTGCGTAATAGCTCACTAGTCAAGAGATCCTGCGCCGAAGATGTCCGGGGCTAAAACTTACCACCGAAGCTATGGGTTTACACAATTGTGTAAGCGGTAGAGGAGCTTTCTGTACTGGCTGAAGTCATACCGTAAGGAGTGGTGGACGGTACAGAAGTGAGAATGTTGGCATGAGTAGCGAGAGTTAAGTGAGAATCTTAACGGTCGAAAACCTAAGGTTTCCTGAGGAAGGCTCGTCCTCTCAGGGTTAGTCGGGACCTAAGCCGAGGCCGAAAGGCGTAGGTGATGGACAATCGGTTGATATTCCGATACCACCAATGGACGTTATTAGAAATGGGATGACGCAGGAGGATAAGATGTGCACACTATTGGATGTGTGTCTAAGCATTTAGGCGGAGCAAGCAGGCAAATCCGTTTGCTCTTAACGCGAAGATGTAATGGGGAAGGCAATTTATTGCTGAAGTATCTGATTCCACGCTGCCAAGAAAAGTCTCTATCGAGGATATTGGTGCCCGTACCGCAAACCGACACAGGTAGGTGAGGAGAGAATCCTAAGACCATCGGAAGAATTACTGTTAAGGAACTCGGCAAATTGACCCCGTAACTTCGGGAGAAGGGGTGCCTACGTAAGTAGGTCGCAGAGAATAGGCCCAAGCAACTGTTTAGCAAAAACACAGGTCTCTGCTAAAGCGAAAGCTGATGTATAGGGGCTGACGCCTGCCCGGTGCTGGAAGGTTAAGGGGATTAGTTAGCTGAGAGCTTGCTCTCGGCGAGGCTATGAACTTAAGCCCCAGTAAACGGCGGCCGTAACTATAACGGTCCTAAGGTAGCGAAATTCCTTGTCGGGTAAGTTCCGACCCGCACGAATGGCGTAATGATTTGGGCACTGTCTCAACAGTACATCCGGCGAAATTGTAGTTCCAGTGAAGATGCTGGATACCCGCGATTGGACGGAAAGACCCCGTAGAGCTTTACTGTAGCTTAGCATTGAATTTCGGTATTGTCTGTACAGGATAGGTGGGAGACTACGATACATGGGCGTCAGCCTGTGTGGAGTCATCCTTGGGATACCACCCTGACAGTACTGAGGTTCTAACTGGAGGCCATGAATCTGGTCACAGGACATTGTTAGGTGGGCAGTTTGACTGGGGCGGTCGCCTCCGAAAGAGTAACGGAGGCGCCCAAAGGTTCCCTCAGCGCGGTTGGAAATCGCGCGAAGAGTGCAAAGGCAGAAGGGAGCCTGACTGCGACACTTACAAGTGGAGCAGGGACGAAAGTCGGGCTTAGTGATCCGGTGGTACCTCGTGGGAGGGCCATCGCTCAACGGATAAAAGCTACCTCGGGGATAACAGGCTGATCTCCCCCAAGAGTCCACATCGACGGGGAGGTTTGGCACCTCGATGTCGGCTCGTCGCATCCTGGGGCTGAAGTAGGTCCCAAGGGTTGGGCTGTTCGCCCATTAAAGCGGCACGCGAGCTGGGTTCAGAACGTCGTGAGACAGTTCGGTCCCTATCCGTCGCGGGCGTAGGAAATTTGAAGGGAGCTGTCCTTAGTACGAGAGGACCGGGATGGACAAACCTCTGGTGCACCAGTTGTCACGCCAGTGGCATCGCTGGGTAGCTATGTTTGGAAGGGATAAACACTGAAAGCATCTAAGTGTGAAGCCCACCCTAAGATGAGATTTCCCATT
>NZ_JAHLDV010000121.1 GCF_018861865.1 Clostridium frigoris
AATAAATTTCCGACTTCTTTCCTCTCACAGAACCGTACGTGCGGACCTCGCATACGGCTCCTGGCAAAACTAAAAATTATTTATTCATAATAATTTGACAAGACACCGACCTGTATATCTGACAAGTGAACAAGCTTTATTTCTTTGAACCATGAATTAGGTAAAGCCATGTGTATCAATGTAAAATTTGAATTTCTCCATCTTACCATTGATATTTTCTTGAATTCACCCTTATACCCTCTTCGCCTAAGTGCTTTATGCAAAGATTTATAACTTTTCCATTCTTTCATTTTCTTCATCCTTAGCCTTCTTTTAATCCAACTAAATAGCTTCTCAAAAAGTCCTTTACAGTTTGCAATTCTAAAATAATTTGCCCATCCTCTAATTACTGGATTTAACTTTCTAAGTATTTGTTCTATATTCATCCCATGGTTTCTAGGCGTTAGCCTTCTGATTTTATTTTTGAATTCTTCAATTCTTTTAGGATGTATTGAAACCCAATTTTCTCTTATTATAAATCCAAGAAAAGCCACCCCTTTACTAGCGTCAGCTATGTGGGTCTTAGTTTCATTTACCTTAAGTTTTAAGTGCTTTTCTAATATATGAATTGCCAAGGCTAGATATTTTCCTGCCAATTCCTTTGATTTTGCAAAAATCAATATATCATCTGCATATCTAACTATACGGATACCTTTTTCCATCATTGCCTTATCAAAATAATCTAAATATATATTCATTAGCAATGGTGAAATTACGGCCCCCTGCGGACAACCTATATCAGATTCATCAAAAATACCATTTTCCATAGTTCCAGCATTCAAGAACTTATCTACTAATTTTAAAATTCTACTGTCGCTTACTTTTTCATTTACTGATTTAATTATTATTTCATGGTCAAGTGTGTCAAAGCATTTAGATAAATCCATATCTACTACATGCTCTAATCCATATTTGTTCATGAATCTTTCTGCTTTTGCTACCGCCTTTTGACAAGACCTATTCGGTCTATAACCATAGCTTGAAGGATGAAATGTAGGTTCAAAAATTGGTTCTAAAATATTTTTAAGTGCTTGTTGGACAACCCTATCTCTAACCGTAGGAATACCTAACGGTCTTTTAGTGCCATCATCTTTATCAATATATACCCTACGTACTGAAAGTGGCTCATACGTTTCGGTTTTGAGTTCATGATTCAGCTTAACTATATTAGCTTCCATATTAGCTTCAAAAATTTCAACAGTCTCCCCATCTATACCAGGGGCTCCCTTATTGCTTTTGACCGCTTTGAATGCCTTTCTTAAGTTATCAATTAAATAAACTTTATCAATCAAGCTATACCACTTTTTCATCATAAACTCCTCTTGCTTTGCTATCTAAATTATTCCCTTATAAACCACAGTTTCTTCATTAGTTTTGCTGACTTCTTTAGCCTTTCGGCAATATATCTAGCTTAGCCTAATTACTCTGTTTAGAACGGACTATGTTTCCAGTAGATTCGTCATCACCAGTTACAAGTACCTCTTAGTGTTCCAACCTCGATTATCTTTTCTAATAAGTTTATAAATTCACAATTTTGAATTGCAAACTTTGTTTTGCCTTCCTCCCTTTGCAAGCATAGATACTTTTGGTAATCTATACCTCATTATGACTGCTAATATAATAGCTTCTGCATAATGTCCTCTTAGTTTTGTCCTCCATACTGTTACCAGTTTTCATTGGCTAAAAGTTAATCACTACTATGGATTCATCTGCCACCTGCACTACATCGTATCTCCCTTATGTTCCCACTTGTTTGAACTTACCTATTAAAATAGGATAATACAGGTTTCTCCAGATAGGTTTGCCTGCCTAAATGCGAACGCATCCGTCTTAACTTATAAAGTTATCCAACTTTAGGGCTTTCCCATATTTTGCAGGGTTACCCACTTTATAAGCCATCTTCGGTTTACTTTAGTTATGTTCCACATTTCCCCTGCTGCTTCCTTCAGACCCTACCGTTGCCAGTAAATCCCTTGCTCTCAGGTTGTCTTCCCGTTGGTTAGGCGACATAGGCTTCTTTCAGCCTATCGGCTCAGCTAACATGCTGGACGTACAA
>NZ_JAHLDV010000122.1 GCF_018861865.1 Clostridium frigoris
TCAGAGAATATTTATATTCTCATCTGGTGATTATGGCCTGAAGGTAACACCCGTTCCCATACCGAACACGAAGGTTAAGCTTCAATGCGCCGATGGTACTGCAGGGGTAACTTTGTGGAAGAGTAGGTTGTCGCCAGGTTACATGGCTAAATAGCTCAGTCGGTAGAGCAGAGGACTGAAAATCCTCGTGTCCCTGGTTCGATTCCGGGTTTAGCCACCAAAAACGTCTTAGATAATTCTAAGACGTTTTTTTTAGTCTTTTTTTTTAAAATAAGTATTAGATTTTACTAAGTACTATAGGAAGGATAACCAAAATATTAAATAACTATTTAATATTAGTAGAATATTAGTAGAATATTAGTAGAATATTAGTAGAATAAAAATAAAAATGCAAATATGCATTTTTATAAATTATCAATTTGCCAGTCAATGGCTTTTTCACCTACAGATATCAAAAAATCATTAGTCTTAGAAAAAGGCTTGCTGTTAAAAAAGCCTCTATATGCAGATAATGGGCTTGGATGAGCAGATTTTATTATGTAATGTATTGGATTTGTTAAAAGAAATTGTTTCGATTGAGCATTATTGCCCCATAAAATGAAAACTATAGGTTTAGTTTTTTCATTTAACAAAGTTATAATTCTATCAGTAAAAAGTTCCCAACCTTTATTTTTATGAGAATTAGCTTCTCCGGATCTAACGGTAAGGACTGTATTTAATAATAAAACGCCTTGATCAGCCCATTTTTTTAAATAACCGGTGTTTGGTATATAACAACCTAAATCAGTATTTAGTTCTTTATATATATTTAGTAATGAAGGGGGAATTCTTACACCAGACTTTACAGAAAAACTTAAACCATGAGCTTGATTAGAACCATGATAAGGATCTTGACCAAGTATAACAACATTTACATCATTATAAGAAGTGTATTTAAGTGCATTAAATATATCTTTTAATTCGGGATATATTAGTGAGTTTGCATATTCTTTTTTTAAAAAGTGTCTCAATTTTAAATAATAATCTTTATTAACTTCATCTAATAAGAGTTCATTCCAATTATCTGATAAATCATTCATAAAATCACCTCACTTAAGTGTATCATAAATATTTTTATTTTACTAAAATAAGTGGACTGTTTAAATAATATATTAGTATACTGAATATAAAAATTAGAGCCCTATAAATTAGTAGTAAAAATATAAATAATAATTAATGTAATTTATAGTAATAAAACAACAGCAATAAGGGAAATACTAAATAAGTAGTGTAAAAATTAATGTGTTTAGCAATAACGTACTAAAAAAATGCTAACCATTTAACGATACTTATATTAATTGAGGAGGAGATGTAATTTTATGAAGATAGTTAAGGTTAGAAAAAATGCAGACGGAGATATTACAAATGTATTAACTAGTGCTGGTGAAGAATTAGATGTGAGCAAAGCGGTAGCTTTAGCAAAGGTGGGGACAGTAGAGTCAGTAATTGTTGGAAAAAACAGAAATGGAAATGATGTTATAAAGTCATCACCTAATAATACTACAGAAGATAATTTAGATAATCTCCCAACTTTTTAATTTAAAAGGGGTAAGTCCTCTTCATTTATTTTATTAATGTGGGGGATATATTATATTTGTGAGTAATACATGTAATGCAATAGATAGTAGTAATTGATTTTGAGGTGTATACCATTCCTAGTGTGTCAATATAACGAAAGTTTAGTATACAAGAGTATTATAGAGATTACTGTATATAATTGTCGGATTAAAGGAAAATACTAAAACCCATCATGTTTAAAGATGATATTATATTACTTGTCGCCAAGAGTAATTGGTGGTAGGGTATGAAAATATCAACAGATAAAATGATTTAAAAAAACTGTTGACAACTTAAGTAATAACAGATATACTTGTAGAAGTCGTCACATGATGACAAAGCAAATTGGTCTTTGAAAATTAAACAGAGAAATAGGTAAAGAAATGAAATAATATTTTATTTTAACCAGTCAATTACTTTAGTAAA
>NZ_JAHLDV010000123.1 GCF_018861865.1 Clostridium frigoris
AATAATTACTAAATTTACCATCGTTCGTGTTCTGAAATGGTCTTTTTGTTGTGTAATGAAATTGGCGACTACTTTCGCAGATTTACACTTGACTTTAACTAGCTGGTCTAACTATATTTTTTCTTAAATTATTTACTTATTATTAGCTAATTTGATACCTATAATACCCTCATTAAATAATTTTTTATCCATCAATTTTAAATTTTCAGATATAATAGGATCAAAATCCATTTTATCTAAAATATCCTTTTGCATATCAATACCAGGAGCTATTTCTTCTAAAGTAACACCATTTTTAGTTAGTCTGAATACTGCTCTTTCAGTGATGTATAAGACTGGTTGGGAAGCTTCTATAGCATACTCACCACTGAAGGTAATTTGTTCAACGGTTTTAATCAATTTATTTAATTTACCATCTTGAATTATATTTAATTTACCATCTTGAATTTTAATTTTTAAGCCGCCTGCTGTAAAAGTTCCACAAAAGACAACTTTCTTTGAATTTTGTGTTATATTGATAAAACCGCCACAACCTGCAATTTTAGGGCCAAACTTACTTACATTAATATTTCCCTTTTCGTCGCATTGAGCTAGACCTAGGAAGGCTATATCAAGACCTCCTCCATCATAGAAATCAAATTGGTTACTTTGATCTAGTATGCTTTCAGGATTTATTGAAGCTCCAAAACTTAATCCACCAGCAGGGATTCCGCCTATTGGACCTGATTCCAAAGTAACTTTTAGGTCACTTGAAATACCTTCTTCATTTGCAACCATCGATATTCCCTCTGGCACTCCAATTCCAAGATTAGTAATAGCATTGGGAATAAGCTCCATTGCAGCTCTTCTAGATATTATTTTACGTTCATCGAGTTTTAAACCAGAAATATCACTAAGCGCCATTTTTATTTCTCCATTATAAGAGGGATTATATTGCTCCGCATAAGTTTGCATATGATTTTCAGGTTTTGAAATCACAATAGCATCCACAAGAATTCCTGGAATTTTAACTTTTCGTGGATCAAGAGTACCGGGTGCTACAATTTTTTCAACCTGAAGTATTACAATCCCGCCGGAATTTTTGGCTGCTTGCGCCATAGATAAACCATCAAGTGTTACAGCTTCTTTTTCCATAGTTGCATTTCCATTCTCATCAGCATAAGAAGCACGAATTAGTGTTACATTTATTGGAAAAGATTTGTAAAGCAAATATTCTTTATTATCAATTTCGATAACTTTTACTATGTCTTCTTTAGTCACATCGTTTAATTTACCACCGTCTATTCTAGGATCTACAAAAGTTTTTAGTCCAACATGAGTTATAGTTCCCGGTTTACCCGCTGCGATATCTCGATATAGGTGAGAGATTACTCCTTGAGGAAGATTATAAGCCTGTATTTTATTATCAATAGCTAGTTTTACAAGTTTGGGTGCAAGGCCCCAATGACCACCGATTACCTTTGAAACTAAACCTTCGATGCCAAGGTGGTTTAGACCCTTGTCTTTTGAATCTCCTTGACCAGCAGCATAAACTAAAGTTAAATTGTTTGGAGACCCTTTTTCAAGAAAACATTCACTAATTTTTATAGTTAATTCCTCAGGGTGTCCACAACCGATAAAACCTCCCACTGCGACGGTATCTCCATTTTTAATTAAAGAAATTGCATCAGTGCTAGACATAACTTTTTTCATTTTAAGACCTCCTTTTATAGTATTATTAGTCAAACTTCTTTTAATTATAAGGAGAAAATACAATTACCATAAAAAGAAATAAAAAGAAATTTTAAATAAATGTAGGGTATGATTACGCAAAAATGGGGCTGTCTCAAAATGATTAAAAAATCATTTTAAGAGATAGCCTTTTTTTCTTATTAATTTTAATAAAAACATTAAAAAATTACTCTTTTAATGTTTTTTTTTAATGCTA
>NZ_JAHLDV010000124.1 GCF_018861865.1 Clostridium frigoris
TTCTTTACCTATTTCTCTGTTTAATTTTCAAAGACCAATTTGCTTTGTCATCATGTGACGACTTCTACTATAATACTAGGTTTTTCTTGTTTTGTCAACTACTTCTTTAAATAAACTTTCATTCAAAAATTATCAAATTATAATTAACGGTTAGTTTCGTGTGCCACTCGTATGTGACGACAAGGAGTATTCTATCATATATATAACAAGTCACTTTTTTCATAAATAGCTTCTAATAAGATTAGCTCTATATTTCTACATATATGTCTAAATACTTCAATATACCTTATTAGGATACGCATGGTAAAATGATTTTAATATTTGTAATATTGTTAATTTTAACTCATTTTCATAAAAGTCGTCTTACATATTAAACATTAAGTATTAAAAAGTTACGCTTACTTTGGTTTCTTTTCCTATAGTAAGTAGTGCTATGAGTTAGATATTTACATGATAATGGCGGCTACTACAATGGCCCTCCAGATTATATAACGCTAGCTAAACTATTGCACCACTAAATGTAGTGACACAAGAATTAATCCTAATGTGGGGGTTTTTAGCCAAGATGTGATTAGTATAAACTTAACATATAACATAACTATTACTATGAAATATATAAATGAACTTACAAGTAAAGATAATTTAAAAATCACCTGAGGGAATATTGAAGTTACTTCAGCTAATAATGGCTTGTTCTAAAAAGATATAGTTGCTTTAAAATAAATAACTACAGCAACCTATACATTCATGCTTAAATTATTAGTTAGTTACTATGTAATACCTCAGGCTTACTATACTATAATTAGTAAAATCCTTAAAGAGGCTTAAAAGCTCGTCAAACCACTAAAACAATATAATCTATATTTAATTAAAATGTACTCATAAGACATATAGATAATTTTTGCCAAGAAATTAAAACACATAATAGAAAATTTGAAACGCCTGCTCAGAAACTGGGAATTGCTAATAAGATATATGACATTTAAGATATTCTATACTTTAAATAAAGAAATTTAAAACTATATTTATCAAGTAAAATTAAGTACAAATATAATAATATATTTTCATATTAGATTTAAGGTAATAATGGTATACCCAAAGAAATACTTTGTATCAAAATAGTATAATATTGCGTAGCAACACAATATCATAGATTGTATTAAATAATAATTTTAAATATGGATATAATAAAATTAAAATTATTATTGAGGTGATTATATTGAAAAGAGCTATCACATTTTTATTACTATTATTTATTTTAGTTTTTATACCTATACAAAATTCTAAGGCTTACAGTACTACAGGTACATTGAACAATAAAACTTTAACTTCAGATATAGCAATTAAAGATGGTGATGCAGTAATGATTGGTTATACTGATAGTGTTTCGAGCAAAACTCACAATGACATGGAAATATATAATATTAATAAACTTGATGATTTTATTAAAAGTACAAATATAGGAAAAGAAGATAAGATTCGAATTGTAGAGTACGAAAATAATGTAACTGGTACATGAGTAAATAAAATATATGAATTAAACTATGATGGAAAGAAAATAATTGATATTGAATATGATACATATTCTAATCCTAATGTATTTATTCCAAGCCAACCATATATCTTTAATAAAATAATAAAGAGAGATTACCCTGATGGAATATCCTACAGAATTTGTGGTTCAAAAAACGATGAAAATGATGATTGTGCGAAATAAATTAGTTTTTACAAAAACAGTATAGTTGACAAGAAAGAATAGTATTATAAATAGTTTTTCTGATTCCTACTTTTCATTTATGACGACACACGTAGGGGCTGTCTCAAAATGATTAAAAAATCATTTTAAGAGATAGCCTTTTTTTCTTATTAATTTTAATAAAAACATTAAAAAATTACTCTTTTAATGTTTTTTTTTAATGCT
>NZ_JAHLDV010000125.1 GCF_018861865.1 Clostridium frigoris
TAAATTTAGAAATGGATAAACATAAACATTAATAAAGATAAGTAAGAAATCATTCGTATTATTTAGGGACAGTTTCTTATCAAACTTATAATTAGATTATACAAGGAGGTTGTTTTATGATAAAATTATTTAAGAAGGTATTTAGTAAAGAGAATATGAGAAATGTTGGAGTGTTAAATTATGTAGTAAGTACAGGTGGATCAAAGGATGCTATTATGTTGTACAATGAAACTTTTAATAAAAATGACAATGAATTAAATCTAAAAAAAGTTTCATAGCTTTTGCCATGAAGTTTTTTTTATTTAAAGAATTAATTTTAAATATTCTTTTAATATATTTGAATGAAAAACAGAAGTTTTTCTTAATGTCTCACCCATCAAATAGCTCTAACATTTCTTTGAGTTTATCTTTCATTTCGCTCATAAAAGCCCCAATATTAGTGAACAAATTGTAAAAATTATAAGGTAAGATAAATATGTTATTTGAATTATTCAAAAGTAAGAGGTAAAAACATATAGAACATAAAGAATATCATGTAGTTTTTAAGCTGTTAAATATATGATTAATCATACATCCCTAACTAATCAGTTTATTTCTCTAAATCAGTTCTATCTTTTTCGCTGCTTATTTTTGTTTTCTTTGGAACACTCAATCCATTTAAAATAGTATTTCTTAATTTTTCAAGAGCATCTTTATGCTGTATGGATTTTAATTCAGAGAATGCTTTCAGCAACCTTTTTTCTCCAAAATGAGTGGCTTCTAAGATTTCTCTATTTGCATTATGAAGGTCTTTAAGCGCTTGTTTTCGATGAACCAATGCTTTTTGATGTTCACCTTTCATTTCAGTTAAATCCGCTTTTAAAATTCCTTTTTTTGTTTCGAAATTTTCTTCTAAATTATCCTTCTTCTTCACTATATCAATAGCTCCCATAGCAATATTTTCTCCTATATTATTTGATATCTCTCGAATTTTAAATGTGATTCCATCAATTATTTCAAGTTTTTTGTTCAATTTTAAAATAGATTTTACTGTTGCAATGAGATCTATAATGAAAAGACAGGCAAAAATTATTAGTAAAACCTTACTTGCCATCTGTGGAATCCAATTAACGAGAGAAAAAACAAACGGGTGAATTCTGTCTACCACAACAAGGCAAGCTAATCCCCACACAAGTGAAAACATAGGGCAAATATATCCACAAATATTAAAGGGCTTGTCATCGTAATTCCACCATTTCTGATGAAAGATTTTCTCAAGTGCAAATCCACCTATAAGCTCTATGCTGCTAGTAATAAAGACAGAACCTAAAAACATATAAAACACATTATTTTTTATAGGATCTAGCAAATAGAGTACTATTATGACTCCAACTCCATAAATCGGACAATATGGACCATTTAGGAATCCTCGGTTTACAAATTTACCTGTCTTTACAGCTGCATATATAACCTCTGTACACCATCCTAAAAATGCATAAATGAAAAAGTACCACCATATATTAAGTATCAAAATATTTCGCCTCCATAATACGTTTCTTTTCCGTTTCTATAAAACAACCTTCGTAGATTTCTAATATAAACATATCATCTTCTTGTCCACTACACAACTCTAGGTCTTATATATATTGAGATAAGTCTTTCTTCTTTTACATAATAATTTTTCCGATCTTCTTCTAGAATTTAAATTTATAGCCTTGAAGCAAACCATATCCAAAACAAAGTATGGAGATGGAGATAAATATAATAATTCCTTGTTCTAATAAGTGTGAAACAAGGTAAGTAAATATTCTTGTAGAATAGAAAAAATCGAGTAGGAGCTAAATAATTAGTTTATTTAGCGACCTCTCACACCACCGTGCGTACCGTTCGGTACACGGCGGTTCAATAGAAATTAATGTTTTAATAAATATG
>NZ_JAHLDV010000126.1 GCF_018861865.1 Clostridium frigoris
GGGGCTGTCTCAAAATGATTAAAAAATCATTTTAAGAGATAGCCTTTTTTTCTTATTAATTTTAATAAAAACATTAAAAAATTACTCTTTTAATGTTTTTTTTTAATGCTATTTTATTTTTTTACAGCACAAAAAGAAGATCTTTAAATCCTCTAATTTAAAAATGTTATTTTACAATTTTGAATTTTAAGATGCTTTTATTTCATGCAATAAAATTCTACATCTATCATTTTGAATTTTGTTGTGAAATTTATTTATGTCATATCCAAAGCATAAAAGAGTAAATTCAGTTTTCACATTGATTTTTCCTTTAGTTAAAAATCGTCTAAACCCATGATCTTCTTTCAAAACACCAAATGCACCTTCAACTTGAATTGATCTATTGGTTCTTAACATAATTCCTTCTGAACTTGTTATATTTTCTAATGACTTTAATCTTTTTTGTATAAATTTTTTAGATACGTATAGTTTTTTGTTCCCCTTTGCTTTTGTACATTTTGGTTTATACTGGCAAGCGTCACAATCCTCACATTCATAAACTGTTACACTAGCTTGATATCCGGACTTTGACTTTCTTATCTTGTTATCAATGACCTTTAATTTTTTATTATTATGGCATGTATATTCATCATTTATTTCATCATAATTCATATTTTCTCGCTTACTTATATTATTTTTAAAGCTTCTTTTTTTCATGCTTTCATAAGTTTGAGGTTTTATAAATATGTTTTGCCCAGTGGATTCTAAATACATATAGTTTTCTTCACTTTCATATCCAGCGTCAGCTGTTACGCTATTGAATATTTGTGATAATTTTTCCCTTAGTTTTTTTAGAAATGGAATAAAAGTCAATTGATCAGATCTTTCACTAGAAATATCTAACCCAACAATATATTCACCTTCCACCCCTATTTGCATGTTATATCCTGGTTTTAGCTGCGAATTCCTCATGTGATCTTCCTTCATATGCATAAATGTTGAATCTTGATCAGTTTTTGAAAAGCTGTTTCTTCCATCAAAAATTTTGCTATAGTTATCATACTTATTTAGTCTTTCTATAGCCTCTGAAATGCTTTCTATAAATCTCTGAACTTTGGTTTTTCTTTTTCCTTTTCCATAAACAAATTCTATATTATTAAATTCCTTATTTTCATTTAGAAAATCTAAAATATCTTGAAGATAAGTTACTTCAGCCTTCGGCTCTGGAATTATGTATTCTGTCTCAAACTCAAAATTTATTTCTTCGACAATCTTCTTTATTTTTTCATGAAGCTTCGCTTTAAATCTTTCCGTAGATTTCTTCCATACGAAAGTATACTTATTGGCATTGGCTTCAATTTTCGTTCCATCAATAAATATATTTTTAAATTCAACTTCACCGTAGGTTTTTAACTTTTCAATAAATTGATTAAATAAATCATCTACAGCACCGACAAGTCTTTTACTTCTAAACCTAGCTATTGTAGCATGATCAGGGACCTGGTTACCCTGTAATAGCCACATGAAATTGATATCTCGCTTACAAGCTTTCTCTATTTTCCTACTTGAATAGATATCATTCATATAGGCATAAACTAATATTTTAAATAGAATCTTCGGTTCAACTACTGGATTTCTTCCTTGTGAAGAGTATGCCTCATTTAGTTTCGTATAATATAATTCCTCCAATATTTGGCTTAGCAGTCTCACAGAATCATCTTCGGGTATCAAAATTCCTGTTTCCATAGGAATAACTAATTGATAAACCTCGCAATTTTTGGTATAATTAATTTGTGTAATTTTTTTATTAATCATGCTTAAATTATACACCAAAAGTGGATTCCTCGGAATCCACTTTTGTATTTGCAGAAAAAAAAAGAGCCATCTCGTAATAGAAATTACTTTCTATTTTGAGACAGCCCC
>NZ_JAHLDV010000127.1 GCF_018861865.1 Clostridium frigoris
GATAGTGTTAACACTATCTTTGTTTTATTTATTTAAAACCCTGCTATTGCAAGGATTGTAGCTGTTTTTAGCACAAAAAACAATGACCCCCTCTATTTGGTATAATTGTTGTAGCTTAACTCAACAAAAATTCCCGAAAGAAGGTGTCATTGTGAGTCCAATTATATCAATGTTAGTTACGTATAATCAAGTATTACTTTCTCAAATTAAACAATTACTTATTTTTATTGCTAAAAATATACCGCTAAAGGTTCCGAAATACGACATGACAAGTCCAAAATATAAAAAACTTACTGTTGATAAATTACCAATTATTAAAACTTTTGAAAAGCTTAATTACAAGCAAATATTAAATGAGTATAAAATCACTCATGGTAAAGATAAAAAGCCTGTAAATTCTCGGGGTAAAAATCCTGTATCACCTGATACTATATGCCCTCAATGTGGTGCTCCGCACATCTATATTTACGATAACACTGGCGGCCGTGGACAGCTTTGGTGTAAAATTTGTGATTTGCATTTCAACAAAAACAAGGTTGATTTCAAAACTGAGACTTTCATTTGCCCATTTTGTGGACACACCCTAAGTAAGAAAAAGGATCGTAAAAATTTTTACATACATAAATGTGTTAATAAAAAATGTAGTTATTACATGGATTCTTTTGCGAAACTTTCATTTGAAGATATTAAAGAATACAAGAAAGATAAACACAAATTTAAACTACATTACATTTATCGTGAGTTTACCACTAATTATTTTGATGTAGATTTATCTTCTATGCCTAAGGGTGCTACTAGCCTTAAATTCAGAAATTTTTCTTCTCATGTAATGGGTCTTTGTCTAACATATAACGTTAATTTGGGACTATCTACACGCCGTACTGCGCTTGCTCTGTGGGAAATACATGGAGTTAAGATATCTCATGTCATGGTTAGCAGATATGCCATTGCAGCTGCCGCTTTTGTTAAACCGTATGTCGATAATTATGACTATAAGCCCACTAATTATCTTGCTGCTGATGAAACTTACACTAAAGTCAAAGGAGTCCATCAATATATCTGGCTTGTTATGGATGCCATCAAAAAATCAATTTTAGGATATCAGGCGTCGTTTAGCCGTGATACTGGCCCTTGCATTTTAACTATGCGGATGGCTTTTGATAAGTATAAAGAATTTCCCGGCAAGTCCCTTAAATTCGTTGCTGATGGCTATACCGCATATAAGCTTGCGGAGCAACAGTTTAAACTTAATAACATGGACTTTGACGTAACCCAAGTAATCGGACTTACTAATTCTGATCCTATTTCAACTGAATATCGTTGGCTTAAACAAATAATAGAACGTCTAAATAGAACCTTTAAATTCTCGTATAGGGTTACAAATGGTTTTGGTAGTGAAGAAGGTTCCAACACGCACTTGGCTTTATTTGTAGCCTATTATAACTTTCTCCGCCCGCATAGCTACTCCTATTGGGGACCATTAAACTCTATTCCTGAGCTTGAGAAAATTCCAACGATGCCTGGTAAATGGCAAAAATTAATTGAACTTTCTCAACAACTTATAATTGAAAAGCAAGTTATATAGCTGAATTTACGATTTAGTTTTTGATATAACCAAATTATCTTCACCTTCAGTGTTCTGAAAAAAAGGAACAATCTTAAAGGTGTATTTTTGCTGTGCTTTTTTACTTAACAAGAAAAAATCCCAAAGATTTGTTGATAACAAAACTAATGTTTCATTCCTTTTAGATATATTTTCACTTTTCAAAGTACAATTTAAATCTTAAAATTTTCAATCTAGTTTTTTCATAGGTTAGTTAACACTATC
>NZ_JAHLDV010000128.1 GCF_018861865.1 Clostridium frigoris
TAGACCAGCTAGTTAAAGTCAAGTGTAAATCTGCGAAAGTAGTCGCCAATTTCATTACACAACAAAAAGACCATTTCAGAACACGAACGATGGTAAATTTAGTAATTATTTAGGACTAACTTAAGCTACTTCTCTAGAATGGTTTTCTATATACATTCTTTGGTGTAACTTAGGATCTCTTAACTGGTATGCCTCTTGGTTTTTTAAAATTGCAAATATGTATTTTATAATCTTATGCATTATTGCAATTAAGGCAACCTTAGCTTTTTTGCCTTTAAGATTTTCTTGGTAGTATTTGATCAAAACAGGGTTCGTAGGCTCTCCATTTCTTTTGCGTCTTATAGATGCTAAAGCAACTGCAAAGAGTGCTCTTCTACCAAAACGAGTACCACGTTTAGACATTTTAACTCTATCACCTTTGAATTTACCAGATTCATTTACAGCTGGATCAACACCAAAAAAAGCGACTAGCTGCTTAGGTTTTAGAAAATTATCAATAGCCCCAATTTCAGCAAGTACAGTTACAGCTGTGATATATCCAACACCACCAAGTGTCATTAATAAATCAATGTTTTTATTTAATGTAGCTGGTAGCTCATCGCTGTCAATAAAACTTTTAATTTCATTCAAGAGCTTAGTTATTTCATTATCAATAGCTCCATATAGTGATATACAAGTTGTTATCGATACCGAAAGTCTTGGAGCCGAAAGGCTTATATATTTAGCTGCATTTGCGCATTCAATTAGTTCAGTGTACTTTTTTTCAGCCCAGTTGATGCCTTTTCTTGAATTTAGAAGAATATCAATAATATCTTTCTTTGGGGCTGAAATAACTAATTGAGGAGTTGGGTACTCTTTTAAAATACCTATTGAAGCGCTGCTACATGTGTTAGCAAAGATGTCTTGATATCCACTAAACGAGAGCGTAAGTGAACTGCTAAGCTTTTTCTTATAGCTTGAGCGATCATCTATAAGCTTATAGTAGTCACGAATCATAAGTTTTAATGAAAAAATATTAAAATCAATATCACTTGAAACCTTAATATCTTCATATTTTCCTAATTTGGCGATAGATAAAGAATCATTTTTATCATTTTTCACTTTCCTTATATCCTTATTCTTGTTACAATTAGTAACGAGTGGATTGATAATGAATGCATCAAATTTATTATCCTTAAGAAAGTGGAAAAGAGTAAGGTGGTACACGCCAGTGGACTCCATGAAGAATACAGGCTTCATGGCATACTCTTCTTCCGCTTTTTTTATTTGCTCTAAAAAGTAGTTAAAACCTTTAACTGTGTGATTAATTTTGAATGGTTTTCTAAACTGACTTCCGTCAGGGCAAAGAATTGAAGCGAAAGAAAATGCCGAAGCAACATCAATACCTATAACTGTACTGTTTAAATAATTTGGAATAATAAACATCTCCTTTTGTTTAAATTGGGCAGAGTAGAGATTCCACTTCTATCAGTTAGTTTGCAACCTTGTTAGTGACACGGGTAGTTCCAAATTTGGAAACCCAACCAGCTAAAACACAAAATACTTACTGATGGAATGATACGCTATTTCACGAGTATAGGTATAAAAATACCTCTCAGGAGGTTTACATCTATTTTCTCTATTCAGGAAATATTATAACATTGTGAAATAGCTAAGTTGGATTTTCTAAATGGAATCTAAGTGATAAAAAACCAAAAATAAAGATAAGTATAAATATTAAATTTAGAAATGGATAAACATAAACATTAATAAAGATAAGTAAGAAATCATTCGTATTATTTAGGGACAGTTTCTTATCAAACTTATAATTAGATTATACAAGGAGGT
>NZ_JAHLDV010000129.1 GCF_018861865.1 Clostridium frigoris
ATAGCAAACAAGCCTACACGATGCAGGAATTTTCAGAGAAAAGCATTTAATTGTTAAATAGTTACACTAATAAATTTAAAATACTAAAATCTGAAACTTTAAGTCTTGCATCTAGATGAATATTAATACCAGCAATCATAGTCATAAATGAATAACGTTTTTTACCATATATTCGTAAAGAATGAATCCTATAATCATTTAGAATACGATTGTTTATACGTTCTGAACAGGTTCTAGTTTTATAAATAATTTTCCATTGTTTTGAGCCGCGAGGCACAGGAGTAAACAACCGCAAATCCCATGATGGTTTAGTGTAGATTACTCGCCCATAGGGTGAAGGTGAGCACTGTTCACGGCAAGAGCAACTAGTAACTTTTTTTAAAACTAAGGGGCAACGCCATTTTAGGCGTGAACGACTTTTTTCATAACCGTTATAGACCATTTCATGGCCACCAATACAGATAGGAAATCCTTTTTCAGTAATATCTAGAGCAACTGGATATTTAGAATTTCCTTTGTTTTTGGAGTTCATGTCAATATAAGGATTAATGTTCCATTTGGAACATAATCCATATGTAGCATAGTTATCGTTAGCTGAGTCAAGAACATAATTTGATATAGTGAACTGCGGTAACAGTTCTCTAAATTCGGCTAATGCGACTATTCCCGTGACACTGTCGTGTCTGCTTGCTTCTACAAATCGTAGATAAATAGGAAGATCTATTTTATATTTCTTGTTATAAGCAGATAAAGCATAGAGTGTATAGCCGTAAAACCAACGATTTTCATGACTGTCCCAACCCCAAGTAGCATTTATGTCAGAAAGTTTACGAGGGCATTTGCAATCGTAAATTCCATTTTGACGGCAGTCACAAACTTTAGAACCATAGTAAGAAGATTTACAGTGAACGCAAGTACCATCACCAGCAACTGTGAGTTTATCTTTTTCAATTAAGTTAAGATTAAAAGATGGCTCTACAGCAACTAATGAGAATATTTTTTGAAGCAGCCTTTCGGCTCTTAGTGAAAATGAGCGACCAGCTTCAAAGAAATCTGAAATTTTTTTAACAACACCTGTTTTTTTATTAGGAAGCTTATTATTTTTTCCGGGCTCTTTGATTTTAGGAGGTTTCTTCTTATATGAATATGTATTCTTTAGTTTGCTTCTGTCGATAGACAGATCTGAGAGCCATAATCTAGAGATAAAATCATAATGAGCACCAAGTGATGGGACATTATTTTCAGTGCAGCCAATACAAGTCGCAAGTAAATCACAGGCATGAAGCTTTTTAACCCAGTTGGTAATGCTTGTCTCTTTTTGAAAAAGCATTAAAGAAAATGAACGAAATATTTCAGGTTGAAGGGTCGCAGGTCTACCAGTATTAGAGTAATAAGGTTTTAATATCTCTCTAAGAATATCTAAGTCTAAGCAATACAACTTAGATATAGAAGTTTCAAGTTCTATAATTTTTTTAGGAATGACTTTGTAGAAACATGAGAGAGTTGAAATAATAAATTGCTGATAATCAGCTTGAGAGCTCCAATTTTTAAGCATAAAATAATCCTCCTTTTAAAACATGTCTTTAAGAGGAGGACCGCAAAATTCTACAGACTTGTCAAGTGTTTTATGCAAAAAAAATGGGGGAATCAATAAAAATTAATGATACTAAAAATGAGTAATCACAGGAACTAGGGAGTTTCCGTGAAATCTC
>NZ_JAHLDV010000130.1 GCF_018861865.1 Clostridium frigoris
CGGAGTTTGTCAACATAGTTGTCGCAATTTCTATTTCTAACATTTTTATGACGATGACTCTTCTATAATAAGAAGTTCTTCTTCTTTTATTGGATTCAAAGATACATATTTGGGTAAATCCCAATTTCTAATTTCTCTACTCCACCTTTCAGGATGCTTCTCTTTTGCCATTGCATACACTTTTTTTCTATTTTCCATAATGTTTTTGTCCAAGCTATAATGCCTCTGGTAGGGGGTCAAATATTTGATACCGCTATGCATATGAACATTGTTGTACCAGTAGACAAACTTAGTTACCCACTTTCGTGCGTCAGAAATGCTTGCAAACCCGCCATTAGGAAATGTGGGCACATATTTCATTGTCTTGAATAACGACTCTGAGTAAGGGTTATCGTTGCTTACTCTAGGCCGTGAGAATGAACTTTGGACCCCTAGTTTCTCTAATGTGGCAAGGAATGTTGCCGCCTTCATAGGACTTCCATTATCGGAGTGAAGTATAAGAGGTTTACCTAATATTTTTTGAGAAAGGAGAGCACGGCTAACAAGGATCTTGGCATATTCTGCATTCTCTGTTTCCCAAACTTCATAACCAACAATCATACGGCTGAACATATCTAGTATCAGATATAGCTTAAAATATAGACCTTTCACAGAGCCATCAAGCCATGTGATATCCCATGTCCAAACTTGGTTTTGTGCGGTTGCTATGTGCGTAGGTGCAACTCTTTTCACAGGCGCCTTCGGCTTAAATCTATGAGTGTTTTGTTTTTCTTCTCTAAGTATTCTATGAATCGTAGATTCCGAGGCAATATAAATCCCCTGATCAGCCAGCTTTGGTACTATTTGTGCAGGTACTAAATCGGCATAGTCATTACTATTTATTACCTGAATAATCTTAGCTCTTTCTTCATCACTAAGTTTATTTTTAGGAGGCTTCCGACATACTAGCGGGCGTTTATCTTCCGTTGATTCAGGAGTTAGTGACCATCGCTCATAAGTCCTAACCGATATTCCAACTTCATCGCAGCATGGACTTAACCTAGCACCGGAATGTACAGCTTCATTAATCAGTTCTAAAGCTTTAATGCGATCTGAGGCACTGATTAGTCTTCCTCTTGGTCCCCCCAAATCGCATGAACGTTTTTTCTTAGTACTAGTAGTGCTGCGGTTTCAGCTAAAGCTTTTTCTTTAAATCTAAGCTCTTTTTGAATCTTTATGACTTTATCCTTTTCTTCTTTTAGCTCACTTTTTAACTTTTTAGGATCTTCGATGCTGCCGTTGTTTGCATTCATGCATTGTGATTTCCATACCTTTATATCATCTTTATATGTACCTTTCCTTCGGCAATATTCACTAAGCTCTTGCTCGTTTAAAGTAGCCGACTCAAGAACCATATGAAACTTTTCCTCTGATGTCCAATCCCCATTTAGCCTTAAAATCTTTATTCCTTCTTTTTTCTCAGCGTCTTTAATCCATTTATAAATTGTACCTTTATTTATCTTTTTATCTAGAGATACTTTAGTTATGCTTTCTTTTTCAGAACCAGTTACTCTTGCAAGTACTTCTTTTCTTATTTCTTCAGAATACCCAATTTTACTCACCATGATATCTTTCCCCTTTCGTAAAGCCTATACTGTATAATATACTATATTTCTCTCTACGACAACTATCTTAACACATAGGG
>NZ_JAHLDV010000131.1 GCF_018861865.1 Clostridium frigoris
AGTAGGTGTATTAAACTTACCCAAAATTATAATTCAAACAAAGTAAAGCACCAACAATTCGTTGGTGCTAATGTTTCACTTAATTTGGGACATTTTCAAAAATGATTGACACATATTTATTGTTTTTTTGTATATTTCATGTAATTAATAATAAACACTTTAATATAAAATATTAAAGCATTTATTTATTATACTATATATTTATAGTAAATTTCTATTTTGAAATTACTGTGTTTGTTCCCATATATTTTAATAAAACCGTTGGTATAGTTACTGATCCATCTTCATTTTGATAATTTTCAAGAACTGCAGCTAAGGCTCTTCCAACAGCTACTCCCGATCCATTTAGTGTATGAATGTACTGAGCCTTATCTTTTTTATTATCCTTATATCTAATGTTTGCACGCCTTGCTTGGTAATCCTCAAAATTACTACAGCTTGATATTTCAACATATTTATTATAACTTGGCATCCAAACTTCAATATCATATTTAAATGAAGCTGTAAACCCTAAATCTCCTTTACATATCTTAACTATTCTATAAGGAAGTTCAAGTCCTTGTAATACTGATTCTGCATCAGAAAGCAATTTCTCAAGTTCTGCATATGAATCCTCAGGTTTTGTGAATTTAAGAAGTTCAACTTTATTAAATTGATGTTGCCTTATTAGTCCTCTTGTATCTCTTCCTGCTGAACCTGCTTCTTGTCTAAAACAAGCACTATATGCAACATGTTTTATAGGAAGATCCTGTCCATTCAATATTTCGTCTCTATATATGTTAGTAACAGGCACCTCTGCTGTAGGTATTAAGAAATAGTCTGTATTAGCTACCTTAAACGCATCTTCTTCGAATTTAGGTAGTTGGCCAGTACCAATCATACTTTGTCTATTAACCATATATGGAGGTAATATTTCTGTATACCCATTTGTATCCACATGTAAATCTAAAAAGTAACTTATTAATGCTCTCTCAAGTCTTGCTCCAAGACCTTTATAAACTGTAAACCTTGAACCTGTAATCTTTCCGCCTCTTTCAAAATCTAAAATATCATTATCTACTCCTAAATCCCAATGTGCTTTTGTTTCAAATTTAAAGTTTGTTGGTTCTCCCCATTTTTTTACTTCAACATTATCTTCTTCTGTATTTCCTAGTGGCACATTCTCATTAGGAATATTTGGAATACTTAACATGATATCTTTAATTTTCTCATCTACCTCAGATAACTCAACATCATAATTTTTGATTTCATCTGAAAGTTTTTTCATTTCAACCATTATTTCTTCTACACTTTCACCGTTTTTTTTCATTTTAGGTACAAGTGCAGATTCAGTATTTCTTATATTTTTTAATTCTTCTACCGTTGTTAACATATCTCTTCTTTTTTTATCAAGGTATACAACATCATCAATTATTGATACTTTAAAATTTTCCCCTCTGTCTGCCATTAATGCCTTTATTTCTTCTGGATTATTTCTTATTCTTTTTAAATCTAACATAATTATTCCTTCCTCTCTTTATTATAAATTACTCTTGATATCTCACTCATTCTTAAAATCTCATCATTTTAAAAAGAAACTTTCTTGTTATATATTGAATTATTGTATTTATATGGGC
>NZ_JAHLDV010000132.1 GCF_018861865.1 Clostridium frigoris
TAATGTGTACCCTTTGTCAAGGACAATCTAAAAAAAAGTCTACGCTGATTTAAGAAGATGATTTCTGTATTGAACAGGAGTCATCTTTTTTAAACCCCATTGATATCTAAATTTATTATAGTAGATCATATATTGCTTAATTTCTTCTTTTAATTGCTCTAATGTTTCACATGATTTTATGTATGCCTCATCTTTGAAATGCCCAAAGAATGATTCTTGCGGAGCATTATCCCAGCAGTTTCCACGTCTTGACATTGATTGTCCTAATCCAGATTTTTTTACTAACTTTTGAAATGTTGGATTTGTATAATGAAATCCTTGATCTGAATGTATAAATGCATCTTTAGGTAATTTAATTTTCCTATTCTTTTTTAGATTAAGTATAGTGTCTGTTACTATGTCTAGCCTCAAATTATCAGTCACATTGTATGCCAGTATCTCATTTGTAGAGCCATCCTTAATCGTCGATAAATATGCCTTCTTACTCTTTCCGTAAAATAAATAGGTTATATCTGTAAGCAATACTTTTCCTGGTATATTTTGTTTGAAATTTCTATTTAATAGATTTTTTAAAACAGTATGCTCTTTTGTTGCTTTCATCATTCGTTTATATGGATTCGCTTTTCTAATGGGGCAAATGATAGCATATTTTTTCATTATTCTTCTAATACGTTTTAGATTGTATACGATTCCAAACGTGCCTTCTAATGTCATCTTTATTTGTCTGGCCCCTTTTTTGCGACCTTTATAGTTATATGCCTTTAGAATAATATTGCCTACTACTTCATCGTAATTGTCGCGTTGCTGCCTACGGCTGTAGGATTTAGCGGAGAAATAGTTGTAATATCCAGAACGGGATACCCCCGTAATTTTGCATAAATGACTAAGCATATTTTTAAGCTTATATTTTTCAATTTCTGAATTTATAAGAATGAATTTTTCCTGTGCTACTAATATTATTTCTTGCTTATCAGCCTTCTTTCTAGGATGTCGATTTTTTTTAATAATTCATTCTCAGCTTTCAATAAGTTTATTTGAGCTTCAAGGCGCTCGCATCTTTCCTGTGTAGAAAGCGCTCTAACTCTTGGTCTTCCAGTGTTCACATTTCTTGTATCATTTAGTCCACATATACCTTCATTTCTATATGCAGCTCTCCACCGAGATCCTGATGATTTAGCGCGCTTAATTCCAACAATATCTATATCAAACCCATTTTCCTCGAATATTTCTCTTGGGAATTTTCCTTTTTCGTTCTCTATTATAAAAATTCGTTTAAATTCATCAGTATATGTAATTCCTTTTATACTTACTGCTTTTACATTTTTGTTATTAGCCAGCATTGATACTTCTTTTTCTGTAAATGTTTTGTTGCTCATTTTAATTCTCACCATCCCCACATATCTACTTAAAAGAGCCTTACAGCCTTTACAGTTGTTTGCTTTTGTATTAAATATATATTTGCTACGGTACACCACTTATACTGAAACCATGAACTAATTAACTTAGAATCCTATCAAATTTAAATTGCTAAACTACCATGCTTTTCTTTATTATACATAAAAATACCCTATCGGGTAGACTTTTTTTAAATTGTCTACCCGATAGGGTACATTATA
>NZ_JAHLDV010000133.1 GCF_018861865.1 Clostridium frigoris
AATCGAGTAGGAGCTAAATAATTAGTTTATTTAGCGACCTCTCACACCACCGTGCGTACCGTTCGGTACACGGCGGTTCAATAGAAATTAATGTTTTAATAAATATGTTTCAGATATAGAAACTAAACCTATCTTTTTAAGGTATTTATTAGTTAATGTTTTGGCTAATACTGGGCTATTGGATGTTCTCCAATAGCTTTTCCTTGTATTTGCATATTGCCAAGCTTTATTGCTTGTTAACCCTAACTTAATAAGGTTTTCATGCTTTGTTTTAATTTTCTTCCACTGTTTCCAAAAACACATTCTAATTCTTCGTCTTAACCATTCATCAAGTGTTTTAAGAATAGTTTTAATATCTGCAATAGCAAAATAGTTTACCCATCCTACTATTACCTGCTTGAGTTTCCTAAATCTATATTCCATGCTCATCGCATTACTTCTTGAAGTTAATTCCTTTAGCTTTGCTCTGAATTTATCTATAGGTTTTTGAGGAACTCTCATTCTATATTCACCTTTTGCTCGGTAAAACGAAAATCCTAAAAATTTAAGTTTCCAAGGTCTATCTACTGTACTCTTTTCTTTATTTACTTTAAGCTTTAACTTTTCCTCAATAAATCTTGTTATACTACTCATTACTCTATTTGCTGATTTCTCACTTTTAACGTATATATTTGCATCATCAGCATATCTACAAAAGTTTAGTCCTCGTTTTGTTAGTTCTACATCAAGTTCATTTAACATTACGTTACTTAATAATGGGGACAAGGGTCCACCTTGAGGTGCTCCTTCTTCAGTATTCATAAATACCCCATTTATCATAACTCCGCTTTGTAGATACTTTCGTATCAGAGAAATTACTCTACTATCTTTAATATTTTCCGATAGTATCCTAATTAATTTATCATGATTTATCGTATCAAAGTATTTTGAAAGGTCTATATTTACTGTCCATGTATGTCCAGCATTAATATATCCTCTACATTTTTCAACGGCTTGCTTTGCACTTCTTAAAGGCCTAAAACCATAGCTATTATCTGAAAACTTCTTTTCATATATTGGTATCAGAACTTGTGAGATTGCTTGTTGAACGACTCTATCTACTACAGTAGGTATTCCAAGTAGTCTTGTTCCCCCATCAGGTTTGGGTATTTCTACCCTTCTTACTGCTTGAGGTTTATATCTGTTCTCTAGTAATGATTGCCTTAATTCTTGTCCATGTTCTTTTAGGTGTTGTAGAAGTTCATCTACTGTCAATCCATCAATACCATGACTTCCTTTGTTGGCTTTTACTCTTTTATATGCTTTATTCATATTATCTTTAGATAATATTTGCTCGAGTAATTCATTACCGTATCTATTTACATCGTTTCTTCCTTCTTCTGACATAGGAGAAATACTATGCACTTCTACGTTACCTTTAAGTTCCACTTTATTCTCTCGTAGAGAGCCTTCTTTATGAAGTTGTCTGCTTTCATCATATTTCTTCGTATCTTTCAAAATTTCAAAACCTCCTATTGTTCAGTCCTTCCCACGCTAACGCG
>NZ_JAHLDV010000134.1 GCF_018861865.1 Clostridium frigoris
TTTTACTAAAGTAATTGACTGGTTAAAATAAAATATTATTTCATTTCTTTACCTATTTCTCTGTTTAATTTTCAAAGACCAATTTGCTTTGTCATCATGTGACGACTTCTATAAGTTTACTAGGTATTTCTTGTTTTGTCAATACTTTTTATACACTAGTTTATGTTTTTCTTTTAATTTTACAAATCTACATGTTTTTTATTGAAGTTTTATGTCAATAAAAGTATTTATTATATGAATAACAATAGTATACCTATATATCAACATCTAAACTTAATTCTAAGCCCAGTCATATTCTATCTTTTAATTACATAAGAAAAAGCCAATATTAATAATATTATCAGCTTTTTCTTATATGGTACTTACAACATAAGTATATGTTTTACTTTATTTCTACAGCATATTTATCTTTTAATTCTGTTACAGTACTTATATATTTTTCATTTTGTTTTTGATGTGATATATTCTCAGCAATCATAGGCCTAGCTTCTTCTAACGTTTTCACGTTTCCTACACTTTTTTCATCTAATTGAATTAAATGATATCCAAATTGAGTCTTAACAGGCTCACTTATTTCTCCAACTTTTAATTCAAAAGCAACTTTTTCAAATTCAGGAACCATTCTACCTCTAGTAAAACTACCTAAACTACCACCTTGAGCCGCTGACGGACATTTAGAATATTTCTTAGCTGCTTCCTCAAAAGACATTCCATTAGTTATTTCTAATTTAATATCCTTCATTTGCTCCAAAGTATCCACTAATATATGCTTAGCCGATGCAGTTTCCTCACTCTTAAACATTTGTGTATTCTCTTTATAAAACTTTTCAATCTCTTCTTCAGTTATATTTATATCTGACATTATATTTTTTACACCTGTTTGTATTAAAATATCTTTTTCAATTAGATGCATTTGCTCTATATAATCTGCATCATTCTTCATATCACTATCAAGTGCATAATTATATATTAATTCAAAATTTATCATTTGATCTAAAAACTCTTTTTTACCCTCTTCTGTTTTATAGTGGTCTTGTGTTTCCTGTGGAAATCTCAGTAATGATCTTTTTATATCTTTTTCCGTTATTTTACTTCCATTTACTATAGCTAAAACTTTACTTTCCATAATTAATCTCCTTCAAACTTATTATAACCATTTATTTTCAATGGTTTTATGATAACATAAAACCATAAAAAAAACAAAATCTATACCATGTTATTTATTTGCATATAACTTATTTGTTTTCATCATAATATCTTAATTAAAATCTTCTAAAATCTTGTTTAAATCTACAAAACAAAAAAAACACTTTATATAAAAGTGCTTTTTTTGGTGGCTTACCGGAGAATCGAACTCCGGACACCATGATTAAAAGTCATGTGCTCTACCAACTGAGCTAGTAAACCATGTTTACCTGGCGACAACCTACTCTTCCACAAGGTTACCCCTGCAGTACCATCGGCGCATTGAAGCTTAACCTTCGTGTTCGGTATGGGAACGGGTGTTACCTTCAGGCCATAATC
>NZ_JAHLDV010000135.1 GCF_018861865.1 Clostridium frigoris
CCGAACACGAAGGTTAAGCTTCAATGCGCCGATGGTACTGCAGGGGTAACCTTGTGGAAGAGTAGGTTGTCGCCAGGTTATAAAAAAACACTAAGTTTACTTAGTGTTTTTATTTTGCCCAAAATTAAATGAAGCTCAATTTTCAGAGAATATTTATATTCTCATCTGGTGATTATGGCTTGAAGGTAACACCCGTTCTCATAACGAACAGGTCGGTTAAAATTCAATGTAACCATGGTACTGCAGGGGTAATCTTGTGGAAGAGTAGGTTGTCGCCAGGTAATAAAAAAAGCACTAAGTTTACGTAGTGTTTTTTTGCGTTAAAATATAAATCAATTCTTTTAAAGTGATGCACAAACAGTGCTCAAAACTTTACCTATACTATCGTTAATTACTAAATTTGCTTGATTGTCATACTGGGTTGGAGACTTGTTGATGAGAATCAAGTTGGTTCCATTGAAATATTTAATTAGGTTTGCAGCTGGATATACTACAAGAGAGGTACCACCTACAATCAATGTATCAGCGTTGCTTATTGCTTTAATGGAACTTTCTAAGATAGTCATATCTAAACTTTCTTCATAAAGAACTACATCAGGTTTGACAATACCACTGCAACTGTCACATAGTGGAATTGTTGATTTACTAGCCAAAATATACTTTAAGTTGAAAGATTTATTGCATTTCATACAAAAATTTCTATGTATAGATCCATGAAGTTCATAAACATTTTTTGAACCTGCCATTTGGTGTAATCCATCAATATTTTGAGTAATTACAGCTTTTAATTTGTTTCTATTTTCAAGTTTTGATAATGCAATATGAGCAACATTTGGTACTGCATCAGTAAATATCATATTAGTTTTATAAAATTTAAAAAAATCTTCAGTATGATTTATAAAAAAAGAATGACTTAAAATAACTTCAGGAGAAAATTTTAGGTCATTTTTTACATTATACAAACCTTTTGCAGAACGGAAATCAGGAATGGAACTTTCTGTTGATACACCTGCACCTCCAAAAAAAACTATATTAGCACTGCTTTTTACTATTGTATCCAATGATTTGTAACACATAACATCAACCCCTTATATATATTATATCAGTTAAGCGATTAGTAGTTGTTAAATAAAATATAATAGTATGTTCTATATTAATTAATATTGGACAAGAAACAATATACTTATCCTAGTGTATCAACATGAGGTATTGGAGGATTAATAGTGAATAGTGGAGATAAATGAGAATAATTTAGATATATGAACCATAACGTTAATATGCAATAATTCTGTTATGGTAGAATACTCCTTGTCGTCGTAAGTAAGTGATGATGTCGAATATGAAGTAATAAATTGGTCTTTGAAAATTAAACAGAGAAATAGGTAAAGAAATGAAATAATATTTTATTTTAATCAGTCAATTACTTTAGTAAAAGTAATATTTTAGTCGTAAGACTAAAAAGTATGTAATGAGCTTGCTAACCAACTTAACAGTTGGCGCAGATTAATTATTTCAACAAAAAAG
>NZ_JAHLDV010000137.1 GCF_018861865.1 Clostridium frigoris
TTGACTGGTTAAAATAAAATATTATTTCATTTCTTTACCTATTTCTCTGTTTAATTTTCAAAGACCAATTTGCTTTGTCATCATGTGACGACTTCTACTATAATACTATGTATTTATTGTTTTGTCAACTACTTCTTTATAAAATTTTTAATCAAAATTAATAAATTGTAATTAACAGTTAGTTTAATGTGCCACTCTTATGTGACGACAAGTAACATTTTATCATAAACATAATACTGTATGTTTTACTTTTTCTTTGTATATCATCGTTATTCTCTATTTAATACGTATTGCTCTTTAATTCTTTCTTTTCTTTATATTGACACACATGGTTAAGTTTATAATAATATCTATACAAATTATAATTTAGTACATTCATTTTAAAAAAACTATTAATGAAATTAATATGTATTCAACTATATACTTTCTCTAACACATAGATCCTTTAGATATTATAATTCAAATTTCAAAATTCCGATAAAACAAAAAAATAAAATCCACATTATAATAAGTGATATTTTTTTAAAGAAAACCTGATAACCAATTACAATAACAAATTGAACTAATTTTTATTTATGATGTAAATAGTTGGATTTACTTATGCTACATAGATTGTATCTAATTGTGCTTCAAATAGATTTTCAGAAGTTTTGTACTAAAATGTCCGCCTAGGAAGTGCATTCCTCCACACTTGTCTCTACAATGTACCCCTCAATTTGTTTACCTTGTTTAATTTGAGTAGTAGTAACACGGTGTATTTCATTAAAAACAGTGTTTATTTTTTTATAATTCTGTATTATTAATTGGTTATTCCATAATGATTATACTCATGTGTGTTTTTTTCTTAGTCAATTAAATCATAATACAGAATAATTTATTATTAAAACAGAAAAGACGTCATAAAGAGAGTTAACCTCTCTTTATGACGTCTTTAATATTGTAACAACAAATGCACTACTTTATTTTATTTTTTTACTTTGGATTATTATCTTGCACCAAAAAAGAACAATCCATATGGACTGTTCTTTTTGGTGGAGATAAAGGGAATCGAACCCTTGACCCCCTGCGTGCAAGGCAGGTGCTCTCCCAGCTGAGCTATATCCCCCTATGGTGGACCTTCAGGGACTCGAACCCCGGACCGACCGGTTATGAGCCGGTAGCTCTAACCAGCTGAGCTAAAGATCCATATTTATCTGGCGACGACCTACTCTTCCACAAAGTTACCCCTGCAGTACCATCGGCGCATTGAAGCTTAACCTTCGTGTTCGGTATGGGAACGGGTGTTACCTTCATGCCATAATCACCAGATTTATTGATATCTATTAAATATGTTATTGTGTTATAAAAAAATGGCTCCGCGAAAAGGATTTGAACCTTCAACCTATCGGTTAACAGCCGAGCGCTCCACCGTTGAGCTATCGCGGAACATTACCTAGCGATGACCTACTCT
>NZ_JAHLDV010000138.1 GCF_018861865.1 Clostridium frigoris
GATATCAATGGGGTTTAAAAAAGATGACTCCTGTTCAATACAGAAATCATCTTCTTAAATCAGCGTAGACTTTTTTTTAGATTGTCCTTGACAAAGGGTACACATTAAATTGCTAGGCTTTTTTATTTCATAAGGGTGAATTTCTATCATAGATTAATACTATCTGTTTAGATTAAATGATTAAATTAGGTAAATATACTTGAAATTTTAGTCAAAAAAGTATAAAATAAATGACATAATAATAAATACTGTCGGATTAGGGGGGCAACTATATGAATTTTTTTAATGTAAGAAATAAAGAAACAGTTGTAAATAGTTATGTTTGAAATTAAAGTACCTGCCACAAGTGCAAATATGGGACCAGGGCTTGATACTCTTGGAGTTGCATTTAAACTTTATAATAAATTTATAGTTGAAGAGATAGAATCTGGCCTTGAAATTTTTGGGTGTAATCAAGAATTTGCAAACAATAATAACTTAGTTTATACTTCAATGTTAAAAACATTTAAAAAACTTCAAAAGAACCCAAAAGGTGTTAGATTAACTTTTAAAACGGAAATACCTGTTAGTGGAGGGCTCGGAAGTAGTGCTACATGTATATTGGCAGGAATTACAGCTGCTAATAAGTTATGTGGGGATGTTTTAACAAAACAGGAGGTCTTAAATTATGCTTGTGAAATTGAAGGACATCCGGATAATATTACTCCTGCAATGATTGGTGGTATGACTGTTTCAATTATGAATGGAGGAGCTAACCATTATAATAAAATTCCAATTAATGGAGGTATAAAATTTTGTGCGTTAATACCTAAGTTACAGTTGTCAACTAAGTCATCAAGAGCAGTGCTTCCAGAAACAATACCTTTTAAAGATGCGGTATATAATGTAGGTATGGTTTCAATGCTTATTGTAGCGCTTGTTAACGGTGATTATAAAGGGGTAAAGCTTGCTTGCAAAGATAAACTTCATCAGCCATATAGAATGGGATTAATTCAAAACTACAATGAAATTACAAGCTTTGTTAAAGACAGTGAAGCTTTAGGAGTTTTTCTTAGTGGTGCTGGACCAACAATTATGGTAATGCTTAAAAAGGACGATAGTAATACTGAAGGAAAACTAAAAAAATTTTTAAAGGGCTTATCAGGAAGTTGGGAAACTCTGAATCTAGAAATAGATGAGAATGGTCTAGAAATAGAAAACATCTAAAGAAAAATTTTAAATTATAGTAAGTTACTTGCAACTTACGTTACGTAATGGTGTATATTTAATTTATACAATTTATAAAATGTATAAAAAATAGGAGGTTTTTGTTATGATACCTTTATGTATACCAGAGATACGAGGCAATGAACTCAAATACGTAAAAGACTGTATAGATACTAATTGGGTATCTTCAGTAGGA
>NZ_JAHLDV010000139.1 GCF_018861865.1 Clostridium frigoris
TTATCAATGTATTTAAGCTGATTAAATATTAACCAGTTTTGTTTGATCTATGAGTTTGCTTGTCCAAGTATGCTTGAAATGATGCATGTTTCCAAGGATGACTCATAGGTGGTACGTAACTTTTACGTTTTAATGGATTATCTTTTGGAAAATCAAAGTTTTTTGAAGTAGTTTTGTGGTCTGGTATTACTTCCAAACCATATATTTTGTTTTCTATACTAACGTAATATTCACCATCAAAAGCTTTAATAACCAAAGCGGATGTACCTTTTCTAAAATAAGTGGGATTGCTATCAGTATCAATCGGTTTATAGTATTTGGATTCAAAGCGTACGCAATGCCCACAATCGACCTTTCGGTCTGCTAAAACAGCAAGAGTTAAATTAATTTTTTCAACCGTAGGTTGTGTTTCAAATACAGATTTGGTATTATTAATACCAAGAGCGAACTTAGCATTGAATTTTTTTACGTAGTGGTTTAAAAATACATTTGCTTGCTCTATGGTTGTTACGCCTGCTATCCTAAGTTCTAGGGGCAGGCGTGATTGTAATGTTTGAAAAAGACGCTCTACACGACCTTTAGCTTGAGGAACACTACTAGTTCTAATTTCAACACCTAACTGTTTACAGGCGTAGCCAAATTGTGTGAAGGTATCCTCCTCTGTGGTTGGAGCTTTTTTTTGTTTATACTCAAATACAGTTCTACGATCTGTAAAAAACATATATGGAATACCATATTCTAAAAGAATCTGATGAAATATATTATAGTATCCTTTTAAAGTTTCTTGGTGATCAAAGTAGGCACCAAGAATAGCTCCGCTTGAATCATCAATAGCTATGTGTAGTTGAGATTTTGTGTCTCCAAACCATAAATGTAGTGACGCATCCATCTGAAGCATTTCGCCGAAATAAGCACAACGAGACCTTCTTGGATGAGCATCTTCAATTGCTATAATACTTTTTTCAATATAATCTTTTTTATGAATTGATAGAGACGAAGTTTTGAGGTGCTCTAACAGTTCTTTTTTTACCCTCTTTTTTGTAACACGACTGGCTTTAGGAGATAGGATGTGTTCAGCCATAAGAATTGTGTTTACGGTACTAGGAGAGACAGAAATGCCCTCATGAGTATCGAGAAGCTCAGCATAATGGGTAAAGTTTGCTTCGTGATATTTAGTTTTATATAGATCTATAATCATATGCCTAATATCTTTTGAAATTGTATGAACAGGTTTAGTTC
>NZ_JAHLDV010000140.1 GCF_018861865.1 Clostridium frigoris
CCCTACCGTTGCCAGTAAATCCCTTGCTCTCAGGTTGTCTTCCCGTTGGTTAGGCGACATAGGCTTCTTTCAGCCTATCGGCTCAGCTAACATGCTGGACGTACAAAAAGCTACCACAACTTGAAGTAGCTGAATAAACTTAAATTGTTTTCTTAATAATAAAATTTGAAAAATAATAAATAATAAGTTCATTAAGAAAGTAAATTCACCAATCGTCATTGGGAGTCCTAAACTTAACACATATGGCACACATGAAATCGGAGATGTTCCTAAATTGGATCGAATTGATAACACAACCCCTACCGCCATTATAAATAACCCTAAAATAAAAAATAAATAACGTTTCACTATCTCACGAATTGACATTCTAGAGTTTCACTCTCCTTCACTTTTTTCATTGTCTTGTTTCTAATTAGATAAATTATCAAACATCTTTATTAGTAGGCGAAAAGTTTCTGTCTGCTCTTCAACTGTAAAACCTTCAAATGCCTTTTTTCTCACTTCATCGAAAACTTTCAAGACTTTTTTGGTCACTATTTCTCCTTCTTTTGTTAAAGAAACATGTAAAGAACGTCGATTTCCATTTAGCTGCTTTCGTTCAATCAGATGAGCTGCCTCCATTCTGGCTAATAAATTAGTGACCGTTGCTGGCTTTATTTCACAAGCTTTAGCAATTTCTTTTTGCTCGCAGCCATTGTTATATTCTAGAAATTCCAAAATTTTTGGTTGACCAGGTGACAATCCTAAAGTGCTTGTTTGTTGCAATATTCTTTTGTTACAAAGGGTATGACAAAGCCTTACTATGTAATGCAGCTCTTGGTTCATGTTAATTCCCTCCCTTCAATTAGTTTTAAAACAATTAGAAAGCTAACTATATTAGTATACGCCTATATGAAAAGCTAGTCAATCTCTCAAAATTTCTTTAATCCTTCATTTATGATCGAATTGTGATAATGTCTTATTATACCGAATTTGATTATGTCCCAAAAGGACTATAGTATAATAAAACCTCATGACTAAGAAATGAGGTGGACAAAATCAGAA
>NZ_JAHLDV010000141.1 GCF_018861865.1 Clostridium frigoris
ACGGTACTTCTTCACTATCGGTCACTAGGTAGTATTTAGCCTTGGGAGGTGGTCCTCCCAGCTTCCCACAAGGTTTCACGTGTCTCGTGGTACTCTGGATTAGATCTGACTGTTCTTCCTTTTCATTTACAGGCCTATTACCTTCTGCGGAGCAGCTTTCCAGCTATCTTCAATTAAAGAATTACAGTATTTATGATCTATCCTCAACCCCTAAGTCAAAGACTTAGGTTTGGGCTCATTCCCTTTCGCTCGCCGCTACTTAGGAAATCGATATTTCTTTCTCTTCCTCCGGGTACTTAGATGTTTCAGTTCCCCGGGTCTACCTCTGCATACCTATTTATTCAGTATGCAGTACATAGTTGTTACTATGTGGGTTCCCCCATTCGGAAATCTTTGGATCACAGGCTATTTGCGCCTACCCAAAGCTTATCGCAGCTTAACGCGTCCTTCTTCGGCTCCTAGTGCCAAGGCATTCGCCATGCGCCCTTTGTAGCTTGACCTTTGATTCTGTCTATTTACATAGACGTCTTGTTACTTAATATTAATTTTGCGAAATCGTAATAAATTAACTTATAACTACCCACCTGAATTTTACAATCCATGCATCATAGTTCTAAATCTATTTAAAACAACTTTATTACTGTGCAATTTTCAAAGAACATAAATGGTGGGCCTAGATGGACTCGAACCATCGACCTCACGCTTATCAGGCGTGCGCTCTAACCAGCTGAGCTATAGGCCCATTTAATGGTGGAGGTAAAGAGAATCGAACTCTTGACCCCCTGCGTGCAAGGCAGGTGCTCTCCCAGCTGAGCTATACCCCCATTATTAAAACATTTTAAGAAAAACTATTAATTAACTCCTAAGAGTCAATATAATTAGTCTCTCAAAATTAAACAGAGAAATAAGAACGAGTAATTACAATAGATATTTTGAAGAATAATTAAATTCTTCTATTATAAAGACCGAAGTCTCTATATCTACTCCCTAGAAAGGAGGTGATCCAGCCGCAGGTTCTCCTACGGCTACCTTGTTACGACT
>NZ_JAHLDV010000142.1 GCF_018861865.1 Clostridium frigoris
TATAGTATCTTTTACAAAAGCTTTTAGATTCAAGTATCCGAAGGTGCTTGAAATTTTATAAAAATACTGTATTTTAAGTGTCTTTAATTCTTTGGACAGTACCCTCCAATTGCCAGTAAATGTTCTATATATCAAAGGTATTTTCTCTTTATACCCAAGAGATCTACGAGCTATACAGTATGCAGCGGATACATGAATAGATATTCCTTTAGCTTTCATATACTTTATTTTACCCATTTGGCTAGTATATGCTGGGTTTACATAAAATACGGCTAAATTTTCTTTAAAAGCCCTGGAACTTATTGCTTCAATGATTTTTTTATGAGCAAACATACTGATTTTCATATTTCGTTTAGTATTCCCATAAGTTAGTTTGGATTTACTGATATTTTTAATATTCTCACCAGCAAGTGGTTTATTTTTATCCCTAGCTATTTGAACAAGCACTAAGGCACTCTTTTCTAAAGTTTTTGAAATTTGCCCTGAAGTTTTATTTGCTATATTAAAATGTATAGTGCCAAAGTCTAATAGGTTGCCGATGCAATCAGTTTCACTCCATGCAATATGGTCATAGTTTATATCATAGCCTACAACTCCATTTGTCTTAGAATAATTAATTTGATTCTCGTCTTTAAATAGTTTATAAGATGGCTTAAACAAAAAGTAATCTCCTTTGTCTTCAATTCGTAAGGAAACAGGGGAATTTTTAGTGTTTAGAGCTTCTATTAATAAGTCTTTATGGTAAGGAAAATCAACATTTTCTACTTCAAACCATTGTGAACTATGATATGCACCTATTTTATTTTCATAGGGCAGTTGGATACTTAGTAAATTCGTTTCATAATTGTATTTAACACAAGCATTTCCTTGTGTAACTGTGTTAAGTCCTTGAAGTTCTATAGTTTTATGTCTAGCTTTATAGAAGTCTTCTTTCCATTCAAAATGCTCATTATATAATG
>NZ_JAHLDV010000143.1 GCF_018861865.1 Clostridium frigoris
CCAACACTTAAAGACAGAACAACAACAAGTATTAGCTCAGCATATTTTTTAAAATAATCTCTTAAAAACTCAATTAATAATCCACAAAATGAAGTAAATACGAATGAACTCATTATAGGATTTTTGTTAAATAAAAGCCCAATTGCAACCCCAGCAAGGGAAGCATGGGCTAATGTATCACCAATCATTGAATATCTTCTAAGTACTAGAAAAAAACCAATACATGGACAAAGTATAGAAATTAATATAGAAATCATAAAAGCATTTTGCATAAAACTATATTGAAACATAAAAGTCATCTCCTTTGTTTGGTTTTAAGTATTCTTTAATATATTTATCAGGTGTACATAAATGACCCTTTCCTTTGGATAAATGATAAATAAGGGAAGAATTACTCATAGCAGCATTAAGGTTATGTTCAATGGCAATAACGGTTATCTTATTATTTTTATTTAAGCCTCTAATTAAGCTATAGATTTCTTTTTGGCTAGTTACATCAATTCCTGTTGATGGTTCATCTAAAATTAATAAATCAGGATCTCCTAACAATGCGCGTACTATAAAAATCTTTTGACATTGACCACCTGATAGTGTTCCTATTAGCGAATCCTTAAAATCGAGCATATTAATGGTTTCTAACCGCCTATTTACAAGATTCTTATCTTTGATTTTTAGTATTTTTCTGTAGCAATTAAGCATCTCATATACAGTAATAGGAAACTGTGAATTTAGAAAATCCGACTTTTGAGGCACATAGCCAATATTCTTATCGGCATTTACTATAGAACCTTTGGTAGGAGATAAAAATTTTAGTATTAATTTTACAAGGGTACTTTTACCGCAGCCGTTATCACCTAATAT
>NZ_JAHLDV010000144.1 GCF_018861865.1 Clostridium frigoris
TAAGCTTTTTCTATTTCTTCTATAGTATTACCATCAAATGTCAATAAGAGATATGCATCTGATGAATTATCTGGAAACTTTTTACCAAGAAACTCTTCAGCAGCAAGAATAACCTCTCTTTGCATAAATTCTATAGCCGTTGGTGCTGCTTTTGATTTAACTATTAACGGAACTGTATTTATTGCCATATCAAGATTAGGGAAAGGTATTAATAGTGATACAGCTTTTTTAGGTAGTGGTAATAGTCTTAATATAATCTTTGTAACTATTCCAAGGGTTCCCTCAGAACCACATATTAAGTCTTTTATGCTGTAGCCAGTAGAATTTTTAACTACTTTTCCTCCAACTTCAAGTATTTCTCCACTGGGAAGCACTACTTCAAGTCCTCTTATATAGTCCCTTGTTACTCCGTACTTAACAGCTCTCATTCCACCTGCATTTGTGTTTATATTTCCAGCAATTGTTGCAGATTTTTCGCCTGGATCTGGTGGATAAAATAAATCAAATTCTTCAACATATTTGCTTATCTCCATTAAAAGTACACCTGGCTCTAAAGTTAACATTAAGTTTTCTTCATCAATTTCAAGTATTTTATTCATTCTAGACATATTTATCATAATTCCACCGAATATTGGGACTGACGCTCCAACTAAACCCGTTCCTGAACCCCTTGCTACAACAGGAATGACATTATCAGATGCATATTTCATAATCTTTGACACTTCATCAGTTGTAAGAACTTCAACTAATACTTCTGGCATTTTACTTATTCCACCCATCTCATCATGGCTGAAATCGTCATTTATAT
>NZ_JAHLDV010000145.1 GCF_018861865.1 Clostridium frigoris
TATGATCGAATTGTGATAATGTCTTATTATACCGAATTTGATTATGTCCCAAAAGGACTATAGTATAATAAAACCTCATGACTAAGAAATGAGGTGGACAAAATCAGAAAGGTAGATTTAAGGATGAATGAAAATGCAAAATATGAAACAATAAAAAAATTAGTAGATAGTAATGGTAACAAACAAAGAGCAGCTATAGAACTTAATTGCACTGTTAGGCATATTAATAGGATGATTATTGGCTATAAGAAAAAAGGAAAGAATTTTTTTATTCATGGTAATCGTGGCCTAAAACCTGCACACACTTTACCGGATATTATAAGGCAAACTATTGTTTCCTTATATTGCACAAAATATGAAAATACCAATCTAACTCAGTTTTCAGAACTATTAGAAGAATTTGAAGGAATTACAGTTTCATCAAACACTGTACGTTCCATCCTTTTACAGGAATTCATCCTGTCGCCAAAGGCAAAGCGTGCTACTAAAAGAGCTTTACAAGCAAAACTAAAAGATATGGGAAAGTCTACAAAATCAAAGAAAGAAGCTAGTATTATTCAGAGCTCGATTCTTGCTATTGAAGAAGCACATCCTAGACGTCCGAGATGTGCTTACTTTGGAGAAATGCTACAGATGGATGCATCTGTTCATCTTTGGTTTGGTGAGTCTAAGAGCCAGCTTCATATTGCTGTAGACGATTCTACCGGAGCTATTGTAGGAGCTTATTTTGATGCCCAAGAAACACTAAATGGCTATTACCATGT
>NZ_JAHLDV010000146.1 GCF_018861865.1 Clostridium frigoris
TTAACATTTTCAAGTTGAGCTACTCCAAATGCAGCTAAAAGATTTGGCATTCTCATATTATATCCTATTTCTGAATGATAAAATGCTTTATTTTCAGTCACTACTTTTGTTTGAGTAGATAAAAATTTTGCCCGCTCGCCATGCTCTAAATTATTAGTTACAAGCATTCCACCTGCTCCAGTAGTTATGAGTTTATTGCCATTAAAACTAAAACAACCTATATCGCCTATTGTTCCTGCCATTTTGCCATTGCAAGTAGATCCTAACGCTTCTGTTGCATCTTCTATAACAAACAGATTATGTTTTTTCGCTATTTGCATTACTTTAATCATATCTACAGGATGACCATAAATATGTACTGGCATTATAGCCTTTGTTTTAGATGTTATTAATTCTTCTATTTTGTCTACATCCATAACAAATGTGTCACGACATACATCTACAAATACAGGCTCTGCACCTACATATTTTATTGTATTAACTGGAGATATAAATGTAAGTGATGAAACTATAACCTCGTCGCCGTTTCCTATTCCAAGTGTTAACAATGCAAGTTGAAGCGCCGCTGTACCATTCATTGTAACTACAGCACTTTTGCTACCAACATATTCACTAAATTTTTCTTCAAATAAATTAACATAACTTCCTACTGAAGATACCCAATTAGTATCTATACAGTCTTTTACGTATTTGAGTTCATTGCCTCGTATCTCTGGTATACATAAAGGTATCATAACAAAAACCTCCTATTTTTT
>NZ_JAHLDV010000147.1 GCF_018861865.1 Clostridium frigoris
CGATGATTATAAGAATCTAACTAAGGTCATAACTATAAATATAGTAGACTTTGAATATATAAAAATACCTGATAAATTTCATACAACATTTCATCTATGGGAAGATGGAGATAAAGACTACATGTTAACAGACGTAGTTGAGATTCATTTTATAGAAATGGCGAAATTCAGAAAATTAAAGAATAAGAATTTAAAAGAAGATAAGTTACAAAGGTGGCTATCTTTTTTAAGTGAAGATATAAGTGATAAAGAATTAGGGGAGTTGATGGACATGGATGTTGATATTAAAAAAGCAGAAGAGAAAATAGAATATCTAAGTAGTGATCCAAAGACATTAGAACTTTACAAAGCAAGAGAAAGATCACTTCATGAGAGGGCTAATATGATAAGCAGTGCTAAGGATGAAGGAATAAATGAAAAAGCTATAGAAGTCGCAACAAATTTATTAAAACTAGGAGTTAATATAGATATAATAATCAAAGCTACAAGTCTTTCTAAGGAAAAGGTTATACAAATAAAGAAGGAGTTAGAAAATTAGGAAATATGAGATTCGAAGCTAGGCGAAGATGGAACATCTTATGCGGATAATAGCAACAGAGTTTGTCCGCTTCACTTCCAAACTCTGTAAGGGGTCAGACCCTTGGGAATGTTTGGAAAGTGTAAGTTAGGCATGCGAAGCTAGGCGAAGATGAGACATCTGATGCGGATTAA
>NZ_JAHLDV010000148.1 GCF_018861865.1 Clostridium frigoris
GGAGTGAAACTGATTGCATCGGCAACCTATTAGACTTTGGCACTATACATTTTAATATAGCAAATAAAACTTCAGGGCAAATTTCAAAAACTTTAGAAAAGAGTGCCTTAGGGCTTGTTCAAATAGCTAGAGATAAAAATAAACCACTTGCTGGTGAGGACATTAAAAACATCAGTAAATCCAAACTAACTTATGGGAATACTAAACAAAATATGAAAATCAGTATGTTTGCTCATAAAAAAATCATTGAAGCAATCAGTTCCAGGGCTTTTAAAGAAAATTTAGCCGTATTTTATGTAAATCCAGCATACACTAGCCAAATGGGTAAAATAAAATATATGAAAGCTAAAGGAATATCTATTCATGTATCCGCTGCATATTGTATAGCTGGTAGATCTCTTGGGTATAAAGAGAAAATACCTTTGATATATAGAACATTTACAGGGAATTGGAAGGTACTGTCCAAAGAGTTAAAGACACTTAAAATACAGTATTTTTATAAAATTTCAAGCACCTTCGGATACTCCAATTTAAAATCTTTTGTAAAAGATACTATAGTAAGCAATTATGTTCTCTTCAAAGAAAAGCCTATTGTAAAGTTTAGTTTTAATTAAATCATCTCCTGGGTCACTGAAAATTAACAACTTTGGAAGCTGATTTAGACTGCCACCAAAGCAATTTTACTGGGCTAGACAACT
>NZ_JAHLDV010000149.1 GCF_018861865.1 Clostridium frigoris
AAATATTACTTTTACTAAAGTAATTGACTGGTTAAAATAAAATATTATTTCATTTCTTTACCTATTTCTCTGTTTAATTTTCAAAGACCAATTTGCTTTGTCATCATGTGATGACTTCTACTATATTACTACATGTTTCTTGTTTTGTCAACTAATTCTTAATTTTTTTTTAATATATTTAAAAATTACGAAGTGTTAGCTTTACAGTATTTTATAAGATAAAAATAACAGTTCTAATTGAACTGTTATTTTGGTGGACCTTCAGGGACTCGAACCCCAGACCGACCGGTTATGAGCCGGTAGCTCTAACCAACTGAGCTAAAGATCCATGATTACCTGGCGACAACCTACTCTCCCACAGGGTTACCCTTGCAGTACCATCGGCGCATTGAAGCTTAACCTTCGTGTTCGGTATGGA
The DNA here is from genome assembly GCF_018861865.1 of Clostridium frigoris. Taxonomy (GTDB): domain Bacteria; phylum Bacillota; class Clostridia; order Clostridiales; family Clostridiaceae; genus Clostridium_AD; species Clostridium_AD frigoris. Next base: position 419 of record NZ_JAHLDV010000149.1, read on the forward strand.
AACGGGTGTTACCTTCATGCCATAATCACCAGATGAGAATATAAATATTCTCTCAAAATTGCACAGTTAGTTCGCAATATTAATATTAATTGTTGCTTGTTTTATCTTGGTCAAGCCCTCGACTTATTAGTATTAGTCAGCTGAACATGTTACCATGCTTACACCCCTAACCTATCAACCTGGTGGTCTTCCAGGAGTCTTACTTACACCGCACTTACGTGCGAGTAATGGGAAATCTCATCTTAGGGTGGGCTTCACACTTAGATGCTTTCAGTGT
>NZ_JAHLDV010000150.1 GCF_018861865.1 Clostridium frigoris
TCCGCATTATCTCTGGTAACTTACCCTTCCATGTCTCACAGGATCTATGTCCTAAATTCCTTCGTTCAGTCTATCCAAGAGGCGGATGTCAGTATTGGCTCCTTTACCGGGTCTATGCCCTTATGGTGTAATTTAAACCTGACTAATCCCAGTTTCTTTTTTCAATGATCTATTTAAAAATAAGAGTTTTAATAAGTTTTCCACAATTATTGGCTGAAAAATCAGCTATAGATTTGCTGTGGATAGTTTTTAATATTGTTAAATAGAAATGATTTGTGGATAACTAATTAAGCTACATTGAGTTGTAGGTTAAATCCTGTATCTTTCATTAGTTTTTGTGGATTATATTCAACTTTTTTAGTTATTACAGTAAAAAATATTCTTATAAGCTTGCAACACAGTAAAATCAAAGATTGTTTTTTCTTTAATGGATTCTCTTTTCTGTTTGTATAATATTCATGTAGCATCTTAAACTCATTATTTTTAGATACTAGTGGCATTATTACACGGAATAAAAGCGCTCTAAGCCTTGATCTACCTCTTTTACTTATACTTGTTTTACCTTTATGCTTACCTGAACTATTCTCAATCAGATTTAACCCTGCAAGTTTTTGAATTTGGCTTGGATGTGTAAATCTTTTTATATCACCAACTTCAGCAATGAACCCTGCAGCCGTCATTAT
>NZ_JAHLDV010000151.1 GCF_018861865.1 Clostridium frigoris
ACCTGTAGTTCCAGTTGCTCCTGTAGTTCCCGTTTCACCCGTTAATCCGGTTACACCCGTAGTTCCAGTCAATCCTGTGATTCCAGTTTCTCCAGTTACACCTGTAACTCCGGTTTCACCTGTAGTTCCGGTTTCTCCTGTAGTTCCAGTTACTCCAGTTACTCCTGTAACTCCTGTTTCACCAGTGGCTCCAGTCACTCCAGTTAAACCTGTGGCTCCAGTTTCTCCGGTTACACCTGTAGTTCCAGTCAATCCTGTAACTCCGGTTTCTCCTGTAACACCTGTTATTCCTGTCACACCAGTAGTTCCAGTGACACCCGTAACTCCGGTTATACCTGTAGCTCCAGTTACTCCTGTAGCTCCCGTCTCACCCGTTACTCCAGTTAAACCTGTAACTCCTGTTACACCAGTAGTTCCCGTTACTCCTGCTACTCCTGTAACTCCAGTTAAACCAGTTGTTCCAGTGATACCCGTAACTCCGGTTACACCTGTTATTCCTGTCACACCAGTAGTTCCAGTTACACCCGTAGTTCCGGTTACTCCTGTAGCTCCCGTCTCACCCGTCAATCCAGTTACACCTGTAGTTCCAGTCAATCCTGTAATTCCAGTTTCTCCGGTTACACCAGTGCTTCCAGTTATACCTGTAGTTCCAGTTGCTCCTGTAGTTCCCGTTTCACCCGTT
>NZ_JAHLDV010000152.1 GCF_018861865.1 Clostridium frigoris
TTACGAACACCTCATTTATAAATTCTTATGAGGTAATTCTACACTATATTTTTGTCTGTTTGGGACATAATCAAAAATGGTATACTAGGACATTATCATAAACGGATCATAGAAATATACAAAAAAACAATAAATATGTTGACAATGAATATTTATACTGATATAATATATTTTGTTGTAACAATATGGAGGGATGGTCGAGTTGGTTTAAGGCACCGGTCTTGAAAACCGACGTACGTGAAAGCGTACCGTGGGTTCGAATCCCACTTCCTCCACCATTTTATAACACAGTAATATTAAGCCTGGAGAAGTACTCAAGTGGCTAAAGAGGTGCCCCTGCTAAGGGTATAGACTGGGCAACTGGTGCGAGGGTTCAAATCCCTCCTTCTCCACCAGAAACATTTAACATTTGTTAGATGTTTCTTTTTTTTATAATAAAGTACACTTTAATTGGATATGATATTTAATGTAATACTAATGTAGACTATTATTATAATTTTTTATTGAATAGTGAGATATTTGTTTATTAAATTTAAAATGGAATATAGTTATAAGAATTAAGAAATATATGTCAATCATTTTTGAAAATGTCCCAAATTAAGTGAAACATTAGCACCAACGAATTGTTGGTGCTTTACTTTGTTTGAATTATAATTTTGGGTAAGTTTAATACACCT
>NZ_JAHLDV010000153.1 GCF_018861865.1 Clostridium frigoris
TCTTCTTTCATACTAGAGTTTATTGACATCTCATTGTCTAAAATAGTTATTTCTTTCATGTCATCCAAAAGTTCGCGCATCAATTTACCAGATTGAGGAGCCCATGAACCATTTTCTATAAGAGCAAAAGTACGTTTTTGAAGATTTAATGCCTTCATATCCATTATATAAGCAAGCATTGGTGGATAAATCTTTAGGTTGTAAGTTACAGATGCAAGAACCACATGACTATATTTGAATGTCTCAGAAATCAAATACGATACATGAGTTTTTGAAACATCGTACATTACAACATTCGTCATTCCTTTTTCCACGAGCCTTGTGGCTAAGTCGTTTGCAGCGGCCTCCGTATTGCCATACATTGTTCCATAAACAATCATTACACCTTTTTCCTCAGGTTCGTACCTGCTCCACTTGTCATACTTATCTAAAAAGTATCCCAAATCATTACGCCATACTGGTCCATGTAGTGGACAGATAATCTTTATGTCAATAGTTCCAGCCTTCCTTAAAAGGTCCTGAACATGAGGACCATACTTGCCTACAATGTTTGTATAATACCTTCTAGCATCATCAAGTAAGTCGCGGTCAAAGTTCATCTCGTCATTAAAAATCTTACCATCCAATGATCCGAAAGATCCAAAAGCATCTGCA
>NZ_JAHLDV010000154.1 GCF_018861865.1 Clostridium frigoris
ACTTTATAGTGTATTGCATCCAAAAAAACAAATGAGTATGTTTTTTCAAGTGCCCTATTTTGCCACTCTGTAACTACAGGCATAATCCTATTTGTTATATTCGAGACCATTTCAGCAGATATCTCAACTTCATAAAGATTTTTAACTTGTTCTGATATATCTCTCGTGGTCATTCCAGTTGCATAAAGAGCCATTATTTTATCTTCAATACCAGTTATATTTCTTTGATACTTAGGCAAAATTTTAGGCTCGAATTCGCCATTTCTATCACGTGGTATATTAAGTTCTACGGATCCAAGTTCAGATTTAACAGTCTTCTTAGAGTAACCATTTCTACTGTTTGGAGTTCGTTTTTCAGATAATTCATACTTGTCATATCCAAGTTGTGAATCCATTTCTGCTTCTAATGTTTCCTGAAGAATGTCTTTAAACATGCTCTTCATAGCAGTTAAAACCTCAGTTGGGTTTGTAAACTTTTGCTCGTTGATATAATCTCTTAAAACCTCTTTTGAAATGTTGGACATAAAAATACTCCTCCTTACAATCTTTGATAATTACTTATCTCAATTATTGCCAAGAAAGAGTACATTTTATTCTGTTTACACAAAATTATTTACAGGCCC
>NZ_JAHLDV010000155.1 GCF_018861865.1 Clostridium frigoris
ATTAACGCCTCCGAAGAGGCGAATCATCGCTCGACTTGCATGTGTTAGGCACGCCGCCAGCGTTCGTCCTGAGCCAGGATCAAACTCTCAATTTAAAAGTTTACACTTTTTAGTTGAAATGATTAATCTGCGCCAACTGTTAAGTTGAATACCAACGATTAAGTTGGTAACGCGAGCTCATTACATACTTTTTAGTCTTACGACTAAAATATTACTTTTACTAAAGTAATTGACTGGTTAAAATAAAATGTTATTTCATTTCTTTACCTATTTCTCTGTTTAATTTTCAAAGACCAATAAATGTTATATATTTGTCGCTAAGTGACTATTTTTATATTATATCAGCTAACATTATTCATGTCAATACTTTTTTGATTTCTAATATACCAAATATGATCCGTTTATGATAATGTCCTAGTATACCATTTTTGATTATGTCCCAAACAGACAAAAATATAGTGTAGAATTACCTCATAAGAATTTATAAATGAGGTGTTCGT